>OMOD01000128.1 GCA_900290255.1 Candidatus Sulfotelmatobacter kueseliae
CTCAGATGTGTAGCTTAACTTCCGGTCTCAAACTGTCCCATTTCCGCTGACGTGGCACAGTCATTTATAGCCCCCTTTTCCACTTTTGTGAAGTAAATGATCGTGAATCGTGAGATTTCCCATTTTAGTGACGAGTGTCCTAAGCAAACACAGGGGCAGTTCTCTATAGTGCATTCGGAAATAGTGAACTCGGAATTTGGGGCAGAGCCGATTCCCATTTTGGGGAAACGAAGGGCTCTGGATGCTGAATGTCGGGTTCCTTCCGGGAAGTATCCCGTTCAGAGTATTTCTATGAGCGCTGCCACTGAGTTTTCGTGGAGGCCGCAAGAGGCGAGGACGGAAGGGCGCCCGCTGTTCGCCAAGGCGCCGGTCGGTGTGGCGGAGTGCCAGGGTGAAGGGAACATTGTCGCCATGAATCCCACCCTGGAACGAATGCTCGGTGGGCGTCCCAGGATGGCGCGATTGCTGCGTCTGGCCGACCTCATTACCCCTGAAGAGCATCCCGAAAGCGAACGTTTGCTGCGCGAGTTGTTCGAGGGTGATCGCGACAGCATGCAGATCGACGCGAAGGGGGGAAACGGAAATGGCCGGCCGCTGCGCTGGATCGCATGGCGCGTGCCAGGAACAAACGGCATGCCCGACTCTGTGCTGGCCCTAGCCCAAGAAATCACGGCGGATCGGGAGGTCATGCAGCGCCTGCGCCAGGCCGAGAGGCTGGAAGCGGTGGGACGCCTGGCTGGAGGCGTGGCGCACGACTTCAACAATCTTCTGACCGGGTTGCTTTTGTACTGCGATCTGCTCATGGCCAGCCTGGAGCCGGGGCATAAGGTACGCAAATACGCCGAGGAAATCCGCAGCGCCAGTATGCAGGCCACCGGCCTGGTGAGACAGTTGCTGGCGGTGGCCCGCCCCGCCACGTGCCCACCTCGGCTGCTGTCACTCAACGAGGTCAGCGAAGGCATGAGCAACCTGCTGACCCGGCTAATCGGCGAAAACATCGAACTGAAGTCGCATCTGGATCCGAATCTGGGTCTGGTCCGGATGGATCCCGCACAGGCCCAGCAGGTACTGCTGAACCTGGTGTTGAATGCGCGGGACGCCATGCCCGGGGGCGGCGAGATCACCATCAAGACCAGCAACTGCAAGGTGCAAGTGCTCGCCGAATCAGGTTTCGAGAGCGGACGCAACTCGTCGATTCCCTGCGCCCTTCTGGTGGTGGGAGACACCGGCTGCGGCATGGACGCCGAAACCCGGGCTCATCTGTTTGAAGTTTTCTTCACCACCAAAGCCGGGGGCCGGGGCACCGGGCTAGGATTGGCGACGGTCTACGACATTGTGACCAGCAACGGTGGCCTGATTCACGTGGATAGCGCACCGGGATGCGGCACCCGGTTTACTGTGCTTCTGCCACTCGTGCCGAACGCTGCCGCAACGTTTCAGCAACCGAACTGCCCCACAACCGAGTTACAACCCGAAAGAAACGAGGGGGCATTTCAACCCGAAGAAAAGGAATAACGCCATGACGTCAGCAGTCTTGAGTCCGACTCTTAGCACGCCGCAACTGGAACCAGCCAATTTCCTCAACCTTCTGATCGTGGACGACGAACGGTCAGTCCGCGAAGCCTGCCGTGAGGTGGCCATGTCGCTCGGCTTTGCCGCTCTTGTTGCCGACTCCGCCGAACACGCCTACCGACTGCTCGATACCCAGGCATTCGACGCGGTCCTGCTCGATCTGCGCCTACCCGGTGCAGGGGGTCTGGAAGCCCTGCGCCGCATCAAGGAGCGGCGCAGGTATGCCATCGTCATTGTCGTGACCGGATATGGGACGGTGCAGCCAGCGGTCCAGGCCATGAAGAACGGCGCTTACGACTATGTGACCAAGCCTTTTAGCGTGGACGAACTGAAGCTGCTGCTGGAGCGCGTAGCCAGCCATCTGAAGCTGAGGTCAGAAAACCGTCTGCTGCGCGAGAAGGTGAAATCCAAGCAGGGGTTCGGCGGCATCGTCGGGCGCTCTCCGGAGATGGAAAAGCTGTATCGCATCATAGCCAAGGCTCCGAACAGCGTGCACCCGGTTCTGATTCTGGGGGAGAGCGGCACCGGCAAGGAGATGGTCGCGCGTTCCATCCATTACTGTGGCCCTTTCCGCGACAAGCCGTTCATCCCGGTCGATTGCGGGTCCCTGGTGCCCACGCTGATCGAAAGCGAGCTGTCTGGGCACGTGAAGGGCGCATTCACCGGAGCCAACCAGGCCAAAGACGGCCTGATGGCCATGGCCGAGGGTGGAACCATTTTTCTCGATGAGGTGGGCGAACTGCCGGTGGACCTGCAAGCCAAGCTGCTGCGGGCGATTCAGGAAAAAGAGATTCGCCCCGTAGGCAGCACGCGCCGGGTAGCGATCAATGTGCGCATCCTGGCCGCCACCAACCGCGATCTGGAACAGGCCGTGATGCAAGGCGCCTTTCGCCGCGACCTGTACTTCCGCCTCAACGTGCTGAGCCTGCGCATCCCAGCGCTGCGCGAGCGCAGGCAGGATGTTCCCCTCTTGATTGCGCATTTTCTGGAACGCATGGCGCACAGCTCCGGACAGGAAAAGACGCTCGACGACACCGCCCTTAAAGCGTTGCTGGCTTATGATTGGCCGGGGAATGTCCGGGAGTTGGAGAATTGTCTGGAGCGCACGTATGCGTTCACCAGTGGTCCACTGATCCAGCTCACTGATCTGCCGCGCGAGATTGCCAATCTGCCGGCTCCGCCGTCTGTGCCGGGGAATGGCAACGGACACGGAAAGATCATTCCTATGGCAGAACTGGAGAAGCGGACGATCTTGGGCGCGATCGCAGAACTGAACGGCGACAAGCTGCAAGCCGCCCGGTTGTTGGGGATCGGGAAGACGACACTCTACCGCAAGCTCAAGGATTACTCGGCGGAGGGATGCCAGTCGTGAGGGTTCAGTTCTGAACTCGCTCGAGACGCGGCAGGTTCCGCAATGGGAAGCCGTCTTCGTCGCCGATTTCGCTAAGCCCAGCATTTTCAGGGCACGGCGCTGTGGCGGCAGACGTGCTATGGAAAGAGGCATGATTCTACTCATTACACCGTCAGCACGCGGCCAACAGTGCGCCGAGTCCTTGCATGCCGCCACGGGTAAGGAAACGCGCTGGGCCCAGAACCTGCAGGAGGCCGTCACCCTCCTGCGCGAACAGGCCTACTCGGCGGCGATCATTGATCAGTTCCTGCTCGAAACCGAACCGCAGGAGAGCGAGCAGATGCTGGAACATCTGGGCACTGCCTTCCCCGTCTACCTGAACTTTGCGGTGACGGGAATGGAACGCCTGGTGCGCGAGACCCGCTCGGCGTTGCACCGCCGCCAGCGCGAGGAGTTCGCGGCCAAGCGGGCCGTCAAGGAACAGATGCGCAGCGAAATGTGCGAGACCCTGACGGCAATGCTGCTGTCCTGCGAACTGGCGATGTCGGTGCCCGACGTCCCCGTCCCGGCATTTGAGAAAATCCGTGCCATTGACAGCCTGGCGCGGGAATTGAGACTCCGCCTGCAAGTGAACTGATTGTCCGCTGAGCAGGAAACCTGGCATTTCCTCGACTTCAAGGTGGTCGGTAGGTTGTTGAACTTAAGGCTCGAAGCGAACTTGTATTCGATGGCGGGGAAGGCGTTGAGAGCCGCGACACAAGATCAGTACCGATCGTAAAGCACTCGCCTACCAGCAACTCTGCTAAAATCTTCTGACCCTCGCCAGGAGCCTGCCGCATGCGCCGAACACTCGCCATTTTGTTTCCGTTCGTTTTGATCACGATCGTTCTGTTGGTTTCTCTGGCTTCTCCTCGTGCTGCCACTTCTCCGAGCGAATTGCAGGGATCTTACCGCCTTCCCGCGAACAACGGTTGGACCTATGTGCATCTGCAAGGCACACCCCATGAGATCGGATTTCAGAACGGCTACCTGCTGGCGCCCGAGATCGCCGACATGCTGAAGGTCGTCATCCTGGAATCCGGGCACGACTACAAGAAGGACTGGTCGTTCTTCCGCGACGCCGCTGCGAACTTCATGTGGCCCCACATCGAGCAAGAATACCGCGAGGAACTCGAGGGAATCGCAGACGGCGCTGCCGCGCGGGGGGTCAAAATCGACGTGTGGGACGTTGTGGGCCTGAACGCCGAAACCGAATGGGGCTACTACAACGCGCAATATGACAAAGAGCACGGCATCAAGACGGCAGCGCGGGCCGTGTCCGAGCATTGCAGCGCGTTTGTCGCGACGGGCAGGTATACGAGAGACGGCAAGGCGGTGATCGCGCACAACAACTGGTCGTCCTATCTTGAAGGCGAGCGCTGGACCATTATCTACGACATCGTTCCGGCGAACGGCTATCGCATGCTGATGGACGGCCTGCCGGGAGTGATTCACAGCGCCGACGACTTCGTCATCAATACGGCGGGAATGGCGATCACCGAAACCACGATCAGCCACTTCTCCGGATTTGATACGGCCGGCATTCCAGAGTTCGTGCGGGCGCGAAAGGCGGCTCAGTACTCGGCGTCGATTGACGATTTCACCCGCATCATGGAGGACGGTAATAACGGCGGCTATGCCAACACGTGGCTGCTGGCGGATAGCCGCAAGAACGAAATCGGACGGCTTGAGCTTGGGTTGAAAAACGTCAGGCTGGAGCGGACGAGCGACGGATATTTCGTCGGCTCGAATTTTCCGATCAACGAGAAACTCATCCGCGAAGAAACCGACTTCGATCCTGCGGACCTGGGCCAAAGCTCGGTTGCCCGTCGCGTTCGCTGGGAACAGTTGATGGCGGAGAACAAAGGCAAGATCGACGTAGCCTCCGCGCAGCGCTTCCTCGCCGACCACTACGACACGTTCGAAAAGAAAGAAGACGCCGACGAACGAACCCTCGACGGGCACATTGATCTCTCGCCGCGCGGCTCGAGCGGCTGGGTGGGACCGTTCGCGACGGCTGGCGCGGTACAGAACAAAGCTGCTGACGCCAACATGATCGCCAAGATGACTTTCACGGCTGCCGCGGGTCATGCGTGCGGCAAGAACTTCAAGGCGGTTGAACATCTGAACGCGCATCCGGAGTACGGCTGGCAAAAGCCTCTGCAGCGGGACATGGACGCGTATCCGTGGACGGTTTTCGGCGCGGCGAGGTAGTTAGGAGATTTCAGGGCCGCGGATTGCAAGAATTATTTACCCTTTTCGACCATCCCCACTAGAATAGGTGTACGGACGGGAGATGCCGCGCTGCACGCGGAATCTCACCGGTTCTTCCCGGAGGTTCTGTGCACGTCCTGGTTACGGCCGACACGCTGTTGTCGGGATCGTGGACCTACACCCGCGAACTGGTCGCAGGCCTGGTCACGCGCGGCGTGCAGGTCACCCTGGTCAGTTTCGGCGAAATCCCGCTGCCGGATCAGACCGCATGGATGGACCACCTGCACGGCCTCGACTACCGGCCCACGGCGTTTCGCCTGGAATGGATGCAGGAGGCGGAAGAGGACTTTTCCGACTCGTCTGAGTTCCTGTTCGCCCTGGTTCGCGAATTGCGGCCCGACGTCCTGCACCTCAATCAGTTCTGCTACGGCAATCTGCCAGTCGACGTGCCGAAGGTGGTGATGGCACACGGCGACCTGATTACCTGGAGACAGGCGGTTCAGGACCAGGTGCCGCGACGCGGTCCGACGAAGTGGTATCGCGATACAGTTTCCCGCGGGATTGCCGGGGCCGACGTCGTGGTTGCTGCTTCAGCCTGGATGCTTGACCAGATTTGCCAGTGCTACCTACAGCCGCGCCGCGGGGAAGTAGTCTATCCCGGGCGCAATCCCATTTTCTTTAACCCTTACATCAGCAAAGACGATTCGGTGCTGGCCGTCGGTCGCCTGGTGGACGCCGGCAAGCAGGTGTTCCTGCTCACCCAGCACGAGCATCCGGTGCCAGTGTGCATTGTCGGCGCGGAGCAGACGGTCGCCATGCCGCGGATTCCGATCCGGGCCGATGTCAAGGTCGCGGTGGCTGAGACTTCCGTCGCGATCTGCGGCCCACAGACCGAGGCACAACTGCGCGCCCTCTACAGCCGCGCATCCATCTTTGCCGCTACGGCACGTTACGATCCCCTCGGCATGCAGGCAGTGGAGGCCGCACTCTCACGGTGTGCGATCGTGGCCAACGACATCCCCAGCTTCCGCGAAATCTGGGGAGATGCGGCTCTCTACTTCCGCACCAACGATGCCGCGAGCCTTGCGGCTGGCATTCGCCGCCTCAACGAAGATCGAGCCATGCGCCGCGCTTACGCCGAACTCGCCTACAATCGCGCCCGCGAGCGCTTTACCACCAAGCGCATGATCGAAGACTACATGCACTTGTACCGCGATCTGCGTTCAGTTCGTGCTGCCGCAGCATAGTGCTGCGTAATGCACGACTCGCCGTTGTCATGGTATCTTCTTATGCCTACTAGAAACCAGTAAGGTTGGAGGATTTGACTCATGGCTCAAGCGAAGATCACCGTCAGGCCCAATGGCCCGCTCCGCGTCGAAGCTCCCGAGGGCACTGTCGAACTGGTGGACGCCAACGGCAACCATTTCGACCTTACCGGCAAGCCCACATTTTCGCTCTGCCGTTGCGGCGGGTCGGTCAATAAGCCCTTCTGCGACGGAACCCACAGCCGCGTCGGATTCCAGGGCGCGGAACTGGCAGTGAAGAAGGCCGAGGGCGGCTCGTAGTCTCAGCCGGGGAGAAGTCGTGCGCGATTCACGGGATCGGGAACTGGGGATGCATCGCAGGATCACGCGCCGGGATTTCATCAACGGCGTCGCGGTGACGGCTGGCGCGACGATGATGCCATGGCATCTTCTTGGTGCCGATGATTCCCGAGGCCCTGAGAATTCCCCCAACTATTACCCGCCTGCCCTTACTGGCATGCGCGGCAACCATCCCGGGTCGTTCGAGGCCGCCCACAGCCTGCGCGATGGCACGTTCTGGGATTCGGCGGGCAAGCCGGAAGACACTGGTGAAACCTACGATCTGATCATTGTCGGCGGCGGCATCAGCGGCCTGGCTGCGACCCATTTCTACCGCAAGACGGTGGGCACAAAAGCCCGCATCCTGATCCTCGACAACCACGACGATTTCGGCGGACACGCCAAGCGCAACGAATTCCGTGTGGGCAACAGAACGCTGATTGGTTACGGTGGGACCTACTCGATCGAGAGCCCGGAGCCCTACAGCGAAGTCGCCACAAAGGTGATCGAAGAACTTGGCATTGATGTAACCAGCTTCCCCAAATATCTGGACCGGGATTTCTACAGCTCTCTGGGTCGAGTTCCCAAGATATTCTTCGACAAAGAAACTTTCGGCGCCGACAAACTGGTGGACGATCCGTGCCCTTTTCCCGGGGGCGAAACATACGACCTCAATGTCGCGGGCGCTGATGCCTGGGAGCACTTCCTGGCTGAGGCGCCGATTGCGGAACAGGCGCGCAAAGACGTATCGCGGTTGTGCCGGGACAAGAAAGATTATCTTCCAGGGCTCAACTTCGAGAAGAAGAAGGCCCGCCTGGCGCGCACCAGTTACGCCAACTTCCTGACGGAACTAGTCGGTGTGCACCCGGATGTCGTCCGCCTTTACCAGACCACTTCCCAGCCGCTGTTCGGCGTCGGCATTGATGCGGTCCCGGCACTCGATGCATCGGAGACAGGATATCCCGGCTTTAGTGGAATGGGGTTGGAAGCCTCCGATCTGAGCAACGAACGGAAGTATTTCTTCCACTTCCCGGACGGCAATGCCACGATCGCCCGTCTGCTGGTGCGTAAGCTGATCCCGGAGGCTGTGCCGGGAAATTCGGTGACCGACGTCGTCACTGCCAAGGCCAACTACGCGAAGTTGGACGACGCGCTTTCGGCTGTGCGTATCCGCCTGAACAGCACGGTCGTGCGGGTGAAGCATCTCGGCAGCGCGGCTAACGCGAGGGAAGTCGAAGTTGCCTACACTCGCGGTGACAAAGTGTACACGGCCAAAGCCGGCCATTGCATTTTGGCCTGCTGGAACATGATGATTCCGTATTTGTGTGAAGAACTGCCCGGGGCCCAAAAGGAAGCGCTGGCCTTCGAGACCAAGGTGCCGTTGCTCTACACCAACGTGCTGTTGCGCGCTTGGACCGCGTTTCAAAAGCTGGGGGCGAATTCAATCTATGCTCCGGGCGGTTACCATACCCATGTAGACATGGATTTGCCGGTCAGCATCGGCGAGTATCGTCACCCGAGCTCGCCCGAGGAGCCGGCCGTGTTGCACATGAGCAAGGCTCCGTGCCATGCCGGCCGCCCAGCCCGCGAGCAGCACCGCCTGGGGCGCGTTGAGCTGTTTACTACCAGCTTCGAAGACCTGGAGCGCGAGATTCGCGAACAACTGGCGCGGACGCTTGGGCCGGGCGGCTTCGATCCGGCGCGTGACATCCTGGCGATTACCGTGAACCGCTGGCCCCACGGTTACGCCTACGAGTACAACAGCCTGTTCGACAAATTCGTGCTGGAAGGTGGCGAAACGCCGTGTGAGAAGGCGCGCAAGCCTTATGGCCGGATCTCAATCGCGAACTGCGATGCGGGCGCCTACTCCTACACAGACGAGTCCATCAATCAGGCGTGGCGTGCGGTCGGGGAAATCACCAAGGCGTAAGGCCCGGTTTTGTCAGCTAATGGTCTTGCTCGCCCGCCAACTGTGCAGCCCTGGTTCGAGCCTCCTGAGCCTGCTGCGTCATACCTTTGGCCTGGTACGCCTGGGCTAGAGCATTTTCGAGATCAGGATTGTCGCCGCTCCTTTCCTTCTCTTTGAGGTAGGCGGCGATGGCCTCGTCGTACATCTTGAGCTTTGCGTAAGATCGGCCCATTTCGCGATAGAGACCGGCAAACGGCGCACCCAATCGACCAGCAGTCTTGAACTCCTCGATTGCAGCCTGATTTTTGTCTTCGTCGGCCAGCGCTAAGGCCATCCCGTAGTTGCCATAAACGTCATCAGCATCTTGAGCGAGAACCTGTTTGAACGTGGCCTCGGCGTCCTGGGGACGCTTCTCGGCCAGATACACCATCCCGAGTTCCACCCGAGCGTGAGGATACTGCGGTTGCAGGTCAAGCACTTTCTTGAACTCCGCCTCGGCTTCGGAAAATTGCCCCGCGCTGAAGTAGGCGTTCCCAAGCGCGTAGCGCGCCGCCACAAGATTGGGTTGCTGCCGGACGACTGCCTGCAGTTGAGCGAGGGTATGGTCGGGTCTGTTGGACTGCGAGTCGATAGCTCGAAAAGGAGCACCGCGCCAATGCTGGACCCAGAGCACACTTCCCGCTACGGCGAGAGCGGCCACGGCAAGAATACTCATGCGGCGCAGGGGAGCGTCGTGTTGCGGCGCCAGGCGGGCGATCAGTGCGCCAAGGATCAACCCGCTGACCAGTCCACCGGCGTGGCAGGCGTTGTCGATACCGGGAAACATGGTTCCGAAAATAACGTTAAAGCCGACGAAAAAGAGGAGACTGCGGAGCGTGCCGCCGATCGCGACTCTCGGCAGCGAGAATTCTCCCAGGTAGAACGATGCGATCAGCGTCCCTGCCAGTCCAAAGATTGCGCCCGAAGCGCCAACACTCAGCACCTCGGGATTCCACGCTATGCTGGCCAACCCTCCGGCAACGCCCGTGATCAGATAAATGGCTGCGAAGGTCCAGCGTCCGTAAAGGGATTCGCACAGCGCGCCCAGATCCCATAGGCACCACATGTTGAAGGCAATGTGCATGAGGCCGCCGTGAAGAAACATGTAGGTGAGCAGCCGCCACCAATCACCGGACAGAGTAAGGGGACCGTAATTAGCACCGAAGTGCACCAGCACTTGACTGGTAAAGTCCATCGAGGGGCCGCTCGCCAGCACCATCGCCAGAAGGATCGCCACATTGGCGCCGAACAGGACGTGGGTGAGGCTGATGCTGGCCTCGCGGCGGACCCACGGCGCAGGCATCACAACTTGCTTAGCATCCTCGCCGCCCTCGTCGAGCTGCGCGGCCTCGTGCTGCTTACACCACCGACAAATCTTCCCGAACGTGAGCGGAGGAAGCTGTCGGCCACATCGAATACAGTTCGCCATATATTAAGAAAAGAGTATCAGCAGTTGGCCAAGTTTTGGGAAGACACGGTTCTGTCGGTGCTAAAGCCCCGTGGAAGAGCAGCGCTCTAGCAGCCTGCCCTGAGCCTGCCGAGTGCGCCGCGTACGACGCCAGAAAGAACGCAGCTTTAGCCGTTGACGGGCTGTCGGCTCAATGAATGGTCTTGGTCTTCCGCGACATGTAATCCATCAGCAGATATTGCCCCAGCGTGTAGGGCGTGGTGAAGTAGGCTTTGCCGCGGCACATCTCGGTGACTTTCTGCACGAACTGCACCAACCCATAATCCGACGCCAGCATAAACGTGTTGATGAGCACTCCGGCGCGCTTGCATTTCGAAACTTCTTCCAGCGTCTGGCTCACGACCAGCGGATCAAGGCCGAAAGCGTTCTTGTAGATGCGTCCGTCTTCCAGCGTGAGGGCGGAAGGTTTGCCGTCGGTGATCATGACGATCTGCTTCATGTCTTTTCGTTGCCGCTGCAAAATTCTCTGCGCCAGCCGCAGTCCTTCGCGCGTGTTGGTGTAGTACGGGCCGACCTGTACCCGCGCCAACTGCGACAAAGGCATCTCTTCCGCAGAATCGTGGAAAAGCACCAGCGAAAGCGAATCGCCCGGATACTGCGTGCGAATGAGATGCGACAAGGCCATCGCCACTTTCTTCGCCGGAGTGAAGCGGTCTTCGCCATAGAGAATCATCGAGTGCGAGCAGTCCAGCATGAGCACCGTAGCGCACGACGACTGGTATTCGCACTGGTGTACTTGCAGGTCGGGATATTCGATGTTCAGCGGCAGCGTGAACCCTTCACGCTGGATGGCGCTGGAGAGGGTCGCGGTGATGTCGAGATTCAGCGTGTCGCCGAACTCGTAGGTCTTCGACGATCCGCTGGCCTCGATGCCGGTGGCGAGATCGCGCGTGTCGTGACGTCCGAAGCTCGATTTGCCGAGCGATCCGAGCAGGTTGCGCAGGGCCTTGAATCCGAGGAAATCCAGACTCTTGTCGGTAACCTCGAACCGGGCCTGCTGGGCTTCGCCAGTCTGACCTCCGACGCTGGAGGGCCGCGCCGGGTCCGGCGGTTCGTCCACGGAGATGTAATCCTCCTGCTGCATGCGCTCGATGAGCTTCTCGATCAGTTCATCGAGTTTCCCTTCCATCTGCATCTGCTCGATCTGCTCGCGCAGATTTTCGTCGAACAACTCTCCGCTCAGCAGCGCCTGTTCGATCGCCCGTTTCAGTTCGTCAAGCGTGCGCTCCCCCTGTGGCATTTCATACCACATGGAGTCATGGAAGCCACTCTGCAGGAAATAGTCGGAAAGCGCGTTTAGCAGGTCCTCCAGGCTCATTTCGCTGGCAGGGTCGGGCACGTATTTGGAGTAGCGGATGCGCTTCATAACAGCTGCTAGCTTCTAGCTGCTAGCTTGTAGCGAAAATCGTCCTGCCTAGCTAGAAGCTAGGAGCTAGCAGCCTTTTAGTTAAATTGTCTTCTCTGCCGGTAGGGCTTTTCTTCCGGCTCAAAAGATCTCTCCCGCACAGGCTCCGGCCTTTTCTCTTCCGCCTTGAACACGCGCTCTTCGCTGCGCCCGATGCGCTTATGCGCGTGCAGGCCTTCGAGGATGAATTCCGCCGCCGAAACCTGCCGTTCCGGACTGTCCTTCTGCGAAACGCCCAGCGGGTCCAGCTTTTCGACCAGTCCCTGGATTTCCTTCAGATTCTTCAGCGCTTCGGCCGCAGAAAACGAGTCCGGAAGCTGAATCTCTCCGCCCAGGTCGAACCACTGCACGATCTGCTGCATGTTGGCGCCGGTGAAGTACTCGTCATACGTCTTGGCGATGGCGGTGCGGATCAATTCACGGCCCACATGGTCAGCTCCCTTCATCTCGCCCTCGTACTCCAGTTCCAGCTTGCCGGTAATCGCCGGCAACGCAGCATAGACGTCGCTGATGCGGGGCACGACCAGCTTCTCGTCGTTTCGGATCGCCCTCCGCTCGGCGTTAGAAATCACGTTCTCCATCGCGCTGATCGGCAACCGCTGGCTCACGCCGGAACGCTTGTCGACTTTCTTGTCCTCGCGCGCGGCGAAAGCCACATGTTCGATGACTTCCTGCACGTACTTAGGCAAGTGCAGAGGGTGGCCGTTGCGGCGCGTCCAGGCTTCCTGCGCCGTGATGGCAATCCCTTCTTCCACCGTTGCCGGGTAGTGCGTGCGAATCTCAGAGCCGATGCGGTCTTTGAGCGGCGTAATAATTTTGCCGCGCGCCGTGTAGTCTTCGGGATTCGCGCTGAACACGAGGGCAACGTCCAGCGGCAGCCGCACGGGGTATCCCTTAATCTGCACGTCGCCTTCCTGCATGATGTTGAACAGGCCCACCTGAATTTTTCCAGCCAGGTCGGGAAGTTCGTTGAGGGCGAAGATGCCGCGATTGGCGCGGGGCAGCAAGCCGTAGTGAATCGTCAACTCGCTCGACAATTGGTGGCCGCCGCGGGCCGCTTTGATGGGATCAATGTCTCCGATGAGATCGGCGATGGTCACGTCGGGCGTGGCCAGCTTCTCCACGTAGCGCTCGTCGGGAGTGAGGTATGCGATGGGAGCGGCATCGCCCAGGCGCGCCACTTCTTCGCGGCAGCGGCGGCAGATCGGCGAATAGGGGTTGTCGTGAATCTCGCATCCCTCAAGGTAAGGCAGGTGGGGATCGAGCAGCGTCGTCAGGGCACGCAGGATGCGGCTCTTGGCCTGGCCACGCAATCCCAGCAGGATGAAATTGTGGCGCGAAAGAATCGCGTTGATGATCTGGGGCACGACCGTGTCGTCATAGCCCACGATGCCGGGAAACACGGGCGCATCGGCATTGCGCCGCAGGCGAGCGATGAGATTCTCGCGCACTTCGTCCTTGACGCGGCGTTCCCGCAAATGCTCCTCGGAAAATATGCTGCGGCGCAGATCCCCCAGCGTGCGCGGAAGACTCATGGAAACAACCCCCACGGAACCGATTTCCCCGATTATACGCGCCCGGGCGGCCGGCGTTTTCTGGAGTCCGCGATTTCCCGTCAGTGTCAAGCTCGCGTGCATCGATGGCGCGGCATCTTGACTTGAAGCGAGACACAGAATACAACGCGAACATGACACTTAACGGAAAGGTCGTTGTGGTGACGGGCGCGTCCATGGGCATCGGCGAGGCGATCGCCAGGGTTTTTGCCGAGGCAGGAGCGAGCGTGGTTCTGCTGTCGCGCGATGCGAGCCGGGCCGAGGCGGCACGCGCGCGGCTGGGGTTCCCGGAGCGAACCGCCGCCTTTTCCTGCGATGTGCGTCACTCCGAGGAAATCGAGCGCGTTCTCAGCCTCACCCTGCACCACTTTCAACGCGTCGACGTCTGGGTCAACAACGCCGGTCATGGTTTGCTCGACTCGGTTGCGCAAGTCGAGATGCCCGCCTTCCGCGAGCTCTTCGAGACCAACCTGTTCGGTGCCGTTTCAGCCATGGGGACGGTAATACCCATCATGCGGCAACAGGGTGGAGGAACAATCATCAATGTTTCCAGCGTCGCCGGGCACATCCCCCACATCCCCCTGCCGTTTCACGGTGCCTACAGTGCCAGCAAGTTCGCGCTCAACGCCATCGGCAAGGCGGCACGCGTTGAACTGAAGAAAGACGGCATCCATGTGCTGACTGTCTGTCCCGGCTACGTGCGGACAGCATTCGGAGAACATGCCATCCGGGGAAGGGAACTCAAGCAAGTGCGGCCGGGTTCTGTGCGTGGCATTACAGCCCAGCGGGTAGCCCGGGCTACGCTGCGCGGGTACCTGAAGCGAAAGCGAGAAGTGATCGTTCCGTGGACCATGCACCTGCCCGTGAAGCTCTATCAATTATTCCCGGCCGCAGTGGAGTGGGGAATGGAGAGGATGGCGTAGTAGGCAAGGTTTCAGAGTTTCAAGGTTTCGAAGTTTCAAAGTGAAGCGCGGTCACCTCTAAGCTCGCAACCTTGCAACCTTGAAACCTTGAAACCTTGAAACGTTTCTACTCCATCTCCGCCAGCATCGCTTCCATCTCTGATTGCGCGTGCAAATTTCCCGTGCGCCGCGCCGAAGCAATACCATCGCGCAGCATCTTCTTCGCGTCTTCGACTCGCTCGGCCCGCACCAGCGTTTGCGCCGCCATGAAATACCCGGCGGTGTAGTCGGGATTGTTCTCCAGCAAAATGGAAAACTCCGCCAGCGCGCGGTCGAAGTCGCCTTGCTTGGAGTATTCCATGGCGAGGCCGTAGCGCGCGAAGGCGTCTTTCGGATTCTCCGTCAGGATCTCGTTGAGAGCGGCGATACGGTCCATGGGCAGTCGTCAGTTGTCAGTGGTTAGAACTGCTTTTACAAATAGGTCTTGGGTAGGGCACGGCTTCAGCCGTGCCATTCGGGGCGCAAATGAAACGGGCTTTATAATAGCCCCTGAGGGCCTGGTGCTCGCCGCCGCCGCAAGAGCATATATGAAACCAGCTCCGGTCGCCAGTTGACTTGAGGTTACTACAAACGGTGTCGCGGCTGGGCAGTGGTGCAGTTGGGAATAATGGTTCGTATCACGGCATCGCTTGAGCGATGCCGTTCATGGCGCGGGACGCCAACGGCTTTAGCCGCTGGTCTTGCCCGTGCGCCCCCAGCGGCTGAAGCCGGACTTGTGGGGCGCGCGCTACGGCATGCCCTGCAGTCATGCCCTGATACGAATCTCTCAAACCGCTGGGAAATCGAGCAGAGACTGAGAACATTGGCGTACAATAACGCCTTCCACCATAAGCGCTATGACCGACGACACGCTGGTGCCTCGCCCCGTAAGGGATTCGCAATCCGAGATGGCCGAGATTGTGCTGCCCAATGACGCGAACCCGCTCGCCGCCCTGCTCGGCGGACGGCTAATGCACTGGATCGATCTGGCGGGCGCCATGGCCGCGCACCGCCATTCGCGCAATCATGTGGTAACCGCCTCCGTGGATCACATCGATTTTCTGGTTCCCGTGCGCGTGGGCGACCTGGTCATCTTGCGCTCCTCGGTCAATCGCGTCTTCACTACTTCGATGGAGGTCGGCGTGAAAGTCTTCGTTGAAAACTATATCGCCGATACCGCGCAGCACGTTGCCTCTGCCCATTTGACGTTCGTCGCCATTGATAGTACGGGGAAACATTTGAAGGTGGCGCCGGTGATCCCCGAGACCGACGAGCAGCGCCGCCGCTATGACGATGCCGGGAGACGCCGCGAGATTCGGCGTTCCGAAACGGAAAGACGCCGCCGGTCGCGCTGAATCGGCGCAGCGCTTCTCGGCATCGCGCCATGTTGTCCGAACCATGTTGGCCAGCAAAGCGTCCTCGGTAATGACGCGCTGAGAGGTTTCATCATGGACAGTGCCCTTTTAGTCCATCGCCTTCATTTTGCCTTTACGGTCACCTTCCACTATCTTTTCCCGCAACTCACCATGGGTCTGGCGCCACTTATTGTGGTGCTCAAGACGCTTGCCCTTCGCCGCAACGATGAGACATACAACCAGGCCGCGCGCTTCTGGGCGCGGATTTTCGGCATCAACTTCGTGCTGGGCGTCGTGACTGGCATCCCGATGGAATTCCAGTTCGGCACCAACTGGTCGCACTTCTCCCGCTTTGCCGGAGGCGTGATTGGCCAGACGCTCGGAATGGAGGGCATGTTCGCTTTCTTTCTGGAGTCGGCGTTCCTGGGGCTCTTCTTGTACGGCGAGAAACGGCTTGGCCCCCGTGGGCACTGGTGGTCGGCGGTCGCGGTGTTTCTGGGGTCATGGCTCTCGGGATTTTTCATCGTGGCGACTGATGCCTGGATGCAGCACCCCGTGGGTTACGCCCAAGCCGCCGATGGATCAGTGCAACTCGCCAGCTTCTGGGCGCTGGTGCTGAATCCCTGGGCATGGTGGCAGTATGCGCACAACATGAGCGGGGCCGTGATCACGGGAGCGTTCGTCATGGCCTCCGTCGGCGCGTTCTATCTGCTGTGGGGGAAGTTCGTGGAGCACGGGCGCATCTTCGTGCGCGTGGGAGTGGTGGCCGGGCTGATCTTCAGCCTGCTGCAACTGTTTCCCACGGGAGATGGACAGGGCCGCCTGGTGGCCACGAATCAACCTGTCACGCTCGCCGCGATGGAGGCACTGTTTGCCAGCGAGCCGGGAGCGCCCCTGGTGCTCATCGGCCAGCCCAATGTGGACGAGAAGAAAATTGACAATCCGCTGGTAGTGCCCGACGCGCTGAGTTTTCTCACCTATCGCGCGTGGAAGGCGGAGGTGAAGGGGTTGGACGCTTTCCCGCAGGATCAGTGGCCCACTAACATTGCGTTGCTCTACTTCAGCTACCACATCATGGTGGGCTTGGGCACGCTCTTTATCGCGATTTCTGTCGTAGCAGCGTTTTTGCTGTGGCGCGGCAAGCTGTTTTCGAGCCGCTGGATGCAGTGGATTCTGCTGCTCGCCCTGCCATTTCCTTACATCGCCAATACTGCAGGGTGGATGACAGCTGAAATTGGGCGTCAGCCCTGGCTGGTTTATGGCCTCATGCGCACGGCTGACGGCTACTCGACGACAGTCTCGGCAGGCAATGGCATGTTTACCCTGCTGGGTTTTATGGGCATGTACACCGTGTTGGGAATTTTGTTTTTGTTTCTGGTGCGGCGAGAAATCGAGCACGGACCGGAAGGCGAGGTCAACGCGCACTAGCATCAGACTCCCCGGTTGTCATTCCGAGGAGCGCCGCGACGAGGAACCTGCTGTTCTGATCGCGCAAAGAAAAAAGCAGGTTTTTCGCTGCGCTCGAAATGACAACAGAATTTGCGAGCGAGGTTTCCGATGGAAACGCTTTGGTTCATGATCGTGGCCGTGATGGTGGCGGCCTACGTGGTGCTTGACGGCTTCGATCTCGGCGCCGGTGTAATCTATCTCGGCGTTGCCAAAACCGCCGCAGAGCGGCAAGCGATCATGCGAGCCATCGGTCCGGTCTGGGACGGCAACGAAGTCTGGCTTCTGGCCGCCGGAGGCACGCTCTACTTTGCTTTCCCGCTGCTCTATGCCTCGAGTTTCAGCGGCTTTTATTTGCCGCTGATGATCGTGCTGTGGCTGCTCATGCTGCGCGGCATCGGCATAGAGCTGCGCGCGCATATGGATAATCCCGTCTGGCGCGGATTCTTCGACTTCGTATTTTGCGCATCGAGCGCGCTGCTGACCATCTTTTTCGGCGCGGCGCTGGGAAACGTCGTGCGCGGCGTGCCGCTCGGAGAGGATCACTACTTCTTCGAGCCGCTATGGACCAACTTCCGCGTCGGTTCCGATAACGGTATTCTCGACTGGTACACGGTCCTCACCGGCGTGATCGCGCTGGTGACGCTGACCGCACACGGGTCGCTCTACGTGGCGATCAAGACAGAGTCCGACCTGAACCGCCACGCCCGAGCCGTCGCTCAGTGGGCTTGGCCGTTCCAACTGATCTTAACCATCGTCGGATTGATTGCGACCGTCTCCATCCGCCCCGGCGTACTCGACAACTACAAACACCATGCTGTCGGATTCCTCATCCCGGTGGTCGTCTTCGGCTCGCTCGCCGTCATGATGCATGCGATGCTGAAACGAGCGGACAAAATCGCCTTCGTCGCGTCGGCCTTCTACATCGTGGGCATGCTGGTGGGCGCGGCGTTCGCGCTCTACCCCGTGGTCCTTCCGGCGAGCACCGGGCCCGCGCGCAACCTGACCATCTACAACACCGCCGCCGGCCATTACGGCTTGAGCGTCGGATTCGTCTGGTGGATTCTGGGCATGATTCTCGCGCTCGGGTATTTCGTCTTCCTGTTCCGCATGTTCAAAGGCAAGGTGCGGATGGGAGGGGAGGGGTACTAGAGCGCGAATTCCTAGGTGCGAGTTTGGTTTTCCAGCCTTGTCAATGCTCACTTTCTCGCACGGCAAGCCAGTGTGGAGCTTGGACGGGGTCACACGCTTTTTGCTTCTGGGACGACCCGCCGCGGCTGCCCTCAGGGGCTGAAGCCCACAATAACTGACTCTGGCAGGCAGCACGACTGAAGTCGTGCCCTTCCCAAAGGCTCCTGCCTTCCCCACCTGTATAATCGACCTTTGGGGTTCTGCCTGATCCTCATTCCACAATTCACACGGGGAGCATGATCCGTTGAACGCACATATGCCGCATCAGCATGGACAGGGCCCGGCGCAGCAAGGCCCGCAACCGCTGCCGGGCGTGGACGCCATCATCGCCGTCGGATCGGGCAAGGGCGGTGTGGGCAAGACTACGCTGGCCGTCAACCTGGCGGTTGCGCTGGCCAACATGGGACACCAGGTCGGCCTGCTCGACGCCGACGTCTACGGGCCCAACGTTCCGCTGATGCTGGGCGTGAACTCGCAGCCGCGCATGGCCGGCGAAAACCGCATTGAGCCGCTCGAAGCATACGGACTGAAAGTCATTTCTGTCGGATTCCTCAATCCCGGCGACAAACCCATCATCTGGCGGGGGCCGATGCTGCACCAGATCGTGCGGCAATTCCTGGGACTGGTGGAATGGGGACATCTCGACTACATGATCGTGGACCTGCCGCCGGGCACGGGCGATGTGGCGCTGTCGCTGGTGCAGACGGTGCCGCTGACGGGAGCGGTGGTGGTGTCGACTCCGTCAGACGTTTCGCTGCAGGACGCGCGCAAGGCGATCGAGATGTTCCGCCAGATGAAGGTCGACCTGGTAGGAGTGGCCGAGAACATGAGTTATTTCGTGTGCCCGCACTGCCAGCACGAGACTGACATCTTTTCGCGCGGCGGAGCGGAGAAAATGGCGCGGCAGTTCGGCGTGCCGTTCTTGGGAAGCATTGCGCTCGATCTCGAAGTACGCAAGGCTGGAGACGGCGGCCGTCCGGTCGTGCTCGAAGGCGAAAATTCGCCGCACGCCAAGTCCATCTTCGAATTTGCGCGCAGAGTCGTGGATCGCGTAGCGGAAATCAAAGCCAGCACCCCGGCCAGCGTGATCCAGATTCAGTAAAGGCAAAGGTTTCAAAGTTCCAGAGTTTCAAAGTTTCAAGTGTGCCCGACGATTTGCCTTGAAACCTTGAAACTATGACACCTTGAAACCTGTTTCTTAACAGCCCTTCGCCCCATTCCTAGAGTCCGTACCGGATCTGAACTTTCACCCAAAACCTAAGCTTCTGCATCTAAAATAGTTAGGTAGAATAAGTAGGAACTAGTGTCTCCCCGGCCGACAACGCTCGGATCGAGGTAACTGAGAAAGGCAAGCGTGCCTGCTGACCCCAATATCGGAACGCGCGAGCGCGAAATTCTAACCGCGATCGTGGAGACTTTTATCTCCACGGGCGAGCCGGTCGGTTCGCGCACGCTGGCGCGCTCCAACCGCGAAGGACTGAGTCCGGCCTCCATTCGCAACGTGATGGCCGACTTGTCGGACGCCGGGTTTCTGGAGCAGCCGCACACTTCGGCCGGGCGCATCCCGACGACAGAAGCGTATCGCTACTACGTCGAACAGATTTCGGGCACGGCGCGACTGGCGCCGCAGGAAGAGTCGATGATCTCGACCGCGCTGGCGGATGTAAGCGACGTGCAGGAGTTCATGGAACGGACGTCGCACGTGCTGTCACTGATTTCGCATAATGTCGGGGTAACAGTGGCCACGAGCGGTCCGAAGAACGCGCTGGAGCACGTGTATTTCTCGCGCCTGAGCGACCAGAAAGTGTTGGCGGTGGTGGTCACGCGTTCCGGTCTGGTGCGCGATCGCGTCCTGCGCCTCGATTTGTCGCAGGCCGATCTGGACCTGGCGGCGCGCTACATCAACGACAATTTCCGCGGCTGGACCATGGAGGCCATGCAGGCTGAGATCGCCCGCCGCATCGAACAGGAACGCGGCGAATACGACCGCCTGATGAATTCGATCGAGCGGCTCTACAAGCAGGGTGCCCTGGCGGCAGAGCAGGGTGCGCAAGTAGTCTTCGTGGAAGGCGCGGCCAACCTGGTGGCCAGTGAGGAGGACCGCGAACGCCTGCAGGAAATGCTGAAGACGCTGGAGGAGAAAGAAAAAGTTGTCCAACTTCTCGGCGCCTATCTGGATGTGAAGCAGGAAGCGGTGCGGGTGGTCATCGGCCTGGACGAGACGCTGCCTTCGATGCGGAACTTCGTGCTGATCGGGGCTCCTGCTCACGCCGGGAATGAAGTCATGGGTTCGCTGGCGGTTATCGGCCCCACGCGCATGGACTATCAGCACACCATCACCGCAGTTTCTTATATTGCGCGCTTGTTCGACAAGATCCTGAATGAATCGGAGTGACGTAGACTGGGTTATGGGGAAGTCAAACGGAAAGTCAGAAGTGGAAAAAGCCGGACTTGATCTGGAGCACGAACTTCCGGCCGGGGACGGCGCAGAAAGCTCACCTGCTGCCGGCGAAGGGAGTGCCACGGCTGCTGCCGAAGAGGCATCCGCTGTCGCCGAGGAATTGCGGAAGGTAAAAGCCGAGCGCGACACTCTGCTCGACCGGCTAGCGCGGGCGCAGGCTGAATTCGAGAACGCGCGAAAGCGCGCCAGCAAAGAACAGCAGGGCTTCCGCGATTTCGCTACTGCCGACGCGATCAAAACTCTGCTGCCAGTCATGGACAGCTTCGAACGCGCGTTGCAAGCCAAGTCCGGCGCGAACGACTTTCGCAGCGGGATTGAACTCATTTACAAGCAACTGCAGGACGCGCTGGCGAAGCTGGGGGTGCGGGCCATCCCTGCCAAGGGCGAACCGTTTGACCCGCACTATCACGAGGCGATCGAGATGGTGGAGACCTCGGAAGCGGCCGACCACGAGGTGCTCGAGGAATTGCAACGCGGCTACAAGTTCAAGGACCGCCTGCTGCGCCCGGCCATGGTCAAGGTCGCAAAGAATCCCGGAAAATAGGACAGGCGAGCGAACATTGGTGCATCTGGTTCCGGGCATGACGGTTGTGTGTTTGAAGAAAGGCTGATTCTGACCAACAACGGAAAACGCGATTACTACGAAGTCTTGGGCGTGAGCCGCACGGCTACGGAGCAGGAACTGAAGAGCGCCTATCGCAAGCTGGCGCTGCAGCTGCATCCGGACCGCAATCCCAATAACCCCGATGCGGAGGAGAAGTTCAAGGAAGTGAGCGAGGCTTACGCCGTGCTGGCGGACTCGGAGAAGCGGGCGGCGTACGACCGCTTCGGCCATGCGGGATTGGGCGGCGGCGCAGGCGCAGGTTTCGACCCCACGATTTTCCAGGATTTCAGCGACATCTTTGGCGACTTCTTCGGTTTCGGTGATCTTTTCGGCGGCGCCGGTGGACGCCGCCGCAGCCGGGTTCAGCGCGGCGCCGATCTTCGCGAGGATCTCACCCTTGAGTTTGAAGAAGCATTCTTCGGCACGGAGACTCGAGTTACGGTTCGCCGCCACGAAGCCTGCGAGGACTGCCGCGGCTCAGGCGCGGCGCCAGGCAAGGGCCCGACCACTTGCCGCTCCTGCGGCGGACGCGGGCAAGTGCGTTACCAGCAAGGATTCTTCAGCATCGCCCGTACTTGCCCTACTTGCCAGGGAACCGGCAGCGTCATCACCGATCCATGCGCGAAATGCAAAGGCGAAGGCCGAGTTCTGCGTCAGCGCACGGTGGATGCAAAAGTCCCGGCCGGGGTGGAAGACGGGACGCGAATCCGCTTCGCCGGTGGCGGCGAGGTGGGCCAGTTTGGCGGGCCCGCCGGTGATTTGTATGTTGTGCTGCACGTGAATGAGCATCCGTTTTTCGCACGGGAAGGGACTGACCTGCATTGCGTGGTACCGATTTCGGTGGCCCAGGCCGCCATGGGTGCGGAAATTCGCGTACCCACCATGGACGGCGAACATACGCTGAGAATTCCCGAAGGCACCCAGCCCGGCACGACCTTTCGCGTGCGCAACAAAGGCGTGCCGGTGTTGAACGGGCATGGCAAGGGCGATCTGTACGTCGAGATGCGCATTCAGATCCCGAGCAAGCTGAACAAGCGGCAGCGCGAGTTGCTGCAGGAACTCGACGCCATCTCTAAGGTGGACAACCAACCCCTGATGCGCTCGCTGCTAGGCAAAGTGAAGGATATGTTCGGGTAGTGAGGTGGAAGAGCGGCCCTTTACGGCCGCGAAAGCGGTTGGCAATTGGAGGGGCTTCAACCCCACCGCTTAGTCGCAGAGAACGCACCCCTCCATCTTCACGACCAACGCCGATGACGCACAGAAGATGGATCGCCGACGAAGTCTCCGGCAATCATGCCGCGTTGACTGGCGCGCATGCTGAACACCTCGTTCGCGTCTTGCGTGCCCGGGTGGGACAAGAATTCGACATTGCCACCGGCTCGGTCGTGCGCCGTGGACGAGTCACGTCCCTAGCCGACCACCGCATCGAATTCGAACTTGGTGAAGAAGTTCCCGCGGCAAAGACGGCCAATGTCACACTGCTGCTTGCTGTCTTCAAGTTCGATCGCATGGAATGGGCAATCGAGAAATGCACGGAACTGGGCGTGTCGCGAATTGTTCCGGTGATCGCGCGGCGAACGGACGCGCATCTGGTTTCGGCAGCAATGAAGCGTGTCGAGCGGTGGCGGAGAATCGCACTGCACGCGGCTGAACAATCGCGCCGGAGCGTGCCTCCGGAAATTGTTGCACCTATGAAACTAAAAGACGCGACCGGCTTGCCTGGCGAGTTGCGGATTGTGCTGGCAGAGTCGGAAACACAGACTCATCTGCGGGGCGTCCTGGCGTCGCATCCGGTGGGAGTCAAGACGCTTCTGGCAGTCGGCCCCGAGGGTGGCTGGGCGGAGGACGAATTGCAGATTTTCGAGGAGGCTGGATGGCTTTCCGCTTCTTTGGGTTCCACGGTCCTGCGCGCCGAAACGGCCGCCATCGCTGCAACGGTGATCACGACTTCAGAAGTCGCTTGATCGGCTTCGCTCACTGGTCAAGGTGTTATCCTGACCCTTCGATGCCGCCGAAGTCCAACTCCCGTACCTTTCCGTTTATCCCAGAAGATCGCCAGCGTGAAGCGATTGAGCACGTGCACGGCCCGCTGCTGATCGTGGCGGGCGCGGGCACGGGCAAGACTTCGGTGCTGACCTACCGCATTCAACGCCTTGTCGCCGAGGGCCACGCGCAGCCGCACGAGATTCTGGCCCTGACTTACACCAATAACGCGGCCACGGGAATGCGTGAGCGGGTCCGCAAGTTACTGAACGGCAGGCGGGTGCACGCCACGACCTTTCACGACTACTGCCTGGCTTTGCTCAAGAGCGTGCACCGGGATTTTGGTGTGCTTGACGAGCAGGACCTCTGGATCTACCTGCGCCGGCGCATCCGCGAACTCGGGTTGAAGCATTTCATCCGCGCCGCCAACGTGGGCCAGTTTCTGATGGACCTGCTGAAATTCATGGATCGTTGCCACGATGAACTGGTTACGCCCGAGAAATACGCGCAATACGTGACACGCCTGGAGCGGGGAGAATGTCCCGTTCCGCGGGTGGCGAAATCGAGCAACGTTCTGGATGAGGCCGAGACGCTGGGACGCTGCCGCGAAATTGCCCGGCTTTTCGCCACGGTTGAACGCTGGCTGCAAGAAGACAATCTCGGGACCTTCAGTCACATGATCGTGCGCGCTCATGCCTTGCTCGAGAGCGATGAAAATGTGCTAGCGGAGGCGCGTGCCCGCGCTCGCTTCATCCTGGTCGACGAGTTTCAGGACGCTAACTTCGCCCAGGTCAAGATTCTCGCCCGGCTTGCGGGCGCGGAGGGAAACATCTTCGCCGTGGGCGATCCGGACCAGGCTATTTATCGTTTTCGCGGTGCCTCCAGCGCAGCTTTCCAACTTTTTCAGCGCCACTTTCCCGGAACCAGACTGGTTGTGCTCGAAAAGAACCGCCGTTCGACCACGCCCATTCTGCGCAGTGCGTTTGCCTTGATTGCCAAGAATCCGCCCGTGTTCGCGGGACGGAGTGACGGCACTCTCTCCTATCAGCGGGCCCCATTACAGTCTGCCCGAGAGGAGGAAGCTGGGCAAACCGGCGGCCAACTTGCCAGTGCTCCGGTCACGGTGGTGGTGTGTGCGCGCAGAGAAGCCGAAGCGCCTGACGTGGTCCGCTCCATCCGAGATCTGCAGAAGAAGTCAAAGTGCAAGTGGTCGGACTTCGGAGTCCTTTACCGTTCGCATCAGCACCGCGACGAGGTTGTGCTCGAACTGGCCGAGGGGGGCATTCCCTTCGTCATTGAGCGGATGGATGTCTTCGACACGCCGGAAGTTCGCGACCTGTTGGCCTCGATGCGAGCGGTGGTTTCGGCCGGGGACGACGTAAGCCTGTTTCGCGTCGCCGCCCTGCCGCGATTTCAGGTGAATCCCGAACAACTTCGCCAGGTCATGCGCGCCAACGCGCGAGATTCCCGCGAGGGCCCGATCGTCCCTCTTTCTTCTGTGCTGGAGCGAGTGGTTGGCGGCGCGGACGTGCTGGCCGCAGTGGAAGATGCTCGGGAAGAAATCCGCCGGCGGCAAGCCAAGGCGCGCGCCGCCCTCGATATCATCATGCAGCGATTTGGACTCGACGCTGCCTCGCCCAATACGCAAGCAGCGCTAAAGTTTGTGGAGGGCTGGGAGAAGAAAAAAGTCAATCGCAGCACAGAACTGGAAGAATTTGTTGACTATATCGAGTATTTCCGCGAAGTTGGAGGTGTGATCCCGCTGAACGCGGCCGAAAACGAACCGCATGAGAACGCCGCGCGCGAAAACGAAGACGCGGTTCACCTGACCACCGTTCACGGGGCGAAAGGGCTGGAGTTCCCACACGTCTTCATTCTGCGCGCCAACGCGAACTCTTTCCCCAACCCGTACAGGGAAGCCCTTGTGGCCTTCCCCAACGAATTGCGCGATCAGGAGTCGGTGGCCGAGGGCGACGACAAGACACTGCACGACCAGGAAGAGCGCCGCCTGTTCTACGTGGCCATGACCCGGGCCCGCGACTTGCTGCAGATTTACTCGCGGCAGGGAAAAGGCAAGAACAAGAATCCAGACGGGTACATGCGGGAATTGATCGAGAATTCGGGCCTCTTCCGCTATTTGACGGCGGTTGCGGTCCCCGGGGCGCAGGCCAGCCTGGAGATTTTCGCGGCTGCGTCTCCTGCCTATCCGGCTGAGTCGCAAGTGGCGCGATGGTTCGAGTTGCCCGTGCTGGAGGGCTTGCACAGCCGGCTGAGCGCTTCGGCCGTGGAGAGCTACCAGCGCTGCGGATTGCAGTTCAAGCTGGACCGGGACTGGCGGCTGGCGGCAAAGCCCGCGGCGGCGATGCAGTATGGCGCCACGATGCATCGTGTGCTCAAGACCTATTTCGATTCCGTGGGCCTCGGGTGCTCCAGGACGGACGAAGAACTCATCGAGATATTCCGCCGCGATCTGGCCGAAGCCGGGATTCAGGAGACCTACCAGCGCGAACTTTACGAGCAACTGGGCATCACCCAATTACTCGACTTCCTGGCCACGGCGCGAGAGTCCGCTCCGCAGGTTCTCGATACCGAACAGACCTTTGACATCCGCGTGGGCGCGACCACCGTCATCGGACGGATCGACCGGATCGATGCACGAGCAGACGGGCGGGTGGACATCGTTGACTACAAGACCGGCAAAGCCCGGGATCAGAAGAGCGCGGACGAGAGTCTGCAGTTGTCGCTCTACGCGATTGCCGCTCACGAAAAGTGGGGACACAAGGTGGGATCGGTGATTTTCTACAACCTGGAAAACAACGTCCCCGTCGTCACGACGCGCAATGAAGCCCAGTTGCTCGAGGCGCGCCAGGCGGTGACCGATGCGGCTGAGGGAATCGCTGCCGGGCGATTCGAAGCGAAACGAGGGATGCACTGCAACTTCTGTGCGTACCGGAGCCTTTGTCCGGCGCAGGAGAAGCGAATTCCCTACAGCATGGCGGCAGCGGGGAAAAGGTCAAACTAGGCACGCGGGCCAAGGAAACGCCAAGTCATCGAGATCGTCGGGAATGTCGTTCGACATCTCAGTGGTGGGTTTTCCCGTCTTGCCAGAAAAAACTTAGGGGACGCATTCCGCGTCCCCTTTTGACTTCGTACTGACCTTGCTTAGTGTTTCTTTTTCTTCTTCGCCTTTTTCTTGGTTGCCATGGTTCCTATTCTCCCTTCCATTCTTCATGGAAAATGTGCAGCGGTCTTCTACTGCAACTAGTTGATGTATAGAGTCAATGAAAAGTGAAGTCAAGAAAAAAATGAGCGTTGCGTCGTGCGAAGTCGTTGTACCAAAGTCACGGCGAGAGAACTTTTGAGGAAAAAGTCAACTGAAAAATCTATGTTGTTGCCCAGGGCCGGCAGGAATTGTGGTGCGAACGCTGGAGTGCGACGCGGTCGTACGGGCAAACCCGACGATGAATCCTTCGAAATCCACTCAAGCAGCCCGCCGCATGCAGGGATCACGCTGCCACCGTTCTCTCCCTGTCGCATCTATAATGAGAACCGTAAAATCTTCGCCGGAGCTTGATTCATGGCCTCTTTTGACGATGTTGTGATCATTTCCGCCTGCCGTACGGCGGTCGGAAAATTCCAGGGCAGCCTGGCGGAATTCAGCGCTTCGCAATTGGGCGCAATCGTGGTGCGGGAAGCCGTGAAGCGGGCGGGCGTGGACCCTGCCCAGGTGGATGAATGCATCATGGGCAACGTCGTCTCCGCCGGACTGGGGCAGAATCCAGCGCGCCAGGCTGCCATCTTCGGCGGATTGTCTCCGGCAACAGGTGCCATGACAATCAACAAGGTCTGCGGCTCAGGATTGAAGTCCGTCGCTCTGGCGGGGCAGGCGATCCAGACGGGCAACAGTTCGATCGTCGTTGCCGGCGGTATGGAATCCATGACCAACGCTCCCTACCTTCTGCCGCAGGCGCGCAAGGGATATCGCCTGGGTAACGCGCAGGTTATCGACTCCATGGTGCAGGACGGCTTGTGGGACGTTTACAACAACTACCACATGGGAATCACGGGCGAGAACGTAGCGGGAAAGTACGGCATTACGCGCGAGGAACAAGATGAGTTCGCGGTAAACTCGCATCGCAAGGCGATTGCCGCGATCAAGGAATGCCGGCTGAAATCGCAAATCGTTCCGGTGGAGATTCCGGGGAAAAAGAAGACTGACCCTCCCACGCTCTTTGACAGAGATGAGTGCCCGCGCGAGGACACCACCATCGAAGTGCTGCGTTCTCTGAAGCCCGCCTTCAAGAAGGATGGAACCGTGACTGCGGGCAACGCGCCCGGGGTCAACGATGGCGCCGCAGCGGTGGTGGTCACCAGCGCGCAGCGAGCGCAGGAACTGGGAGCGAAGCCGATGGTCCGCATCGTGGCCCAGGCAACCAGCGGCATTGACCCGGCGTGGGTCATGATGGCTCCGGTCGGGGCCGTCCGCAAAATCTGGGAGAAAACCGGCTGGCAGAATGAAGACGTGGATCTCTATGAATTGAACGAAGCTTTCTCGGTGCAGGCGCTGGGAGTCATGCGCGAGCTCGGGTTGAATCCCGAGAAAGTCAACGTGAATGGAGGCGCCGTCGCGATCGGCCATCCCATCGGCGCCAGCGGTGCGCGGGTGCTGGTGACCCTGATCTACGAAATGATTCGCCGCGATGTGAAGCGAGGCATCGCTGCTCTCTGCCTTGGAGGAGGGAACGCCGTGGCGATGGCGGTGGAGAGGTAATCTAAAGAAGGCAAGTCTCGGGTGCGCCATGACCGGACATCTTCCTTTCGCAGGAGTCCTGCTTCTCGCCTTTACTTCTGGCCTCCAAGGCCAAACTTCGGGCCGATCACAGCGGCAGATTGATCTAGAGAAGATCGGATATCCAGCCCAAGCCCACTGCGACTATATGTTCCAGGATAAGGATGCTTATGCCAAACGGCATGTCGAATTCTTAGATTCAGAACATCTGCTCGTCAGCTTCCCCCTGCGCTCGTCTCCGTGCGACAAGTATGGTCAGCCCACAGCCAACAAGTTTCGTTCTGTCATTATCGACACAACTGGTACTCCGCTTCATTCGTTTGATTGGTCGCCGCGAGAAGACGTTCAGGCCGGACCGGACGGACACATCCTCATGTCGAGCGGTTGGGAGATCTGCCTTCTTGACGCGGATTTCTCAACCCTTCAGCGAATTGAGTGGCCTAAGGGCCAGGGTCCGCAATCGAAGATGACCACGTGGACTGGGCGCCTCATCAACGCTCCTTCTCGCCGCGGCTTCGTCGCTACAGACGCCTACGCACCTAACCACACTGCGTATTTCGAAGGGACGCCAGCGAGACAGACGGCATCGGTTGACACGTGTTGGTCCTTAGCAGTCACGGACGGAGGATTCGCATGCCTCGATAGGAGTAAACAGCAATTGGATATTCACTTAAGCGATGGTGAACGGAGCGTCCGTGCCCCGGCCCTGGGCAAGGCTGCAGCCTTGCTGCTTCCTGACCCGCAAACTGTCCTCATCTTGACCGACAAGCATCGACTTGACCAAGTCGACCCATCCGGAGCAGATCAGGAAATCGCTGATCTGCACTGGCTGGTACCTGGTTGGAATTCCGGCTTTCGTTGGGACCTCGCATCGGGAGCGGCGCGGCGAGTGCTGTTCTTCAGTCACGGGGCCCGTTTCCCGATTACAGATAGCAGCGGGTTTGGCTACTATCTTCGAGTAGCAGTTGTCGATATAGGCTCGAAAAGCATTGTCTTTCGAAAGCAGTATCCGATCGACAGCGATGTGGCAATTTCGCCGGACGGGCGTACGCTCGCCGTCCGCAGGAAAGCTGATCTGACGCTAATTGATTTGCCGTGACTTCAGAGCACCTTGCCGCAGATTCACCCGGCCTTAGCCCGCCACTGGCAGCGTCACGGTGAAGACCGCTCCCCCGTCAGCCGCATTGGTGGCGTCGATGCTGCCGTTGTGTTCTTTAATGACAGACTTGCAGATGCTCAGGCCCAATCCCGTGCCACGTCCCGGACGCTTCGTCGTATAGAAGGGATCGAAGATGCTGGGCAAGTTTTCCTTCGGGATACCGGGCCCGTCGTCGTGAAAGCTGACCCACACTGAGCCGTCCGATTTGCCGGTGCGAATGCGCAGTGTTCCCTTATCCCGCGCCTCGCGGATAGCCTGCTCCGCGTTCATGATCAGGTTGAGAAAGACCTGCATCAACTGATGCGGATCGCCCAGCGCGTAGGGCAGTCCCTCCTCGCGCAGAAAATCCACGGTTATGTTGTTCTTGCGCAGGGAATAGGCGTGCAGGTTCAGCGTCCGATCGATCACCTCAATCAGGTTGAGCCGGCTCTTGCCCGGCGCCGGAGGGCGGGCAAAGTAGGTGAGATTCTGCACGATATCGGCTGCCCGGCGCGCTTGCTGCTGCAGCAAGGCAAGCTGTTTGCGCCCGCTCTCGCTAGTCTCCTTGTCCTGCATCAGTTCGCTTACGCCCAGAATGCTGGTCAAGGGATTATTCAATTCGTGGGCGACGCCGCCAATCATGGCGCCCATAGCGGCCAGGCGCTCGCTCTGCACCACCTGTTGCTCCAGCTTTCTTTCGAGGGTGATGTCGCGCACCGACATGATCACGCCGCTGGTCTTGCCCTCCGCATCGAAAAGTTGACTGCACGAAGCGCGCATGGTGCGCCAGTTTCCGTCACGGTGGCGCGCGCCGTATTCCGCCGAGGCGAAAGCCTGCTTTCCGGAAACCACGGTATGGTAAAGCGCAGCCATTTCCGGCGAATGGTCCTCCAGATCCGATATCTTCTTACCTACCAGATCTTCGGGTTGGTAGCCGAGAAGATCGCGGGCGCGGGAATTCACAAACGTATATCGTTCCCCGAGATCCACCACCAGAATCAAATCGGGGAAACTTTCGAGCAGCCGCCGGCGGAATTCTTCCTGCTGCGCCAGTTCGCGCTCCATCTTTCGCTTTTCGGTGATATCTACCAGCGTTCCCTGGTAGCGGATGATATTGCCCGACGTGTCCCACACCGCACGCGAAGAATCGAGAAAGACCGCCGCCGCTCCATCCTTGCGGCGCAGTTTGATCTCGCGCGTGCGCAGGCCACCGTGATCGTCCACCGCCCGCCCCAGCGCCGGTGGGCCGGGCTCGAAGTTCAAAGCTGACGGGTCCACCAACAACAGATCTTTCTTCTCCGTGTATCCCAGCATGTTGACCAGGGCAGGATTGGCGTCGAGCAGGTGCCCGTCGGGCGTGCTGAAATAGACGCCTTCCTGCAGGGTCTCAAACAGTTCCGTGAAGCGCATCTCTTTCTCGCGCTGCTCGGTCACGTCACGTCCCAGAATGCTTGCCCCCACGACTTCGTCGCCCTTAACGATGGCATTGAGCATGCAGTCGAAATAAAGAGGCCGCGGATTGTTCTTCAACTGGACGCGTACTACCCCCGCCCAGCGTCGCTTCTCCAGGAACCGTCCCAGCCCGCCTTCCAACAGTTCGCGCGCCGGTTCCTCAAAGAAATCGAAGATCTTGTGGCCCACCAGTTCGGTGTAAGGCAGCCCGGTCAGTTCAGCAACGCGCCGGTTCACTGTGCGCAGCGTGCCGTCGAGCGCAGTCGCGCAGGCCGGATCGTCAAGAGAATCGATCAGTTCCTTGAAATTGCGCTGCGAGCGCAAGATGACCTGGCTCAGTTGGTCGAGTTGCTCTTCCGAAGGAGCCGCGCCCACGTGCTCTTGCAACCCACGAAGCAGTCCTTTGAGTTCGCTGACTTCGCGGCGTCGCCCATAGGCGTACACCGCAAACAGGATTGAAAGAGCAAGTACACCGATCGGAATGGCGCGAAGTGAAAACGGGATATTCTCCAGCCGTTCCCACAGCAGCGCCGCCAGCGCGAACGCCAGCAGGATAAAGAATCCCAGCACCCATCGCCAAAGTTGTGATTCTTCTTGCTCGAGAATCCCCTCGGGATGGGAGTCAGGCGAACCGCCGGTCTGGTCAGGGATCATTGCGGGGGAAACCGTCCATTCTTTAGAAAACCATCCTAATTCTACCCTTGCTGGCCGGACAGCGCCGCCTTATTGGGGTGATGTCACATTTTACGGAAGTAACCAAGTGGGGACGCCCACCCACTCGGTCGGATTGGCATTGCTCAGGCATTACCCCATCGCCGGGAGTGGGTTTTCCACAGCTCCGGGCGTGGTCGAGGGATCTCTCAGGTCGAGCGAGGCTGACCGCGCTCCGTCAGAACCGCCAAAGCGAGGCATGACCGCGCCGGAGGATGAGGTTTTCCACAGCGCTCGGGTGACATCCGTCACAGCCAGGCCTCGCTTCCATTCACTAATGTAGTAGCGGAAGCGCCAGGTGTTCGTGTGCCTGCTCCATGCTCTACAAAACCCTCAGCGCCGCGGTCTACGGCATTGATGCCAACATCATCCAGGTGGAGGTAGACTGCTCCGGCATCAAGTGCGACCAGGACCACTTTCACACCGTGGGCCTGCCAGACGCCGCCGTGCGCGAGAGCCGCGACCGCGTCCGCGCCGCGCTGAAGAATTGCGGCTACGACATCCCGCCCACGCACATCACCATCAACCTTGCGCCTGCCGACATCAAGAAGGAAGGATCGGGATTCGATCTGCCGATGGCGCTGGGCATTGTCGGCGCCTACGGCGGCCTGACGAAGAAGGAAATCGCAGACTGCGTATTTGTGGGAGAACTCTCGCTCGACGGCGGGGTCCGCGGCGTTCGTGGGGCCCTGCCCATTGCCCTGGAGGCGCGCCTGCGCAAGATCTCGCGCATGGTCGTTCCCGAGGCCAATGCCAAAGAAGCCGCCATGGTGGGCGGGGTGGATGTTTATCCAGTTCGCTCGCTGCTCGACGTGATCCATTTCGTCAACTCCGGCAACGGACTGGTTCCCATGAAGGCCGACGGCGATTCGCTGCTGCACGAATCCCAGCAGTTTTTCGTGGACTTCAAGGACGTCCGCGGGCAGCAGACCGCCAAGCGCGCCATTGAGATCGCCTGCGCCGGCGGCCACAACATTCTGATGATCGGACCGCCCGGCTCGGGAAAGACCATGCTGGCCAAACGCATGCCCACCATCCTGCCGCCCCTCACCTTTGAAGAAGCTCTGGAGACAACCAAGATTCACAGCGTGGCCGGCGTGCTCGATCCGGGATCAGGCCTGGTGGGGACCAGGCCCTATCGCTCGCCGCACCACACCATCTCCGACGCTGGCCTGATCGGCGGCGGGGTGATTCCGCGGCCGGGCGAAGTCTCGCTGGCCCACAACGGCCTGCTGTTTCTGGACGAACTGCCCGAGTTTCCCCGCAACGTACTCGAAGTCCTGCGCCAGCCGCTCGAAGACGGTACCGTCTCGATTGCCCGCGCCTCGATGTCGCTGACTTTTCCCGCCCGCTTCATGCTGGCTGCCGCCATGAATCCCTGCCCCTGCGGTTTCCACAACGACCGCACCCGCGACTGCCAGTGCACCACGCCGATGATCCAGCGCTACATCTCGAAAATCTCCGGCCCGCTCATGGACCGCATTGACATCCACATTGACGTCCCGGCCGTAAACTACAAGGAAATGCGCTCCGCGTCCGAACCGGAAGGCTCCGCTCAGATTCGCGAGCGCATCATGCGCACCCGCCAGGAGCAGCTGGAACGCTTCGCCTCCTGCCGCGAAAAGCTCTACTGCAACGCGCAGATGTCCTCCCGCCACATCCGCAAGTTCTGCGAACTCTCTGCCGATTGCGAGCGCCTGCTCGAACGAGCTATGACCCAGCAGGGCCTGAGCGCCCGCGCCCACGATCGTATTTTGAAAGTCGCCCGCACCATTGCTGACCTCGAAGACTCGGCCAACCTCGAACCAAAACACATCGCCGAAGCGATCCAGTATCGCAGCCTGGATCGGACGTATTGGACGTAGATCGGCGTCGGACCTAAGACCTCGGACAACCACCCCGGCAGCCTTGCGAGACACCTAGGATACTCGCTGAGGTCCTCGGTGCGTTCCGTAGCTACAGACCTAACGCTCAAGATTTTGCATTCTCTAGCCAGTTCTCCGCCGTATATGTAAAGTGAGGCAGTCAGAGAGCCGCCCATGGCAGAGTCCCTCTCGGCAGGGAAATCTACGGTTGTGGCAGAAAGCGACTTTGCAGAGATCGTGCGCCGCCACCAGGCGATGGTCTTCAGCATCGCGCTGCGTTTTCTAGGGGACCCTGCGGCTGCCGAAGAGTTGGCCCAGGACGTGTTTCTTCAACTCCATACCAACCTGAGCCGGCTGAAGTCGGAGGAGCACGTGAAGTTCTGGCTGCGCAAGGTGACCAGCCATCGCTCGATCGATTGCCGGCGCCGCCGCAGCCTGCCGCAGGTGAGTCTGGACGAAGCGCCCGAATCCGCCGCGCCATCCCGGACCGAAGATCCGATGCTCTCCCGCAGGCTGCGGCAGTTGGTGGCCTCGCTGCCGGAAAAGCCGCGCCTGATCGTAATCCTGCGTTATCAGGAGGACATGAATGCGGAAGACATCGCCGAGGTTCTTGCCATGCCCGTCGCGACCGTGAAGAGCCATCTACAGCGCTCGCTGGCCATGCTGCGCGAAAAAGTAACACGCGCCATCGGAGAAGTAACGATATGAACTTCGATAAAGATACAAACCGAATGGAAGATGCACTGAAGAATGCCCTTCGCCGACGCGAGGCCCCGGAAGGTTTCGCCGATCGAGTGCTGACCAGGGTGGCGGAGCGGAGTTCGGCCACGCCGGTGGTCCTCCGCCACCAGTCCTGGTTGCGACTTTTCGCCCAGCCGTTGGTCCGTGGGGCGGCCGCCACAGCCGTCTGTGCAGCCCTGGTCGTCGGCGGCATTCATTACCGGAATGTCCAACGTGAGCACGCCGAAGGCAAGGCCGCCAAGCAGCAATTGATCCTGGCCCTCCGCATTGCTGGCAGCAAGCTCCAACTCGCGAAGTCGAAGATTAACGAGATTAATGTCAATCACGTTCCAGCGGACCAGACCGGGAACCAAGAGGAAAAGGAGTGACCCCATGAAAAGAATAGTGACATGGTTGGTGCTGCTGCTCGCAAGCTCAGCGGCTGCGCGGGCGCAGGACATCAAGATTCCACTCGACGTTGAAAAACTCTCCGCCAAGGCCAAAGAAACTGTCGAAGTGACCATGGACGGTCCCATGCTGCGCTGGGCCAGCAAGTTCCTCTCCGCCGATGACCCAGAGGACCAAGAGGCCGCCAAGCTCGTGGCCAACCTCAAAGGCATCTACGTCCGCCATTTCGAATTCGATGAAGAGGGGGCCTACACTGCAGCTGAGGTCGAGGCACTTCGTTCTCAGATCCGCGGCCCCGGCTGGAGCAGGGTCGTCGGCGTTCGCAGCCAAGACGAAGAGAATGTCGACGTTTTCTTCAAGCTGGAAAACGACAAGATGGCTGGCATCGTCATCATTGCCGCCGAGCCCAAAGAACTCACGTTTGTCAACATCGTCGGCCCGATCGACCTCGACCAACTTGCCGATCTGGGCGGCCAGTTCGGGGTTCCCAAGTTGAATCCCAAGAGCCTGCCCAAGCCGCAGACAAAGGCTCAGCCAGGGGAGCACAAATGAAATCTCTACGCGTCTTCCTGCTGGTGATGTGTGCTGCACCTTTGGCCTTCGGCGCCGACCACGAGTTCCGCGAGATAGTGCACACCATCGAGGGCGCTTATGGCGTGCACCATTCGCATATCCCGTTTCTGGGTGCCGTCATGTTTGTTGCCCGGCCCGAAGGCGTCAGCGGTATGAAAATCGCATTCTTTGAGGATTTCAAGATGCCCGCCGATGCCGCAGATGTCTGCCGCATGGTCGAGAGTTCCCTGGGGCCGGGCTGGTACCCGTTTATCCGGGTTCGTTCCCGCGCTGACGGCGAGACGACCCTGATCTACACCAGTCCTTCGGGAGGCAAGATGCGCATGATGATCGTCAGCCTCGAGCCCTCGGAAGCGACGGTGGTGGAGCTGAACCTCAGCGACCGGGCTATCAAACGCTGGCTCAAAGAACCTGGAGAAGAAGCCGAGGAACAGTCCGGTCATCATCGCCATCACGACGACGACTGAACGACACAACCGCAACGATTCCCTAGTTTTCTTCCCTCGGACGCATGTTGCCGGTTCGCAGGTAGCGGTTGTGCCAGCCCAGCGATTCGGTCAGCAGGTGCGGCGTATGTTTGCCGTAGGAAAGGCGCTCCGCCCGCGAAAGATAATCGAGCAGCAAAGGCTTGTAGTCCGCATTGGCGCATTTCTCGATGATCAGGTGTGCCCGCTGCCGCGGCGAAAGCCCGCGCAGATCGGCCAGGCCTTGCTCAGTGACCACGACCTGCACGTCATGCTCGGTGTGATCCACATGCGAAACCATGGGCACGATCGTCGAGATCGTGCCTTTCTGCGCGATCGATGGCGCCATGAAGATCGAGAGATATCCGTTGCGCGCGAAGTCGCCGGATCCGCCGATGCCGTTCTGAATGCGCGATCCCATCACATGCGTCGAATTGACGTTGCCGTAGTTGTCGGCTTCGATCATGCCGTTCATGGCAATTACGCCCAGGCGGCGAATGATCCCCGGGTTGTTCGAGATTTCCTGTGGCCGCAGCACAATCTGCTCGCGATAGCTGGCCATGTCTGCATTCACTTGGTCCAGCATCTCCGGGCTCAGCGAGAATGCGGTGGCCGACGCGCAAGTCAACTTGCCTGACTTCAGCAGACGAATCATTCCGTCCTGAATCACTTCTGTGTAAGAAGTCAAGCCTTCAAACGGCCCTTCTTCGAGCCCGAACAGAACGGCGTTGGCGATGTTGCCCACGCCCGATTGCAGCGGTAGCAGATTCGCCGGCATGCGGCCCTTCTGCACTTCCCAACTCAGAAACTCCAGGATATGTCCCGCGATGCGCTTCGAGGCTTCATCCGGCGCTTTGAACGGACTGTTGCGGTCGGGTGAATCGGTGAGCACAATCGCGACGACTTTATCAGAAGGACATTCGAGATACGGCGTGCCAATGCGCTGCCCCGGTTTGACCAGCGGAATCGGCTTCCGATTCGGGGGCGGTTCCAATCCATAATAGATGTCGTGCATCCCTTCGAGCGCAGCTGGCTGCCAGGAATTGACCTCCAGAATGACCCGCTCCGCGCAATCAATCCACGTCTTGTTGTTGCCGATCGAGGAGCTGGGTATGAGGCGTCCGTCTTCCAGCACCGCCGTGACCTCGATCAACGCGACGTCCAGCTTGCCCAGAAATCCGTACTCCACAAACTAGGCGACATGGCTCAGGTGAATGTCCATGTACTCCATTTCGCCGGCGTTGATGCGTTTGCGCGTCTCGGGATCGGATTGATACGGAAGGCGCAAATGGATGCCGCCCGCCATGGCGAGGGCTCCGTCGAGCTCCGGGCCAGTGGAGGCGCCGGTGAAGACGCTGACTTGAAACTTTTGCCCGCGGAAGTTGGCGTCCGCGATGCGGCGCGCCAGTTCAGTCGGAACTACCTTGGGATAGCCGGACCCGGTGAAACCGCTCATGCCGACCTGGTCGCCGGACTGAATCAGGGCGGCCGCCTCGGCCGCGCTCATGATCTTATGCTCGAGCTTGGGGTTGAGAACTCGCGTGGTGGATTGGGGAGCAATAGGCATTCAAAACCTCGCAGTCGGTGATGGACTCTTGACGGTAGAATGCGCCGATCGAACCCGTCTGTGACTTCGATCACCCTGGGCTGTGGCGGAGCGAACAGCTTTCGCGCAACCCTGGCGAACTTCTCAGGTGCCAATGTAACAAGTTGATTATAAACAGGTTGGCGATCGTTTCCAGTGCGGGTCACTTTTCACCTGAAAAGCGCTGATACCCCGCCGCCAAATAAACACTTGACCTCGCACCCGCTTGCCGCTACATTAGCAATTTCCAGGTACGTCCGGGAACTTCTGGGCTTTGTCGAAATCACCGCCTGAGGAACCAGGCCCAGAAATTCAAGCATCTTCCGTATCCTGGTGTGCATCTATTCAAGGTGAGTTGGACGCCAAATCCTTTACAACCTACTCGGAATCAGTGACTTAGGGCGGATACCGGGGATCTGGTCACCCTCCCGTGGCGTAAGGACAAAGGCGAAAGGCCACAATCATAACTTAAGGAGAAGGAAAAACACATGCGCTCTGATCGTGTGTTTGACGCTTTACAAACTCTGCGGAACCGTTATATGCTTTGCCAGCTTGCCTCCAAGGCCACGCGGAAGTTCCATCGGCCCAGTACCAGAATCCAGGAAACGATGAATGGAGTGCTGGACCGAATCGCTGGCTCACCGCGGCAAGAAGTTTTGTCGGAACCAGAGAATTTTGCTGAGGCACAACGGCGGGCTGCTTAACCGCCCGCCCTCCTGCCCGGTGTTGATTGCATCTTCCCTGCGTACCCTCCTTTGAAAATCTCCCGTAGCCACTACCGAATACGCTCTAGGGCACGGGTTCAGGTGAACCATGACCATTGCTGAACTGAAAGAAAAGAACATCACCGAGCTGACCAAGATCGCAAGGACCTTGGAGCTGCCCGGTGCCAGCGGCATGCGCAAGCAGGACCTCATTTTCAAGATTCTGCAGGCGCAGAGCGAAAAAGAAGGCCACATCTTTGCCGAGGGCGTGCTGGAAATCCTGCCCGACGGCTACGGCTTCCTGCGCTCGCCCGACTACAACTACCTGCCGGGCCCCGACGACATCTACGTGTCGCCCTCGCAAATCCGCAAATTCGACCTCAAGACCGGCGACACCATCAGCGGCCAGGTGCGCCCGCCCCACGAAGGCGAGAAATACTTCGCTCTGGTCAAGATCGAGGCCGTCAACTTCGAATCGCCCGACGAGGCGCGCAACAAGATCCTGTTCGACAACCTGACGCCGCTGTATCCGCAGGAGCGCATCAAGCTCGAGACCACTCGGGAAAACTCCAGTGCCCGGGTCATGGACCTGCTCACGCCTTTGGGGAAGGGCCAGCGTGGCCTGATCGTTTCTCCGCCGCGCGCCGGTAAGACCATGCTGCTGCAGAACGTCGCCAACTCCATCACAACGAATCATCCCGAAGTTGTTTTGATGGTGCTGTTGATTGACGAGCGTCCGGAAGAAGTTACCGACATGCAGCGCTCGGTGAAAGGCGAAGTGATCTCCTCGACTTTCGACGAGCCCGCTGCCCGCCACGTGCAGGTCGCGGAAATGGTGATCGAAAAGGCCAAGCGGCTGGTCGAGCACAAGCGTGACGTCGTCATTCTGCTCGATTCCATCACGCGTCTGGCGCGCGCCTACAACACGATCGTCCCGCCCTCGGGGAAGGTGCTCTCGGGCGGCGTCGATTCCAATGCGTTGCAGCGTCCCAAGCGATTCTTCGGCTCGGCGCGGAACATCGAAGAAGGCGGCTCGCTGACCATCATCGCCACCGCGCTGATTGACACCGGTTCCCGCATGGACGACGTGATCTTCGAAGAATTCAAGGGAACGGGCAATTCGGAAATCATTCTGGAGCGCAAGCTGGTCGACAAGCGCGTCTTCCCGGCCATCGATATTCAGCGCTCGGGCACGCGCAAAGAAGAACTGCTGATTCCCAAGGAAGACCTGCAGCGCATCTGGGTCCTGCGGAAAGTTCTGAACCCGCTCTCGCCCGTCGAAGCCATGGAATTGTTGATCGACAAGCTGAGCAAAACCAAGGGTAACAGCGAATTCCTGGCCAACATGAGCGCGCTGTAAGGGATGTTTGTCATTTCGAGCGGATGCAGAATTGCCAGGCGACTGGCAATTCTGTGGAAGCGAGAACCCCCGCTTTTGTTCTTCTCTGGATAGCTCTTCCTTTTCCGCCCGCATTCTCTTCCGTGATTCCGCGGACGTATAATTTTCGTAGAGTGCTCGCTGGCTGTCTCGAGAGGTTCCCGTGCGATCCAGACTCTACGAATCCGTATTTTTCCTCTGCCTCTTTGCCATTCCCGCGCTGGCGCAGAATCCGCTGCCGCCTCCGCCACCCGTGCATCGGAGAAATGTCGGCGTAGCGCCCGCGGACGGAGACGATGCGCGGGAGCAGATCGAGCACGACATGGCGAAGAAAGCCGCCAAGGAGCGAGTTGCCTCGCTCAAAAGCGACACCGACAAGTTGCTGAAGCTTTCGGTCGAGCTGAAAGCCTATGTCGACAAGTCGAACGAAAACGTTCTCTCGCTCGCCGTGATCAAGAAGGCCGATGAAATCGAGAAGCTGGCCAAGAGCGTGAAGGAAAAGATGAAGGGGCCGAACTAGGAGAACACACGTAGGGGCGGACGCATTCGTCCGCCCAGCGAAACGCACCGAGTGGCCCGGACCAATGCGTCCGGGCCTACGTGAGAGTTGCCCGAGCCCCGACCGAAACGAAATAAACGCCATCCGGGACTCTCCGGATGGCGTTGATGTTTGCCGCCAGGCTCTGCTATTCCGCGCCCACCTTGATCCGCATGCTGTAGAACGAGCGGTACACGAAGGTAAAGGACACTAGGAAGAACACGAGCGCCAGAGCGCGGGTCAGAGTCGTACCCTGGCTGCTAGCCAGCGACACCGCCAGTTCCACCGCCAGCAGCCCGAACAGGGTCGTGAACTTGATGACCGGGTTCATCGCCACCGAGGACGTGTCTTTGAAGGGATCGCCGACTGTGTCGCCGATCACCGTCGCGGCGTGGAGTTCGGTGCCCTTCTGCTTTAGTTCGACTTCGACGATCTTCTTGGCGTTGTCCCATGCTGCCCCAGCGTTGGCCATGAAAATAGCCTGATACAGTCCAAAAATCGCGATGGCAATCAGATAACCAACGAAGAAGAATGGCTCCACGAAAGCAAAGGCCAGCGTTCCGAAGAAAACGGCGATGAAGATGTTCAGCATCCCCTTCTGAGCGTACTGGGTGCAGATGGCCACTACCTTCTTGCTGTCGGCAACGGAAGCTTTTTCCACGCCTTCCAGTTTGATGTTCCGCTTGATGAACTCAACTGCGCGGTAGGCGCCCGTGGTCACGGCCTGGGTGGAAGCGCCGGTGAACCAGTAAATCATCGCTCCGCCCGTGATCAGGCCGAGGAAGAAAGGCGCGTGCAGCAGCGAAAGCTTGTCGACGTTCGCGGTGAGCCCGTTGGTCAGCGCCATGATGATGGAGAAGATCATGGTGGTTGCGCCCACCACGGCGGTGCCTATCAGCACCGGCTTGGCCGTCGCCTTGAACGTGTTCCCGGCGCCGTCGTTGGCTTCGAGCAGGTACTTGGCGCGATCGAAGTTGACGTCGACGTTGAAATCTTTCTTGATTTCGCCTTTAACGTTGGGGATGGTCTCGATCAGCGAAAGCTCATATACCGACTGGGCGTTGTCGGTGACCGGGCCGTACGAATCCACCGCGATCGTGACCGGTCCCATACCCAGGAATCCGAAGGCAACCAGCCCGAATGCAAATACGGCTGGCGCCAGCATGCCCGCCGCCGCAGCCAAGCCCATCGTGCTCATGGAATAGGCAAGCGCCATTAGCATCATCATCGCCAGGCCGAGGTAGTAAGCGGAGAAGTTGCCGGCCACGAATCCCGACAGAATTCCCAGCGACGCTCCGCCTTCCTGCGCCGAGGTGACCACTTCTTTTACGTGCCGCGATTCCACCGAAGTGAAAACCTTTACCAGTTCGGGGATCAGCGCACCTGCCAGCGTGCCGCACGAGATGATTGTCGCCAGCTTCCACCACTGCGACCCGTCGCCGCCGAGATCGGGAATGATGAAGTGCGAAATCAGGTAGGTCAGCGCGATCGAGACGATGGAAGTGATCCAGACCAGCGAGGTCAGAGGCGCTTCGAAATTCATCTCGTTGGCCGAGCCGTACTTGGCCTTGGCGATCGCGGCATTCAGGAAGTAAGAAAGAGCGCTCGATACCAGCATCATGACGCGCATGACGAAGATCCACACCAGCAACTGCACTTGGACCGTGGGATTCTTCACGCCCAGCAGAATGAAGGTGATCAGGGCCACGCCGGTCACACCGTAAGTCTCGAAACCGTCCGCCGAAGGCCCGACCGAATCGCCGGCATTGTCGCCTGTGCAATCGGCGATGACGCCGGGGTTGCGGGCATCGTCTTCCTTGATCTTGAAGACGATCTTCATCAGGTCGGAACCGATGTCGGCAATCTTGGTGAAGATGCCGCCGGCGATACGCAGCGCCGCGGCGCCCAGCGATTCGCCGATGGCGAAACCGATGAAGCAGGGTCCGGCGTAATCGCCTGGCACGAAGAGCAGAATGAAGAGCATGATGAGCAACTCAACGCTGATCAGCATCATGCCGATGCTCATGCCGGCTTCCAGCGGAATCTGGTAGACGGGATAGGGTTTGCCGGGCAGCGATGCGAACGCCGTCCGTGAATTGGCGAAGGTGTTGACGCGGATGCCGAACCAGGCCACGCCGTAGCTGCCCGCGATTCCCACCAGGCTGAACGCCAGAATGATGGGGAGGGTCAAAGCGACGGGCTTGCCAGGCACCGGAGAAAGCCAGCCGAAGTATGCCGCGATGATGACCGCAACAAAAGCCCAGAGCAGCAGAATGAACCTGCCTTGCGTGAACAGATAAGTCTTGCAGGTCTCGTAGATGAGCTCGGAAATCTCGCGCATGGCGCGATGCACGGGCAAGTTCTTCAAGCGCATGTAGATGGCCATGCCGAAGGCGTATCCGAACAGACAGAAGAAGATGCCGATCAGCAGCAGGTTATGCCCATTAATGGCGAAGGCGCCGTTAAGGAAGCTGACTCTAGAGAGGTCGGGCAGCTTCAGGGCAGCTTCGCCGCCGGCGGGTTCGCTGGCAGGCTGGGCAAAGGCAGCTGCGGCTCCTATGGTCAAGAGCGCGGCGGTGGCCACGATTTTCGTGGCGGTGCGGCGCAAGAAAGCCGCACTGGATAGGATAGTGCGCATAAAAACTCCTCCGAAAGATGACATTGCAAGGGGAATTAGTAATCGGGCGTCCCAAGCGTAAAACAGGCGTTTATAACACGTTGGATAGACAGGGTCAAACGCCGGTTCGTGTAGGGGCGGACGCCCTCGTCCGCCCCGCGAGCGAAGCGAGCGTGGAGAGAGTCGGCGTCGAGCGAAGCGAGCGTGAGAGAGTCTAGTGCCCGGTTACCGTCGCCCAGTACATGGCGTCCAGCAGATCCTGCGAGTGGCCGTCGTAGTCGGCGTCGAGCGACCACATGAAAGTGCCTCCCAGTCCCCGCTTCCAATCGGAATACCAGACGCGGTAGTAGGTCGAGAACGCATCATCATAAGTGATGTAGCCGTCTTTTCCGTCGGTCCTGAGCATGTAGGGCACCAGCGCGATGGGATCGTACTGGGTGTACCAGCCATTCTTATTGATGCGATCCTTGACCCACGGCGCATAGTTCACGGTCAGCACCGTGTTGTCGCACTCCCCATCGGCGGTATTCGCGGCGTTGGGGCACAACCCGAAAAGCTGGTTGATGTTGGTGTAGTGGTAGCCGTAGAACGGAGTTCCCATGTTGAGCTGCGCGGCGGGAACATGCTTCAGGAAAATGTCGGCGGTTTCCTGGTCGCTGCCACCAGGCTGACATTCGTACGGCGCCGGGTCGTTCGGGTCCCAGAAAATCGGCGCATTGAGCTGGCCGTGCGCGGTCCAGGGACCGGCGCAGTCGTACATCATGAGGTTGAAATAGTCGAGCGAGAGCTGCATGTGCTTCAGGTCGTAGGCGTAGTCGTAGGGAGGGGCGCCCCAGGGCGGGACGTCAATCGAGAGCGTGTAATCCGGGTTCGATTCGCGCAATGCCTTCATCAATTTCACGAAAAAGTTGCCATCCTGCGTACTCGCAGGATATTCCCAATCCATGTCCACGCCGTCGTAGTGGTGTTCCTGCTCGAAAGCCGCGATGTTGTCAACCAGCGCCTCGACCGCGCCGCTGGTTTCGAGGCCGTTGAAGTCGCCGCCCAGCAGGAGCATGACCTTCACGCCGGCGTCGTGAGCTTTCTTGTTGAGTTCGGGCTCAAGGAATCCATCGGGCACGGAAAGGCTGCCATCCGCGTTGAAGGATACTCCGGCGTGATTGATGTGGGTCAGCTTGTGGTACGGAATCTGTTCGTGACCGTAGGGCGGGTCCTGGGTCCTGCTCCAATAGCCGTAGTCGGCCACAATGCGTTTCGGCAGAGGCGAGGGCGAATCCTGTGCCAGGGCCGGTGTGACGGACAGGGCGTTCATCAGAATTATGAACGAGAAGAAGACGAGAGAAATGAACCACCGGGAACGAGAACTCATGAGAGCCAACCTCCGCAAACGAGTTGTGCGGCCGGAACTCGATAGGGCGTGAAAAGCCGCCCCCAGCCTGGGGTTTGAGCATTCTACCACGGGGAGAGGTGGTGCGGAGAAAGATCAGCGAGCGCCCCGGATGAAGGCCACGCGCCGGTTGAGCAACTCATTACCGCCGGTCGCCTCTGAGCTGCCAGAAAATGCCAAGCGGAAGCTTCGGTTTTGGACTTATACTCTCACGGGGCGGTCGGAGCTGGGGCGCGTGTAAAGTTGTGTGCGGTTGAAAATGGGATCGCAACTTCGGAATGAGGTTGCTTGGGCGAAGGACATTTGTGGGGCCGTCGATTCTTCCTTGAGTCACGCTGACGGGAGGCTTATGACCGTGCTGCTCCGCAGACTTTGGGCAGAGGATAAAGGCCAGGACGTTGCCGAATACGCCGTGATGCTGGCCGTGATCCTGGTCATCGTCATTGGTGCCGTTCAGCTCATCGGCTCCAATGCCGACACAGTTTTCTCCAGCGTAGCCAGCTCAATTCAATAGGGCAGGCTGCCCGGTTCTCATTCGACCCTCGGCCATCCGACGTGGAAAGCGTCGGGTTTGGCCATCCTGCCAGGTCCGTCCTGCCGTGTCCGTCCTGCCATAGATGATGGGCGGCAGAGACCACGGTGCCGAAAGTCAGCCGCGAAACCGGCCTTCTTATCCGGGATACTTGCGCGCCTGCTCGATCCAGGCGTTGATGTCTTTTTCCGAAGCGTTCCCGTTCTTCAAATGGGCGCGCATGGCGGTTTCGGACATGGATTCCGAGGTGCTTGTGATTGCGTGCTGCTCAAAATCAATGCCTACAACGATGAATGTCTCCGGCTTCGCGCCCTTGACTTTGACCACCCTGTATTTTGTCGCCATGCTCTTTGCTTCTCTCCTTCTATCCGGGGGATTTCGCTACGCCATCTAGAGTACCCGAATCCGTAGCCGGCTGCTGAAGCGGCATATTGATAGCACCGGCGCGCGCGCGCGAATCTGCTTGAAACAGGGTCGCAACGAGATCCCCACCCTTCGCGATTTTCGAAGGGTGGTCACCACGGACCCGACTAGCTCGATTTTCCTCCGTGTCTCCGTGCCTCCGTGGTGAAAAACTCCTATTCTTTCACCCCGACCTGCCAGAACAAAAACGAATAAATATCCGTGTACTCCTCGATCTGCTTGGTCACCGGTTTGCCGGCACCGTGGCCGGCCTTGGTCTCGACTCTCAATAAGATCGGGCGGGTGCGGCTGGCGCCATTTTTCGCTTCGGCTTGCATCCGGGCCGCCATTTTTCGCGCGTGCATGGGGTCGACGCGCGTGTCGGTATCGGCGGTCATGAATAAGATCGCGGGATACTCCGTGCTCGCCTTCACGTGGTGATAGGGCGAGTAGGCGTAGAGCCATTTGAACTGGTTGACATTTTCCGCGCTGCCGTATTCGGCGATCCAGAGGCGGGCGATCTGGAAGTTCTGGTAGTTCAGCATATCGAGCAACGGCACCCGGCAGACGACGGCGCGGAACAGGTCGGGGCGCTGGGTGATCATGGCCCCCATGAGCAGGCCACCGTTCGATCCGCCCTGGATGGCGAGGTGATTACGGTCGGTGTATTTCTCAGAGATAAGGTGCTCGGCGGCGGCGATCATGTCGTCGAAGACGTTCTGCTTCTTGTCGAGCATGCCGGCGCGGTGCCAATCTTCGCCGAATTCGGCACCGCCGCGCAGGTTGGCCACGGCGTAGATGCCGCCGTGCTCCAGCCAAAGATAGGCGGCGCGGTTGAAAGCCGGCGTCAGGCTGATGTTGAAGCCGCCGTAGCCGGTGACCAGCGCGGGATTGTGGCCGTTCTTCTGCAATCCTTTCTTGCCAACGATAAACATGGGCACGCGCGTGCCGTCTTTCGATTGGAACCACTCCTGCCGGACCTCGTAAGCCGAAGGATCGATGGAGGGCGCGGCGACCTTGGTCCAGAGCGAAGTGGAGTTGTCTTTCAGATCGTAACGGTAGATGGACGGCGCAAAGGTGAAGGACTGGAAGCCGTAAAAGAATTCGTCGCGATCCCAGCGGCCGCCCGAGTCGAAGACCGTGCCGAGAGCAGGAAGACTGAGGTCGGCGAGCTTTTTGCCGCCGAGATCGAAAATCTTGAGCTGTGACGTGGCGTTCTGCTCGTATTGTGCGAAGAGCTTGCCGCCGAAGACGGAGGTGCCCAGCAGAATGGCATCGGTCTGCGGAATGATTTCCTTCCAGTGGTCGCGCTCATAGTCGCCGGCATCGGTGACGAAGGCGCGATAACGCGGGGCATCTTCGTTGGTCGTGATGTAGAGTTTGCCCTCGTAGACTTCGCCGCTGTAGAGGAAGTTCTTGCCCGTAGTGACGCGGGTGGGCGGAGTGCCGGCTTTCAGGTTCATCAGAAACAACTCGATCTTCGTGTAGCCCTGCTCGACAGTGATCAGCAGCCAGCGGCCGTCGTTCGAAAGACTCACGTTGGGCCAGTCTTCGGGATCGCGGCCCTCGCCGAAGATGGGATCGTCGCCGTCGGGATCGGTTCCCAGTTCGTGATAAAAGACATGGCGGTTGTACACTTCCTGGCCTTCGGGAACATCGCTTTTTTTCGGATAGCGGGTGTAATAAAAGCCGCGATTGTCGTGCTCCCAGGCGATGGATGCGGCGCGGGTACGATCGATGGTGTCGGGGAGTACGGTGCCGGTCTTGGTCTCGATGATGTGCAGCGTGCTCATCTCCGAACCGCCCGGCGACGTGCCGTAAGCGACGTACTTGCCGTTATCGCTGGGCTGCCACCAGTCGAGCGCGACGGTGCCGTCGGCGTTGAGCTGGTTGGGGTCGACCAGAACGCGGTCGGGCCCCGGCTCTTTCCCGGAAATGCCGCCATCGCGCACATAGAGGACGGGCTGGTTCTCGATGCCTTCGCGCTTGGTGTAGAAGTAATGCCTGCCCGCCATCTGGGGCGGAGTCACGTCGCCGATGGAGAGCAGCTCCGTGAGACGCTTGTGGATGGCATCGCGGCCGGGCAGCGGATCAAGCAGCGCACGGGTGTACACCGTTTCTTCTTCCACCCACTTCTGGGTTGCGGGACTCTGGCCGTCCTCGAGCCAGCGGTAGTTATCCACGATGGTTGTGCCGTGAAACATTTCGGCGACTGGCTTAACGGCAGCCTGCGGAGGCGCGGTGGGAGTCGCAGAAGATGTTTTGGCAGGCAGTGCAGAAGACGACGCCTGGGATTGGGAATCGTCGGCCGTGAAGGCAGCCGCGGCGAACAGAAAGAGCGAAGAAAGCATCCAGGACAAACGCAGACCGGCGAACATCATCACCTCGCAAAAAAGAAATCGATGCATGGCGAGCGGATTCGACAGTGAAAGATAGCGTAGCAGAAACCGGGCAGGCGATTCCCGAGGGGCTGGCCTTCCGACGACGGGCTTGAAGGCCGAGAGTCCAGGCTGATTCACTTCAGCTTTTGCGCCCAGTCTTCGGTGCTGATCGAAGTCGAACGAGAGCAGCGCCCTGTTTTCCGTTCAGAATGATGGTTGACACTCGGTAGAGTGTCAACCATGTACTGGACGAGTAGGTACTGTCCTAATCTATTCGATCCCATAATTCCAAAGACGAATTAAGCCACTACCGACGAGTACGCCCGGCGAGTACGCCCTGTTTTCACCATCCCGCCGGAGATGCTATGATCAATCGGATAGCCGAAGGCTGGGTCTTCAGCACTCGGCCCATACACTCCTCAGTAGCTCAATGGCAGAGCATCCGGCTGTTAACCGGAGGGTTGTAGGTTCGAGTCCTACCTGAGGAGCCATTCTTTTGCCCGCATAAAACCTGAGTAACCTTGACTTCCTGTCCGAATTGTCCCTACGATTGTCCTAATCTCCTCGGACAGGAGAACCATGACATTCACAATTTTTCGGCGTCACAACAGGGAAACCTGCGACAGCAGGAACCGCTACGACCCGCGATGCGGGTGCCCGTTGCATGTGCAATTCGTGTGGAAAAACGGAGATGCAGTGTTCGAGGGCAAGAAGCTCACCTACCAGAACAAATGGTCTTTGGAGACCCGTAGCTGGTCAGAAGCGCAAGGCAAGGCGAAGGATTTGGAAAAGCGCCTAAAGGACTTCGCCGATGGCAAAGTGTCGCACAAGGGCATATCGGTCGAGGACGCCGTGAAGGAATGGTGGGCGTTGCGTGAGCAGAACAAACTGAACAACGTAAAAGCGAAGCTCATGGGGCAGAAGCTCATCGACTGGTGCGAGGCGAATGGCGTGCTCATGCTGGCGGCTCTCACTACCGGCCGGGTCATGAAATGGCGGCTCACACTCCCGTTCCGAACCGGGGACAGTTCCAGCCTGAAAGTCCACTGGTCTGTCATCAACGGGTTTTTCAACTGGTGTGAGGGGATGGGCTACGTAGACAAAAGCCCGGCACCCGACCCGAAACAGTTCCCGCAGTTCGCCATCACCTACGACAAGCCCGAAGTTGTCCCGCCGACCAAGAAGCAAATCGAAAAAGTCCTAGCCACGGCTACCGGACGAGTCAAGCTGCTTGCTCAACTGATGCGTGAGACGGGGATGGCTCTGGTGGACGCTCAAAAGTTCGATCCAGCAAATCTGGAAGACGGCACGCTGATACGCAGCAACCGCACCAAGACCACAGAGCGATACCGTGTTCGCATCCCGTCGTCGTTGGCGAAACAGCTTGACGCTCTAGGTTCGCCCGCTTTCCCCGGTACGTATCGGGAATGGCGCGAACGACTCTACAAAGTCTTCCGTGAGGCTGGTGTGGAGATGACACCGCACGGCTTCCGTCACTTCCGCATCAGCGCGTGGTTGGCGCAAGGCGTGTCAGTGGCGGACGTAAGCAAGTGGGTCGGCACGTCAGAGAAAGAAATCCGCAAGACATACGAGCACTGGATTAAGGAAGCGGAAGACCGTCTGGACGAAGTGCAAAAGCAAGCGTGGTTGGCGCAAGGGCTGGACGAGAACGGCAACCAGAGTAAACAAGAACTTCAGTAACTTCGATTCTGACCATCCTCTACCGAGATTTCCGATAGGAAACGGTAGGGAAATCCTTGAGAGAAAACCGTCACCGATACGTACTCCAAACTCCACCAAGATTGTCCTCAGGAAGTTTTCCGGCGATCTGTGGCGATTTCGGCAGGTGTTTTACTAGGATAGATTCATCCTAAAGGGCACGCCAGCGACGATCCTGCGTGAAGGCAAAACTCGACTACCTGTTTCCTAGTAGGCGACGATTCTGAGGGCATTTGACCAACGAATCTGACTGGAACTGACGGGGAACGGCTTCTTGTTCCCGCTGGCGGGAGATGAAAATGAACTCACGTAGTACAGCTATCTCGCAATCTGATGCAGAAACTCGACAGCGCCGAGAAGCGCGTGAGAAAAAGCCCGTCAGAGAATGGACAGCCGCCCAACGTCGCGAAGCTTTCCTTGAGCTACGCATTGCTGGGCGTCACAAAGCTGAGGCGGGCGTATTGGACGAATGGGAATTGTGTGAAACATGCCATGAAAACAGACGTGAGCGAGGCACGCGCTCGTGCCAAGCCTGCATCGAGGAGATGTGCCAATACGCAGATTGACGCTCGCATCTTTCATTCTGGCGTGGGCATTCGACTTGCCCGAATGGTTCGGCTCATGCGGAAGATTGACAATGTGTACTTGGGCTGAGGAGTCATTTTCTGGAAGAGCAGGCTCAGCCGCTTACGACTGCCGATCCCCGCAGGAAACCCATATCAATCTTCTGCCGTCCAGCCTTAATTGCTGCCTCAAAAGCGGAGTCCCGCGTCGGGAAGGTGTCGGGCAGGTAGAACTGCGTTTCTGTCACTCCACTCCCATCGTGTTCTTCGATGGAGAACTCCGCAGAGAAAACGTCCTTCAGCTCGGATAATCGTGCCTCGATGACATATCCCTTGTACCCCAGCCTGCTCTTCATGACTGCAACCTCTTCGGCTTCAATTATTGCACTTCGGGCTGGGGCGCTTCCGTGTGGAGGAATCAGGATTACGAGTCAGTTCACGCTCGCCCCGCCGCAGCACTTCTTGTATTTCTTCCCCGAGCCGCACGGACACGGGTCGTTCCGCCCGACCTTGGAAACATTGTGCCGTGGTTCACTCCGGTGAGCACTGGGACTGACCTGCCGATGCTCCCTGAAATACCGATATGCCTGCAACAACCCAGCCGCCATGTGCACGATCACATCTTCCCGCTGCTCAGGGCTGATGGGCTTGGGACGCATTTTCGGGTCTGTGTCGTGCTCGTAGTGGAACATGAATATGGGAACCATGCATCCGCCCTGCTCCTCGTCGTTGACAAGCTCAAGCCAGCCGTC
>OMOD01000092.1 GCA_900290255.1 Candidatus Sulfotelmatobacter kueseliae
CCGGCGCTACATCATCTCTGTGCCCCAAAGATCATGCAGATGGACAATTCCTTCCAGCTTGCCCTTGCTATTAACGACCGCCAGTGACGTGATCTTTTTCTCTTCCATCAGTGCCAGAGCCGTGGCGGCGAATTCCTGCGGCGCAATCGTCTTCGGATTCTTCGTCATGCACTGACCCGCCGTGAGATCAAGCGCATCTTTGCCCGCCGTGAGATCAAGCGCATCTTTGCCGCGTTTTTCGAGCAGCCGCCGCAGGTCGCCATCACTGATCACACCGATCAACTTCTTGCCTTCAACGACGGCCGTCATGCCCAGCTTCTTGCGCGACATTTCATAGATCACATCCGGCATCTTCGTCTTAAGCGTTACGCGAGGAACTGCGTCTCCTGAGTGCATCAGCGACTCGACTCGCGCCAGACGCTTGCCCAGCTTGCCGCCAGGATGCAAATTTGCGAAGTCTTCTTCCTTGAATCCACGTTTCTCGGCCAGGGTCATAGCCAGGGCATCACCAAGGGCGAGCATGGTGGTGGTGGAAGCAGTTGGCGCCAATCCCAGCGTGCAGGCTTCTTTGGCCACCGAACAATCGAGGGCAACGTCGGCGGCGCCAGCCAGAGTCGACGACCGTGTGGCGCGGGCGCCCCCGCCCGCGGCCGTTTCATCACACGTCATCGCAATCAGCGTAACCCGCAATCGCTTCAGAGTTGCCAGCAAACGCAGAATTTCCTCGGTCTCGCCACTGGCCGAGAGCGCGAGCACCACGTCTCCGCCTACAACCATTCCCAGATCTCCATGCACCGCCTCAACCGGATGCATAAACAGCGCCGGCGTGCCGGTGGAATTGAGGGTTGCGGCGATCTTGCGGGCGATAATGCCGCTCTTGCCCATGCCCGTGACCACCACGCGGCCTTTGCATCCGTGGAGCAATTCTGTGGCACGCGTGAAGGCCTTTGCCATGGGGCCGGCAATGCGGTCCGCGAGCGCACGCAGCGCCTCGGCCTCAATCCGTACCACGTTTTCACCAATTGCTTTCATCAGGAAGAAAAGATGTTAGCACGCGCTGCTACGATGTTCGCGGGGAGCATCAGAAGTGTTCGTCCGCCTTCGGCTGCCGAACGCTTGGCTGTCCCAGGACGACTAGGCTCTTCGCCTGGATGGCGCGGTCCCACGGACCTGCCTCCCAGTTGTCTTTCTTCTTTTCGGAATGAATCCATGGCGGCAAGTTGATCAACAGGGTTCGGGCGATGGACTGGGAGTACGGTTCATAGAGCGAGCGCAGGTGCTTGAGCTTCTCTTCGAACTCAGAGCCTTCTTTCAGCTTCACGTTGCGCCCTGCGAGGGCCTGGCGCAGTCGAGCCAGTTCTTCGGCAGGCAGCCGGTCAGGGTGCATCGGATCGTAAGTGGACTTAGTCACTTGTGCCAGATCCACCACGGCGTGGCGGGCCATCGCGAAGGTGACTTTGGCCTGGTCACTGCGCAAATTATCCACCCCGGCAATGATCAGGGCGCTGGTGTCGAGGATCGTAGTCAAGGCCCCCAGCCACGACTGGTTGCTGTGTTGCGAACGAAAGAAACCGAGTGGCGGATAAGAAATGTGACTTTCCAAAACCTCGCCTGACCATCTCTCCCACTCGCGTAGGATCTGGTCGAACTCAAGTTGTTGCGGACGGTTGCCAAACCGGCCCAGAAGCTCGGCTGCCGTGGGCGGAGATCCGGCGCGCGCATCCAAAAGAGAAATCTGGACCTCGCGACGCGAAAACGCAGTGTAGATGGTTGGAAGGTAGCCGATCACCGTCCCCAGAAAACCAAAGCCCATTCCGGCTTCGATCACCGCCAGGGCGCGGGCAATGGGCGAGGTCGGAACAATGTCGCCATAGCCGAGGGTGAAGAAAGTCTCTCCACTGTGATAAATCAACCGCCCAAAAGTAATGGGTTCCCCGCTCAACTGAACATGCTCACCCGCGCCATATTGCAACAGGGCAAATCCAAAGATGAGGGTCACTGCCCACAGCCCGAGCAACAAAAGCAGCGAAAGCGGTCCAAAGTAGCCAAGAAAGTTCTCCCGCCGGCTGGGAGACTTTATGTGGGTAGTGATCTTTCGCCAGGGAACCCAGGTTCGCCGGTAGAACCAGGAAGTGATGCGATATTGCCGGCGCACGCGCCGGGGAAGGACCACGGTTTCAAAGGCGTCGAGCAGGACCGCGAAGACTACGAGAAGGCCGATGATGGTGATGACAATGTGCATGTCCGGAGCAATTGTCTCGATGAAGTGGGATGGTAGCAGATTCGGCGGGCATACCGCCTAGGGCTTCACATGCGCCACGGCCACAGCTTGGTGCACCGCCAACAACTCTTTCAACACGCCCCGCAGCTTGGTCGAGTCCAGCGCGTTGGCGCCGTCGGATTTGGCGTCTCTGGGGTTGTCGTGGACTTCCATAAATATGCCGTCTACTCCGGCCGCGACGGCGGCACGAGCCAACACCGGAATAAACTCGGGCTGCCCGCCGCTGGCGGCCGGCTGATCTTCATCTCCGTGGGTCGCCGAAGGCAATTGCACGGAGTGGGTCGCGTCAAAAACCACCGGCGCAAACTTGCGCATGATGGCTAGCGAGCGCATATCCACGACCAGATTGTTGTAACCGAAGCTGGATCCGCGCTCGGTAACGAATACCCGGTCGTTCCCTGCCTGGCGGCATTTGTCGACCGCGTGCTTCATGTCCCACGGCGAAACAAACTGGCCCTTCTTGATATTGACCACGCGCTCGCTCATGGCGGCGGCCACCACCAGGTCCGTCTGGCGGCAGAGCATCGCCGGAATCTGCAGGACATCCGCGACTTCGGCTACTTTGGCCACGTCTATAGTCTCGTGTACATCGGTGAGCACGGGCACGTGTACTTCGTCTTTCACTTTTTTCAGGATGCGCAAACCTTCGGCCACGCCCGGCCCACGAAAGCTGCGGATGGAAGTGCGATTGGCCTTGTCATAGGAAGCCTTGAAGATAAAGGGGATGTTCAGCGAGCGGGTGACGCCCTTGATCACTTCCGCTATGAAAAGAGCGTGTTTCTCGCTCTCGATCACGCACGGCCCGGCGATAAGGAACAGGCCGCCGGAGCCAATGTTAATGCCCTCGACTTGGAAAGAAACACTCATAAACCACAAAGGATACGAAGGATCACGAAGGAATTCCTTTGTGCACCTTCGTGCTTGATTCTAGCGTTTTCCCACTTTGTCCGGCCGGTGGAACATTTCCACTTCCGCCGCGGCTTTTTCCGCCCGCCGCTTCAGTCCATGCTCGTAGGCCGCCCCAACGAACGTCTTGAACATCGGATGCGGCTCCAGCGGCTTGGACTTGAATTCGGGATGGAACTGGCAGCCGATAAA
>OMOD01000068.1 GCA_900290255.1 Candidatus Sulfotelmatobacter kueseliae
TGAAACTCAAACCGTAGCTTGGCCTGGCGGCCAAGCTGGTCTCAGAGGTTCTGACGACGAACAATGAACTGAACCAGCCAGGCTGGAAGTTCGAGCCCAATGGCGGTGTGCTGCGAATCCGACGGAGCGGGGCGAAGACGGTTCGCATTACGGAGTCCGTCTCCCACGACGAAGTCCCGCACGTTCAGGTACAAGATCGCCTCCCGCAAGTTGGTCGAGGTCAATAGTGAGGAAAGCCAAGACCTGGCTGTTCTTTGACGTGGGCTACACTATCTAGTTTCGACATGGTGCGCTTGTCAAGAAAAAATCCGGCTCCACGCTGTTCTCCTCCATTTATCATCTAAGGTTTAGATGTAAAAAGAGGTCGAAGTCAAGGTACCTTTGTGTCACCGGCGAGCTAGCAATTAATGCTTCTATACTCAATACGTTAGAAACATTCTTATGGGCCTAGAGGGTGCCATCGGCTCATTCACGCCTCTCCTGGGGGGCTTCATCTCAAGCTCCGTAACCGCGCTCGTCTCACTTCCCGCCAAACGGCTGCGTGGGCGGCGGTGTCCGTCGTCTGAAGCATTCCGACAATTTCCTTAAGCCTTGCGGGCCGGATTTCATGGATATCGCTTTTGGGCTTTGCAGCGAAGGTCTTTCAGCTCATCAAAACACGGAGCGCATCGTCGAACGTGATCGAGCAGGTGGGAGAGTTGAGCGTCCGCGGGCTGTTGCGCGAGTTTCAGCAGGACTTGGCGCCCTGGACAGTCGATGTGCTGAGGATTGGGAAAGTCTTCATGCCCGACCCTGTCAAAGGCGTCGAGCAGTTCTTTTTCGAGGTCCATGCTGCCGCCCCAGCTGAACGCGGAGTCCAAGCCCGACTGCCGTGTTGCCCCCAGCAGAATCCCACGATCCGTGATCGGTGTCGATGAAAATCTTTGTGCGCATTCACCTCTCGACGCAGCCGTGGGATATTGTGTGTGATGTGAGACGCTCCCCAATAGCGTGTCCCGCCGTGTCTCGCTCGCTCGGCGCATGCCATTGAAAATTTCAGTCCAGAGGTGAGACACATTCCTATTTCGCCGCCATGTATAGATAGGAGGGGATGTGGGGTTCGGCTTCCACAGTCCTGCCATGACATGGGGGAACTGAATCAACAGTCCAGTCGTCGTACCTTCCGCTGGCCTGGGGCGGCGCGAGAGCTGGTAAGGGCATATCTGAAATCCGCACCGTGTGAAGCGTCGGGGGAGGGTGGCCTCGATGCACAAATGAGGTTGAAAGCGCTGATCACAAGGATTGCCGCAGTGTCGGGAAATCCGCGGGGCGCCTGTTGGCGATTCGCGCGCCAATCGGGTGTGACTTCTAAGCGGCGCTACCGGCAGTGGACAAAGGGCGAGCAACAGAAGCTGCTCGACTTGATCGCATCGCATCCCCTCGAGGAAGTCACCGTGCTGCTCCGCCGCTCTCCAACCTCCGTTCGCTCCATGCTGCACCGGCTCGGAGCCAGTGCACGCATGGGGCAGGATTGGTTCACGAAACATATCTTGGCGGCTGCGTTGCACGTTCGGCCTGAAGAGGTGCAGAAGTGGATCGACCGCGGGCTGCTGAAGTGCCGAACTGTGAACGCAAGCGGACTTAAGAGACAGATTATTGACGCGGAAGACTTTTGCGATTTCTGCAAGCGACACCGAGGAGAGATCGTGGGACACAGGTTGAATGCTGACCGGCTGAGTTTTGTCCAGACATTTGTTTTTCCGCCCAGCCACATGGAGCTGTTGCCGGTCCGGGAAGCGAAGAGGGAACAGGCGGCGTACGACGAGCAGATGAAGAAACAAGCAGGTTGGGAAGCGGATGCGGAGGACGAACTATCCGCTACCGCTTAAGAGCACTTCGGAGGTGTCTAGGACGAGGGGTGTCAGGCGGCGCCGCTGAAGATGGCATCTACGGGGATGCCCCACTTCTTAAGGAGCCATTCGGGGACGTAGATTCGGTTCCGGTTTTGCTGGCACCAGATGTGGAGTTCACGCGACGAAGCATACATCTCTGCCGTGAGTTTCAGTCGCATGACTTGCAGCTCGAATTCAGTGGCCAACGCGGGAGCACATGGAATGGGTCGCCCCCAATTGGGGTTGCCGCGTTTGCGCGTGTGGACAACGGGTGTCGCCATAGGTCCCGATCATACTCGGCCCGGGGGAATCCGCAGGAAAATCTTCGCACGGGAGAGCGTGGTTTGCGGAACCCGGAGGTACGGTGATACTTTCGGGGGATATGGCGGTTTCCGTGGAGATGCACCATACGGGAGATCCTGGCCTACAGGCAGAGGTTCGAGCGATCATCGAACATATCTTGGCCGATCGGCCCGGGGACTGGCTCGTGTCGATTGTCGGTTCTCAAGCGAACGATCGCTGGGAGATGAAGATTGCCGGGCCGAACGCCTTCGAGCGCTCCTACACGTTGGAGGGTTCTGCCGGAGAGCATGAGTCGCATGTCATCGGGAAACTGGTTGCAAGGATGGTGCCGCGGAGGAACTTGTAACCGTGTCCCGCTGCCACGCGCCGCCACTTCTACCGTTCGGAATTGCAACAGACAGGAGGATAGCGGCGTCTTTTCGCCGGTCACGGCGAACGGGTTTCGCAGCGGATTCTCTCGATCTCCCGCCAGAAGCTGTTCCGAACCGCCGCGACCGAGACTCCGAACAGGTGAGCAATCTCCTTCCACTCGTACTCAGCCGCCCTCAGCGTCAGAACGGCGGCATTTCTCTCGCTGAGTTGTCGAACAATCCTTTCGAAATCCAGGCGGGCATCAACGTGGCGGACCCAAGCATTGTCTGCCACGTGGTTTGAGAGCTCACCGGACCCTCCCACCAATTCGAGGCGACTCGACTTGGCCGCATAGCGGCGAAGGGCCCGGCAGAAGGCTACCAAGAGAAGTCCGTGTTTCCGGGTGGACAGCGGCGCCCCGATCCGATCCAGATAACGGGAAACCTGCGCAACCGTGTTCTCCATTAGTTCGGCAGCTGGACCGCGATCAGCGAGGAGAACATGTGTCCGCCTACAGGCTTGTTCCCAAATCTCATGGCCAGCTAATCGCACGTCGGGCCGAATCGGCCTTCCCGCGCGATCCACGTCCCGGTCCCACCAAGCAAGTATTCCCCCTGCACGCGCCATACTGCACCGCACCCTTCGAGTAAAGACTAAAGATCGAAGTTGGGAATCCCATCCGGGCCAGGCGGAGGTGTTGAACTCATGAGATGAGCAAGGTGGGGAAGGTCCTCACGCGCCAGAGGCATTTGTCCAGGTCGCCGATCGTGCGCCCCTGCAAAGGGGGGCGGACCCGAAGTAGGACACTGTGAAAAAGACGGAGTCGTGATGGTCGGAAAACCGGACAAAATGGCTGCCCGGAGCGCCAGCCAGTTGCACTCTCGCGCCATTACGAGTCTCCGGGACCACTTCGAGCTTAGGCGGCAATTCGCGCGACCGTGGCAGAGCACACTCGCCCCAGGATTACGGTCACGGCGCAAGTGCTGTTTCGTGGTCGGCCAAGTCCTGTCTTTGTAAAGGGCTGCGGACGACGTGCGCTCCAGTGCCTGACCTCTTCTCGGTTGGGCTGGTTGAACTACTGGCTTTTGACCTACCCCACTTCTGTTGTGCACAGCGGCTTCTCGCGGAAAGGATGATCACTATCGTGGCGTATTTCCGCGCAGAAGTGGTGCATTTTATTTTTGGTGGTCGGAATTCTGGACAGAGTGAACTAGAAACAGAGGGCAGATAGCCTTCAAATGCTCGCCGGCCCCCCGACCAGGCTATCTGCGCAACTCGAATATATGGCTTCCGCGGCCTTCAATTGCTCCGCCTGGGATCATGGGTTACCACGTCTTCGGAGACGGCAAGGATGCAGGTCTGTCCCTCGAATAGGATCCGGTCGGCGGAATACGCCGTAAGCTTGATTTCGCCGGATTTTGTCCGAAGCCGGGTGATTACGTTCCGAATCGGACCTCCCCGCCGGAGCTGGGTCATCAATAATCTTCGGTCGGCAGGATCGTCCCAAATCCTTAGCTCGGACACGGTATGTCCAAGGATTTCCTGGCGCGAGTAACCGTATCGGTCCTCAAAGGCGGCATTGACTTCCAGGAAGCGGCCTTCCTCCAGCGTCGTAATCGAAAAGGCAATCGGACTCGAATGAAATATCTTCTGAAATTTCTCCTCTGAGACCCGGCGGCCGGCTTCCGACTGGTCGAGCGCCTGCTCGGCTTTTTGGAGGTCGGCTAATCGCTTTTCCAGCTCCGAACCGTAGATCTCGGCGGTGGAATAAAGACGGGCGTTTTGAATGGCGACTGCCGCAGGAATGGCAAGCAGCTCGGCGCGCCGGAGGTGGTCCTCGGTGAAGTGGTTCGGTTCGACATGTCCCAGGGAGAGAAATCCCAGGAACTCCTCGGAGGCGACGAGGGGAACGCTCAGCCAGGAACGGAACTGCTTGTGTCCCTTGAAGGTTTGCCATCCTTCTTGCTGCCTGGTGTCGGGGATCAGGGTGCGCTTCCGCTCGGACCAGATACGCTGAAAGAACGGAGACTCATCGGCAACGAATGTCAGAGGCGTGCGGGGAGACTTTTTCGTGAGTTCGGGGAACGATTTTTCACCCAGGGCCAACCAATGTGGACCGCCTTCTGGAACCAGCACACGGGCGCAGGTGTAGGGAACCAACTCGGCCAGAGAGCGAAGCAATGCGTCCAGAACGCAATCCATGTGAAGGTCTTCGGTAAGTGCAAGAGTGGCCTTGCGCAGGGCCTCCGCTTCCGCCCATGCCGAGTTCGCCTTGGCGAGATTGGCCGCAACCTGGTCTTCCGCCTTCTTGAGCGCGGTGATATCGAGCGCGGTTCCCCCCAGTCGGGTGATTTTGCCATTGGTGTCTCTTCGTGGAAAACCGCGCATCCAAACCCAGCGGATCTCACCGTCCGGCTTCACAATGCGAAACCTTTCGTCAAAGCTCCCGGCCCGGGCTGCTTCATCAAGCTTAGCGAGCACATGAGCTCGATCGTCGGCGTGGATGACCTCTTGGTAGGAGGAAGGGTTCTCAAGCAGGGACTGGCAGGAGCGGCCGGTGATGGTTTCGTATGCCGGATTGACGAAGGTGGCTTTCTTTGTCTCGGCCTCGATCACCCAGAAGATTTCCTGGATGTTGTCGGCCATCTGGTGAAATTCCTGCTCCCGGTCTTCAAAGACAGTCCTTGCCTGGCGTTCGGTCCTGTGTATCTGGCGGAAAACGTCGGCCAACAGGAGGGCAAAAACAAGCATGGCGCTGATCAATGCAATCAGCAGCGCCAGGGCTACTCGCGGCGACTGAAGGTTGGCAACCAGGACTGCGATCACCAGAACGGCCGAGGCTACAACGAGACTGATGGAGGCAATCTTCCACTCTCGTCTCTGGGCCCTCGCGCGACCCGGTTCAGAGCGGGGATGGTCGGATTGATCCACGGGAAGTGCCCCACGTATTTGCCGTATTCTATGCCCGTTACAGTCACAAATCGATTCAGAATCGCCATGCGGACGGTTCCCCCTTTATGCAGGCTAGAGACGTTCGCGAGCCCCGCAAGGATTGCTTTTGGCCAGATGGCAAATGGTCACATCCGCGCTTTGACCGTGCTTTGGGTGTGGCGCCCTTAGAGGTTACGCAGAACGGAGATCAAGTGGAGCGCAGCGAAAGGGCTCGACCTTTCTCCCATTCCTGCAACATTCGGTCTCCGACTTCCGCGAAGTCTGGATGTTCTTTGATGTAGGAGCGTACTTCAGTGGTGGTCTGTGACATTGCCTCATCGATGCGCTCCAAAATCTGTCGGACTTTGGCCGGTGCCCCTCCCATGCGTGTTTCACCGAGCCTGCGCAGTTCCTTGGCATTCGGCCATTTTGTAGTGCCCTTGAGCGTGAGAGCCATGCTGTCCTTGGGCAGGTACACGGCGGTTGTCACGAGGTCGTAAATGGGAGCAAGGCGTGCTTCACCGAGAACATCGTCGTAGACGATTCCAAAGTTCTTCAAGTGCGCGTCACCGTTGCGAAGGGCACAATTGAGTGCAATCAAGGTGTAGAGCTTTTCGAGATCTTCGTTTACGTCGGGAGAATTCGCGAACTCCTGGAACCGCTTCATGATCGAAGTCTCGTAGCTGCCCCGATATTTTTCATCGGTCCTTCGGGCGTTAAGCACGCAGAAATCTTCAAAGCCGCGATAGGTGCCATCAGGCCGAAGATCGAAGCGATCGATGACCAGCGCCATGCCGTCCTCCGCAAGGCGATAGGGAGGCACTTCAAGGCCACAGTTCTGTGCGACCGTAAGACAGAAATGCTCGTTTGCGGCGAGCTGCGGATATTCGTTCGGTTCCCACAGCTTTACGATGTGCGTTGCGCCCCGGTAACTCTGAGAGAGGCGAGGCCTGGCGTCTTTGAGTGCGGCGGATGCCCGCTCGTCTCGGACGAGTATTTTTGGCTGCACGCCGCTGATGCCGGAAAACGACGCAAACTTGTCGATGAGATAACGGAATAGATCTCCATCACGCCGACGCGCGAGGATTTCGTCCACAGACTGAAAAGGAACGTCCTCGTGCAGTTGCTCTCGGTCTCCCGTATAGCGAATGCGTCCCACCTGTGAGCGCCCGACAATAGAGAGGAGGTCAAAATCATCGAACGTGCCGGTGGCTTTTGCAAAAGCGAGGCGCAGGCGCTCGCGCAAGACGCCCTCCGGCAGGTTCATCTCGAATATTGGCAGCAGTCCAAAGGTGACATCCCAGGAGGGCAGGCGCACCGGCATAGTGACAGAAACGGCTCGTTGCGGGATTGCGCCGGGAAGATAGACAAATGTGCTGCCGCGCTCTCGATACCTGTCGAGCAGGCCTGACTCAGCCGCGTCGGTCCAGACCTTTAGCATTGCGATCCTCTTCTATGAGTTCATCGAGAGTCGGCCTGCCTGAGCCCGTTTCCTGGAGCTTTAGCTCCATGCCCAGTGCCGAGAGAATCTTGGTAATCTTGGAAAATCCCATCTCGCCGGTGCGCCCGTTCTCCAGCGCGTCGAGCGTAGCTCTGCTGAGAGAGGCCTTTTGCGCGAGCTCGGCCTGGCTGAGGGCAAGCTCCTTGCGTTTCGCCGCTATCCGGTCACCTATAGAAGATAGAGTCAGCATATGCCTAATATATTAGGCATTACCTTAATTTGCAAGTGTTGTGCCTAATATATTAGGCATGTCGAGCCATTGCCCAATGTCTGTTTTGCCGTCGGAGCATTGAAAAGCCCTCAGCCGAGGTTCAAGCGTCCAGCTAACCAATGGGTGGATGTCTGGCCGTGAAAGCGCGTAGTATGAACCCGGTCTGTTATCACTCTTTGAGGGGGATACATGGTTAATTTGTCGAGCCTACTCACGAACTTGCGGAAGGAACGAGTACGGTCGGCACGAGAAGTTCAGCGCCTGGATAAAGCTATCGCGGTGCTCAGAAAGCTGGTCGGACGGAAACGTGCCGGGAAGATGCGGGGGCCAAAGCCGAGGCGCACCCTGTCGGCGGCGGCGCGACGAAGGATCGCCGCAGCGCAGCGGGCGCGATGGGCGAAATGGAAAGCCGGGCAGTCGAAGAAAGCCACATAGGATCGCAACCGAGTGATCTGACGGTCGGCCAGTGTTGACCTTTGGCGAACAGCCGCGCGAAGCGCGGCTGTTCTTAGCCAATTCTTTCGAGGTCGCCTGGCTTGTGATACGACTCCATCGTTTTCAGGGCGGAATGACCAGACATGAATCGCCTTGATTCCGAAGCTTCCGTGCATTCTTAAATCTCAGATGCGACGACTACTGAAGAAGTCACTTGAGGAAGGGCTGTCATATTTAGGACGTGAATGCGAAGCACGAAAGCAGAGCGCTGCGTCAGGTCAACGCTAAGACGCCCTCGGTGTGTTCTTGGGGTAGGGAACTGAGTTTACTTGGCGGGACAGAGCTTTATGAGGCTATTCAGGGTCTATTGCGCTTATCCGGCTCCCCGTCGGAGCGTTTGTCTGAGGGTTGGACCCCAGCAGCACTCGGAAAAATCCTATAATCACCGATGCTGAGAGCCTTGCTTCTCCGGAGGACGTCATGGAAAGGCGCGAGTTCTTGAAAGTCGGTACGGCAGCCGGATTAATCGGTTCGACAAGAATGCTAGAGCCGCTCGCGAAGGCGGAACAACCAACTATTAACACAGCGCCCATTCCGCGCCGAGCGTTAGGCAAGACGGGCGAAAAGCTCTCCATTGTCGGTTTCGCCGGCATCGTGGTGATGGAGAACGGCCCATCGTTTGCGAGCAACATCGTGGCGGAAGCCGTGGACCGCGGGATCAACTACTTCGATGTAGCCCCCACCTACGGCAACGCACAGGAACGACTGGGCCCGGCGCTGCAACCGTATCGCGACAGGGTCTTCCTGGCTTGCAAAGAAGAGGACTGGAGCCAGGAAGGCTCGGCCAAATTGCTGGAGGAGTCTCTGCGGCTGCTGCATACCGACCACGTTGACCTATACCAATTCCACGCGCTTTCGAAAATGTCAGATCTCGAGCAAATCTTCGGTCCCAGGGGCGCTATGGAGACTTTCGAGGCGGCAAGAAAGGCGGGCAAACTGCGGTTCATTGGGTTTTCGGCCCATTCGGTCGAAGTGGCACTGGCCGCGATGGATCGCTATCCCTTCGACACCATTCTGTTCCCCATCAACTTCGTTCTCTACTCACAAGCCAAGTTTGGACCGCAGGTGATCGAGAAAGCCAGGCAGAAGGGAATGGGGATCATGGCGCTGAAAGGCATGGCCAAGACCACGTGGCCGCCTTCTGAAAAGAGCGATCACCCCCATCCCAAGTGCTGGTACGAGCCTGCGGCCTTTCCGGAAGAGGCCGCAATGGGTCTGCGCTGGGCGCTCTCGCAGCCGATTACCGCGGCAATTCCTCCGGGCGATGAGCGCTACTTCCGGCTGGGAATGGATGTTGCTCAGAATTTTCAACCGATTACCGAAGCCGAGCAACAGCGACTCATCGCGGGAGCCACAGGCGTGAATCCTATCTTCCATCTGGGCGTCGTCTAAGTCCCCGTATCTTTGTCGAGTGAGTATTTGGACACAAACTGACGGGCCTGACAGCGAAGCCAGTTCCGGGAATTCTCCAGTTGTTCGATCCGTCTCTGCGCTTGATTCCTTCTTCAACTACTGGATCGCATTAGCCAAGTTCGATATTGATTCCCCTCGAGCAGGACCTGTAGCAGCCCAGTGTTTCGGTGGGCCGTTCTCCGTTCCTGCTCACCGTCAACCCGCTTCCGACTTCATTCAGTTATCAAGAGGAATGCCATGAGACTCCGTAGCAATGAATTGTGCCCCATTCACAAGGCTCTCTCCTGTTGTGGCCGGGACCTTCTGCCCGCAAGGCCTCGATTGATACGGCTCGGCGTGCAGCGTGTCGAAGATCCACATCACCCGAGGGGATATCGGGAACTGAGATCACCGGCGGAGATGAGGACACTATTGAACCGGAAGATTGTTGAGCAGGACAGAAAATGCGCCATCTGTCACGAAGAGTTCACCGACTACAACGACATCGTGCCGGATCATAAGAACCCCAAGGGAATGGGAGGAGCGTGGAGGGACGACCATCCGGACAATATCCAGGCAACGCATTGGTGGTGCAATGAAGAAAAAGGATCAACCAGAATGGATGAATGACGGCCGATTATTCGTGAAGGATTTTCTTCTCAAGCACAATCGCCGGAGTTGTCAATGACTTGCCGAGGTTGTGGTTTTTCGGGTGTGTCGCAAAAGGTGTCGTAACCTTTTTAGTTACGCCCGCATTTCAGCAGTTTCGCTTGCCGTGCCGTAATCAAGTGCAGCCCGAACGACTTCGAGTTCCGGATGCTGATAACGCATCGCGGTCTTTACGTCTCGATGGCCCATTGTCCTCATGACAGCAGCCAGGTTCCCGGTTCGCGTCAGAACCCGAGTGCCGTAGTCATGCCGGGCACAATAAAGGACCAGTTCTTTAGGAAGACCAGCCCGGCGGCGAGCCTCCCTAAACAGGCGATCGATGGAGCACAGGTGACCCGAAGCAGAACGCTTGGACGGAAACACCCAGCCTTCCGTCCTTGTGCCGCACCGTTCATGCAAAAGCTCGAAGACACGACGGCTCATCGGAACCGGTCGTCGGCCTTCCGGTGTCTTGCTGTCCGGCACAAAGATCACACGATTTTCCCAGTCGAGATTCTCGATGCGCATGCGGTAGAGTTCCCTTTGGTTTCTCATCCCCGTATCTCGCATCAAGACCACGATGTCGCGGAAGAGTTCAAAGGTTCGCCTCCTCCAGGTGCAAGCCTTAGCTCCTTCGAGCAACTTCCTTTCCGCGGTATTATCAAGCCGAAGATGCCGCCCATGCTCCTTCATCATTTTGATTTTTGGAGCGTGACCGATCATCTTCCACTCCTCCGCTTTGTGGAGCATTCGTCGCAGTGTCCGCAAAGCACAGTTGGCATTTGCGGCCGAGCCGGGAAATTTCAATTGCTCAACGCAATCGCCTGTGATCTGGTTCACTCGCACCTCCGCAACAGGTGTCGCTTTCAGCAGCCGCCAGCCGTTGCGGTAGAACTTCCTGGTCATGTCTTCCAGCCTGCCGCTGTCCACCCAAGCAAGAAAGCGCTCACCGACCTCACCGAGAGCAGTGGGCTTGCCTGGAAGCGGATCGGTGTTTTCCATCACCGAAGCTAGTTTCAGGCTTGCTGCTTGCAGAGCCTTGAGTGACCTCGTTTCCTGGGTTGACCCTCGATAGCGATGGCCTCGTACCGTAAAGTCATACCAGTAGAACTTCGACTTCGCTTTCCTAAACAGCTTCACGAGTTTCCTCCTTGCTGCCCGCACGGAAGCAACTCGGGTGTTCTGCACCGCGCAAGGTGAGAACGGCTAATGATAGCTCACTGGTTCTTGAACGGATACGGTTGACCGCTAGTGCCCCGCAAAGGACTCGAACGAGGCAGCGGGTTGTACTGCGAGGAGCCGAATCAGGTTGTGATCAGAAGCTCAACAAATTCCTCCACGCGAGGTTCATGTTTGGTTCATTTCATACGCGGACGGCTTGACGCGCAGACGGAAAGCTGTCGTAAATAAGCGGAGGAGGACGCTTGGAAGCAAAGGTCATAGAAACGGATGTGCTGGTGGTCGGTGGCGGGGGAGCTGGGTTTCGGGCCGCCATCGCCGCCCGGGAGAATAATATCCGGGTCCTCCTCTTGAGCAAGGGGCCGCTGGCCCGCTGTGGGGCAACCCCCATGGCTGGTGCGGACTACACGCTAGACGGAAGCAGTCTTCATCGATTGGGCTTCCGTGGAGATCCCAAAGATAACCGGGAAAAGTTCTTTAACGATATCGTCACGCAGGGTTACTTTTTGAACAATCAGAAGTTGGTTGATCAGTATGTCCGTAACGCTCCAGACCGCCTGAGAGAACTGCTGGAGTGGGGTCTGAAGGTCGATTACTCGGAAGAACGCGCGATTGACACGTCCGGTATCAACCTCATGAATGTGTTGCTCAGGCGCATGAGAAAGGCAGGTGCGCAAGTACTTGAAGACACCATGTTGCTTGACCTGCTGGTACAAGACGGACAAGTAGTCGGGGCACTTGGCCTGGATATCAATACCGGTGAGTTCATCCATTTCAATTGCAAGGCCGTGATTATGGCAACAGGCGGCTGGCACAAAGCCTTCTGGCCGAACACGGGCATGCGTGACCTTTCCGGGGAAGGCATCGCGATGGCCCACCGGGCCGGAGCCGAGATCGGAAACATGGAGTTCATTACGTTCTGCTGCAACGTGCTCTTGTCCCCGCCGGTCTGGCGCGGAAGCATTGCCATCTACATCATGGATTTGATTTGCGGAGGGGAACTCACGAATAGAGAAGGGGAAGTGTTTCTGCGGAAGTATGATCCATACACTGTCGAAACCGGGACGAAGACCGAGTGGAATAAGAGCTTTGTCTCGTTTGCCAGCAGGAAAGAAGTAATAGAGGGAAGAGGGTCCCCGCTCGGAGGAGTCTACTACGGAACTGGCAAAGTATCCTGGGAAGACTTCGAACGCTCCGCCATGATGATGTTCCCTAACTGGAAATACAAGTTGATGGACTTGTCGGAACTCTGCAAGATGCTGCGCAGCCGGGGAAAAGTTGAAGTCGGGCCGGCGGTCGAGTACTTTGACGGCGGCATTGTGGTCAACGAGCAGTTCGAAACGAGCGTACGGGGTCTTTACGCTGCGGGGGAGTGTATCCTGGGTCCATTCGGCTCCAACCGCATTTGTTCGGCCATTACGGAAATACTCGTCCAGGGCACCGATGCCGGCAGGAACGCGGCCGAGTACGCTGCAAAGGCGAAGACACCGTTCCCGGATGCAGCAGCTTTTGCGACCCTGCGTGAAGTCGCCGAATTCCCTCTTTTGGGGAAAGACGGCGTGAGGCCAGCTCCACTGAGAAGGCATATTCAGGAAATGGCGCATGAGTACTTAGGACCAATCCGAAATCAGCAAGGCCTCTCATCATTCATCACAGTTTTGGACGATGCCGCCGCAACCAAGCTGTCCAGTCTTACCGTGTCGTCGCCAGTCCGCAGCTACAACAAAGAATGGATCGACGCGCTAGAGCTGCGGAACACGGTTCACTTGTTACGAGCCGCGGCCAAAAGCGCGCTCTGCCGCACAGAGAGCCGCGGCGTCCATTTTCGGAAGGACCATCCGTACACGGACAACGACCACTGGGTTAGGGAAAGCGTCGTGCGGCTTGTCGACGGTAATCTGTGCGTGACCAGTCGGCCCATAACTGTCACCACCATGACACCGCCTAAAGGGCTGTTGCCGTTTCTGGACATGATGAAGATGATGATGGAAAGCCGCTCGGATGTTGGTGGCGCTCATTAGATGCCCGGCTATTCCGTTGCCTTGCTTGAAGTAGTTGAGAGGCAAAATTGATGGACTCAGAGACTATCACCGTGACGGTCTTCCGCTTTGAGCCCACTTCGGATGAAGAGCCCCATTATCAAAGCTACAAGGTGCCCTTCGAGACAGGGATGAGCGCACTGAACGCTCTCGATTACATCTACCAAAACTTAGATGGCACTGTGGCTTACCACGATCATGCAGGTTGCGGCCTGGGGATTTGCGCGAGGTGCACCGTCCTGATCAATGGTAGACGCGGGTTCTTATGCCAGGAAATTATTACAGGAGACATCCTGCTGGAGCCAGTCTCAAAGAAGACCGTGATAAGGGATCTTGTGACTCGAATAGGGCCAAGAGATGCCCCCCAGTTCACAGAAAGGAGCTGACTCTCGACCTATATGGCGGCAGGGTGTTCGCCTGCCAAGAAAAAGGAAAAATTCGCCATGATTGGCCTTGCAGACGTGCAGAAGTGATAGAGCGCTTGCTAAGAGGGTCGCGACTGTCACGATAAATAGCTCCTTAGTGCTGTAGGCAGCGCATCGCACATCTGACAAACCCGCGGCAAGACTCGAATAGCTGTCAGCTTGATTTGGGGAGAAAGAAACCCGTCGCGAACCGGCTCGTCGCGGAGCAGATCGGTCGTTAGATACTTTTTGTTATCGTCGGGAAAAACAGTTACAACGATCGCATCGCCGCCGAGGTCATTCTGAATTTGAGTAGCTGCTGAGAAATTGCAGCCAGATGAGATCCCAACGCCGAGGCCAATCTCCCTCGCCAGCGTTTTTGCCATCACGATCGAATCGCCGTCGGAGATGGAAATGACTGAATCGAGCTGGCATAGGTCCAGAATCGGTGGAATAAACTCATCGGAGATGCCTTGGATGCGGTGGTGTCCGATCTTGCATCCGGTGGACAGGGTTGGGGATTCGGCCGGTTCGACGGGATGAATACGAATATCTTTCCGGGCAGTCCTGAGAAATCGGCCTACCCCCATCACTGTTCCGCCGGTCCCGACTCCCGCGACGAATGCACCGGGCACAAGGTCCGAATTACCTAATTGAAGCCAAATTTCGCGACCCCTGGTGAGTTCGTGTGCCTCTACATTGGCGCAGTTGGAGAACTGGCGCGGTAGAAAGACGTTTGATTCGTCACTGGCCATCTCTTCCGTTTTGCGAATAGCACCAATGAACCCTCCCTCCTCGCGACTTACGGAGACAACACGGGCGCCGTAGCTCTGAATTAGCTGCTTGCGTTCGGTGCTCATCCAGTCGGGCATAAAAATCGTGACTGGGTGCCCAAGGGCAGTTCCAATCGCAGCGAAGGAAATCCCGGTGTTCCCGCTTGTCACCTCGACAATCTTGTCGCCAGGCGTGAGCCGACCACTTACGTAGGCGGTACGGAGAATATGAAGCGCCATCCGATCCTTTATGCTGCCGGTCAGGTTCAGATGCTCGCATTTTGCATAGACGGCTCTGAGGCGACCGCGAAAGAAGAAGTCGATCGCCAGCATCGGTGTGTTACCGATCACACGTGCCAATGCGGCAAATCTCGAAAGAAGTTCAGTTTCGGAGGGCATTCGATCCCTATCATCCAATCCATCCGGTGCGGTGCCTTTAATAGCCTCGTATAACTGTTATGTCCCTAGCTTAGCTAAGGCCGAAACAGACTAAAGCCCTCTCAACAAACCGCTCTGTCCTTCCGGATCCCGTACTCGGAAGTGTAGACCAGATCAACATCTCTGCATGTTTTCTGATCTTCCGAAAAAACCGTGCAACTGCTGAAGGGACGGGAGTATATGTGGAAGCTGATAGCACGGTTGCCAAATTCACGAGGGTTGAACACCTTGCGCACGGGAGAATTGGGATTCACGGCCACAGGATCGGTCGGATCCATTTCGATGACATCAGCCTTTTCAATGCGGCACCTTCCGGCATCGAGGTCTTGATCTAGAATATGATAATTCTGCACGATGAGCTTACCCATCGGCACGGCCATCCAGCAGTTCTGGTCGTTATGATTGTGGATCGCACTGATCTGTCCAGTTTCCCAACAGATGGCAAGCAGCTCGTAAAGCGAGCAGGCGTTCATTTTTTGTTCAATTTGCGCGACGACCTGGAAAAGCGAACAGCGTTGATTCCACCCATGGAATGCCTTTTGCTCGGTCATCGCAACGGTGTGGATCGCCTCCCCAGTCTCCATCAACAGCTGTCGCTCGCGCAGAACGTCAGCGAAACGACCAGGTTGCCGACGGGCCAACGAACTTAAGCACGGACTGCCCCAACCGACGCTCCTTCTCGCGTTCCGCCAGATTTCGAGCGCGCATTTTGATCTCTCTTATGCCGCGAACACGATCTGTCGCCGGAATCACAAGCAGCATAAAATCGGGTCCGTGTAGGGCGACGACATCCTCGTTTTGCTTTCTCTCGATTTGGTAGCCTAGGTGAAGGCAGAAGTCGATCAGACTGTTTGCAGCATCCGCATCGGCCGCCACTGTCAACCCGACCACGTCTTCCAGGCGTGGTTCATCTACCGGATTGAGGACTTCGGAATAGCGCTGGAGAATTTCCTTACGCGAGATGCCCCGGTTTGTTCCCTTCGGTTGCGGGTTCCAGTGGCCCAAAAACTCAGGGTGGTATTCCATCACCCAGCAACTCAATCCACTTTCATAGGGAAGGCTCCTTGACGTCGCCATAAAGAACCAGGGAATCTGCTTGCCCTGGTACAGCCGAGTCACTGACTTCAAACTTGGTTCGAGACTCGGGCCAAGCTTTTCCTGTAAGACTTTTATGCTTCCCGGTTGGTCCACTCCAAAAGCAATCGCAGAATCTCCGACGCAATCCTTGGGAGAATTTCCGATGTCAAAGAACTCAAAATAGGTATTGATCCCATAGAAGTAGAGACCAGTGTAGGTCATATCCGCGTTTGTCGTCGTTCGCTTTTCATTAACCGCGAAATGCTGACGCAGAAACGCATCGTCTTCGACTGCCTTGTAAGTGGGGGAATCCAGGACCACATAAAAGTGATTCAGGAAGACTTGAGGCAATGAATCCGGTTGAGGAGCTGTCATAGAAGCTTGCGAGACAGGAGCCGAGGGGTCAAGGGATTTCCTTCTCACCGTTGTCCTCCGCACAAGAACAAGGAACCGAAAATGTCGAAAGCATGAGTCACGCCGGGTCCCTGAGTTCTACCGCCAGAGCCTGTGTGTGGTTCTCGCGGCGAAGCCATAGCCCTCCAACCAACGCGATACCTGCGACCGCACAGATGAGACCATAGCCAGTTGTATAGCTTCCAGTTTTGTCAACAGCCAGCCCTACGAGAAGCTGGACGACAAACCCCAGACCATACAGGAACGAGCACAAGCCATACACGTATCCGGACTGCGCATTCCCAAACATAAGCGGCGGCAAGGCGTAAAAGGCGGGCATGCCTATCGCCATGGAAATACCAAATAGGCTTGAGGAAACTGCAGGTGGAACGATGCGGGTAATTAGCAACAGTACACTTAGGATGAAAAGAAATGACGCTACGACCACGTAACTCGCGGCGTTGTTTTTTCGAAGAAAAGAGGAAAGGAAGGGTTTCAAGCTGAGAGCCACCCAGGCGTATATTCCGACGATTGCGGATGCTGCCGCGAGACCATACCCGCATCGCACGAGATAATCTGACGTGAAGGTCAGATAAGCCTCCGTAGAAACGTTGTAACCTGCAAAGACGACCGCTAACATCCAGGCAGCCATCCTGTGGCTAGGCGGCAACGAAGCCACCGCCGCACCACTCTTGTTCGAACCTGGGGACGCGGAAGGAACCGACAGCATCATGAAGAGGCCGAAGGTCGCGAGTGCAACCAGCAGCAACATTGCCCGTTGCCAGCCGGAGTGTTGCCCAATTCTGCCCAGCACAAACAGGCTGGCGTACACTCCTGCAGTCATGCTCATGCTGTAAAAGCCCATGATAAGGCCGAACTCTTTTCGGCCCTCAAACCATACCGCGAGCAACTTTGGTCCGGCCACGAGGTGACCGGTCAGCCCAGCTGAAGAGATTACTCGTCCCAGGCACAGCATCCAGAAACCCGATGCGCCAGCCATCAAGGCCGTACCTGCAACAATCAGAGCCCAAAGTGAAAGGAACAGGCGACGAAGGCGGACTCGGTCAGCCAACCAACCAGCTGGTAAGGATGCGCAGGCAGAAACCAAATACCAAAGCCCCGTCAAGGCACCTGCCTGTGTCCGCGAAATGCCGAGGTCTCTCACCCAAAGAGTCAAGAGGGGGAAGGGAGCAGAAAAGATCATAATCCCGGCTGCCGTTGTGAGCAGCACCAGGCCCAGGACAAACCAGCGGAAATTCTCTTTGGGTGGCGGCAAGTGCAGTCCTTGGCTCTGATTCAATCAGTTAGTGTGTTGTGGTGCACATCGGATGATTGGGGCACCGCTTTTCCTTTCAGCCGTTTCCTTATCCTGTTTTCTCCTGCGCTGGTGTAGCGTAAAGGCCACGGCCGATCGCAACGACTTGACCCTGCTCATCCTTGACTTCTACGTCTGCCACACTGACCCGCCGGCCAACTTTAACCGTCCGCGCAATTGCCGTGAGACGACCGCGCTTTGTTGGTCGCAGATAATCTATCCGAAGATCCAGCGTTGGCACGTCTCCCCCGGTCTTTGAGTAGACTGCGTAATCACCTGCAATATCAATGAGCGCGCTTACAATTCCTCCGTGCAACCAGTCCGAGCCATCCTCGCGTAGGAACTCTTCGCGAAATGGCATACGAATCTCGACTAAACCCTCTTCGTATCGAGTCAGTTCCAAACCCAGAAAACGTTGATATGGCGACTCCGAAAGATCAGGCTGGTTCATGTTGAACTTTCTCCTCGAATTCCGCCGCGAGTTTCTCCAGTTGGGCCCGGTCTATTTTTCCTGTGCCGCCCAGTGGCATTGAGTCGAGGAAGTAGATGCGGCGTGGGTAGGCATACGGTGCGCCATATTTCAAGAAGAACTGCTTGAGTTCCTCTGCGGAAGTGCTTCCGGTCCCCGATTGCACGATGAATGCAACTGGAACAGCCCCCTTGATCGGGTGACGTATCGGCACAACATAGGCCTCCCGGACATTCGGATGCCGCAGAAGAATATCGACAATCTCCTTGGGATAGACATTTTCGCCGGATACATTGATCATGTCATCTTTGCGTCCCACGAAGTAGAAGAAACCGTCCTCGTCACGACGCATGAGGTCCCCCGTATAGAGCCACCCGTCGCGGAACTTCTTTTTGGTGACCTCGGGAAGCTTCCAGTAACCCTTGGCCAGCCCAGGATTGCGGGTAATAAGTTCACCCACCTCGTTAGGGCCTAATTCGGTGATACCATCCTCGCTGACGATTTTGACATCAGAGCCGGGAATCTGCCTTCCGCAACTCCCGCGTTTGATCAGCCCGTAGCGGCAATTGCTAATCGGGTCGGGCCCACCTTCCGTCAAGCCATAGCTTTCTGCAATGATCGCCTCGGGGAAGGTTCTTTGAAATTCAGACACCAACTCTTCCGAAACCTCCGCGGAGCCGCACACTGCGTAGCGCAGCGATTTCACGTCGTTCCTGCTCAGTTCTTCCTTTTGCGAGAGGATCCTGGAAAACATAGCCGGTACTCCGGTCATGTACGTCACTTTGTAGCGCGCGATCGACCTTATGACCTGTACCGGATCGAAGCCTGGCAAAATGACCATCGATCCTCCGCAGAGCAACATGGGTTTGACCGCTCCGAGCATTGCGTTCTTGTGATAAAGCGGGACCGCCACTAAAGCTCGCTCCCTGTCATCGAACGCCTCGAGTTTGCACAGCAAATCTACATTCCAGATCTGCCCGCCATGCGTCAGAAGAACACCCTTTGGCTTGCCCGTCGAACCGGACGTGTATGGCTGAAGACATACCTCATCGAATGCTGTCTTTCTGCGCGCAAACAAAGGAGAAGCAGCCTGGAGCATCTGATCATAATTCAGAGACGTGCCTGTCGCCTCCCCATCTACAATGAAGTGCCGCACCCCTGGAAACTGGGGGACCAGAGAGCGCGCACGCGCAGCCATCTCCCAATTGGCGATAAGGACCACCGCTTCGGAGTCGACGACAACATACGTGAGCGCCTCATCTCCCATCCGAATATTCAGAGGTACCGGGACTGCACCCAGGCGCATCGCTCCCATGAGCGACTCGATGAAGCGGTAATCATTGCTGAACATAAGGGCAACGCGGTCGCCTGGCCCGATCCCAAGGTTCACCAGCGCATTGGCCATCCGGTTGCATCGCTCATCCAAGTCCTTAAAGGTGAGAACAACGTCGTCTTGCAAAATGACCGGCGACAGGGGCTGAATTTGAAGTGGGACATCAAAGAGGTAGCCAAGATTCTCTGGTAGCATTCAAAGGGCCTCGATCTGTCACAGTCAAAACGGATTTCCCAAAGACTTTGCGATCGATCAACTCCTGCAGTGCCTGCGGAGTCTCTGAAAGCGGTCTCGTCGAATGTATGACCGGCTTAAGCTTTCCTTCGACAACCATGTTCATCAGTGTGGTCTGATCCTCGTAGGTCCACCCGTCAGACCCGATGATTTGCAGCTCAAAACTCCATATGTAGCGCAGGTCCTCCGCAGGTGCATAGCCAGCGGTCGCACCGCAGACCAGAAGACGGCCCTGATGTCTCAACACTTTGAGCGAAGGCACCCAGGTGTCTCCACCGATGTAGTTCACAACTACGTCCACGCCACCACCGCCCATGTAGCTTGGTTTGCCGAACCGCTCGCGCACTGCCTTCAGAATGTCTTCCCTGGATGTGTCGATTACATGGGTGGCTCCGATTTCCTTGAGTCGGCTGAGCTTCCACTCCGCGCTTCCGCAAGCGATTACCTCGGCCCCGGCGGCGGCGGCCAGCTGAACACAACAGGTCCCCACACCGCCTGTTGCGCCAAGAATCAGTACTTTCTCGCCCGCTCGTATCGCTCCACGCGTCTGCATCATGCGCAGTGCTGTGCCGTATGCAATCGGGAGGGCGGCTGCATCGACAAACGAGAGTCCTTCCGGCATTCGCAAAAGGTTGGTTACCGGCATGGTCACCAGTTCGCGGCACGCTCCAGGGAGAGTCTCACCCGTCATTCCCCGGCCCTCGATGTATGGGTACGGACAAACGCGATCACCGACCTTCCAGGTGCCGCCATCCACGGAAGACCCCAAAGCAACGATTTCTCCCGAGAAGTCGCCTCCAGGGCTCATCGGAAAAGGCGTCTTGAGCGAGGTCGTACCCCTCAGAATCATCGGGTCAAACCCATTCAGCGAAACAGCCCTGACCCGAATAAGCACTTCATCCGCAGCAGGAGTCGGTGCGGGGACTTCCTCGTACTTGAGGTTTTCAACACCGCCGTGGCTGTGAAAGACGATCGCTTTCATTCGACGTTCTTGTCCCGTTGCAGAGAAACGAAAATCACCTCGCCCCACACACGCGTTACGAATCGCTCGAACGACGGTCACCCGCCCCTGACGATATAACACAACGTCATGCAACGGTGTTCATTTAGAGTTCACTTTTTCAGTTAAACGAAATCGCGATTGCTGCCAAAACAGCGACAAGGAATATCGGCAAGTGTCATGTGCCATAATAATGACAACTCAAGAGCCAGCGTCCATGGCTTCAGCGCAGAAATCGGCCTTTTCCCCCACCGCGCTTGCGCAGGTCTACGAGTTTGGCCCCTTCCGAATTGATGTCCGGGAACGTTTGCTCTTTTGTAATCAGAGACTTGTGTCTCTACCTCTGAAGGTCTTCGAGACGCTGTTGTTCCTGGTGCAACAGAATGGTCACATCGTTGGCAAGTCAGAACTTACCAGGAGACTCTGGCCCGATACCCACGTCGGCTCGCGGAGTCTCGCCCAAAACATCTTCTTGCTTCGTAAGGTCTTGGGCACCCCGTACTTGCAGTTCATCGAGACCGTCCCTAGGCGGGGTTACCGGTTTGCCGCGCCGGTTCAATTTACTCAGGAAGGGAGCAAAACCGATAACGTACAAGTCGGGCATCCCACGCGCGCCGGTGCTCTCATTATTCGGCAATTGGCGGTTCTTCCGTTCAGGTTTCTTGGCGAGGAAAGGATACCCGAAGCAGAATACTTAGGCATCGGGCTTGCAGACGCTCTGATCTCGAAGCTGAGCAATGTAGAAGAGTTGCTCGTTTGTCCGACAAGCTCGGTCTTGAAGTACATGAAGGTTAGCCAGGGCTTGGTCGAAATCGGGCGAGAATTGGAAGTCGATCTGATCCTTGAGGGCAAGTTTCAGGCCTATGGTTCCAGAGTTCGCGTCACCTTGCAACTCGCGAGCGCCTACAACGGGGCTGCGCTCTGGGCCGATCGATTTGACTGCAACCTGGCCGATGTATTTGCGCTTCAGGAGGCCATTTCTGAGGGAGTGATCCAATCATTAAACCTGAAGTTGAGCGGGGCGGAGAGGGCCCGGCTGGCCGCTCGTCATACGAACAATGCCGAGGCGTACAAGTACTATCTGAAGGGCCGTTTCCATTGGAACAAACGAACCGTACAGAGTCTTCTGAAAGCGATCGAAAGCTTTGAGTGCGCTCTGAAAAAAGATCCAATCTATGCACTAGCCTATTCCGGGCTCGCAGACTGCTACAACATTTTATCTTTTTACGGTGCGTTTGCTCCCAAAGACGTCTTCCCAAAAGCCAAAGCGGCAGCGAACAAGGCGCTTGAGATTGACCCCGACATTGTGGAAGCCGCCACTTCTATGGCCTTTGCCAGTCTGGCATTTGAGTGGAACTGGGCGGAAGCGGAGAGGTGGTTCAATCGTGCCTGGGAGCTCAACCCAAGTTACCCCACCGCCCACCAGTGGTTTGCGGAATACCAGCTTGCTATGGGGCGTCTGAATCAAGCGGTAGTGGCCATCACCCGCGCGCAAGATCTCGATCCACTGTCGGTCAGCATCAACCGACAAGTAGGGTGGATGCTTTGCTACGCACGCAAATACGACTCGGCCATTGAACAGATCCAAAGCACACTCGAAATGGACCCCGACAATGCGTACCTGTACCACGACCTTGGATTGGCCTACATCCACTCCAACAAACCGATGGAGGCCATCACCGCACTTCAAAGAGCCAACAGTTTGTCTCCTGATGATCCAGAAATGCCTGCGTTCTTGGCGTATGCTTACGGCGTGGCAGGTCACCAGAAAGAAACCCAGGAGATTCTCGACCAATTGAGGGAGATGTCGGCGCGGAAGTATGTGTCACCGTTCTTATTTGCGATTGTTCACGTGGCGCGAGGGGAGAAGGACCTTGCGTTCCGGTTTTTGAATCGAGCTTTCGAGGAACGCTCCAATTGGTTGATTTACTTGAACGTGGACCCGGCTCTCGACGTTTTGCGCCCGGATCCCAGGTTCCAAGATTTGCAAATCAGGATGAAATTGCCTTCCATCAATTGCTGAGCACGTTAGCTGAAGACTTGCCGATCAAAACCTCACGCCTGTCTCGAAAATGAACAACAAATGAACGTACTTCACACCCGTCTCTATTGTATCTTCATCCCGTCACTGGGGAACTCCTCTGTGGTCGACGCAGAGTCCCTCAGAAGGTTGCACCAACACAAGCGTTGTAAGCGAGACTGACGCAAGCCAAATTTTGGTAGCGGTTCGTGGCACTCATCGTACCGAAGTTCGCAGTGAAGAAGAGAAATGGCGCTGGGGTTAGGTTCTGGCGCGGTGCAGTGAAACGCACGTTTTGCAACTGAGGTCGAACGCGAATCTGTCGGGGCCATCGGAAGGAGGAGAATCGTGAACCCAAGGTTGCTAATGATTCTTTTTGTGCTGTTGAAGCCAACTTTCGGCACAGCTCAGCCCGCTGCCAATTCAACTCCCGCACTCACCACCGTTGCGATCATACACGCAACCTTGGTTGATGTACGCACGGGAAAAGAAACTCCCAACAGCGTCATTGTGATTCGAGGGGACAAGATCGAACGAGTAGGAACTTCCTCTGAAGTCTCAGTGTCTTCGTCCTCTCAAGCCCTGGTTGTGGATGCCGCGCAAAAGTGGGTCATCCCTGGTTTGATGGATATGCACGCTCATGCGGGAAACTCTCCGGAGGTGCCAGTCAACCTGTATTTGGCTCAAGGAGTGACCACAATCCGATCCCCGGGCGGCAATATTTCATTGTTACGCCTTCTTCGCGAGCAGATCGAGTCAGGAAAAACGGTTGGCCCACGGCTCTTCTTTTCCGGCCCCCTCCTGGACGGCAATCCCCCGGTTTGGCCGGATGGCAGCTTCATAGTGGACAGCCCGGAGCGCGCGCAAAGCACCGTCGATTTCCTCGCCGATCAGGGAGTAGATTTCATTAAGGTGTACAACAATCTGTCTGAACCTGTGCTCGCGAAAATCATCGAAACCGCGACGCGACGCGGCTTGATTGTTGCCGGGCACATCCCGCGTTCCATGACGATGACCAGGGCAGTCGAGCTTGGTATGAAGAGCCTGGAGCATATTCGCATCACCGGCCGGGAAATGCTGCCACTCGACGTAGCGAATCAGATCGATTTTCTTCCGCTCGGCCAACGAGAGCCTTTGCTGTGGGAAAGGTTTGATCTCACCGCTCCGAAGTTTACGGAGCTCATCCACCTTCTCGCCGAGAGGGCGGTTTACCTGGACCCGACGTTGACGGTCGATGAGGGTGACTTTGTCTTAGGACCGGTCGCGCAACACAACAATCCGAACAACTCGGTCCTTCCGCTGGAGTGGATTAAGTTTGAAGAATCCCACCAGAGCCCACTTTTCGAGGTTCCGGACAAGCTCAAGGCGATAGCCCGGGAGGGATTCAAGAAGAGAGAAGAATTTGTAGGAATGTGTAATCGTGCGGGCGTAAAGATCATTGCAGGGACGGACGGACCGGGATTGGGTACCCTCGTTCCGGGCTATGGCCTCCATCATGAGCTGCAGCTATTAGTGGAATCGGGGCTAAGCCCCTTGCAAGCGCTCAGGGCCGCAACGCTGACCGCGGCGGAAGCACTTGGCAAAGACAAAGAGGTCGGATCCATTGAGTCCGGCAAATTGGCTGACATGCTGATCGTTGATGCGGACCCATTGGTAGACATTGGAAATGCAAGCAAAATCGAGCTCATCATTAAGGGCGGCAAGCAGTACAGGCCTGCAGATCTGCTCAAGAACAATCCCTGATCTGGCACCGGTATTTCCTTCGTCAGAAACCCTGCATTCCGTTGCAGGAAATGAACCAAAAATGAACCTGCGTAGGAGGGCTCAGGATTATCGTGGCGTCGTGCGGCCACGTCGGCTACAAGCCAGACTAAAGCTCCAAGGGGGCCAATATGAAAAACGGTTTGCTGCGTGCGGTGCAGGGCTTTCGGAGTTAACGTGGCGCCACAAGATCGGAGCCACAAGCCACCTTTACGTGGAAGCGAGGCGCTTAATGCATCGGTTTAACCGCATCTTTTTCTCTTTCTCGCTGGCTATTACTGTGTGCACTGCGATTCTCGCGTGGCCACAGACGTCGACCACATCGCTACGCGGAACCATACTGGATAAGACCGGAGCGACTCTTCCACAAGCCACGGTTACCCTCTCCAGCCCCGAGCAGGGGTTTTCCCGGACGACAAAAACCAGTCAGGCAGGAGGCTATGAATTCGTTCAAGTTCCTCCAGGCACCTATCAGCTAACGGTTCAGATGGCAGGCTTTAGAAAAGCAGAGCAGAGAAACGTGCAGTTGCTCGTTGGTACACCCGCGACGATCAACATAACGATGGAGGTCGGTTCGATCAGCGAGACCGTAGAAGTAACCGGCAAAGCTCCGCTGGTGAATACGCAGGATGCCACTCTGGGACACGCGTTCGACGCCAACCAGATCGCAAGTCTTCCATTTGAAGGTCGCGACCCCACAGGAATCCTGAGTCTGCAGGCGGGCGTCGTGTTCACCGGCAATGGTACGCATATCAAATCTGGTTCCGATAGCCGTAGCGGTTCGGTCAATGGCGCTCGCAGCGACCAAACCAACGTGACCCTTGATGGCGTAGATAACAACGATCAGCTTCTCGGCACCGCGTTCCAGGGTGCCGTGCGTGCGCCACTAGATTCGCTGCAAGAATTCAAAGTAACGACCAGCAACTCTGATGCAGATAGCGGCCGCTCATCTGGTGGACAGGTATCGCTGGTGACAAAAAGCGGCACAAACCATATTCACGGCGGAGTGTACGAGTATTACCGTCCCACGTTCACCACGGCAAACGACTGGTTTAACAAAGCGGTCCAGCTCAATTCCGGGGAACCCAACACGCCCCCCTTCCTATTGCGTAACACCTTTGGAGCATTTCTGGGGGGGCCGATCAAGAAGGACCGACTATTTTATTTCTTGGCCTACGAAGGCCAGCGCAAGCGTGAAAACATACCGGTTACGCGAGTAGTGCCCAGCGCCAATCTTCGGAACGGGATCATGCAGTATCCGTGCGTCGGTAGCGCAGGATGCCCACCGAGCGGAATTCAGACCTTGACCGCGGCGGACTTGGCCAGCATGGATCCCAACTGCTCGGGCTTAGGAACTTGCCCTTTGGGACGGGGACCAAATCCTGCTGTGGAAGAAATCTTCCAGCAATACCCGCTGCCCAACACCGACACCGTGGGCGACGGACTTGACTTCCGCGGATTCTCCTTCTCTTCCCCTCTGCCCGCAAAACTGGATGCGTATGTCGCCAAAGTCGACTACAATCTAACTGCAGACGGGAACCACCGGATTTTCGTGCGCAGCATCTTGAACAATGATAATCAGTCAGGTCGCACCAGTTCCAGTCCCACTGCCGCTGCCAGTCCCACCTCGATTACAGGCGATGGAGGAGAGCAGTTCCCCGGACAGCCTCAGCAGAGCGTGCTCCGCGATAACAATAAAGGCCTCAGCGTAGGATATGCGGCGACTCTCAGCAACACTTTGATTAATAACTTTCACTTTGGCTTCGCAAGAGAGGGGTTAGATCAGGCAGGCCTACAAACTCGGGCCTATGTAGACTTCCGTGGACTGGATAACATCACCGCACAGACTCCCACGATTAACACCAATGTTCCTGTATTCAACTGGGTTGACGACATCGCCAAGATCAAGGGCCGCCACACGCTGCAATTTGGCACAAACATACGCCGGGTGGACAATGAGCGCGTGTCCAATGCGCAGTCTTTTTTCTTTGCCCAAACAGATGTCTACTGGTTGCCAACCGCTTGCATCGCGAACTGTGGAACCAGTTTGGATCCCGCAGTTGTTGGTTTTCCGCCGGTGGAAAGTTCGTTCGGCGCCAGCTACGATTACGCTGTCGCTGCGCTTGCTGGTCTGGTCACGCAGGTCTTCTCGAATTATCAGCTGACGAAAAATCTGTCAGTGCTCCCCCAGGGGACGCTTTCACCTCGCCATTTTCGCGACTGGGAATACGAATGGTACGCGCAGGATGCATGGCGAGTTAAACCCAATCTCACGCTCACCTATGGTCTGCGGTACAGCCTGCTGGAGCCACCCTACGAAACTACCGGAACCCAGGGGTCTCCGACGATAAGTCTCAACAGCTATTTCAAGAATCGCGCGGCTGCGATGTTGCAGGGCCAGGTCTATGATCCGGTAATTTCGTTTGGATTGTCGGGCCAAGCCAACGGAAAAGCACCGTACTGGGCTTGGGATTACAAAGATCTTGCGCCACGCCTTGCGCTCGCTTTCGCTCCAAGTGGCAATAGTGGATGGGGAAGGAAACTGTGGGGTGGAGCGGGACAAACCTCGATTCGCCTTGGATATGGAATTTATTACGATCACTTCGGTGAAGGCATTACCAATACATTCGATCGCAACGGTTCGTTCGGATTAACGACCGCCATTAGCAATTCAGCTGGTGTTCAGACCGTGGACGGATCAGCTCGCTTCTCTGGTCTGTATACTCTTCCCACTACAAGCCAGTCGCCGACGTTCTCGTGCTCTGCGAATTGTCCGATTGTTGAACCGCCTCCCGAGGGTCCATTCCCGGTTACGCCGCCCTTAGGACCTTTCAATGGCGGGTTTGCTGCCTACTGGGGGCTAGACGATAAATTGAAAACGCCGTATTCACATGTTGTGGATTTTTCCATCACGCGGCAGTTGCCGAGAGGCCTTGTGTTTGAAGCTTCATATGTTGGCCGCTTTGCGCACCGTCTGCTGCAGGAGGAAGACCTTGCGCAACCGACGGACTTGGTCGATCCAAAGACGGGGATGGATTACTTCCAGGCTGTGCAAGCTTTAGCCAAGCAATACTACGCGGGGACTCCGATTCAGAACATCACCCCGCAAACCATCGGAGCCAAGGCTTATCAATACTGGCAGGATGTGTTTCCTGGAGCAGCAGGTCCCGCATCCACGCAATTGGGCGTCTACAATCCTGGAGTTCCTTGTCTCGGCACGGCTCCTGCTAATGTGACTGCAACCCAGGCGATGTACGACTTGTTCTGCTACAACAAAGGGATCGAAACCAGCGCGCTTGAGTTCGCCGATGTGCCTGGGCTGATCACAGGCGGTTGCTTTCCAGCTTGTGCGACCATCAACGGCAAACAGACGCAGGGCTATGTATTTTATTCTCCGCAGTTTTCGTCCTTGTATGCCTGGAGAAGTATCGGCAACAGCGCCTACAACGCCGGGCAGTTCAGTCTTCGGCGGCACTCGGGTGGCTTGGAGTTTGATATCAACTACACCTATTCCAAATCGATCGACGAAGGCTCGAATGCCGAGCGCATCAGTAGTTATGAAGGGTTTGGATTGGGCAGCCAGATCATCAACGCGTGGATTCCCAGTCAGAACCGCGCGGTGTCGGATTTTGACACGACGCATATCATTAACGCGAACTGGGTTTATGACTTGCCAATCGGCCATGGAAAGCAAATTGGCGGCGGCATGGGAACGGTGGCGAACGCCATTTTCGGAGGATGGAGCATCTCCGGTCTGTGGCGCTGGTCCACCGGATACCCATTCACGACCTTCAGCCCGAAATGGGCCACAAACTTCGAAAATAGTACTCCCGGTGTGCTGATCGGCCCTATGCCCGAAACCGGAAGCTTCATCGTGCCCGAGTTAAACGGGCGTTCGGGGCCGAATGTGTTTAAAGATCCCGGTATCACAGATCCTACCAATCCGAATGCTGCTATCAACGTTATCCGACAAGCATACCCAGGCGAAAAGGGCGATCGTAATATCTTCCGCGGTCCCGGCACGTTCAATATCGATACTGGGCTAAGCAAGATATGGCAAATCACCGAAAATCAAAACCTAAAGCTGACCTGGGAAGTGTTCAACGTAACGAATACTCCCCGTTTCGATGTCGCGAGCATGTCGCTCGCCGGCAACACCGTTCTGTCTAGCGTTACTAGCTTCGGTAATTTCACATCGACACTTTCGAATTCCCGGGTCATGGAGTTTGCGCTCCGGTATACCTTCTAGTCCGTTCAAGGGCGTATCTCAGCAGGGGTCCTTGCCGAAGTCGAAGGGACGGGTCAGCGGAAATGAAACGAACCTTAGACTTGGTTGTCGGAATAGCAGCAATACGACTTCTGTTTGTATTCGCGGCAGCTATGGCAGGTGTCTCTGCGAGTGCACAATCGCTTGCATTCACAAACGTTCGCATTGTAGACGGCAACGGAAGAGCGCCCGTCGAACATGGCACGATCGTTATCGAGGGGCGGAAAATCGTAGCCGTCGGCCCGACCTCAAACATCTCCATCCCGCATGGAGCCCGCACCATCGACGAGGGCGGCAGGACAGCCCTGCCCGGATTAGCGGACATGCACGTTCATCTTACGGGTGGCTGGGATGGAGTTTCGGCGGATATGTTGGGCTATCACCGTTACATGAACGCTCTTCTATATGCGGGCGTCACGACAGTCCTCGACACCGGAAACGTCGAATCGTATGTTCTCCAATTAAGGGCGGAAACTGCTGCGGGGCGGCTACTCGGGCCGCGCATCTACTGCGTCGGTCCGCTCGTAGATGGCCCTGATCCGTTCTGGCCGGAGCTTTCGCGCGCCATCGTATCGCAAGATCAGATCCCTGGAGTTGTCCAACAACTGGCTGCAGAAAAAGTCGACTTGATCAAGCTCTATGCCGGACTCTCGGATCTGGAGGTTCAAGCCATCTCCAATGAGGCGAAGAAGTACAAATTGCGCACTATTCTCGACGCGCACAGCCGTAACGGATCCACCGACCTCATGCAAGAGGGAATCGCCGGTTATGCACATCTTCCCACCCATAAGCTGTCCGATGAGGCGATCGACACCGCGCGGGCGAACCATGTGTTCTTTATCAGCACACTTTCTGTCATTGAGGCCTTTTCGCGACGCCGATTTAAGGATTTGTCTTTTCTGGACCACTCGCTCATCGTGGACACAACGCCGTCCTTCGCGCTTAATGGGCTGCGTAAACTCGGAAATGAGGAAGTGAACAAGCACTCGCTTGCTGCGTTACTCGACGGTGAGAGCAATGTCAAGCGTCTGATGAACGCAGGTATCTTGATCGCGGCCGGGACCGATGCCCCCTACCCCGGCGACTTCCAGGGTGAGGGGATTCACCGGGAGCTTGAGCTGTTCGTCGAGTCCGGCTTGACCCCTTTGCAAGCAATTACGATTGCTACAAAGAATGCAGCCGCGATTGTGAATGCCGAGACGGAATGGGGGACTCTGGAACCTGGAAAAATTGCGGACATTCTCATTGTGGACGGGAAGCCCGATCAGAATATTAGCGATACCAGAAACATCGTTGCAGTCATAAAGGAAGGAACAGTTTTGGATCGCAATAAGCTGAAGCTCGATCCCGATACAGATCCTGGTTACCGGCCGGTTGGCGGCATGGATGCGCCGGGCACGGAGTAAGTAGTTGCTGCGAAGTATGGGAGTGCATGATCGACTGTGCCTTCGAGGAGGGATCAGATGAAGAAGAGCTTCACGCTGCTCGTTCTTCTTTCGCCCTTGGTCTGCTTGGTTGCCCAACAGACGCCTAGCACGAAACCGAGGTCCCTCGTTTTGACTCACGTCACGGTGATAGACACGACGGGCGGGCCCGCAAAGGTCGATATGACGGTCGTGATAACAGGTGATCGCATAGCCGAGATTGGCAAGAGTCGAGCGACACGGACTCCTAAGAATGCCGAAATAGTGAATGGAAATAGCAAATTTCTGATTCCCGGGCTCTGGGATATGCATGTTCACTGGTACGACAAGGATTACTTACCTCTATTCATCGCCAATGGCGTGACGGGCACTCGGCAGATGTATGGCGTGCCCATGTTCCAGCAGTGGCGGAAGGAGATCGAAGCAGGACAACTGCTGGGTCCGCACATGCTGATTCCCAGTCCGATCGTGGATGGGCCGAAACCCGTTTGGCCCGGTTCGATCGCAGTGGCCAATGCATCCGAGGGTCGGCAAGCCGTGATTCAGGTCAAGCAGGGTGGGGCAGACTTCGTGAAAGTCTACTCACTTCTTTCTCGTGATGCCTACTTCGCCATAGCGGATGAATCCAAGAAGCAAGGCATACCCTTCGAGGGGCATGTTCCGGATTCGGTTACCCTCGAGGAGGCATCGAATGCTGGGCAGATGACCGTTGAGCACCTCACGGGCGTGCTTGCCGCCTGTTCGAGTCACGAAGCGGAGTTGCTCAAGTCAGCGCAAGAAACCGTAGCGGCAATTGACACGGGACAATTGCCAAGTGTTCGTTTCTGGGGACCAGAGTTTCGCGCGCGGCAGAAGCTGGCTCTGGAAACTTATAGTCCGCAGAAAGCCGAAACCGTCTTTGGGGAACTGAAAAAGAACCACACTTGGCAATGCCCTACGCTCACCGTTTTACGCAGCATGGCATATTCTGATGATCCCTCCTTCACCAACGATCCAAGGCTGAAATACATACCTCGCGACATCGTATCCAGTTGGAACCCGAAGGCAGATCCCTTCTTGAAGGACAAGACCGCCGAGGACTGGGCCCTGAGTAAGAAGGTTTTCAGTAAAGATCTCGATATCGTCGGTGCCATGGAGCGCGCAGGCGTCGAGATCCTAGCAGGCACAGATACTCTAAATCCTTATTGCCTCCCCGGTTTTAGCCTACACGATGAATTGGGCTTACTGGTTCAGTCAGGGCTTACACCGATGCAGGCTTTGCAGGCCGCAACACGCAACCCGGCGCGTTTTCTCGGTCGAGAGAAGGATTTAGGTACAATTGCTACCGGCAAAATCGCCGATCTCGTTCTGCTCGATGCGAACCCACTGGATGATATAGGCAATACGAGAAAAATCTCGGCGGTCGTCTTCGGCGGCAAGTTCTATTCAAGGACTTCACTGGACGAAATGCTGGCAAAGATCGAAACACTCGCCAGAAGACAGTCTATCGGCGAGGTTCTCTTGAAAACCATCCAAGAACAGAACGTGGAGGCCGCGATCAAGCAATACCACGATTTGAAGACAACTCAACCCACCGCATACGATTTTGGTGAGAGTGCGCTGAGCGATCTGGGCGAGCGATTAGAAGAAATGAAGAGATTCAAGGAAGCGCTTCGCATTTTCGAGTTGAACAGCGAAGAAAACCCTTCCTCTTACACCTACGACAGCTTAGGCGAAGCTTGTATGACGGCTGGCGACAGGAACTGTGCCATGACGAGCTTTAAGAAGGCGTTAGAACTCAGCCCGAGCGATACAAATGCGACCGAAAGGCTAAAGAAATTAGATGCTGCGCCGGAGTAGTGAGCGCGTTTTTCAGTTTTCTCCTACGATCCAGAACGGAGCGTGCCTATACAGCCGGACTTCGAGCAAAAAGGATACCTTTCTCCCTATTCCTCTCTGATCTCTGGACGAGACGTGAACACGATGACGCCCGCCGTCTAGGATTAGAGTTCGTTACAATGTCACCGTTGCGGCGGACAAGGACATGTATCCACTCTCCGACCTTGAATTTATGTGACGCCAACTCTGCCCGGCGCAAGCGCGGACGGGAAGGTACTCATCGATGATCCATGGCAGACAGAGACATCCACGTTCGCATCAGTCATTGCAGCCGTGATCGGTCGGGTAGAGGCTGCGCATGGTGGGTCCTCTGGGGCGACATAAAACCCGAGGAGAATCACGCAGAAAGTTTACAATCCCGCGAATATGAGAGTGCAAGTTGAGTGCTACTCTGGCGCAAAGCAGATGAGAGACCGATCCGCTTCAGAGTCGATGAGCATGAATGCGTAGTCGAGTGTGCCACGTCAGCGGAAATGGGACAGTTTGAGACCGGAAGTTAAGCTACACATCTGAG
>OMOD01000158.1 GCA_900290255.1 Candidatus Sulfotelmatobacter kueseliae
GACGGGGCTCTGCCCCGTCCCGGCGGGGCAGAGCCCCGCCACCACACAATCAACGACGAGATACCCTTTGCGCGACCCACTCGCCGGCCTCACGCGTCCCCAGTGTTCCGCCGATGTCAGCCGTCGTTTTCTTCTCCCGCACCGCTTCGAGCACGGCAGCTTCGATCTTCGCCGCCTCGCCGGCCGTTCCCAAGTGCGCCAGCATCATGGCCGCGGTCAGAATCGCGCCGAAAGGATTGGCCATGTTTTTCCCCGCAATCGGCGGCGCGGAACCGTGCACGGGCTCGAACATCGACGTTTTTCCCGGATGCAGATTGCCGCTCGCGGCCATCCCCAGCCCGCCTTGCAGTCCCGCGGCGAGGTCGGTGATGATGTCGCCAAACATGTTGTTGGTTACGATGACATCAAACTCGCGCGGATCGCGCACCATCTGCATACAGAGCGCGTCGACGTACATGTGCTGCGTCTCGATCCGCGGGTGATCTTTGGCAACTTCTTTGAACGTGCGCTGCCACAAGCCGCCGGCGTGCGTCATGGCATTCGACTTGTCGCACATCAGCACCCGCCGCCGCGGCGAGCCATCGAGCTTCTGGTTGCTTGCGCAGTACTCAAACGCGTAGCGGATGATGCGCTCGACTCCCTTGCGCGTGTTGATGTCTTCCTGGATCGCAACTTCGTCCGGCGTTCCTTGCTTGAAGACTCCTCCAAGGTCGCCGTAGACGCCCTCGGTATTCTCGCGAATCACGACGAAGTCGAGGTCTTTTGGTTCGATGCCTTTGAGCGGGCAGAGCGACGCGTCCAGCAACCGCACCGGCCGGACATTGGCGTAGAGGTCCATCTCACGCCGCATGCCCAGCAGAATTTCCCTCGCATGGATGTTGGAGGGTACGCGCGGATCGCCGAATGCGCCAACTAGGATGGCATCGAAATCTCGGGCCAAGATGGTGAAGCCGTCCGGCGGGACCGTAACTTTGTCGGCAAGATAGCGGTCGGCTCCCCAGTCGAACGTCGTCAATTCGACCGCGGCTCCAGCGGCCTCTATGACCTTTACCGCCTGCGGGATGACTTCTTTCCCGATCCCGTCCCCGGCAATTACGGCAATATGCTTGGTCGCGCTCACGCTGGCAACGTTAGCACAGGCGTGCGCCATTCATAAAACCGGCAGTTCAAATGCTGGCGCAAAAGTCGACATTCGCCGCCCAGCCCCTGAAGGGGCGTCCTTCCAACGAGATGAGACTCGCGGTTTCGGGTTTCGAGCCAACTGGAGCAGCTCCATCGCGATTGCTATACTGAACCAACCCTTCTCACCATGAACGACTTGCTCGCATTGATTTCGCACCATGGCTACCTGCTTTTGGCGGTGGTGTGCTTTGCCGAGGCCGTCGGGCTTCCGCTGCCCGCCGCGCTCGCCATTCTGACTGCTGGCGCGGTTGCTGCGTATGGGAATCTTCATTTCTATCTTGTATTCGGCGTCGCTCTGGTGGCGCTGGTCGCGGGCGATCTCTTGCTCTATTTTGCGGGCCGAGTCAGTGGATGGGCCTTGCTCGGCTTTCTGTGCCGGCTTTCGGCGAATCCGGAAACTTGCATTTTGCGATCGGCGAAATATTTCTATCGCCGCGGCAAGCAGACGCTGCTTTTTGCCAAGTTCATCCCCGGCATCAACACCATGTCTCCGCCGCTGGCGGGGAGCATGAAAATGCGGCTGGGAGATTTTTTCCAATTCGATGCCATCGGCGCGGCTTTGTACGTGGGTGCGTACTCGCTCGCGGGATATCTCTTCAGTGACGCGCTGCGCGCCATCACTCGCGGGCTGCGCTCCGCGGGCTTTGCCGCTGAAATCATCCTTGGGATCGGGATTGCCGCCTATGTCGTGTATCGAATCTGGGTTTACCGCAAGTACCGGCTGCTCGACTCGATTCCGCGCGTGCAGGTGGAAGAGCTCGCCCGAAGGGTGGCGTCCGATGCGGCCGAACGGCTCCTGATCGCCGATGTTCGCAGCCACGGCTACTACGATGCCGACTCCGAACGCATCGCGGGATCGATCCGCATTGAACCCAACAACCTTACCGAAGAAGTCAAAAACCTGCCCAAGGATCGAGAGATTTATCTCTACTGTACTTGAGCGCGCGAAGCCACGAGCGCCCGGGTGGCGCGCCAATTGCAGGAACTGGGATGGAAAGTGTTCGTGATCGCAGGCGGCCTCACGGCCTGGCGCAAGGCTGGACACGCGCTGGAGCGAGTCCCGCAGGACGACTTGGTCAAACTGCCGACCTTCAGCTAACGCAGACCGTTAACGCATAGCCGTGACCTGTCTCCTTGGCAGAGTTGTAGCAGTTTGTTATCGTGCCCTTATGGGGCGGACCCCGGCTTTTTGCGGAGTAATACTTGCGGCGGGTGAGTCTTCCCGCATGGGTCGCGACAAGGCGCTGCTGCCGTGGCCTCCGCTGGCGTTGGGAGACACGTTCCTTTCCGCTGCCATACGCCTCTTCTTTTCTCACGTGGATGAGGTGCTGGTCGTCGTCGGAAACAATGAAGCCGCCGTGGCTCCGGTGGTCTATGCGAATGGGGCGTCTCTGGTTGTGAATCCCGATCCGGCGCGCGGGCAGTTCAGTTCGTTGCGGGTCGGCCTGCGGGAGGTTCTGAAACGCGGCCGCGATGCCGCGATGGTCACGCTCGTCGATCGGCCGCCGGTCCGTATGGAAACGCTGGAGACGCTCGAATCGGCGTTCGAACGGGCCACGGCGCAAAGGAAATGGGCGGCGATTCCCGAATACCAGGGAAAACATGGGCATCCCATTCTGCTGGGCCGCCAGATGATCGAGGCTTTTCTGAGGGCTCCGGAAACATCGAATGCGCGCGATGTCGAGCACGCGCACCTGAGTGAGATCGAGTACGTTCCGGTGGACGACCCGCTGGTAGCGGTCAACGTGGATACGCCGGAGCAGTATGCCGCTTTGCCGCCACAGCCTCTGCCATCGAGTTAATTCCTGCCAAGGCCCAATACTTCATGACGCGTCTCACACCTCTTCAAATCGAATTCATCGAACGTGTACTTAGCCTCAGACCGCTCTCCGCCACGTTTGATTGCGACGGCACGCTCTGGGCGGGAGATGCCGGAGAAGGCTTTTTTTCGTGGGAACTGGAACAACGACTGGTGCCGGCTGAAATTGCACGCTGGGCGCGGTCGCGCTACGCCGACTACAGAGCGGGCCAGGTCGCCGAAGAAGTCATGTGCGGAGAGATGGTCACGATGCACCACGGGCTGCGGGAGGACGTCGTGCAACAGGCGTGCGACACCTATTTTGCCCAGGCTATGGGCGCCAACATTTTTCCGGAGATGCGGGAGTTGGTCGGGCGCCTGCGCCGATCCGGATGCGACGTCTGGGCCGTTTCTTCTTCGAACCAGTGGATCATCCGCTCCGCCATGCGCTGGTTCGGCATCCCGCAAGATCGCATCCTGGCCGCCGAGGTGGCCATCGGGAACGGCATCATCAGCGACCGGCTCATTCGAGTTCCCAGCGGGCCCGGCAAACCGGAGGCGATTCGATCCGCGCTGAAATCCGCGCCCGATTGCGCATTTGGCAACGCGATCTGGGATCGTGAGATGCTTGCCATGTCCGGCCACGCGTTCGCCGTTAACCCAAATCCGGATCTGAGAGAGATCGCGATCGCAAATGGGTGGACGGTATATCAGCCGGATGCGAACCGCTAGAGGCGGCTCCAGTAGCACCCCGTCTGTTACTCCTTGCCTGTTGTCGCGACGCCTGCTGACGGGGAGGGCACACACGCCTCCTGACACTCGCAGCGCACCGGCTGAAACTGCCGAGCTTGCGCTCGGCTGGACAGGCGAGGGCGCCCGTCCCCACACGAGCTCATGCCACTCAGGATGACATTTTGGTGGGGTGCCCGAATCTTCCTCAATAACTTTGCGGGCAGGTTGTCACCGCCGATACCGCTCGCTTGCGCTACAATCCGCTCATACTCTGAATAGCGATTTGCCTGGAGGCATACTATGGAGCTCGGATTTCCCGTGGTCACCGTCGGCATCGTCATCGTCGTCATCTATCTGCTGAGTTCCATCAAGATCCTGGCCGAATATGAGCGCGGCGTTATTTTCCGCCTGGGTCGCCTGTTAGGTACGGCCAAGGGCCCGGGCGTAATTCTGGTCTTCGCCCCGATCGACCGCATGGTGCGCATTTCGCTGCGGCAGGAAGCGCTCGAAGTTCCGCCCCAGGACATCATCACCCGAGACAACGTCACGCTAAAAGTAAACGCCGTCATTTTCCTGCGCGTGGTCGACCCGAACAAGGCTGTCGTCGAGGTTTCCAACTACGTGTACCAGACTTCGCAGTTCGCCCAGACTACCTTGCGCTCGGTGCTCGGCGAACAGGAACTCGACGAATTGCTGGCTCATCGCGACAAAATCAATCTGCGTCTGCAAAGCATCCTCGATACGCACACCGCGCCCTGGGGAGTGAAGGTCGCGAACGTGGAAGTCAAACAGGTGGATATGCCCGAGTCCATGTTGCGGGCCATGGCCAAGCAAGCCGAGGCGGAACGCGAAAAGCGCTCGAAGATCATCCACGCTGAAGGCGAGTTCTCCGCCGCCCAGCGCCTGGTGGATGCCGCGCACCTGTTAGCCACCGAACCGATCAGCATCCAGTTGCGCTACCTGCAGACGCTCACCGAAATCGGGGTTGAGAAAAACACGACCGTGGTGTTCCCCGTGCCGATCGATTTCTTCTCCGGCATGCAGAAGTTGCTCGCGGGCGTGCCCACACCCGGCGCGCCGGCAGGAAAGTAGCAGGTTGCGGACGGAGTCGATCCCCGACGCCCAGCCCCTAAAGGGGTCCGATTGGGAGAAGGTTGCGGCATCGCTAAAGCGATGCCCTGATACGAAACGCGGATGGCAGCAGGCATACGAAACACGGATGGCAGCAGGCTAGTGACGGCAGCAGGCTAGTAGAGGTCAACAACACTTTTCATGCCCACGGCGCAGCAGGATACGGAGATCACCCTTGGCACCGGCCGCATGCTGGCCATTTTCTTCGCGTTTGTCCTGGTCTGCGCGGTCTTCTTTGCCCTCGGATTTTCCCTTGGTCGAAGAACCAGCATGGCAGGCGCGGGCAGCTTGCTGAGCGCTCCCAGCGCAGTTCCGGCAACCATCGTTCGGCCCTCGGCCGCAAAGAATGGAGCGCCCCAGACAACACCGCAGTCAAACTCCAGCGATTTTAGCTTTTACAAGGCGGTGGGCGAGAAGAATGCCGACTCCGCGCTAACGCCCCAGGGTTCGGCGGCGGTTGCGACTCCAGCTGCAACCTCCCCAACAGCGGACGGAGCGCCCAAGACTGCCACCGACGCCGCGATTTCTGCGCCAGCGCCACCTACGTCCGGAAGTTACTACGTGCAGGTCGCTGCCGTTAGCCGCCAGGAAGACGCCGACGCGCTGGTCGAGGCTCTGAAAAAGAAGCAGTATCCGGCCTTCACCGCGAACAACACTGCCGGCGACAAGTTCTATCACGTGCAGGTCGGACCCTTCGCCGAACTAAAGGAGGCGGAAGCCATGCGTGCCCGGCTGATCGGCGATGGCTATAATCCGATTGTGAAGAAGTGAGCAGAATTTGTGATTGGTAATTTGTAATTTGCAATTTGAAAACCTGAGATCATAGGTCATAGGATCGGTTGCAAATTACAAATCACAAATTACCAATCCTCTCTGTTACCCTTCCTCATCATGGCTCACGCCGCTCTCAGTCTTGATCGCTTCCTGCACGCCATTGCCGACCCCACCCGCCGCCGGATTCTGTGCGCGCTCAGAGAAAAAGGCGGATGCTCGCTCGACAAGGAAACCGGCCTTTGTGCCTCCGATATCGAGCAGCGCGTGAAGCTGGCGCAGCCGACGGTTTCGCATCACATGCGCATCCTCGAAAAAGCCGGCGTGGTGGAAGCCAAAAGAGAGGGCCACTGGCGCTGGTACCGGCGCAACGAAAAATTGATCGCGGAAATGATGCGCGGCTTGAAGGGGCAACTGTAAAGGAGTTTTCAGTTGTCAGTCGTCAGTTTTCGGTCTTCAGTACACAAAACTGATAACTGATAACTGAGAGCTCCCCGCTAACTGCGGCTAGGTTCCCGCGGACGCGGCGGCGGTTTTTTCTTCGTCTTTTTCTTTCGTCTTGATTTCCGCGTTCCCTTCCCTCTGCCTCAGCGCACGCACCTGTGAGATCAGGTCCGCGATCTCAAACGGTTTCGCCAGCGACGGCACGCCATGTTCTTGCAGGAAACTTCGAGTCTGCGGATCGGTCACGCTGGAAAACGTGAACAGCAGCCCTTTTTCCAAACCTGGGCGGTTCTTTGCGATCCAGTCGTACATTTCGCGGGCGCTGTACCCGCCCGGCATACGGCCACTCATCACAATCACATCGAAAGAACTTTTGCGAAGTTGCTCCTGCGTATCCTCCACGGTCATCGAGGTCGTGACTTCGGCTCCGGCTCCAATTAACACGTCTCGTTCAAATTCCAGCACCGCTTCTTCATCTTCGACCAGCAGCACGCGCCCTTTGAGCACCGCTTCTCGACGCGTGGGAGCCACCGTCTCCGGCAAAGCCGCTTTCTCGCTCGCCAGCAAACGGACTTCAATGGTCGCTCCGCCCTCTTCCCGATTGCGCGCCACGATTTCCCCGCCGTGTTCCTTGACGATCCCGTAGCAAATGCTCAACCCTAGGCCGGTTCCCTTGCCCACCGACTTGGTGGTGTAGAAGGGATCGAAAATCCGAGCCGGGTCCTTGAATCCAGGGCCGCTGTCATCGAACTCCACGCACACGAAGGCATCTTTCCTGAACACGCGCACTTTCAACACACCGCTGCCACTACCCTCCACGATCGCATCGAGCGCGTTGTTGATTACGTTCAGAAACACCTGTTCCAACTGGTGGGGATCGGCCACCACCGAAGGCACATCCTCGGGGATCTCTCGTTCCAGCGTGACGTTATTGACCTTCAAATCGTATTCGCGGAGAGTCAGCGACTCTTCCAGAACCTTGCGCAAGTCCACTTCCTGTTTCTGCGGTTTACGCTGGCGCGCAAAGGAAAGCAGATTCTGGACGACGCGATGGGTGCGCTGGGCCTGCTTGAACAGCTTCCTTACATAGTCGGCCGAGCGCTCATCGAGGCCCGCGCCTTCCAGCAGTTGCGCGTAACCGAGGATTGCGGTCAGCGGATTATTCAATTCGTGCGCTACCCCGGAAATCAACTGGCCGACGGCCGACATCTTCTCGCTCTGCAGCAGTTGCTCCTGCGTCCGGCGCAAGTCTTCGTACGCCCGGCAAGTCTCTTCGTAGAGCTGCACCTTTTCGATGGTAGTGGCCAGTTGGCGGCTGATGGCGACCAGCAGATTCTCGTCGTTGCTGGAATAGTGCCGGTCTTCCTTGCTGGCAATCCCCATGATGCCGATGGGTTTGTCCTTGCCCCAGAACACCACCCAGATCCAGTAGGGCAAGCGGTCCGCGCACACAAACTCGACCACCGCGGGCGGCAGGTGGGGCAGAAAATCCTGGGTCACCACTTCCGCACGCGAGCGCATCACCAGATCGCCCAGGCCTTCGGGAAAGACGACTTCCGCCATGCGGACGCGGGCTTCGCTGCGCGGTCCCCAACCGGCGCGCCGACGGAAGGTACCATCCGGTTCCGTGGCCAGATAAACGGAGCCGGTCTCTGCTCCAAACAGCGAGATCACCTGGCGCAGCGTCAAGTTTAGGATTTCATCCAGATCGAACGATTGCGTCGCGATCACGGCCATGGCGTTGAGCGCGTTCAACTCGCGATTGCGCCGGCGCATCTCGTCTTCCGAGCGTTTCTTCTCGGTGATGTCGAGCATGAAGCCCTGATAGCGCTCGATGCGTCCGTCGGCGCCGCGGGTGGCGAAACAGCTCTGCGCCACCGCCAGCAGCATGCCATCTTTGCGCCGCACCGTAATTTCAAAGTTGCGCACGTAGTTGTGCGCCTCAATTTCCCGGCGAAAAGCCTCTCCCTCCTCCGGTACCGCGTGCAGCACACTGCGCACATCCAGCGCCATCAACTCGTCGCGGCTGCCGTACCCGAGCATGGTGACAAAGGCGTCGTTGCAGTCGAGCAAGGCTCCTTCCGGAGTCGCGACAAACACGCCTTCTTGCGCCTGCTCGAACAACATGCGGTACTTTTCTTCCGCCAGTTGCCGCGCCGTCGTGTCGTGCACCACATGGATGGTGCCCTTCTGCTGGCTTCCTTGCTCCGCATACGATGAGGTCGAAATCACCGACTGCCCGCCGAAACACGGATCCAAGCCTTCGGTCAGCCCTGAGCCTCGTTCGCAATACGGACAGCCGCTCCAGTCGCGCATTTGCGGCAGGACGTCTTCGCAACGTTTGCCCAGGACATCGGCCGGCGCCCGTTCCAGCCGTTGCAGCAGGGCCTGATTGGTCTTGAGGATTCGGAAGTCCGCGTCGTGCGCCAGAATCAGGTCCTGGATGGAATCAAAGGTATTCATCCACTGCCGCTGCGAGCGCAGCACCTGCTCCAGCAAACGCAGATTCTCCGCCGCAATCCCCAGCGTTTGCGCCGCCGTTTCCAGAAAGTCCAGTTCTTCCCGGGTGTGGCCCCGGCGGCCGGAGCAGCCGAGCGAGAGCAAGCCGATCACTGACTTTTTGCCCACCACCGGCAGCAGTAACACGTGGTGAATGCCATGCTTCCTGAGTTGCTCGCGCTCCGGCGCCGGCATCTCGGGACGTTTCACGACAACAGCACGGTTGTCGTTATTCTGCAGTATGTTCTGGAGCACGCGGGCCTGCGTTTCATCCGTCGTTTTATCGGCTTCCGTTGACCCGAACGTTGATCCGAATG
>OMOD01000123.1:0-30490 GCA_900290255.1 Candidatus Sulfotelmatobacter kueseliae
GGCTGTGCCGGCCGCGACATCACGCCGGCTTTGAGAGCCTCAACTTCGATGGCCTTGAGCCGGGCCGCTTCGGCCACGGCCGCGAAGTCAGCAACGGCCTGGCGGTGACGCTTGACGTGCTCATACCACTCGAGGTAATAACTGCCCTCGGGGTGGTGTTCGTCGCGGCCCGCAATCAGGACGTGGTCGCGCACGATCCTGCCGCTGCGCTTGACGACGTTGGCGAAGCGCCACGCGTCTGAAACTTTCACGTACTTGAGGATCTTGACCCGATGGGTGTAAAGCTTTGGCTTTCCCGGCATATTCCATCTCCCTCTGGAGGGAATGGAAGGTAGACCGGATCGCAAATTCGGGCAAATCCCGGAACGGTATGGAGGGAGTAGAAGGAGTTGACGGAATTGACAGCGGCTTTATCGACAGGAAGACCGACAGGAAGCGGGTTAAAGCGATGAAAACAAACAAAACCGAGGAGAAGGCAGCGTTCTAACAGACTCGCCTGCCAACCAAGTCAGAGGCTGCGCCAGCGAGCGTTTCGGATTTCTTACGTGATCCATTTGATCCTCTTTGGGCCATACCCAGGACATGAATCCCGGTCTCACCGAGCGGCCAGAAACCAAGCCGCGACCAGTAAGCCCTCAGCTTGTGCACCGCCTCATCACGTCCAAGACCGGGTGCTTTTAATCTTTTCAATGCCTTCTGATCATGGGCGAAGGCAGGAGTAAATTGCAGCGGCCAAGGTTTGCACGCTACCAGTCCACAACCGGGACCGAAGATGTCGATAGTCCTGTCGACGGCAGCCGGGCCGACCCCCAACCCCCGCCATCTCGGACGGATCTCCACGCAGTCGATGATTAGAAGGTCACATCCGGAAGGCTCATACTCATCTTGTATCTCCTCTGTCCAGTAACCCGTTTCCAAGTCGAACAGGAGTTCCCAGTATTCCGCAATGCTCCCCTCGATGCCGTCTCCTAGCCTCTCGGTGCTAACGCCATGGTCCATGGCTTCACCGAATTGCACTAAGGACGCCCTTAGGTAACCAGCGTCTTCCTCGTCTCGAAGATCCTCAGACTTGACGAAAACCCTGCCCAAAATGGAATGGACAAAATCTGCGTCAACGTATTCTTCGCGCAACGAGGCGCGGACCGTGAACTCAACGCTCGCAACGATATTCGTCTTCGTTTCGTCCGTCTTCCACGAAACGGCGGCTTCTTTTTCAGTCTTCATGTCGCACCTCATCCCGCTGTTTACCGTAATATTCAGAATCCGTCAAATGGAGCAGATCAACGCGTCGAAGTCCGAGGGAGTTTTCAACTGAGAACGCTACGGGTGGTGACTCGATCGGCCTCCGCGATAGCAGCATCCAGCTGTGGGTGCCCTACCTCCCGCAACCAGCCTCTTTCAAAGTGGTTACTAGTAGCACCGTGCGGCGACATGGACCTCCTGCTGCCTGTTTAACCGACCGGAGTGTCGCCCGATTAATGTGCCAGCGGCGGCTGTTGACACAAAGCGCTAAACGATTGACGCAGCAAGACTTTACTTAACGGGAATCACACGCTTCGAAGAATAGGAGAAAAACACCAAGCAAGCCCGTTTGACCAATATCTGCTTTCCGCTTAAATAGAAACTCGCGGATGCAGTGCTGTAGGTCGGTGGCTTTTTCTGGCCGGGTCACTGGGCAGTGCGAGATTCCGCCGAGATGAGGACCCCATGTCGACCCAGCCCGGTCCGGCCAACCCGGCCATTTCCCTTTCAACGGCACCAGAACCGTACGTCGACGTCAAGCGAGCAGCTTCCTATTTGTCCGTCGCAGTCAAGACGCTTAATGAATGGGCTCGGCTTGAGAAGATTCCTGCGTACCCGTGGGGGGACGGCAGCAGGAAGACGTGGCGCTTCAAACTCAGTGAACTGGACGAGTGGATGCAGGGGAGGATAAACTCCGTTCGTCGTCCGCCTCTTTCGGAAAGGACGGTAAGACGTGAGAAAGAGGCACACTAGTACAGGATTTCCAAGTGTAGTTAAACGCAAGAACGGGAAGAAAGTGGTCATCTGGCGATGGTACGAGAAGGGCCAGGACGGCAAGTCTCGCGAGCGCTGGAAGACCCTTGGTTTGGCCAGTAGGTTCAAGTCTGATGCCGCGGCACAGCAAGAAGCAGAGCGTCTCGGCTTAGGCCGACCGATCGAAGAGGGGCCACGTACCCTGAAGGAACTCGTCGATCACTGGCTCGATACGGAATGCCCTGGGACGGATGAGGATCCGAACGAACGTCGGGCCTTCTCCACTCGGGACAACTACCGCGGTTATCTCCGGAAGTGGGTCAAACCACGATGGGGGGACCAAGCTTTGGACCAAGTGAAGGCCGTGGCCGTAGAGAGTTGGCTATCGACTTTGAAGAAAGACGATGGCCCGCCCCTAGCCGATGGTTCGAAAAAGAAGATCAGGGACCTGATGCATCTTCTGTACGAGCACGCAATCCGCTATGAATGGACGGACCGCAATCCGATTACGTCTGTTCGGCAAAGCGGCGTGCGCCAGGCAACACCCATCCGCCTCAGCGTAGACCAGCTTTCCCAACTTATCTACGGTGAGCTGAAACAACGTGAGCGAGTGATGGTGTTGCTGGATTTCGGAACCGGACTGCGGAGGGGTGAACTGAGCGGCGTCCGCTGGGAAGACATCTGCTTCGAGGACAAGGTTTTGATCCCAAAGCGCTCAATCGTGAAACAGCGCATCGGCAAGGTCAAGACGGAAGCTTCGAAAAAGAGCATCCCGCTGGATGATGTGCTGATCGAAGAATTGTTGGCTTGGCGTCGGGAGACTCCTTATGCCCAAAACAGCGACTACGTATTCGCCAGCACGAAGATGAGAGGCAAGCAGCCGTACTGGATGAGTCGGATCATGCAGCATCACATCAAGCCAGTCGCCGCGAAAACCGGGATCGAAATCAAGGGATGGCACACACTACGCCACTCCTACACGACCCTGCTCCGGCAGAACAATAACAACCCCAAAGTGGTACAGGGCCTGTTGCGGCATGCCTCGTACGCAATCACGATGAATGTCTACGACGAAGCAATGTCGGAAGAGAAGCGCAGCGCTCATCGTGGAGTGATTCAGCAGCTAAACCGTAGCGNNTGAACCCGTGTTACCGCCGTGAAAGGGCGATGTCCTAGGCCAGGCTAGACGACGGGGACGACTCTAAGGCAGGATTGCCACGCAGGTTTTAATGTTAACAGCCGCATTTCGCGCTGTCAAAGAAGGCGCAGAGTAATGTCCTATTTTGTTTTTTCACCACAGAGTCACAGAGACACAGAGAAACCCAATTGCTTGGCAAACCCTTCTGTTTCTTACTCGTTTGGAATTTTCTCTGTGACTCTGTGACTCTGTCGTGGAAAATTGGGACACTACCGAAATCAGCGCCAGTGCCCGAAGCGGCAGTGGTTCTTGCATGGCTCCCCGGCTCTGACTGTCTGGGCCGCGGCACGGCATTACAATACGGCAGTGAGGCTGCGCAGTCCTCATGTTCTGCCTATGCCTGATCCTCTCTATCTCAGCCTCTGGTTTCCCGACTTCTCCGGCCCGGCGATGCTGCCGCACACGCTGGCGGTCTTGCAGCAGTTCCCTTTCTCGACGCCGCGTCCGGGGATTCGGTACTTGGCGGTGCAACCTGTTTCGTGGAACGAGGCCAGCGTGCTGGAACACCGGTTCTCGCCGGGCATCGCTCCGGAAGAAGCGGTCGTCGCCGTCGCTGACCTGATTCACGACGACTACGCCTATGTCTTCGATGCGTTCTGGGACCTTTGGACGCCCGATCCAGCCACCGGCCAGTGGAACCTTTCGCCGAGCCTGGTGAAATTTGTCGTGCAGGGCGAGGAGTTCGAGGAAGGCGCGCAGGAGCAAACCGGTCACATCGAGATTGATTTTGGCCTGGACGCGCCCTTCCTTCAGGAAAACATCGAACTCACCGACGAAACTCAGGCCAAGGTGCGCGATAACGTGGCCAAGCTGGTCGAATTCACTTTGAAGGCCGAGAAAAATACACGGGCGAGCGGGCGCCTTCTGTGGTCCGAGTCGGAGGAAAATCTGGCGCAAAAACTGATCGCCCGATTACAGAAGGTGCAGTAACGTCAAGATCAAACCACAACCGCAGAGGACGCCAAGGACGCGGAGGAACGGTAGTTGTTTACGAGCCTACGAATACCATCGCGAAGATGAACGACGTTGAACTTGATTAGCAGTCCCACCCGCTTGTCGGCTAGCTTCAAGTACGATAACAACTGCGCCTTGTGAACTTCCAGAATCTGCTCAACCACCTTCAACTCGACAACCACTTCGCCTTCGACCAGCAAATCTATCCTGTAACCGCCCTCGATTTCTACTCCGTCGTAAATGACCGGGAGCCACACCTGAGACTCGACCCTCAGGCCACGCTTTCCTAGTTCGTGCTTGAGGCACTTCTCATAGACACTCTCAAGCATGCCCGGACCAAGGGCAGTGTGAACCCTCATAGCCGCGTCAACAATCGCAGCTGTGATGTTATCGAATTCCACACCGGCCTCGATTAACGAAAGCCCAATAATCCTCCGCGTCCCCAGCGTCCTCTGCGGTTTTTATTTTGTTCTTCCGCCCTCCACTTTCAGCGTTTCAGTCGCGGCCGCCTGCGCAGCGGCCAGCCGCGCCGTCAGCACTCGGAAGGGTGAACAGGAAACGTAGTTCAGCCCCACGCGGTGGCAGAACTCTACCGATGAAGGCTCGCCTCCATGTTCGCCGCAGATGCCCACTTTCAGGTTCGGACGCGTCTTGCGGCCGCGTTCAGTCGCCATCCGCACGAGTTGTCCGACGCCTTCCTGATCGAGGGCCGCGAACGGGTCCTGCTTCAGAATCCCCTCCGCCAGATACGTGGGCAACACCTTGTTCACGTCGTCGCGCGAGAAACCGAACGTGGTCTGGGTGAGATCGTTCGTGCCGAACGAGAAGAACTCCGCCTCTTTGGCGATTTCGTCCGCCACCAGCGCCGCGCGCGGCAACTCGATCATCGTTCCGACCATGTAGTCGATCTTGGTGCCCTTCTCTTTGAAGACTTCCTCGGCGACGCGCCGCACGATTGCGCCCTGGTTCGCCATTTCTTTGAGCGTTGCCACCAGCGGAATCATGACCTCGGGAAACACTTTCACGCCCTTCTTCGTGACTTCAATCGCCGCTTCGAAGATGGCGCGTGCCTGCATCTCGGTGATTTCTGGATAGGTGATGCCGAGACGGCAGCCACGGTGTCCGAGCATGGGATTGAACTCGTGCAACTGCTCCACGCGAGCTAACAGCCCGGGCAGCACCTTCTTCAGATCGCCGACCGCCTCTACGCGGTAGTCTTTGTACTTCTTCACCAGTTCTTTCTTTTGCTTGGCGCTGTAGCGAGAGAGCAGTGCGATGTCGACCATCAAGTCTTCGCGACGCGGCAGGAACTCGTGCAGCGGCGGATCGAGCGTGCGGATCGTAACCGGCAGGCCGTCCATCGCCTTGAAGACCCCGGCAAAATCAGCGCGCTGCATGGGAAGCAGTTTCTTCAGTGCCGCCCGCCGGTCTTTCTCGTTATCGGCCAGGATCATCGCCCGCATGTGCGGGATCTTCTCTTCGCCGAAAAACATGTGCTCAGTGCGGCACAGCCCGATTCCCTCGGCTCCAAACGCGCGCGCCTGAATGGCGTCACGCGGGATGTCGGCATTGGCCCGCACTCTCAGCTTGCGGAACGGATCCGCCCAACCCATGATCTTCAAGAGTTCGGGATCGTCTGCCTTGGGAGGAATTGTGCCCAGCTTGCCCTTGATCACCCGTCCGGTCGTGCCGTCGAGCGAGATCCAGTCGCCTTCCTTGAACGTCTGGCCTTTGACGCTCATCTCGCGCTTCTTTTCGTCCACCGAGATGTCGCCTGCGCCGGCCACGCAGCACTTTCCCATGCCGCGAGTCACCACCGCAGCATGACTGGTCATGCCGCCGCGAGACGTGAGAATGCCCTTCGCGACCTCCATTCCGTCAATATCTTCGGGAGTGGTTTCGGCGCGCACCAGAATCACACTGTTCTTCGCGCCATGTCCTGCTTTCTTGACCGCCTCGTCCGCGGTGAATACGATTTGCCCGACAGCCGCACCGGGCGACGCAGGCAGGCCCGTGGCCAGCACTTCCACCTTCGCGCTTTTCTCATCGAGACGCGGGACGAGAAAATCGTAAAGCTGGTTGGGCTCGACACGGAAGATTGCTTCCTCCTTCGTGAGCAGGCCCTCCTCCACCATCTGGATCGCCACCCGCACCGCGGCCAGCCCTGTGCGCTTGCCGTTGCGGGTTTGCAGCATGTAGAGCTTGCCGTCCTGGATGGTGAATTCGAAGTCCTGCATGTCGCGGTAGTGTTTCTCCAGCCGCGTGGTGATGTCGCGCAGCTGGTCGTACACATGCGGCATGATCTTGTGCAACTCGGAAATATGCACCGGAGTGCGGACGCCTGAAACCACATCCTCACCTTGCGCATTCATCAGGAATTCGCCGTAGAACTCTTTGGCACCCGTGGCGGGATTGCGCGTGAAGCCCACGCCCGTACCGCTGGTGTCGCCCAGATTGCCGTAGACCATAGCCTGGACGTTGACCGCGGTTCCCAGCATGTCGTCAATGTTATTGATGCGGCGATAGGACTTCGCCCGGTCGTTCTGCCAGGAACGGAACACGGCATCGCGCGCCATCACCAGCTGCTCGTGCGGATCCTGCGGAAAGTCGCGCTTCGCATGTTTCTTAACGACCTTCTTATAATCCGCGATTACTTCCTGCAAATCCCTGGCATCGAGATCAGTGTCGAGCTTCGTCTTCTTCTGATGCTTTTTGGCGTCGAAGACCTCCTCGAATGCCGACTTCTCGATGTCGAGCACAACGTTGCCAAACATCTGGATGAGCCGCCGGTAGGAATCGGCCGCGAACCGCGGATTGTTGCTGCGCTTGGCCAGCGCCTCCACGCTCTTATCGTTCAGGCCCAGGTTCAGGATCGTGTCCATCATGCCGGGCATGGAAAACTTCGCGCCCGAGCGCACGCTGACCAGAAGTGGATTCTCGCCTTCGCCGAGCTTCTGTCCCTGCAGCGATTCGAGCTTGGCCAGCGCGTCGTTCATCTGCTGGTCCACGTCCTTCGACAGAGAGCCTCGCATGTATTCGCGGCAGGCTTCGGTCTGAATGGTGAATCCCGGAGGCACAGGCAACCCCGCGTTGGTCATTTCAGCCAGGCCAGCACCCTTGCCGCCCAGCACGTCCTTCATCTTGCCGTCGCCGTCGGCCTTGCCGCCGCCGAAAAAGTACACGTACTTGGTTGTGGGTTTCTTGGTTTCCTTCACTTCAGCTTCGGGGAGAGTGATTGTCGCCATATATGAGTCCTTTGTGTTGATTCAGAATTGGTTCAGCTTCCAAAACGAAACCCGTGTTTGCCCCTCGCGCAGCTCGCGATCCCTGCGCTCCAAGCCGCTCAGCCCCGGAGGGGCGTCGCGATAATAGCCCACCGCTTCAGCGGTGGGTACATCCGCAAAATCGAGAACAAGTCCCGGAGGGACGGCACGAGCTTCACACCTTCCCTTCCGTTACGATCTCGGAAAAATCGGCGATGGTGGAGAACTCGTGCAACAGAGTCCGCAGCAGCGCCAGCCGGTTCGCCCGCACGCGCTCGTCGTCGACCATCACCATGACTTTGTCGAAGAACGCGTCTACTGGTTGGCGCGCGGTCGACAATAACCGCAAAGCATCGAGATATTCTTTCCGGCTGCGATGCTCTTCCACCTTCGAGCCGTTTCGCTTCAGATAATCGATGAGATTCTTTTCTTCCGCGGCAGACTCGGGCAAAGGCTCTGCCCTTTGGGCCGGCTCAATTCCCTTCTCCGCCGCTTGTTTCAGGATGTTGCGCATGCGCTTGCAAGCCGCGCCGATAGCCTGAAATTCCGGCATATGCAAAACCTGCTTTACCGCTTCCGCCCGCGCCAGCGCATCCACCACATCGTCTGCGCCCGCACCCAGCACGGCTTTCACCACGTCATAGGCATAGCCGCGCACATCCTTCAGGTAAAACTCCAGCCGCTCGCGAAGGAAAACTGACACCGATTCAGAAAACACGGCATCGTTGACGAACTTCTTTTCTGCCTCCGACTCTTGATATCCCGCGCGCGCATCGCGCATCATGTCGCCCAACCGCAAGGGCAGCTTCTTTTCCGCAATTACCTTCACGATCGCGTTCGCCTGACGCCGCAGGGCAAACGGATCCTTCGATCCGCTTGGCACCAGGCCCAGAGAGAACATGCCCGCAATCGTATCGGCTTTATCGCCGATCGACAGCACGGCTCCTTCGATCGACCGCGGAATCTCGTCGTCGGTCGATTCCGGCTTGTAGTGATCGTAGATGGCGTCCGCCACCGCCATGCGTGTCGCTTCGGGCAAGCTGGGATCGAGCTGCTGCGCCCGCGCATAAAGCCCGCCCACGATTCCCTGCAGCTCGGTGAATTCCTTCACCAGTTCCGTAGTCAGGTCTGTCTTGGCCAGGCACGCCGCCTTGTGAATTACGCCGGGCCGCACCGCCATGCCATGCCGTTTGAGAATCTCGCTCAGCCAACTGCACAGCCGCTGCACGCGCAGCGCTTTGTCATAGTAGCTGCCGAGATCTTTCTGGAAAGTGACATGCTTGAGCAGCTCCAGCCGTTCCAGTAAGGATTTCTTCTGGTCCGTTTCCCAGAAAAACCGCGCATCGTTGAAGCGCGCCCGCAGCACACGCTCATTCCCGTGCCGAATCAGCCCCTGCGGATCGCTGTCCGTGTTGAGTACCGCCAGAAAATGCGGCAGCAGCTTGCCCGACGCATCCTCGACCGCGAAATACTTCTGGTGATCGCGCATGACGGTCACCAGTACTTCTTCCGGCAGCGCCAGAAACTGCGGATCGAACCCGCCCAGAACCACCGACGGAAATTCCGTCAGGTTCATGACCGTATCGAGCAGCGCTTTATCCTCGCGCCAGCGCGCGCCGGGAACGGTCCGAGTGGCGGCATCGAGCGCTTTGCGAATCTGCTGCTCGCGCTCGCTGCGGCCCAGAACCTTAGCTGCGCGCAGGGAGTCAACATAAGCCGACCCGGCGCGTGGAATCGTCACGGCACCATCCGACAAGATTCTGTGCCCGCGCGAAGTCTTCCCTGCCTGGATGCCGGCGAACTCCAGCGGAATCGTGTCCCCGTCGAGCATCGCCACCAGCCACCGCACCGGGCGCACGAACCGCTCGTTGGGCTTGCGCCAGTACATATTTTTCGGCCAGTAAATTGAGGCTATTTCTTTGGGCAGGTTCTCGGCCAGAATCTCCGCCGCGCTGCGCCCCTTCTTTGTGACCTTGGCGGTAATGTATTCGCCCTTGGGCGTTGCGACTCTTTCGACCTGCGTGACGTCCAACCCAGCCTTTTTGGCGAAGGCGTGCGCGGCGGGTGTGGGTTGGCCGTCTTTATAGGCGACGTTGACCGAGGGCCCGGTGATCTGCTCGGTTACGTCGGGTTGCGAAGCAGGAATGCTCCGGACCATTACTGCCAGCCGCCGCGGGGTGTCAAAACACGCGATCTCGCCGCCCGCGAGACGCTCGCGGTTGAGCAGTGCGCCCATGCGCTCGCGCAACTCCCCGGAGGCCGCGTCAATCATCCGCGCCGGAATCTCTTCGCACCCGATCTCTAGCAGAAAATCTGGCATGCCTTAAACCTTCTAGTGTCTCAAACCAGGGCCCTGGTCGAATGTGACAGCCGTCACATCGAGACTGTTCAAAACCCTATGACTCTGCGGCATTCGAACACCAGGTCCTTCGACTGCGAAGGGCTGAGAAAGCTTAGGTGGCAACCGGAGTCAGCTTTTCTTTTCGCCGCTTCGCTTTGCTCTCGCGAGCAGGTTCAGGCTCCTCAGCCTGCTCGGCTGGCTCATTCTTCTGCTGACCCACCCAGGCCTTCGCGATCCCCACGGCCAGCGCCCGCACCCGCGCAATCACGCCCACGCGTTCCGTCACCGAAATCGCTCCCCGCGCGTCCAGAATGTTGAACAGATGAGAGCACTTGAGGCAAAGATCGTAGGCAGCGAGCAGCGGAAATCTCCCCTTGTCGGCACCTGACGGCGGTTGCCCCACCCTTGTCGCGTTTTCTGCGACAGAGCCTGCCCTGAGCTTGTCGAAGGGGTGGGGACTTTGACTTTCCTTCGAGCCCGAATACCGCTCGATTAGCCCCTTGCACTCTGCTTCATACAGCTCGAAGTGCTTCCACGTTTTCTCCACGTCAGCTGCTTCGAAGTTGTAGACGGAAAATTGCAGCTCATCGGCCAGACGCACGTCGCCATACTTCACGACACCGCCTGACTCCGGATCGCGCGCCCACACGATGTCGTAAATCGAGTCCACATCCTGCAGGAACGCAGTAATGCGCTCCAGGCCATACGTCAGCTCGACAGAAATCGGAAACAGGTCCACCCCTCCGCACTGCTGGAAATAGGTGAACTGCGTGATCTCCAGGCCGTCGAGCATGACCTGCCAGCCCACGCCCCAGGCACTCAGGGTTGGTGCTTCCCAGTTGTCCTCTTCGAACTTGATGTCGTGATGGCGCAGGTCGATGCCGATCGCCGTGAGCGATTCCAGGTAGAACTCCTGAATGTTCTCCGGCGGCGGCTTGAGGATCACCTGCAACTGCATGTGTTTGAACAGCCGGTTGGGATTCTCCCCGTAACGTCCGTCGGCCGGACGCCGCGACGGCTGCACATACGCGACCTTATACGGCTGCGGCCCGAGCACGCGCAGAAATGTCTCCGGCGCCATGGTGCCCGCGCCGACCTCGACGTCGTAAGGCTGCTGCAGCACGCATCCCCGGTCCGCCCAGAACGTCTGCAGGCGCAGGATGAGTTCTTGGAATGTCAGCGGGTTGGAGGAGGATGAAGTCACAGATTCTGCTCTTGGCTCTTAGCTCTTGGCTCAAAACCTCAGGATGCGAGTGGTTACGCGAACTCCTACAGCGCAGCCGGAGACCAGCAGGTTAATCAACGATTGTAATGGAAGCGGACCGTAGCCGTCATGACCGGTAGCGAACCCTTGAAGCGGCGGCCCGGAAATCCAGTGTCTAGCTAGAATCCGCCCTTCTCAAGCATCCCCGCCGTCACCAGCTTCTTCTCAATATGCCGCTCAAGGATTTGGATCAGAAACTTGCGCAGATCGGCGCACAGCGATTTGGGCCACGGCATGCCGACGAAAGTGTCCACTGGGGCGCGAAACATCTGCGCGGCCAGCACGCGCGACTCGCTCGAAAGCTCCGATGACGCCAACCGTTTGTCGTCGGCGCACCTCAAGCCGTCGGCCAGAGCGTGAAACCAGGCGCGGCCGCCGTTAAGGCTGCGGCCGCACACGATGCACTCGGTCAGCTCAGGCAGGAAACCCACCAGGCGCGTCAACCACAATTCAAAATACGTGACCGGCATCCAGACCTCGGGTCCGGTCAGAACGTGGAGCACCGAGAGCGCCAGGCGGAAGATGGCATCGTTCGATTCACGATCGGGCAGAAGCTCGTCGAGCAATTCGGCGACGTGTCCCAGCGCCACCGCCCGTGCATAGCCGACTTCCGAAGCCAGCGGAGACTCCAGCACCTCGCAGGCATCGAGCCGCGCCAATTCCTGCCCCTCACGAACGTCATAAAACGCGCGCACGTAAGTCAGTGGCTCCAGTGCACCGCCGAAGCGCCGCTTCGATTTCTTGGCCGAGCGCGCCACGCCGCGCACTTTGCCCTCCGCCCGCGTGAACAAAGTCACCAGCAGGTCGGCCTCGCGCAGCGGATAGGTCCGCAGCACAATCGCTTCTGACTCTCGCAGGGCCATGGCGTGGGGGTGAAGGCTTGATTCTAGTGGAAGCGGCTGTGTCTGTTGAAAAACTCTTTCGACGGGTTTTCAGCTCAAAATTCGGTCTGTAAGTTGTTGAATCTTCGTTCGGCCCAAGCGTAGAAATTCGCAGAAATTACTGCGTTGGTTCCTTTTTCAACAGACACGGCTGTTGTCGTCAGCTATCCTGCGCGCGCCGGAAAGCCTGCGTAATCGGTCTTCCATTACGCCTTCGGCAAGACGCGATAATTCAAATGCACGACTCCATCGGGGAACTTCCTGGTGGATATCAGCTTGAGCGGGACGGACCTGTGCCGCGGCTGAACCAGGGGAATTCCATCGCCAATCATTACCGGGATCACGTGAATGCTGAACTCATCGATTTCCCCTTCGTCCAGGAACGCTCCAATGATTTCTCCGCCGCCCATCATCCAGATATTCTTTCCCGGCTGTGCGCGCAGGCGCTCGGCAAAGGGCTTGATCGGCTCCGTCGCGGGCTCGAATCCCGGCAACAAGACCCCCTGCCGGCGCCGCGAAAAAACATAGTCCTTCACGCCCGGCGCGAAGCTCGATTTCATCCCCATCTCGATTCCCTTTTCGTACGTCTTTCGGCCCCAGAGAATCGTATCGATCGTCTTGAAGAACGCAGCCATCCCGTAATTGCCCTTGGGCTCGGGACGATCGAGCCAGCCGACGTCGCCATCCGCCCGGGCGATGTAGCCATCGGCGCTGATCGCGATGTACACGATGATTTTCCGGTTTCTCTTCATGCCGCTCGCCCCCTAGTCTCAGGAAATGCACTTCCCATGATAGGCCTTCCGGGAAGATGCTGATTTCGTTGGATTTATTTTGACTTTCAGAGACGCCGTGACGCCGCGAACGGTCGTCCACATCACTCCGGTAACTAGGCGCAAGGACACTTTTGGGACCTTTCTCGCGCTGGTGGCTGATGCGACAGTACATGTCCAGAAGGCCAATGGGGAGCTAGCACAAAAGTCATCATGCGAAAGTACCGTTATCACGTGCCAGTCCCGTCTCTGCTGCTGAGCCTGGCACTTCTACTGGCCCAGTCCGGATCGCTGCTCGCCCAGGGACCATCCTCCTCGGCTCTAACGCAAGTTCCGGGAAATCATCTACCTGCAGTGGAGCTGGCCGCAGTCGAGCTGCCATCCGCACCCCTGCCCGCCGTGGCCATACCGCTAGCAGGCGCTAACTCCGCATCTGCAGCCCCGGCGGCTGCTTTCGTCCCGGTGATCGAGCAGCCGAAAGCCTCGACGCCGCACCGATTCTGGGACCGTGAGAACCGCATCCTGTTTGCTGCCACGGGTGCCCTTGCGGCGGCGGACTTCTGCACCACCCGCGCCAATCTGGCTAGCGGCGGCAAGGAGCTGAATCCGGTGACCCGGGTGTTCGCGGGCAGCACTCCGGTGCTCGCCACAAACTTCGCGCTCGAAACCGCAGGCGTGATGGGCATCAGTTACGTCTTCCACAAAACCGGTCACCATCGGCTGGAGCGGCTCACATCCTTCGTCGACATTGGCGGTTCCGTCGGCGCAGTCGGCTACAGCCTCGCCCATCGCTAGCACATCAACCTACCAGTTGGCGCATGCTGCCGGAGACACGTCAAGGGTTGCCGTCGAGCCGCGCTCGACCGGACAGCCGGGGCGGCTGTCCCCACATGGTTTCGATATACTTTGGTGATGTTGCGAAATGCTGCCGTTGCCCTTCTTGTCGCCATCCTCTTTGCCGCGAACCTTTCTTGCGCCGAGGAAGCTTCCTTCTCCCGCGTGAAAGTGCCGGATGCGAAAGGGAACCAAGCCAAGGCCGTGCTCACTTTCAGCGACGAGCACAAGGCGCTCGAAGTGCACCCGGCCAAGCGTGACGCGGTAAGCATTCCTTATGGTGCGATCGACAGCTGCTCGTACGAAATCACCAGAAAACACCGCGTTTCTGCCGCCTCCATCATCACGGCCCCAATCGGCGTCGGCCTTGTTGTCATGATGACCAGGTCCACGAGCCACTGGCTGGAAATTCACTACCACGACGCCTTGTTGTCATGATGACCAGGTCCACGAGCCACTGGCTGGAAATTCACTACCACGACGACATTCCCAAGGTCTTCGTCCTCCGCATGGACAAGCACGAATACCTTCGCATCCTCGACGCCTTCAAAGCTCACACCGGCATTGACGTGGCGGTCCTCGGAAACGTGTACCAGCGAAGGTGAGCTCGGGGAGAATTTCGGGTCAGGCTCGAAAAACAACAAGGCGCGCAGCGATGCGGGCCGCGCGCCTCAGATTCCGTTGGCTGCAAGCTAGACAAACTAAGAACAGCTACCGTCCGAAGTACTTGGCATTCCGGGCGGTGAAGTCCTTCCACTTTTCCGGCAGATCGTCGAGGGCGAAGATGGCCGACACCGGGCACACCGGGACGCAGGCGCCGCAATCAATGCACTCCACCGGATCGATGTAGAGCAGTTCTTCGGTGGCGTAGGCAGGCTCGTCCTTCTTGGGATGAATGCAATCCACCGGACACGCATCCACACATGCGGTGTCTTTCGTGCCAATGCAAGGCTCAGCAATCACGTAGGCCATAGATGTGTCAGTCTCCTGAGAGTTCTGCTTTCATTTTACTACCGCAGTGGTTGGCGAGCCGACATTCTAGCAAGAATGCCTACGCGGGTACAGCGCCCGGCAGGCCGAATGGCAATATGGTGATGCCCAAAGGCAAAACAAAAACGGCGAGCAGTTCCATCCTGCCCGCCGTTGTGCAAGCGCTATGCGGAAGCCTGTTTAGCGGTGCCCGCCACCATGGGATCCACCACCTCCGTGGAGCCCGCCTCCACTGTGGAACCCGCCGCCACCATGGAACCCACCACCGTGGAAGCCGGCGCCGCCGTGGAATCCACCACCTCCGTGAAAGCCGCCGCCGCTGCGAACCGCCCCACCATGAAATCCGCTGCCGGCATAACCGCGGCCGGCGTAGCCACGACCGTATCCATAGCCATGCCCATAGCCGTAACCGCCACGATAGCCCCAGCCCCCGCGACCGTACCAGGCTCGACCCCAGCCCGGATTCCCATACCACGGGCGACCGTACCATCTATTAGCCCAGCCCCAGCGTCCCAACCATGCCGGGCCATGAAACCATGGGCCGGCACCGACAAACACTCCGCCCATAAACCAGTCTGGACCGTAGTAGCCGTAAGGCGCGCAAGCGTAGGGGTAGTATCCGTAATATCCCCACGAACAAACCGGCGGCCCGGCAACGTAGCCCGGCCCAACTCCCACGCCAATTCCCACTCTAACCTGCGCTTGCGAATAGGCCACCGGCAGCATCAGAACCGCCAGCAGCGCGAAGTATTTCAGATATCGCATAGAACCTCCTCACTCCAGACCCGCTCAACCATACATCGGATCCAGCAGTTCCCGACCGTGGTTCTCGGTGATTTCCGCTCACCTTGCCCACCGTCTCTACTTGATTTGAACTCGTGAGGTCAGCAAAAGTTGCTCGTGTGCGAGTGGCTGATTTCAGCCACCATGCTGATTTCCAACCACTTACAAGAAACTCGCCGCAGATGCGACCAGCCCCGCGAGAACCGCGGGTGCATACCGGGAAGCCTGTGGACTCATTTTGTCCAAGGCACATTCGTCCAGCCCCTGACCAAAGTGACTTGGCAAGAGCATAATAAGAGTGCCCTAATACTCTATAGAAGTGCGTCGCTGGCTGGATCGAGCCGGCCCCTTCCATGAACAAGCTCAGCGTTCTGGTTTCCCTGATCACCGAGGACAACGACTACCAATTGGAGCAGGCAGCTTCGGCACAAGCAGCCGCCCTCAAACTTGGCGCCAGCGTTCAGATCATCTACGCCAACAACGACGCTGTGCGGCAGACGCAGCAAATCTTAAGTTTCATCCAGCAGCCGGCCAAGCGCCCAGACGCTATTCTGGTGGAACCGGTGGGTACGGGAATGCCGCAAGTTGCCAAGGCTGCAGTGGATGCAGGAATCGCCTGGGCGGTCATCAACGCTGGGGTTGAGTACATCCCGCAATTGCGGCAGCACGCCATGGTGCCCATCTTCTCAGTCGCTGCCGACAATGAAGAAATCGGTAAGATCCAAGGTCAGCAGATCGCAGCGATCTTAGGGAATCAGGGATGCGTACTCTATATCGAGGGCCCGGGCATGCGCGACGTCTCCAAATTACGAACCAAGGGCATGATGGGGACCAAACCGCCTCTGGTGAACGTCAAGACGCTCAAAGGGGATTGGACCCAGCGGAGCGGCTACCACGCGATCGAGTCCTGGCTCTCGCTGAGCACATCGCGCGACCTGCACGTAAGCCTGGTTGCGTGTCAGAACGATGATATGGCCATGGGCGCCCGCCGGGCCTTCGAAGAGCTGGCGGATGCGCGCACGCGCGACGCCTGGCTCCGTTTGCCGATCACCGGGTGCGACGGCGTCCCAAGAGCCGGCCAAGCATGGGTTAGCCAGGGATTGCTCACGGCTACTATTGTCTCGCCACCCCTGATGGGCGATGCGATGCACTTGCTGGCAACCGCCTTGAAGACAGGATCACAGCCCCCGGAGCGCACGCTGACCGTGCCCATCTCTTTTCCGGCGTTGAAGGAGCTGCAGAAAGCGCGAAACCACAGTCTGCAAGTGATGCCGTAGTCACACGATCACTGCTTACGCCCCCACCAGTTCGCGTTTTTCGCTCGGTTCGTACTCGACGATATAACCCGCCACGGCGCTGGCTGCAACTGTCAGAGGCGACGCCAGATACATCTGGCCCGGACCGCTGCGACCGGGAAAATTGCGGTTCTGGGCGCTGATCACCACCTGATCGGGACGGGTCGAAACTCCCGGCCCGGCATTGATGCATGCGCCACAACTGGGCTCGATCACCTGCGCCCCAGCCTTGCGGAAAACTTCCAGGTATCCGCGCCGCACACAGTAGTCGCGCGTTTCCTGCGAGCCGAATTGAATATAAAACTTCACCCCATCGGCTACGCGCTTGCCGTGTTTGAGCGCGTCGGCGAGCACCAGCGCGTACATTTCCATATCTTCGTTCTTGCCTGCGGTACAGGTGCCGCCGTAGGCGATCTCGACCGGCACGGGGCTGTTTAGCTCGCGGATATATTTGCCATTGCCCGGGTCACCCGGCGTGGCCACCATCGGAGTGATCTCAGCCGCATCCAGTTCGATCACATGCGCATACTGCGCGTCCCGATCGCTGTATAGGCCGGCACCCATGCCTTCGGCCTCCGTGCGTTTCATGCCACGCCGTTCGACCAGAAAGTCGACTGCCTTCTTATCCGGCGCGACGATCCCGGTGAAACCGCCAATCTCGGCGGCCATATTGGTCATGGTGGCGCGCTCATCCACGCTCAATTCTTCGATCGCCTCACCCGCGTACTCCATGACCTTGGCCAGCGCTTTGCCGCTGCGCACGTAATCGAGACTGAGAATCTTCAGAATGAAATCCTTCGCCGTGACGTTGGGATGCTTCCGGCCGCGAATCACAATCCTCACAGATTCCGGAACCCTCACCCGCACATCTTTCGTGATCCACGAATTGAACACGTCCGTCGTGCCAATGCCGAAAGCGATACAACCGATCGCACCCACATGCGGGGTGTGCGAATCCGACCCGATATTCAGTTGCCCGGGCAGCGCGTAGCTTTCCAGCACAATCGAGTGGCAAATGCCCTCTGATCCCTTGCGGTCCGTCAGTTCACCGTGCAGCTTGATTCCCTGCTTTCGGGCAAAATCCTGCTGCTTGAATTTCAGTTGCGTGGCCAGGTCGAGCAGGCCCAACTTCTTCTTCTCCTCGGAGATCACCTCGTCGAGAAACGTCAGGTGATCGCGGAAAAACAGGATGCTCGCCGGATCGTTCACCTTCGCATCTTTACCCACGTATTGCTCAAAGAAAATCGCCGCCATCGGCGTGACATATTCGTGACTGAAACGCAGGTCAGCCCGGGCGAAACCCGTATCGCCCGGCTTAACCGATGCCACTCCCACTTCGCCTCTCTCGTTGATCATATGCCGGGCAAAGATCTTCTCGGCCAAGGTCATGGCCGGTGCAGCGCGGGCACTCTTACCCGGGCTCTGAATCGGCGGCAGAAATACTTTCCCCTGCATGCGTGCGACGTTGAAGGGAAACAAACCTCCGTACTCGATCACCTGCCGCGTGATCTCGTCTTCGCCAGCCGTGAATTCGCTCAGGGCTATTTCTTCCCTACGCCGAATGCGATCAATCAGCGAGAAATTCGTGGAAGTCAGCAGTCCCAGATTCTGGCAATTCTGCTTATAGATACGCTCGATGTTTTCGGCAATCACCACGCGAATGCCGGCGCACATCTCAGCATACGGAGACTGCTCGCGGCTCGATCCTTTGCCGCGGCGTTTGCCGCTCACCGCGCACACGAACCCGCCGCGCTTCACATCGCCTCGGCCGACGGGAAGCACGTTGCCGCACTTCAAGCCAAGATAGGGAATCTCCCCCAGAGTCTGGTCAAAGTAGAAGCAATAGTGCGCGGGAGTGATCTCGTCGGTCGAGATATCGTCGCGCAGCTTGGGATTCGCCGCCGGATTCCTCGTGTCCCAGGACAAATCCTCACCCGCAAGTTGCCGTTGGATGAGTTCCGGATCTTCGGTGAGAAAAAGAATGCGCCCCTCGAGGCGCACCTTGTCCGGCCGCTTTTCGATCTTGCGTTGCAACAGTGAATGGATCACGTTTGAACCCAGAAGAATTCCGGCGGCCAGAAGCAGCCGCTAACCCCACACGTCATTGTAACGCGCTCGCGGGCTATTGGTGGCCGTGCGCCGCCTTGTCGAACTTCTCGCCGACTACTACTGTTACCCGCGAGGGTCAGGCAGCGGATCCAGTCCGCGGCCGGCGAAGATTTGGCGGAACTGGTCGAGCAGCGCGTCGTGGACCAGACCGTTTGAAGCCAGCGTCTCGCGGCTGTCGATTTCGAACCGAGACCCGTCGAAGCGGCTGGCCCTGCCTCCGGCTTCTTCCACGATGAGCACGCCCGCGGCCGTATCCCACGGATTGAGATTGAATTCCCAGAAGCCGTCGAATCGCCCGCAAGCCACGTTGCACAAATCGAGGGCAGCCGATCCCGCGCGCCGCACCCCGTGCGTCCGCAGCGTGATCTGCTGGTAGAAGTAAATATTCGGATTCTTGTGACGCTTGTGGCTGGGAAAACCAGTGGCTACCAGACATTCTTTCAGTTGCGCGACTTTTGACACGTGGATTGGCTGCCCATTCAGCTGCGCGCCTTGCCCTTCAGCCGCGGTGAAGAGTTCGTCGCGCGAAGGATCGTAGACCGCGCCGGCAATGCGCTTTCCTGCCTTCTCGGAACGATGCTCGAGCGCCAGCGAGACTGCGAATACCGGGTATCCGTGGGCAAAATTCGTCGTGCCGTCGAGCGGATCCACATACCAGCGGTATTCGCCGCCCCGGTCGTTCAGGCCCTGTTCTTCACCCAGTACGTCATGCGCGGGAAATTGCTGGCCGATGCGTTCGCGAACCAGCGCTTCAGAGGCACGATCGGCTGCCGTGACCAGGTCGGCGTCGCCCTTGTATTCGATCTTTAATTTCTGATGGAAAAAGTTCAGCAGCAGCGCCCCCGCCTCGCGGGCGATGGCCGACATGGCGGGAACAAAGCTCTCGGGATTCTGTCGAGTGGATGACATGGAGCGCCCGAAGGCGGAGCTACCTTCGCTGGCCGCCGTCTTCGGCGATGTACATGATCTCGTGCTTGAAGATAAACAGGTTGGGCGCGTCAGTGCGCGTCAGCCGTACCATGTTCTTATCGTAGTACTCGATCCAGCCGCGGACCATCTGGCCGTCCATCAGCTTGATCAGTACCGGCCTCTGTTTCTCGCCCAGCATCCTGAGGAATCCAGCCTCCTCGAACGTTTCCTCGGGAGGAGGTGTTCTTCCCTTCTTGCCGGCCTGCGGATTCCCTCGTGGCGGACGGAACGGCATGCAGGCATTGTACACAAACACCGGACTTCGGACTTCGGACCTCAGACCTCAGATTTCAGCAACCTAGAACCTGCTGGAAGGAAATTTGCTGCATGTTTCCAACCTGCCCAGCGCCTGAAACCTGACGCCTGAGGTCTGACGTCTGAGGTCTAGCTAGAAGGTGATGCGCAGGCCCCACTCGATAGTACGCGGCGAGCCCTGGCTAAACACGCCAGTACCATTGCCGACGCGAAATGTGTTCGATGCGGGACCGGTTTCGCCCGGCCGAGTTAAAGTGTTCACACTGTTGATCGAACCTGAGCCTTCATTCAGCCAGCCGCTGGTTGCCCCGGGTGGCATGTCGAAGTTCGCGATGTTGAAGACGTTGAAGACCCCCACGCTCGGCTGCACCTTAAAGCGATCATGGAATGTGTGGCTCCAGCTCAAGCGCACGTCAAACAGCTTGAGCCAGGGAAAGGTCAGTTGATCGATGGGAACCAGATTCAGCGTCGGGGCCACTGCGCCCATCGTCTGCATGTAGGCCAGCGCATTGAAGGAATTGAGGGAAAGCACGTTGCTGCCGATCAGGGCTAGACCCGCAGGAGTCGCCTGGCCGGCAGCGGTGGCGTTGTAGCGGCTGATCGCGTGATTCAATCCGTCCACGTCAAGACCGCGCATGAACGAACCGTTCGTCGTGCCGGGAAGCGGCTGGCTGCCCACTCCGCTTCCGCTGAAATCGGTCTGAAAGATCTGTCCCGCCGTTCCGGTGTTGCCCACAATTGCGGGGCTGGAGAGCGGGCTGAGGAAGTGGCCGGCTATGTCGAACCGGAACCCGAAGGGAACATCGACCGTCCCGGCAAACGAAATCTGATGAGTGCGATCGAAAAGTGAAGCGCCCTTGAACTTCGAGGGATTGTCGTTGTCCGCCGCCTGCAACGCGAGGTCCTGATCATTGGAAACGATCGGGTTGGTGGGCGCGGTGTTGCCTTGGAACGCCAGGGGATCCGTAAAGTGCGAGTACGAATACGCAATCTGCAGGTTCATCGCCTTGACGCCCTGAAAAGGGTTCGCGACGCTCTGCGCGACCTTCACCTGCGCGGCGCGGTAGAGTGAACGGCTGATCGACTGGAGGGCGTTCATGGCGCCGTAGTTTGGGTTGACGCCGCTAAAAGCGCACTGGAAATTGAGAGGTTTGCCTGTGCTTGGGTCAGCCGCGGTGTAGCACGATGAACCCGTGTCGGCCGCGCTCCCCAGACCGCGCACGGCAAAATCGGCAATGGTAGCCGCGCCCGCCGAGACCGAGCCCGAGGGTGGATGGATGCCCGGGCAACCCTGAGGGGAAATGGCTGCCGCTAACGACCCGGCTCCGCAATCAGCAACCGTCAAGTTCACCGCCGACTGCGCCGACGCTGCATTAAAGTACCGCGCCGCTCCGGTGTGGTTGATGTCAACCCCGAGAAGACCCCGGGTCTCAATGTTGCGGAGGTAGTCGGCGCTCAGGATCAATCCGGGACGGATTTCATGCTGGAAACCGGCGTTCATCTGCCAGGCTCGTGGTGTTCGGTAATTGGGGGCCAACAATCCCCCAGTGACATTCAAGCCCGAAGCCAGCTGCGTGCCGACAAAGTTCGGATTCTGCGCCGTCAAACTGACCGGATTGTCGGCCTGATACGCCGTTTGGAAGGCGGCCAGAGCAGCCGCTGCCTGGCCAATTGTGTCGCTGCAATAGCTATGGCCGGTGGCGGGATCGAGTCCCTCCACCGAATCCACGGTAATGCTGCCCGCGGTTCCAGTAGGCAGCGGCATCGCCGTTCCGAAGGAACACGCCGTGGGAGTTGCGAGGAACGTCCCAGTGCGCTGGCGCAGCCGCCGATCACCGAGGTCGTTGCTATACAGGAGGTTATCGTAGTAGAGGCCTGCGCCGATCCGAAACACTGTCTTGCCAGTGCCCTTCGGATCCCAGGCAATCCCCAACTGCGGTGCGAAGTTCTGGTTCGGCTGACGTACCACGTTACCAAAACCCGGAAAAGCACTATTCAGTTCCGGAATCGCAGGCAGATCGCTGTTAGTGCGGCTCGTGTCGCGTTCCCAGCGCAGTCCGGAAGTAATGGTGAGGCCCGACGAATATCTCCATGTATCGCCGATGTAGAGGTCCAGTCGGTTATCGGGTCCGAGGCCTCCAGCGGGGTAACCGAAGGCCGGCTGTGTACTTGAATATCGCTGGCCGTTGCTTACGATCACCTCGGCGGCGCTGAGCGGCGTCGTGGTCGGATCATTGTTCGTGCCGGGCGCCGTGACGAGAACCAGCGGATTGGTTTGGGACAGGCCGGCATAGCCTCCGACTTGAATACGGTTATAGCCTGTACCGAAACGAAGGATATGATTGCCCATGGTTTTGGTGCCGTCATATCGGATCTGGCGGTCGCTCTGGTAAGTCGCCTGCGGAGCCAACGGATTGGTCCCTACCGAGAACGTGGCGATATCAATGCTGACTGGATAACCGGCAAAGGGCAGGTTGGTGCCCTCGGTAGCGTCCAGAATGCTGCTTTGCGATCTCAGATAGGAAAAGCGAATGGAGTGCGTAATGTTACGGGCATCGAAGTCCAGGCCGACTAGACCATTGATTGCGTGGTCCGCAGAGCTGTACAACTGGAAGCTCGAAGGAAAAAATGTCGCATTTTCGGAATTCTTGAAATAGTTGAACCGGCCAAACAGATGCGCGGTCTTGCGGAGGGAATAATCGACCCGCCCCTGCAGTTCATCCTCGTCAAAGGGAGCCGCATATGTACCCGAATACTGGGCGAAAGGCGACGCCACTGAGACGGGAGCGGTGAGATGCTGCAGGGTGCGCTCGCCGTCCAGGAAAAAGAACGCCTTGTCTGGGATGATAGACCCGCCTAAGCTGCCACCCTCCTGGTTGCGCTGGTAGGGAGTCTTTAGGAATGAGTGAGTTGCCGCATCCAGAGGCTGCTGCAGCTGCGCCGCCCCGATCGCGCTGTCACGGAAAAGCCCGAAAGCCTCGCCGTGAATCGCGTTCTGGCCCCGTTTCGTGGTTACGTTAACCGCGCCCGACGAAGTCAGGTCGGTAGAAACGTCAAGCGTCGACTCTTCCACGGAAAACGTCTGCATGCCGCTGATCGGAATGCCTTCGCCAGCGGTGCCCACGATCTCATCGCTGACGTCAGCCCCGTCCACGGCAATCCGTGTGTTACGGCCGGTACGGCTGCCGAGCGACAGGGAGGAATATCCGGTTTTGGTGGGGGCGAGGTTCTCGCCGTCCTCGATCTGAACACCCGGCTCAAGTTCAGGCAGAGCAAGAAAGTTGCGCCCATTGAGGAGCAAGTTCCCAATCTGGCTGGCGTTTAGCACTTCCTGGAGTGAGGCCTGCTCTGTGTTCACCTGCAATTCGCTGCCGATCGCGAGCTTTACGCTGGCGTCGCTGCTGTTGCCGATCTTAACCTCCACATGCAACTGCGTCGTTATATAGCCTTTGGCTTCAACCCGCACCGTGTAACTGCCCGGGGTGACACCCTCCGCTGCATACGCTCCCTGAGCGTCTGTCGTGGCTTTAGCGATCTGCGCTGCGGGAGTCGAAACCGTGACCCGGGCCCCGGCGATTGCGATGCCCTTCGCATCGGTCACCGTACCAGCAATCCGCCCCGTCGTATCGGAGGTCTGCGCCCACGCCAGCGCGCAAAGAATAAATGCAATCGTGGGGACCAGCGCCAGCCGGCAAAGTCGCGGGCTGGGGCCGGAGTTGAGCCTTACCATCAGCCACCTTCCTTTCCTCACAAGGTCTCGTCAAGTTGCAAGAGACTCCTCTGCACTTGCGGGCCACCGTGGCATGGCGAATCCCTTGCCAGCTCGCGACCACCAGCACCCTCATCACTCGTCAGTACGCGTTCTTGAAACATATCACAGCCAACTCGGGCCATCGAGAGAGGTCATATAACCGCCGCGAAGAGCTGTTGTCGAATTCAGGCTTCTTCCGCACAACATGCCCGCCAACCGCGCGGGTCACAACTCCGACTTGACCGTGTAATACCCGGCGCGGTGACGCACACGATATGAGTCCGCACTGGGAACGCCGGCAACCTTCACTTCGATGCGCCGGAACTCGGAAAACGAAGTGTGCTGCGAAGGATAGTACGCCAGCAGGTATTGCGTGCGCAGTTCATCGCTGATCTTACGGAAGGCATCGTCGAGCTGCGCCATCGATGTCGCGTAGTAGTATTTGCCGCCCGTATCCTCGGAAAGCTGAATGAGTGCGTGCTCACCGCCGATCTCGCGCCCGGCGCTGTTTTCGATGGGAACGATGATAATCGAGTAGACCAGGGCCTCGGCCTCTTCGGCCGAACGCACCGCTTCTTTATAGTCGACTTTGCTTATCGTGTCGCCGCCGTCGGTGATCAGGACAATGATCTTGCGCCCTTTCCGGCGGTCCAACGCGCGCGAAGTCACATGGATGGCATCGTAGAGCGCGGTGGCAGCACCTACGCGAATGTGGTCGATGCTTTCATCAATATGCTTCAGGTCAGAGATAAAACCGCGTGTGTCGTCGTGCACCACTTCGCTGAAGTCGTACACCGCGAGCGCATCCACCGGCCGCAAGATGGTGTGCACAAAACGCTTGGCCGAGGCCTGCTCCAGAGGCAGGTCGTGACGCGTGCTCAGGCTGGTATCAATGGTGAGCGCAATCGAAAGCGGCAACGCCGATTCCCGGTCGAAGACCGAGATCTTCTGCTCGCGGTCGTCTTCTTCCAGAATGAAATTCTCTTTGCCCAGGCCGCCGACGGGAGCACCGTGTTCATCGGTCACGGTCACGAACACGTTGACCAGGTTGACGTCGACCTTGAGCGTGGCCGCCGGCTCGGATGGGGGTTCGGACTGCGCGCTCTGGTGAGTTGCGGACTGCCGGGCCGGGTTTGGCGGAGTCGATGATTGCTGCGCCCAAAGGCCGCGACCAGTAAAGAGCAGGCCAACGGCAACCAGTCCCACAGTGGCGAGCTTTCTCATTGAATGAGGAGATTATACCTTTGCGATCTGCGCGCACCGGCCCCTTTGGCGAATGCCGGCCCTGCACGCCGCATACTTAGATGCCGAGCCGGTGGCAGGGCTGCCTTAACCAGAGGAATTTGCCCGCGGAATTTCCGCCGGGAAAGGTTCTCCGTCGGCCCAGACGGCTCCGTCCTCGAAGTGCTCCTTCTTCCAGATGGGAACGGTGCGTTTGAGGGTGTCGATGAGCCAGCGGCAAGCGTCGAAGGCCGCCGCGCGATGAGCTGAGACCACCACAATCAGCACGCTGGTCTCGCCGATTTCAAGGCGCCCCAGGCGATGTACCAGCGCCACATCGCGAATCTGGAACTTCCCTAAGGCCTGAACCGCCAGCGACTCTAACTCCCGCAGCGCCATCTCTTCGTAGGCCTCATAGTCGAGATAAAGCGTTTTGCGGCCGCGCGTCTGGTTGCGAACCATGCCCTCAAAAACCACGGCGGCGCCGTCTTCCCCGCGCTTCAGGCTAGCCAGCGTCCGCTGGGTGTCGATCGGATCGCGAACGATGGCAGCGTGCCGGCCCCTGCCACCTGTCGCCTCCGCACCCCCGCTGACCGGCGGCAGAAGCGCAATCTCGTCGCCCTCTTTCAATTTCGTACCCGGGCCGGCATACTCCTGGTTCACCGCCAGTGCGAGCGACGGCAGCGATTCCTTCAGGCGTGGAATCTGCGCTTGGTAGTGCGCCAGCACGTCGGCGACCGACGCCCCCTCCCGCAGGTCAAGCATGTCTGAGGACTTTCCCGCAGCGTCCTTGAGCGTCCCGAAGAAAAGCACACGCACGCGCATGAAGGTCTTCGCTAGTGGTTCAGCCTACAAGTCTACCCTGACTCTGCAATTCCGGCGACCTTGCCATGCACCCCGGGGCAGCCCAATCCCCACCGCCTTGGAGGCCCAGATTCCGCTCGACACGGAGATGGGGCGGGCAATAGGATGCCGCTACCTTGGGCCACAAACCACCCGTAATTGGCGTGGCTCGGAGCCAACAATGTGCTTGAAAAAGCACACTCGGTAGTAGTAGCGTTTGTTGGTGTTGTTGAGTGTGGGGATGTGTTCTCAACAGACATGAATCGGATTGAAACTGACCTACTGGGCATAACGCAGAGTCCTCTATACGCGCGTCCTTGAGACAGGAGATACCCATGTCGACGATTTCTTTTGTTCGCCTCTCGCTGGTGGTTACGGTGCTGGCCTTGTTTAGCCTGTTTGTGGCGCTGCCCATCCAGGCACAAGACGTGGCCGCTATAACCGGTGTTGTCACCGACCAGAGCGGCGCTGTCGTCGCAGGCGTCAATGTCACTCTCCAGAATCCGCAGACCGGAGTCGTGTATAAGACCACTACCAACGCCTCAGGCTCCTATACGGTCAATGAAGTCAAGCCGGGACCAGGGTACAAGATCGAATTCGCGCACGAAGGCTTCAAGCCCGTGATCGTTTCCGGCCTCTATATGAACGTGGACGCCACCCGTGTACAGAATGCCCAACTGATTGTTGGAGGAACGTCTGCGACGGTGGAAGTGACGGCAGAGACACAGACTGTGACCCTCGACACGACCGATGCGACGGTCGGCAACAACTTCCAAGTGCAGATGTTGAATGATTTGCCCATTGAGGACCGCAGCAATCCCGGAGCGCTTTTTGTCCAGCAACCGGGAGTAACTCTGGACGGAGCGGTGACCGGCGCGCGTACCGACCAGAGCCGAGTTACGATAGACGGCCTCGATGTCAACGACATGATGACCGGCTGCTTCGCGTGTATCGTCGCCAACGCACCCGTGGATTCAGTGCAAGAGTTCCGGGGAGTTAGCGCTGGTTATTTGTCCACCTCGGCCGGCGGCGGCGGCGGTCAGTATGAACTCGTGACCAAAAGCGGTACCAACAGCTTCCATGGCGCGCTGGTCGAGTACCACCGCGACACCGACCTGGAAGCCAACGACTGGTTCAACAACAACTCTGACCCACGGGTGCCGACGCCTCCGCTAATCCGGAATCAGTTCGGCGGCAATATCGGCGGGCCGATCCTCAAGAACAAGCTGTTCTTCTTTTTCGATCTTAACGCGCGGCGAGACACCGTCACCAACGTGCAAACCCGCACTGTTCCGATGGATTCCTTCAGGAACGGTACCATTCAGTACGTCAACTCCTCGAATCAACTAGGGTCCTTGACGTCGGCGCAGGTGGCGGCAATGGATCCGCTGAAAGTGGGCTTCAATCCGGGGTTGCTCAGTCTTATGTCCAGCCGATATCCCCATGCCAATGATTTCTCCGGTGATGTCGGAGATCTTATCAATACAGCTGGTTTCCGGTTCAACGCGCCCGCTCCATATAAAGAATACGATTATGTCCAAAGAGTTGATTTCAATCTGAATGAGAAGCATAAGCTGTGGGGAAGGGGCAGCTTCACTCGAACGAGTTTTGACTGGAGCGCCCCTCAGTTCCCGGGTGATCCGGATACGTATCCCCACACCGATCAAAGCTACGCCTGGGTGGTTGGGCACGTGTGGACCATCAACAATACGATGGTCAACCAGGCTTCTTACGGGGAAACGTTCGAGAGTTTGAATTGGCCCATCACGTACAATCCGACTGGCGGGACGCAATTCTCGTTTGGCGGAAATGGTTCGGGGGGGCTGATCCTGACAGGCCCTTATGGCAGCGCGGTCAATGCGCAAGGCCGGACCTTCCCCATACCAGTCATTCGTGACGATTTCACCTGGCAGAAAGGCAAGCACAGTTTCCAGTTCGGCGGTACGTTTAAGTACGTCAGCCCCAAGGGCTACACCAACCTCGACTACACCACACCCTTGGTCGGGTTGGGTGGGTATTTACCCAGTTTGGGAACTACTCCCCCCGCGCCCAGCTATCGGCCCTCGGATCTCTGTCCTCAATCGTCGAACGTGTGCGGATACGCGGCAGGTCTATACGACCCCGCCTTTGCCCTCGCGCTCGCCCCTTACTCAACAAACAATGCGGCCTTCAACTACGATGCCCAAGGGAATGTGCTGCCCCAAGGCACCGGATCCCATGACGACTACCGCTATTACGAAACAGAAATCTACTTCGGCGATACCTGGAAGGTATTGCCCAAGCTCACTCTTTCCTACGGACTTCGCTGGGTGGATTACTCCGTGCCCTATGAGGTACATGGTCTTGAGTCCATTCAGAATTTTGACTTCAACACCTATTTCGGGGATCGGGTGACGCAGAGCGCAGCCAGCCAATCGGGCAATCTCGCTGTCCCGTTCATCTCCTATTCGCTGGGCGGGAAGGCCAATCACGCCCCCGGCTATTACAATCCGCAACATCTGAACTTCGGGCCGAGGTTGGCTTTGGCGTACAGCGTGAACCCCAAAACAGTGGTCAATGCTGGCGCCGGCGTCCTTTACGATCAGACCGTAATCAATGCGGTGGAGTATCAGCAAGCGCAGTTCTCTTATCTGTTTTACGCAACCGAGCCCAATCCGCTGGACCCTGCGGACGCGGGCAATGTCACTGGCTTGCTCACGAACCTTCCCAGATTCAACGGCGTGAACAGTCCGCTGCCGCCTCCCACTGCTCCCACGATTACGAAACCGTTTTATCCCTACGTCTTTGGATCGGGGTCCAACGCGATTCCGTATGGGCTGGCAAATGGCGGGGCATTCAACGAAACCATGGACCCGAAACTCAAGAATCCCTATTACATCCAGATCAACGCCGGCTTCGAACACGAAATGCCTGCAGGGCTGATTCTGAAGGCTTCCTACGCCGGCCGGTTTGGCAGGCGGTTGCTGGGGCAGGCCGACGCCAACCAACTGATCGAATTCAAAGATCCCGCATCGGGCCAGTTGATGTCCAACGCATTTGCCACTGCTTCGCAGGAACTGCGAACTGGGGCGGCTGTCACCGAACAGCCATGGTACAACGACGTGCTGGTAAATTTAGCTCCCCCAAACAACACCGCCATCCTCGCCGGTTCTTTTCTTGGCACCTACATGGCAAGAGGCGACTTTGCGGATTTCACGGAGGGCTTGGCGTACTTTAACGTATTGCCCCCGAACGTCGGAATGGGAGCTCAATTCTCCGAGAACACGTTCTACACGAACAAAGGATTCTCGGCCTACAACGGGTTGCTGGTGACGTTGCACAAGAATGTCAGTTCTGGTTTGCAATTCGACCTCAACTACACGTGGTCGCACTCGATCGACAACGTCTCCGTGATAGCCAACGCGCCGGCCTACGGCGGGTATGGCTTCATCTGCGACGTGCTGCGCCCAAGGGAATGCCGTGGCAACTCCGACTTTGATGTGACCCACTATTTCAATGGAACCTTCATTTACGACCTGCCATTTGGCCGAGGTAAAGCCTTGGTCGGATCAGCGCCGCGCTGGCTCGACGAAGTGATCGGCGGATGGAGCGTGAGTGGTCTTCCCAGCGTGCATAGCGGGAATGCCTACTTTATGTTTGCCAACGCTTTTGTGGCTGGATACGCCAACGATGCACCCGCCATCCTGGTGGGCCCAATCTCCGACCTCAAGGTCCACATCAATGGCGGCCACGGCCAGCCCCTGCTTGCTTTCGCTAACCCAAACCAGGCCCTGGCGGATTATACCGGTCCCATAGGCTTCCAAATCGGCTCGCGCAACAACCTGCGCGGCCCGAGCTACTTCAACCTGGATATGGGACTGGCCAAGGCTTTCCCACTTTATGCGGAAAGGGTAGCGCTGAAATTCCGCGCGGATGCTTTTAACGTCCTCAACCACCCCGACTTCAACACACCATGTACAGACATCACTCAAGTTAGCTGTCTGTTCGGAAAAATCACCGGCACGGCCAACGGAGCACGCGTGCTGCAGCTCGCGCTGCGCTTGGAGTTCTAGGCAGGATTCAACCGGAAGTTTCAGGCCGGCCACAAGGCCGGCCTTTTTATTGCTGCACGGGCCGGATTGGCCTCAGTGGCTCTACAAAGTCATAGGAAATGGTAAAGACTTTTCGTTTGTTATCCTGAGCAAAGCGAGGGACCTATGCAAAACCGGTTAGGTTCATGGGGCCTTCGCGGCCAAGAACGCCGCTCAGGATGACAAAGCTATCGGCACGGATGAAGCCAAGCCTCTATGCACGCTCAGGCCCGCGTGGTCACGACCTTATCGTGAGCCACTGCCGGGGCCTGCGGCGCGGGGTGGTAGTTGGCCTCGACTTCTTTGGCTGGCGGTGATGAGAGTTTGCCCGCCGGCGCGGCCAGTTCCGGCAGCGATACTTGCAGCGCTTCCTCGATCGTCTTCACGTAGTGAACCGTCAGGTTTTCCAATTGTTCGGGCGTGAGATCTTCCTCGACGTTCATCTTGTTTTCGGCCGGCAGAATTACGTCGCGCACACCGGCGCGCTTGGCGGCCAGCACTTTTTCCTTGATGCCGCCAACCGGAAGCACGTTGCCGCTCAGGGTAATTTCGCCCGTCATCGCAATCAGCGGCTCGATGCGGCTTCCCGTCAATAGCGAGACCAGAGCCGTGGCCATAGTCACGCCCGCCGAGGGCCCGTCCTTGGGAATCGCGCCCGCCGGCACGTGGATGTGAAGGTCATGGCCGGCGAAGAAATCTTCGGC
>OMOD01000123.1:30496-30663 GCA_900290255.1 Candidatus Sulfotelmatobacter kueseliae
TGGGAATCGCGCCCGCCGGCACGTGGATGTGAAGGTCATGGCCGGCGAAGAAATCTTCGGCCACGCCCAGCCGGTCGGCATTCGAGCGCACCCAGGTCAGCGCCGCCTGCATGGATTCCTGCATGACCTGGCCGATCTGCCCGGTCATGGTGAATCCGCCTTTGCCT
>OMOD01000064.1 GCA_900290255.1 Candidatus Sulfotelmatobacter kueseliae
ACTCTCACCGAGGAGTTTCAAAACGATGAAGGTAACCAGCAAACTAATTGGAATTACCATTCCTGCAATAAACGAAGTGCCCCAATCACGCAGAAAGAGCACCAGGACGGCTGAAGCCAGCAACAAGCCGATCACAATTGCATCACGGACGCTTTTGATGGATTGACCCACAATCCACGATTGATCGTAGAAAGTGCTGACGTGCACACCCGGGGGCAAAGACTTTTCAATCTGGCTCATCTCTGCTTGGACCGCGTCAGCCACCTGCAGGGTGTTGCTTCCGCGTTGCCGATTGATGTTGATCAGTACAGCAGGCTTTCCATTCGCGGTGACGATCGTGAAAGTTGGCGCAAACGAAGGCGTCACCTGGGAGACATCACCGACAGAGACAGGGCTGCCGCCGGGCGAATTCTTCACAAAAATACTGGAAATATCCTGTGCGTTGTGCGCCTGACCCGAAATCAAACCGAGATACAGCTTGTGGTTCTGCTCAAAGAGTCCGGGAGACTCGATGATGTTCGAGCGATCCACCGCCGCCAGAATATCCGATACATTCACCGAGGCAGCGCGCAACTTGGCCGGGTCAGGAACGATGTGAAACTCCGGCGTTTCGCCGCCCTGGATTACGATAGTTCCAACACCTGACAGGCTTGCTAGCCGCGGTTTGATGTCATACGTCGCAATCCCCCAGAGCTGTCGCTGCGACACCGTATCTGAGGTCAGCCCATATCCCATGATCGGGAAAGTGGAAAATTCCAGTCTTTGGGTCGAAATCTTGGCCGTAGCCGGCAAAGTCCCGGCCAAACGTGCCAACGAGGCGTTGATGCGCTCCAGCGTGCGAAACATGTCCACTCGCCAACTGAAGTACAAATCAATGCCCGCAGACCCACGGCTGGTGACCGACTTCACATCCTGGATGCCTTCCACTCCGCTCAGGGCTTCTTCGATGGGACGGGTAATCGTGACCAGCATCTGATCGATCGGCATGACTCCGTTATCGACGGAAATCATGACCCGAGGAAAATCTGTGGTGGGAAATACCGCGATCGGAATGCTGAAGAGCAGGTACGCACCGATCAGCGCGAGCGTGACGATGAGAAAAATGATGGACTTATGCTCACGCGCAAACCAGTATTTGTCGGCTTCGGATTTTCGTGCTTGCGCAACCCTGGAATTTCTATCGTTCGAGTTCGCCATAGGTCGAGTTGGGCCTCAGTCTTTATCCTGTGGCTCGGCAGCTGGAGTTGAGATCGTCACCTTCGCGCCGTCGGTCAAACCGTAGGCGCCTTGAGTCACGACCTGATCGCCTGCCTTCAGGCCGCTCAGGACCTGCACTTCGCCCTCCTGGCGAATTCCTGTCTTGACGCTGGTCCGATAGGCGGCCTGATCCTGACCGATTGCCATCACGGAAGTCGCTCCGTCCGATGCGGTGAGAATCGCTTCAACCGGCACGACCAGTGCATCTTTCACAGTGCTGGCAACGATCTTCAACCCGACTGTGGAGCCGGGCTTCAGCCGCCCACCGGGATTCACAGCCTCAACCCAGACTTGAACCGTCGTGCTGTTGGGATCAAGCGCCGGGCTTACCACCGTGACTTTGCCCTCGATCTCCGTGCCGGCGCCCCCGGGAACGAGTGCTGCCGCGTCGCCGACGTGCAACTGCGCCGCCTGCGCCGCGCTCAAGTACGCGCGAGCCACGACTTTCGATAGATCCATTACGGTGAGAATCGGAGCTCCAGCGGGCGGTGTTTCCCCAGCAAAGAAGGGACGATCCGTAACCACGCCATCGATCGGGCTCACGATCGTGCTGTAATCCACCTGCGCTTGTGCAGCGGCCAGCTTGCCCTTGGCTGAGGTCAGCTGCCCCTCGGCCGACTTCAGGTTGTATTGCTTTTGGGCAAGACCGTATTGATTGCTGGTCTGCGAGAGCGCAATTTGCGCATCCTGGACATCTTTTTGCGATGCTGCCCCTTGCTTGTAAAGACTCACGCGGCTGTCGTACACGGATTGGGCCGCGTCGAATTGCTCTTTGGCAATCTTCAAGTCGTGCTCCGCGGACTGCAAAGCGCTGTTGTAAGTCGCCTCCGCTTGTTGATACGCACCTTGACTTTCGGTAAGAGCGCCCTTCAGATCCGATTCCTCGATCGTCGCCAGAACTTCTCCGGCATGAACTCGGCTGCCGCGTGTGACGTATAACTTCTTGATGGGAGCGGTCACCTTCGGCACGATGGCGGCCTGATCGTGCGGATACAGAATTGCGTCGGTTGAAATTTCATTTTCAATGGTTTGGATCTTGACGGCAGCGGCCTTCACCGTAACCAGCGGTACCGGCTCCTTTTCCTGGCTGGACGAACAACCCATAGCGAGCAGCATCAGGCTAAGAACAAAGGCCGCGAAGACAAAACGCCTGCACACCACACTGCTCGAAGCCGTGTGCGCTGACGAAGACGGAATGTTTCCTTTTTCCAAATCAAGGAAAGCCATGTCTTTTCCTAGAAGCTCCCTGTCACCGCTTGCAAAGTCGCCACAGCTACGCGGTAGCGAACCTGCGCGTCACTGAACGCGTTACGCGCCTGGCTCAAGGTATTTTGAGCAAGCACCACATCCAGCGCAGTTGACGTTCCGGCTTTGTAGCGAAGGTTGGTCAGGCGGAGGCTCTCAGCCGCGAGATCCGCAGTCTGGCGCGTTTCGTCTACGGCGGTGCGAGCGACGGTCGCCTCGTTATACGAGCTGTACAGAGCATTCAGCATTTCGCGCTGCGTCTGGCTCATTTCCGCTTTCGCCTGTTCGCGCTTGAATCCTGCCTGATGTAATTTGCTTCGCAGAGTACCCCAATCCCACACCGGCACGTTCACCCCGACGGTAATGAAATAGCCCAGATTCGGCAGAACTCCTGCGTGCGTTTCCTCAACATTCGTGCTATGCAGTGCGAAGGTGTTCGCTTCAATCCCGTAATCCGCATCAACGAAGAAGGAGGGCAAGAACGCGCCTCTGGCGGCGACAAGACCCAGGTTGGCTTGATGCAGAGCCTCCATCGCCGCGCGCAGATCCGGATTCTTGTTCCCTGCCATGCGCTGCGCCTCCGGAAACGACGGCAACGCGACGGCCGAATCCATATCATCGACAATGCTGAAGTTCTCACTCAGCGTCGGAAATAACAAGACCGCCAGATCAAGCCGGGACGACTCCATTTGGAGCTTGGCGTCTTCGAATACCTGTTCCTGTTGGCGGTATTGAATCTCGGCCTGCAGAACATCGCTATGTGCCACCTGGCCTACAGCTTGTTGATCTTCAGTGATCTGGTAAAAGTGCCTGCCAGCTTCCGCCGCGGTTTGTGCCGCGGCATATTTTCGCTGCGCGACGGCCAGCCCGTAGTAAAGCTTGGTCACCGTGACGGTCAAACCGCGCTTCGCAATCTCGGCTTTCGCACTGGCCATGGCCGCTGTAGCTCTCGCTTCGCGATACGTCGTGCCCAGATAGTTGCCGGGCGAGAGATCCTCGTGGACGACCCCCCACGACCGATAAACATGCACACCGTCATTGGTGACGAATCGTCCAATGGTCGTGCGCCCTCCATTGCCTTGCGTGAGCAACGCTTGCGAGGTGTAACTCACAGTCGGCAGGATCGCATTCCTCGCTTGCGTTCGATCCTCATGGGCGAGTTTCGCATCAGTCAGCGCACTCTGGAAATGGGCATCGACCTTGCGAGCCTGCTCGATCGCATCTGCCAGCGTGATGACCACAGGCGGCTTTGAGGGACCGGGGTTCGGTAGCTCGGCAAGTTCTACCGTGCGAGTTTTTTCCTGCGCCGGTGCCGGACTCATCTGGAAGAAAACATAGAGCACTACAGCGACAGCAAAAGTAAGTGGATTCTGGCGTAGGATTCTCAAAGGCCGACTCCCTTCTCCAGAGAGGAACAGTGCCTAGCGGTTACGATCCTCATTCTGGTCCAACACTTCACGCGAACTACTTCGAAAACATATTGCCCTGGGAAAGATAAACAGAGCATAAATATGGGAACGTACACCTATCAGGATTATTGTGGGTCGGATTGCTTGTTCGGCTGCCCTTGGGATTATGATCTTGCCATGCGGGTGCTGCTGGTGGAGGACGAGGCTCGAATCGCCCATTTCGTTGCCAAGGGGCTGCGGGAACAGTCCTACGCTGTTGACGTCGTGAGTTCGGGCGAACAGGCGCTGTACCAAGCGGCCATTACTGCATACGACCTGGTCATTCTCGACGTAATGATTCCCCCTCCAGATGGATTTAATGTTTGCAGGGAACTCCGCGACTCCGGGCAGACAATGCCAATACTGATGCTCACCGCCCGCGATGCAGTCGACGATCGCATCAAGGGATTGGATCGGGGAGCCGACGATTACCTTACAAAGCCATTCGAGTTTGGGGAACTGCTGGCTCGCTTGCGAGCTCTGCTGCGGCGGTCCAAAACCTTGCAACCGACGCGGCTGGTGGTCGCCGACCTGGTCGTTGATACGGCGGCACAAACCGTCGAGCGCGGCGGCAAGGCCATTCCTATGACCGCCAAAGAATACGCGTTGGTGGAATTCCTGGCGCGCGAGGCCGGTCGGGTCGTAGGCCGTGCGGAAATTTCTGAGCACGTCTGGGACGAGGAATTCGATCCCTTCTCGAATTTGATCGAAGTGTATATCAACCGGATTCGGCGCAAAATCGACGCCGGCTTTGCTAAACCGTTGCTGCACACGCGACGCGGTGCAGGCTACATTCTTTCCTTAAGTGGAGAAACCCCGGAGCCGAAACAAACCGCCGTGCGGAGCCGCGACGATGTTTAGCTCTGTGCGCATTCGTCTAACGCTGTGGTACACCCTGTCGATGACGATCGTGCTGGTCGCGCTGGCGGCGGGGATATATTTCGTTCTTGGCCAGAATATCATTCGACGGGCCGATGCCAACGCGATCGAACTGGCCGACTCGTTTCTCTCAACCGTCAAAGCCGAGCTGAGCGATGCAACTAATCCCGCCGGCGTGAGCGATGGAATCGCGGCAGCCATCTCAGAACACCGTTTTCGCGATGTATATTTCGTGGTCTACGATGCGAACAGTAATCTGCTGGCCGCTTCTGAAGGCTATAGCGAGCCCGAAGAATTCTCGAGTCCGAGTCGCGAAATACTCGCTTCATCCTTGCGCCCGCTTGCCTCTTCTTCCGAAACATTCCGTTCGCTCCACCTAAGCCGGCATCAATACCGGAGCTATGTACGACATTTCTTAGTCAAGCAACAGCCGGCCACTCTGATCGTTCTGCAGTCTCTTCGCCGGCAGAGAGAGTTCCTTGCGACCCTGGTGGATACTTTCTGGATTGTCATTCCCTTGGCCATTCTCTTCGCTGGTGCTGGCGGATATCTCCTTGCGCGACGAAGTCTTGCTCCCGTGGTGGCCATGAGTTCGCAGGCCAGCCGCATGGGCGCCGAGAACCTCTACCAGAGACTCAAAGTTGAAAATCCGCGCGACGAGCTCGGGCACCTGGCAGGTTCATTCAATGAATTGCTCGATCGGCTCAGTCAGTCATTCGAGCGGCAACGCCGATTTGTTGCCGACGCTTCCCACGAACTGCGTACACCGGTTGCCATTTTGTGCGGCGAGGCGGAGGTCGCGCTAGCTCAACAGCAGCGCGCTCCGCGAGAATACCGGGAGTCGCTGGAAATCCTGCGGCAGGAAGCGAAGCGGCTCAAACATATCGTTGAGGATCTGTTCACGCTGGCGCGGGCGGATGCGGGCCAATATCCTCTGGCGCTCACTGACTTTTATTTGGATGAGCTGGTGGAGGAATGTTCGAGGAATGTGCGGACGCTTGCGGCTGCCCGGAAAATTGCGCTTTCATGTGAAGCCCAAACGGAGTTACCCATCCGTGCGGACGAGTCTCTTCTCCGTCGAATGCTGTTGAATCTGCTGGATAACGCCATCAAGTACACTCCCGAAGGCGGATCAATCTCTTTGCGCTGTAGCGAGGAAGACGGACAGTACCGTTTGACGGTCCAGGACTCCGGACCGGGCATTGCCGCCGAGCTACAAGGCCGGATTTTCGAACGATTCTTCCGCGCGGACAAAGCGCGCTCTCGCAGCGACAACAACGGAAGCGGTGGGGCCGGTCTCGGTTTGGCGATCGGGCTGTGGATTGCCGAAGCGCACGGAGGGAGATTGGAACTCACTTCTTCCAGTCCACAAGGTAGCGTGTTCACGGCTGTGCTGCCCAAGAGCGCCCTCTGAGTATCCGCGGCCGCCATTGCGGGCACTTTCTGCCAATTCCTCCGCTCAGACAACCGCCATTTGGACACCGTTGTAGCGGTCAGTTTGTCTGCGGCCTATCTTCAGAATCGCCGTGGTTGCAAATCCCTCCACGCCAGAACCACGGTCGCTTTCGTGTCTGAATGCCGGGCGAGCCACGCAGCGGGAGTAAGGTTTGGGAGGCACCTGATCGGGAGACCGGCCAACCCCGGGAGAACTGCGGCCAAATAGTCACGAACAGGCAGTTTCAACCTTCGGCAACTCTCCACGACCGAGAGAATCGCCGCAACCTTCGGTCCTGCCTGTGCGCTGCCGATGTGCAACCAATTCTTTCGACCAAGAGCGACCGGACGCATGGAGTTCTCCGCCAGATTATTACTTAGCTCTAATTCGGGATACTCCAAGAAGAGGGTGAGCTTTCTCCAAAGTGTGAGCGCGTACTGGCAAGCCTTGCTGAGTGTGCTGGAAGGCAATGCAACGGACTGCGCTGCCTTGATCTTGCTATGAATATCATCGAGAAGAGGCTTGGCTGTTTCCTGACGCCGAACATGGCGCGTGGCAACACTCAGCGCCTTGCGGCGAGCTTCCGCGTCGACAGCAAACAGCTCGTCCATCCGCGCCACAATCGGAGTTGCAACCGGGTCTCCGGGACTTAGCTGCACCGCCTCGAAAAACTGTCTTCTAGCATGAGACCAACAAGCGGCATGTACCATTTTCGGCCCACCGATCTGGTCATACGCCGCATAGCCGTCGGTTTGGAGAATGCCTTCGAACTGTCCCAGAAACAGCCTCGGTCCATCTCGTCCACGCCCCAAGCGGAAATCGAACACCACGCTTCCTCCGGGGCGACTGTATTGCCAGAGGTACGCTTGGTGGTTTTGTCCTCGGCCCTCGCGTGTCTGCACATCAACTGGGGTTTCATCCGCCTGAATGTAGCTTCCGCTGATCAATTCTCGCCTCATTGCCGCGACCACCGGGATGAGCAACTCGCCGACTTTGAGGACCCAGCCGTCCAGCGTCGCTCGGCTGACGTCCAAGCCGAGGTCTCTTTCGAGAATCACGCTCTGCCGATGCAGCGGGGTGTGATTGCAGTATTTGCTGACGACTGTGTCGATGACGATGCGGTCACTGGCTAGGCACTTCTCGATGATCCGTGGCAGCAGTGGGGCCGATACCACTCCGAGTTCCTCACACGACCGGCAAGCCCGTTTCTCGCGTTTCGTGACCAGCACGAAGTACTTCGCCGGCTCCACATCAAGCTGGGAACTTTCTTCGTAGCCGATCACCACAGTTTCTCTGCCGCGGCGTTTGCAAAGGCGCTGATCCGGCGTGCAAGGCAGAACCCGCTCGACGCGAGGAAGATTCGCACGCAACTCCTGGCGGCCCGGATGCTTGACGGATTTCTTAGTCGAGCGATGCGCTGGCGCGTGCTCACTCTCCGGCTGCTCGGTCATTTCACTGATGACAGGCTCAAGCTCGAACAACTGCATTTGCGCCTGCGAAAGTTTTTCTCCGCCTGCTCCATACTTCTCGATCCGCATCAGCCGCAGTCGCTCTTCCAGTACCCGAATCCGCAGCTCCGCGTACTGCAGCTTGCTCTTCAGTTGTGCGATGAGTTCCAGATCGGCTGGCGCTGAAGGAATGGGAGGCGCACTCACAATGGGTAACTGATTTACCAGAGTCGATCGAAACCTTCAAGCAACTCATGCGGCAGCATGTCCTTCTGGTAGAGCCTTCCGATACCACCGCTTGTGCTTGGTTTTGGCCAGATCGATCCCACCCAGTAACAAGGAGAGCTCTTCGTGACTCAGGACGACTTTGCCCTGCGCATCGCCCGATTGCGGCCAGGTGAACCGCCCTTTCTCCAACTTCTTGGCACAGACCCAGAGTCCGCTACCGTCCCAGACGAGGACCTTCAACCGATTGCGCTGGCCGTTGCAGAACAAGAACAGGTGCCCGCTCAGAGGCTCACATGACAGACGATCCCGAACCAGACCGTACAGCCCCTCGAACCCCTTGCGCATGTCGGTGACCCCGGCGGCCAAATAGATCCGTGTGGCTGGACCCAATCCAAACACCGCCTACACCCGCTCCAGTGCACTCACTAGGCGCTCGAACGTACTCGTATCAAAATCAGGATGCACCTCGATCCGGCGCCCGCCCGGCAGCACCACGGCCAGCCCACAACTCGGTTCGTGCTGCGTCGGCGATTTCCTCGCCGCCAACTCCACCGGCACGAAACGACCGGCCGGGAAAATTGGCTTACGCCTTCTCTTCCAACGCAGTTTCTTTAGATGGCGATCCAGTGTGCTGAAGC
>OMOD01000174.1 GCA_900290255.1 Candidatus Sulfotelmatobacter kueseliae
GGGGTCTCACGGAGAGGAGCGGAGAAGTGTTTGTTCTTGACATCCTCTCTCATAGGATGAGTGCAATCGGGATGTTTCAACGGTTACGTTATCCTGTGTGTCCGTACACCATTTCGATCACAGCACGCAGCCGGTGCTGACCCGAGTCCGGGATTGCTGCAAAGCGGAACGGCTGTTCCGCCCAGGAAACAGGGTGCAGCATCTCTGCCGTCCCGGTCACCGGCCCCTTGGGCGTAACAAATATCAACCTGACCATTGAACCCGGCGGAAGGAGCGAGGCCGGTACAACCAGGCCGCCGGTCATGGAAACGCACTGCAACTTCCCGGGAATCCGGTGGCCGTCCTGGCGGCGAAGGACAATGGGGATAGAATCCGCCAGCCGCAGCCGCTGAGGACGCCTTCCTAGCTTGGCTTGGACGATCTGAGTCACTTATCCAGTATGTTCTGGGTTCCCGAGTAATGAGGAGATCACGGAGGGGCTGGTACTCTTTCCACTCACGCCTCAGCGCCAGGCCGATTCCTCAGTTGAGGCGACGGCGGGCTGCCCCACCCTTCGCGCTGCCCGACCGCCTGGGAGTCAATGAGTGTTAACGCGATGTTACGTCAACCAGGCCCTTACCCGCGAGCCTTCGTCTCGCGACTGCAGCCACTTGCAGATTGACAAGGCGACGACTCGCTATATACTGTGTCAGTTGTGGTTTCCGTCCTCCCCTTCTCCGGTTGCGCGGAACCTAATTCCGTGTCGGCTTCTTACTTAAACAGCGGGCTCCCCGTCTAAGCTTAAGGTTCGATTCCTCGAAGGATACTCTCACGAAACCTCGCACCGGTTGCGTGGTACTTGTATTTCGTCAACGGCCTTGGTCAGAGAAGACCGTGACGCACAACTTCGTGCCTCAGGGCGGTTTCCTTGGATGGCCCAATCCGAGCATGGGGATCACAAACAGAATTCTCCAGGAGAAGAGACTATGGCTACACGAATGCTCAACCTTCTGAAAATGTTGAATTGGGGCAGCTTGCTTCCGACAGCCCTGGCTTGCGCATTGCTAGTGGCTCTAGCGGCTGCCCCATTGCACGCGCAATTCACTTACGCCGACGTGTTCGATATGAACTGCGACACTGACCTCACGGGAAATGGAGCGTGCGACGCGTTCAACATTGGCTCTTTGTCGCTGTGGACGGATGGCAACCTCTACGGCACCGCCTATGAGGAGGAGGCTCCTTACTGCACACTGATTTTTAATGTTTCGACTTCAGGCACTTACACCCACGTCCTGACTTTCACAGGGTCCACGGGCAAGGTGAAGGGCTGTCGCGAGTACGCTGGATTGACTCCGGCGGGAACCAAAACCGTGACCTTCTATGGAGCCACAAGTTCGGGTGTACTTGGCGCAGGAACGCCGGGCGAGATATTTCACTTTGACCCGGCGACCAACACCTTCAAAGTGCTGCATACATTTGCCGGGGTAGACAGTGAATATCTTGCCCAGCCGGTAGTCGGGAAAGACGGAAACCTGTACGGCGCAACTTCCTCGACCGGCGCGACCTATCAGATCAATTCGACAACCGGGGCTTTCACGCAGCTTCCCAACAGTGCGCCTGGTGGCGTGCAGGGGCCGCTCTACCTGGCGAGCGACGGCAACTTGTACGGGACTGCCCCTTACGGCGGCGCGTTGGGCAGCGGTATAGTATTCAGCCTGAACACGGGAACTGGCGACATCAAGAAAGTGTACCCCTTCAATTACAAGACCGATGGGAGTTACCCGAATAGCCCTCTAACCCAGGGAGCGGATGGTTATCTATATGGAACGGCACAAGACGGAGGCCCAGCCGGTCTCGGCAGCGTGTTCAAAGTGAGTACAGCGGGCACGTTCAAAACTGTATACAGCTTTGCCGGAGCACCCGATGGCGAGAGCCCTGTCGCCGGCCTGCTGGCAGCGAGCGACGGGAATTTCTACGGGACGACGGCCAGTGGCGGTCTCTACGGTTACGGGACGATCTTCAGAATCAGTGCAACCGGAGCCTACAAAAAGCTTTTCGATTTCACCGGCAAGTCGGGCGCCGTGCCAGGTTCTGACCCCACAACCACGCTCATGCAGCACCCCAATGGATCGTTTTATGGGCTCACCATGGAAGGCGGGTTGAACAACGACAACAAGGGCGTCGTTTACCGCCTCACACCCGTGAAGCTCAGTGTGGTTTTATGTTGTAACACGTTTGTCATCCTCGATCAGCCGGTGAACATATTCGGAGTCAATCTGGACCAAATAGTCTCGGTCACCTTCGCTGGAGTGCAGGCGCGATTTCAGCAGGTTTCGCCGAACTATCTGCAGGCATTCGTGCCGAGCGACGCGGCCGACGGGCGGGTCGTGGTGACGGCTGTGAACTCGGCTGGGGGGGAAGAACAGTTACAGAGCCAACAGAAGTTGCATATTCTGCCGATAATCACGAACCTTGACCCAGGCAGCGGGTCGGTGGGCAGCCGGGTCGGCATCGTAGGCGGCGGATTCGCGGGAGCGACGAAGGTGACCTTCGGGGGTGTAGCGACGGGCAATTTCACGGTGGTCAGCCCGGCGCTGATCCAGGCCACGGTGCCGGCGGGCGCCGTGACGGGCAAGGTCCGCGTTGTCACCCACAATGGCTCCGCCCTCAGCAAAGAGACGTTCACCGTCAACTGAATCACAGCGGAAGGTATCAGTGAACGAAGCCATCCGGGAGGTAGCGGTGCGCTTCAGTCCTGCGCTGCCCGTCTCCGGAAGTAACTGCTGAAACCAGGCAATCGCGCTCATTGACTTGGGGCCGGTTCAAACGCGAAGGATGGGTATCCCCGCCAAAGCTCCCCAGGAAAGCGCAACGAATTGTTGGTCGGGAGGGTGAGATTCGAACAGAGCACTACCAAGGGCGTAGACGCTCAGCGCGGGCGGGAGTGTACCAGCTTGAGCGAATCGGCCTGCAGGATGCGCTTGATCTGGGTGCGGGCGTGGACTGACCACGGGCCGGAGGTATCGAGCTTGATGTAAGCCTGCCAGTGCTGGAGGGCTTTGCGCGGCTGGCGCAACTTTTCGTAAGCCAGCGCCAGATTGTAGTGCGCATCGGCATAGGTGGGCGCCAGTTGCAAGGCGGTTTTGTAGACCTGGATCGCCTCCGGGACACGGCCGGTTTCGTCGAGCACGTTGCCCAGATCGAAATAGGCGAGCGAATAACGCGGGTCGGCTTCGATCGCCTGGCGGTAATGCCGTTCAGCGGCGCCGAAATCCTGGCGGTTGTAGTGAAGCGTGCCGAGATTGATGTGCGCGGCGGAGTGCGCGGGTTCGATCTCGAGCACCTTGTGATAAGCGGCAATGGCCTCGGCCTGGGTGGCGGGATCTTCTTCCAGAGAGATGCCGCGCGCAAACCACGCGGCCACTTCATTCTCGCGCGGAGTCGGCTCGGGCCTGGGCACCGGCGTGCTGGTCACGACTTTCTCGCGCTCGGAAAAGTCCATGAGGAACTGGCCGGCGATCGGCTCCAGCAGTCTGCCGTCATGGCGGAAGGCGACGCGGTGCTTCGCGGTGGACCACGCCCCGGCCTCGAGCAGGGGCTTTTCCACGCCGGCGGCCTGCTTGCGCATGGCATCGAGCGACTGGCGAATCATGGTCGGGCGCACGCTCATGGCGCACAGATCGCGAACCTTCTTGATTTCGAGCAGGTCGGAAAAGGAATAGGTCTCGCTGGAAGTCACCAGGCCGACGCGCTCCCAGTTGGCCAACTGGCGCGGCGTGATGTGAAGAATCCTCAGTAAGTCAGTTCGGCTGTACACGGCACCCGCGAACGTCTTTCGCGAACAAGACGTTCGGGCAACATTATCTTCAACTGACGCCAGCAAACGCAACAGCAATCCTTGTGGAAGGCTGTGGAGAACCTGGTTGGTTCATATGCCGCGGGAATGGTGCAAGAGGCGCGGCGTGCACGCAAAATGCGCACGTTTTCAGGGCGTGCTTTTTGCGCCTCCGCTGCCATCGATCAACTGCCCGACCGGCGCGGCCACCATCAGCAGCAGACCGGCGGGGCCTGGTTTCTTCGCCTGTTCGACCAGCGCGAGTTGCTGCGACTTCCAGGCGTCCGGCGCGGGCTGCGATTGGTCGAGATAGTCGAGCGCCTGCAGTCCCGCCGCGCCCAGCGCAGACAGGTTCTGGGACAGGGGTTCGTCTTCCTGCAGCAGAGAAGATTGCTCAAGCAAGGGATGCAGCTTGGCGTCGTTATCGCGCCAGGTTGTCAGTTGCGAGCGAATCTGCGCTTCGGTGGCCGGGTCTTTGGCGCCGCTTTGCAGGAAAGTCTGCACCAGCCCGGAGAACTGGCGGGCGGTGTCGCTTTCGGGATAGACCGCATCAATCATGTAGGTCAGCGGGGCGTCGAAGTCGGGAGCGCTTGTGTCATCCCCCCGGCCGTAATCTTTGACCGGTTCAACCACGTCGGCGAGAACGCGCAGCGCGGAAATATCAGCTGGTCCCGCCATCCGATGCAGCATGTGCATGCGCGCAGACCTGTGTGTCAGGCCGAGCCATTCCAGGTCGAGGCTCACCGCATTCATTCGTGCATACATCGAGGCGACGTCGGTGACGTTTTGCGGAGACCACAGACGCTCGGCAATCACCGCGTTGCGCGGCCAGATGTGCGAATCAACGTTCTCCGGGGTAACCCATTCCGCCCACTGGCAGGATTCGCCGCCTAAAATGCGGCTCTTCTCCTCCGGACTCAGGGTCGCCGCGGCATCGCTCATCGGATCGATTGCGTAATGCCGGGACGCAGACCACATCAGATCGAGATAATAGCCGTACGAGAGCAGGCCGCTGTAGCCCTGTTTCGCGGCGGCCGCGAGAGAGTCCTGCCCGCGCCACGACTGTATGACGATGGTCTTGGGCAGATCCGGATTCAGGATCTCGTCCCAGCCGACCATGAGCTTGTGATTCCTGGCCACGATTTTCTGCAAGCGCTGGTTGAAATAGGCCTGCAGGTCCTGATTATTTTTCATGCCGTGGGCGTGGATGAAGGCTTGAATCTTAGGATTGGAGTCCCACTGCTTGCCGTTGACCTCATCGCCACCGATGTGGAAATAAGCATCGGGAAAGAGCCTGGTCATTTCCGCAATAAACTTCTCCAGGAACTTGTAGGTCTCCTCCCGCGTGGGATCCATGGTCGCATCAAAGATGCCGCCTCGGCGCTCAAGTTTGTAAGGACCGGGCGCACTCGCCAGTTCGGGGTGTCCCACAAACCAAGCTGTGGAATGCCCCGGCATGTCGAACTCCGGGATCACACGGATGCCACGGTCATGAGCATAGGCGATGATGTCGCGCATTTCGTCCTGAGTGTAGAACTGGCCGGCCGATCCCATTTCGTGCAGCTTGGGAAATACCTTGCTTTCGGCGCGGAAGCCCTGATCGTCGGAAAGATGCCAGTGCATGACGTTCATCTTGACGGCGGCCATGCCGTCGAGGTTGCGTTTGAGCACGTCGACAGGGATGAAGTGGCGGCTGACGTCGAACATCAGACCGCGCCAGGCGAAGCGCGGCTGGTCTTTGATGGTGACGGCGGGAACGGCGAATCCCGTGGGCGTGATTTCGACCAGCTGCAGGAAAGTCTGCAGGCCGCGCAGAACGCCGAGCGGCGCGGGCGCAGTGAGTTTGGCGGCAGAGTCGGTGATGGTGAGTTCGTAGGATTCATCTTCGCCGAGCTTCTGCACGGCTTCGCGGCCGTGGCCAGCATGGATTTCGAGCGCCGGGGATGCGCCGGGCTTGGGGCGGAATGGAATGCCGGTCTGGCGAGAAAGTTGAGTCTGGAATCTCTGGACTTCGCGATCCAGCGCGGCGTCGTGAAAACCGGTCACGGCCACCGAGAACGATTGACTGATCGCGAACTGCCCTGCGCCGGGCTGAACGCTGGCGGGCATGGGCATGAGGTTGAGCTGGGGTTGGGATTGAGCCATTCCAACTGACATCAAGGAAAAAAACAAAGACACCAGGAAACTGCTTCGCATGAGCTTCATAAGAGTGTGCACCGGTTTGGCAATGAGTGGATTTGTCACAATGAACCCGGTCCCGTGAGGGACCTCCGAAAATAGCCCGCCACTTCAAGTGGCGGGGATTGGCGCAAATTTAAGTTCCGTGCCGTAGGCACGACTGAAACGCAGGAACGAACACGGGAGTTCAGCCGTCCCTACGGGACGGGTTTGATACTACGCTGCAACCCGGCGTTGAAACGCCGGGCTATTTTCGCGCGTCCCTCCGGGACTTCTCGACGGATCGCGCTGAGAAAATGCCGAAACACTTAGTGTCCGCCGCCCAATTCGCGCACGATGGCGCCCACAAACTGCTTGGCGTCGCCAAAAAGCATGAGAGTGTTGTCGAGGTAATAGAGCGGGTTATCGATGCCGGCGAAGCCGGGATTCATGCTGCGCTTGATGACCATGACGGTGTGGGCTTTGTCCACGTCGAGGATGGGCATGCCGAAGATGGGGCTGGACTGATCGGTGCGGGCGGCGGGATTGGTCACGTCGTTGGCGCCGACGACGAGCGCGACGTCGGTCTGCGGGAAGTCGCCGTTGATTTCGTCCATTTCGATGAGGCGGTCGTAGGGAATGTCGGCTTCGGCGAGCAGCACGTTCATGTGGCCGGGCATGCGTCCGGCGACCGGGTGGATGGCGAAGCGGACCTCGACGCCTTTCTTGGTGAGCGCGTCGTAGAGTTCGCGCACTTTGTGCTGCGCCTGCGCCACGGCCATGCCGTAGCCGGGGACGATGACCACTTTGTTGGCGGCGGCAAGAATGGCGGCCGCTTCTTCGGGGGTGGCGCTGCGCACGGTCCTGGCTTCCTGGCCGGCAGCGGCCGACGGCTGCACCTGGCCGAAGGCGCCGAACAGCACGTTGGTGAACGAGCGGTTCATGGCCTTGCACATGATGACGGACAGGATGAAGCCGGAGGATCCGTCAAGCGCGCCGGCGATGATGAGCAGCTTGGAGTCGAGCACGAACCCCATGGCCGCGGCGGAAAGTCCGGCGTAGGAGTTCAACAGCGAAATCACGGTGGGCATGTCGGCGCCGCCGATCGGGATGACGAGGAAAACTCCGAAGACCAGCGCGATGCCTACGATGACCGGAAAGAACTGTTTCGCTTCGGGATGAATGACGAGATAGACGGCAAGGGCGATGGCAATGCCAAAGAAGAGCAGGTTGACAACGTTCTGACCTTTGTAGGTGATGGGGCGCTGCGGCAGGACTTCCTGCAGTTTGCCGGCTGCGATGAGACTGCCGGTGAAAGTGAGGCCTCCGAGGATGACTTCCAGCGAAAGCACCGACATCATGAACTTGGGAATGTTGGGCGAGCGCAGATAGAACTCGGCGGTGCCGACGAGGGTGACGCACAGGGCGCCGAAGGCGTGGCTGAGAGCGGTCCGCTGGGGGACGGCGGTCATCTGCACCATGCCCAGCGGGATGCCGATACCGGAGCCGAGCACGAGCGCGATGATGATCCATTTCCAGTCGACGATGCCGTGGCGGAGCAGCGTGCCGCCGATGGCCAGCACCATGCCGATTTCGCCGGCCAGAATGCCGTGGCGGGCGGTGGAGGGAGAACTCATCCATTTCAGCGAGAGGATGAACAGGGCGCTGGCGATGAGGTAGATGATTTCGATGGCGTACTGACTTCCTGCAAACTCGGGCATCATAGGCAGTTTCGCTAATTCGACTTGCTCGGACGGCTGGTTTTGAACATGCGCAGCATGCGGTCGGTGATGAAGAATCCTCCGACCACGTTGCTGGTGGCGGCGACGATGGCAATGACGCCCAGCACGGTGGCGAATGTGCTCTTGCGCTCGCCGACGAGGACGATCGCGCCCACGACGGCGATGGCGTCGAGGGCGTTGGTGAGCGACATGAGCGGCGTATGCAGCAGCGGCGAAACGTGGCGGATCACTTCGAATCCGATGAAGGCCGCCAGCATGAAAACGAACAGCGCGTCAATCAGGTTGGAACCCATAAGCTACCCCATTCCCTTACGTTGTCATCCTGAGCGGAGTGGCTGCTTCGCGAAAGCGGAGCGGCTACGAAGTCGAAGGATCTCTACCACTATAGGGATCCTTCGACTGCGCAAGAGTTCGCTTCGCGAACTCTTGCTCCGCTCAGGATGACAATCTTAGAAAGAGCAGTAATGGCGCGGCTAAAAGCCGTGCCCTTTCAAAGCAAAATCATCCACACGTCCCGCGAGATTCTATCCGCCTGCCGGCGCCAGCGCCGGCAGCTTAAAGAATTCGCGCACGCGGGCGTTCACGATTTCCCCGCCGCTGGTGACCATAGTCTCGCGAACGATTTCATCCTGCAGGTTCAGCTGCAGCTTGCCGTCCTTCACCATGTAAGTCAGAAAAGTGACCAGGTTGCGGGCGTACATCTGGCTGGCATGGTAGGGGACGCTGCTGGCCAGATTAATGGCGCCGATAATGGTGACGTCGTGCACCTTGATCGTCTCTCCCATGCGGGTGAGTTCGCAGTTGCCGCCGCGCTCGGCGGCGACATCAATGATCACCGAACCGGGAGCCATACGCTTGACCATGTCGTCCGTGATCAAAACCGGAGACTTCTTGCCCGGAATCACGGCGGCGGTGATGACGATGTCGCTTTCGGCCACGACTTTGGTCAGAAGCTCGCGCTGCCGGGCATAGAAATTCTCGTCCTGCGCCGTGCCGTAGCCGCGGGCATCCTGCGCGTTCTTGGCCTCGATGGGCAACTCGACGAAACGGCCGCCCAGGCTTTGCACCTGCTCTTTGGCGGCGGGACGCATGTCGTAGGCAGAAGCCACGGCGCCGAGGCGGCGCGCCGTCGAGATAGCCTGCAACCCGGCCACGCCCGCGCCGATAACGAACACGCGCGCGGGAGTGATGGTGCCGGCGGCGGTGGTCATCATGGGGAAAATGCGCAGCGAGGTTTCGGCCGCGAGCAGCACCGCCTTGTAGCCGCAAACCGTGGCCATGGAGGAAAGCGCGTCCATGCTCTGGGCGCGGGTGGTGCGCGGCATGAGTTCAACCGAAAATGCGGTAACGCCGGCGTGCGCGATCTGCCCGGCAACTTCGGCCGAGCCGAAGGGGCGCAGGAATCCGATCAGCGCCTGCCCGCGGCGGTAAAGGGGAAGATCGGCTTTGCCGGTGATGTCATTAGAGCCGTAGCAGAGGACTTGCAGAACGATGTCGGCGGCCGAGAAGACGGCGGCGCGGTCGGGAAGAATCTTCGCGCCCTTTTCGACGTAGGCAGCGTCGGGATAGCCGGCCTGAAGGCCGGCGCCGGCCTCGATGACGACCTCGAGTCCAGCCTTGGTGAGATTCGGGATGGCCGCGGGAACCAGTGCAACCCGCCGCTCCCCGGGATAACTTTCTTTCGGTACTCCGACGATCACGCGCGTCCAATCCTTTCTGTGATGGCGTTCCCGGTAACCTCTGCGGAAGAAAGAATGGAACCGCAAAGGTCGCAAAGGACTCGCAAAGTTCGCAGAGAAATCATTGCGCCAGATTCAAACTAACCCTTATGCACAGGCAGACTGAAAACAGTATCAGATCAGGAGGGGGAAGTGGAAGGCGAGGGCAAGCCGGTAATGGGTCACTTTGAGAGATTCGTATCAGGGCATGCCTTTCAGGCATGCCGCGGCCGCGCGATCCACAAGTCCGGCTTCAGCCGCTGGGGATGCACGGCAAGGCCAGCGGCTAAAGTCGTTGGCGTACAGCGCCACGGGCGGCATCGCTAAAGCGATGCCCTGATACGAATCATTTCTGTCAGACTGCGCCCCTTATCCCGCGCGTCTGTCAACACGATGCCTCGGCTCTAGCCGCCGAAACGGTAGTGCCACACTCTGGCAGCGCCGATGAGATTGGTATCTTCCCCCAGCGAAGCCAGCATCAACTCGGTCTTCTCGGCGGGGACAAAGCGGCAGCCGCTGCCGATCACGGCGCGGATGCGGTCCATGAACAGCGGCGCGCTCTTCAGCACGCTGCCGCTGAGGATGATCACGTCGGGAGTGAACAGGGTGACCAGATTGGCGAGGCCCAGGCCCAGGTAGAAGCCCTCATGCTCGACGGCCTGAAGAGCGAGCGCATCGCCCTGCCGCGCCAGCTCACAAATTCGTTTGCCGGTGATTCCTGTGCGATGGGGATAATCAGCGGGAGCGTGGCTTTCGAGCCACGTCACCATGGCGGGACCGGCGGCCAGCGACTCCCAGCAACCGCGAAAGCCGCAGGAGCAGGGCGGACCGGCCAGGTCGATCACCTGGTGGCCGACTTCGGGATGAGCGCCGTCCACGCCGCGGTAGAGCTTGCCGTCGAGAATGATTCCGCCACCGATTCCGGTGCCGACGGTTATGTAAATCAGGCGAGAACGGTTACGGCCGGCGCCCCATCCGGCTTCGGCGAGGGCGGCGGCGTCGCCGTCGTTTTCGAGCGCGACGCGGACCTTGAAAATCTGCGCGAGGTCGTTGACGAGGTTCTTATGCCGCCATCCGGGAAGAAAATCCACCTCGCCGAATTCACCCGCCATGGGATCAACCGGGCCGGTCGAGCCGATGCCGATGCCGGTGATTTCGACGCCGGCGTGACGGGCGGTTTCGCCGAGGGCGCGGGCCATCCATTCGAGGCTGGCTGGATAGTGGTTGGGATCGGAGGGAGTCTCCATGCGGGAGAGCACTTTTCCGCTGTCATCGACCATTCCAACTGCGATTTTCGTTCCGCCGATATCAACTGCACCGATCATGGGGCCAGGGCTCCTCGGGGGCTAAAGCCCCCAGATCATGATTCCATGCTCAGGGCGCGGTCGCTGCGCGAGCCATGGCTAAAGCCATGGCCTACCAAGCCGCGCCCTTTCAAAGCAATCTGCTTTCTTCCGCCCCTTCGGGGCTCGTTCTTTCACGCCTTACATTCCCACGGCTTACGAGGATGCGGAAATAGTCCGTCGTCGATCGGAGAATGACCACCCGGGCTGAAGCCCGCATTGATTTCAAACCGCTTACGCGGCGCTGAAGCGCCGCTCTTCCACGGCGGCGCACGCATTCGCGACTTTTTCCGCATCCTCTTACGTCGTGGGCTGCATTCTTTCGCCGCTTCGCGGCTCCCTAGAACGTGATCCTGAGCGCGAACTGCAAAACGCGCGGCATGTGAGCTCCGGTGGTGTACATGAAGTTCGTGGTCTCCACGTAGTTGTTCACGCCCGTCCATTCCGTGTGATTGAAGATGTTGAAAGCTTCCGCCCGAAATTGCGCCGCGACTCTTTCGGTCGGATGAAAAACTTTGTAGACCGACATATCGAAATTTACGCGGTGGGGATTGTTCAGGCTGTTTCTGCCCGAGTCGCCAAAGGTCAGGCCCTGGGCCTGCTGATAGGCGGCGCAGTTGAACAGCGGCACTCCTTTCGTACTTGGCGCCAGGGGCGGGCAGTTCGGGGAGGCGTGCGGATTTCCGATGCGGTCGGCGAAGGAGCCGACCCCCGTCGTGCCATCGGCGACGCCGGCGCTGTCGCCGTAAATTCCATCGATCACCGATAAAGGCGTGCCGGTGTATGCGGTCATGATGCCGGCGTACTGCCAGCCCCCGAGGAACGTGCGGGAAATGCCTTTGCCGTGGAAGGGCACGTCATAGGTCCAGGCCGTGGTCAGAATATGCCGCTCATCGAAGTTGGAGCTGGCATAGTTCTGATGAATGTTGTAGGAGTTCACGAAGTTGCTGTCGGTGGCGTCGGAAGAATCGTCGAGCGAATGGCTGTAGGTGTACGCCACGTCGAGGGTGAGCGCGCCACTGGTCTTGTGCAGCGAAAACTGCAGCGCGTTGTAGTTCGAGTTGGCTTCCGGCTCGACGCGCTGAATGGAACTCAGACCCGGGTAATTGGTGCGCACCAGATCGGGATCGTTGCCACAGGCAACAAACAGATTCACCGCGGGCCCGGAGGGAATACCGCCGGTGGGCGAGGCAGTGTAAGGAACCAGCGCTCCGTAGGAAGTGTAGGCATTGGTTGGAACTCCGTAGTTGTCAGTAAGCACGTTGGGTTGCGGGCTGCCCGGACCCCAGCTGCAATCGAAATCCTGTATGTACTGTCCCGGTTTATAAGGATTCAGCGCCGGCGGCGTTGGCACCAACTGGTTGAGTTCATGCTGCAGGGTCAGGTGCGTGCCCTTGGATCCGACGTAAGCGAGAGTCGCCACCGCGCCGCGCATCAGATCGCGCTGGACATCCACGTGCCACTGCTGCACATAGGGCCACAGCGTGCGGTCGGGAATAGAAGTCGTGGAGAGCGGGAACAGCAGGCCTTGGCCGCCGACGTTGGCGTAGCCGTTAACGTTGTACTGGGTGGGAGTTTCCACGATCGGCGGCGTGCCTTCGAGGTTTTCGGCATTTCCCTCCATGCCATTGGTGTGCTCGAAGAAGATTCCGTACCCGCCGCGGATGGCCATCTTCCCGTCTCCGCGCGGATCCCAGGAGAATCCCAGGCGCGGCGCCGGGTTGACCAGATGGTTTTTCAAGCAGCCGCGGGGAACGCCATTCAAACCGCACGTGACCATGCCGTCAAAAGGATTCCCGGTGTTGGGAATGAGCGCTCCCTGCTGCCCGGTCACGCTGCCGTCGATGTCAAGCTGTGGAGCGTTGGCCAGGCTGTAGGCCGATGGGGTCCAGTTCGAAATCAGATGGGCCTTCTCCCAGAATGTTCCAAAGAAGCTGACACGCACGCCCAGATTCAAGGTCAGATTCTTGAAGATGTGGTAGTCGTCCTGAAAGTAGGGTTCGAAGATCTTGAAGTTGATGTGATACTTCGGCTGCGAGCTGGCCTGGGAGAAGCTGGCAACGTTTCCCATGAGCATGTCGGCGAAAGCATTGCCGGTGGAAACGGGGTAGGTGGTGTCGAAGGCCAGATCTCCTCCCAGATCGGTGTAGGCCATCTCATTTTTGGTGGCATTCATGAAGTAGCCGCCGTAGACCAGCTTGTGTTTGCCCACACTCTGGGTAACGCTGTCGCGGTAGGTGAAGGTGGGGTTGGAATTTTCCCAGGGAAAAGCGGTCGGGCCTTCGCAGAATCCGCCACCGTAGGCGCCAGAAGTGGACAGACAGAAATCGGGAAGCTTGCCGCCGTAGTTGGGGAACAGGCCGGGCATGTTGAAGGACGAGGTGCGCGTCCAGACCGAGGGGTTGGTGTTGCTCTGCTGAATGTGGTCGGTGGTGTAGCTGGCGACGAATTCGTTGAGCAGGGTGGGAGTGACCGTAGCCGTGAGGCGCGCGACCATTTCTACTCCGGGCCCAACGAAGTGCGTCTGGATGGTGGGAAAGCTCTCGCCGCCCCAGGTGACGGTGGGGTTCAGCGTGTTCCAGGAATCATGAATGGCGCGGAAAGTGAAGCGGAGCCGGGAATTGAAATCGTGGTCGAGACGGACCAGATCTTCGCGCCAGTGCGTCAGTTGGGGAACAGCTGCGGCGAAGATGGACTGGGCGCCCGAGCCACTGTTGGGCAACGGAATCATGGGCAGCAGCGCCTGAGAGTTCGGGTCAATGAACGGAATCTGGCCGTTGGGGTAGTAACTCCCCGTGTTGGGATCGAAAGGACAGTCGGTGGGATTGGGGTCTTTGGGCGCACATTGGTCGCTGAAATCGCCCTGGCGGTTCGCCGCCGACGGCACGAAGTTATAAAAGTTGTAGGGAACATCCTCCCGACGCCAGTTTTCGAGCCAGAAGAAAAAGGTGCGGTTCTTCCAGATAGGCCCGCCAATACTGAAGCCGAAGTCGTGTTTCTTGTAACCCGCCTTGGGAGTTCCGGGAACGTCAAAATAGTTGTGGGCGTTGAAGGCTTCGTTGCGGGCGAACTCCCACACCGAGCCGTGGAACTGGTTGGTTCCTGACTTGGTTTCGACCTCGATGGTGCCGGAGCCGTTCTTGCCATACTGCGCGCCATAGTTGGAGGTCAGCACCTGGACTTCGTCGATGGCTTCGACACTGGGATAGACGTTGAGGGAAAAGTTGCTGCCGTTGTCTAGCATGTCGCCGCCGTCGACTTCCCAGTTGTTGTATTCGGTGCGGCCGCCGTTGACGCTGTAGGCGATACTGCCCTGGATGCCGACCACGCCTTCGTCCTGTCCGGTCTGATCGCTGACGCCGGGAACGAGCTTGATGAGCTGGGTGAAATTGCGCCCGTTCAGCTGCAACTGAATCAGCTCCTTGCCGGTGATCGTTCCCCCTGACTCGGACGACTGGGTGTTCACCTGGGCCAGGCCTTCGCCGTGAACCGTGACTTCCTCATGGGTATCGCCCACCTGCAGGGTCACGTCAATGCGGGCGTTCTGCGCCACGCGCAGAATCACGCCCTCGGCTTGATAGGTGCGAAAGCCGGGCGCCGTGACCGTGAGGTCATATCGCCCCGGCAGCAGGGCGGCGGCAACGTATTCTCCGGCGGAGTTGGTCTTGAAGTCCCGCTCGATGCCGGTGGCCGTATTCTTGACGGAGACGGCGGCGCCGGGAATAACCGCCCCAGTGTGATCGCGGATCGTCCCGGTGAGCGTGGCCGTGTCTTGCGCGAACGAGACCACCGAAAACAACAAGAACAGTCCAAAGACAAGAAAGCGGAACTGCAGAGCGCTCTTCTGCATAACATCTCTCCTGTGGAACTGCCGGGCCATGGCTGGCCTTCAGAATTCCGGCGTCACCGCCTTGGCTTCCTCCAGCGTGAGGCGCCGCTTGCTCTTGTAGGACAGATTGGCCATGTGCACGGCGATGGCCGACCGGTAGCCGATTTCCGCCGGAGCGTTGGGAGCCTTGCGGCTGCGGATGCAGTCAATCCAATTCCGCATGTGATTCTGGTCGGGAGTCCTGCCGCGAATTTCCGCTCCATCGGGACGATTAATTTTCTCCGGCCAATACTGGGCATGTTCCTCGAGATGGTGCTCAATGGTGCCATCGCTGCCCAGAATGCGGTCGCCCAACTCGTAATGCTTGTTGCTGAAGGTGGATTGCCAGGTCACGACGAGGTCGGGGAAATCGAGCGTCACCGCGATCGTGTCCGGCACTTCGCGACCGTCCTTTTCCGAGAACACGCCACCTGACATGTAGGCCGAGGAAGGCAAAGGCAAATCGAGCGCGCTCATGATCCAGGCGATCTGATGGACCATGTTTTCGGCCACGTTCCCGCCGGCGAACTCCCAGAACAGGCGCCAGTTAATGAGCCTGTAACCGTCGAAGGGCCGGTCGGGACGGCCGTTCAAAAACGCGGTCCAGTCAACATTTTGCGCGGTGCAATCGGAGGGCACCGGGCGCACCCACTGCCCTTTGCCGTGCGGCGTGTTGCGGCTCATCCAGGATTCGACGTGGGTGACTTTGCCCAGCCAACCGTCCTTGATCCACTGCTTGGCATCCGTCAAGGCGCCGGAACTCTCGGCCTGCAGCCCGATCTGGACGACACGATCCGATCCCTTCACCGCGGCCAGGCATCGGTCGGCCTCGGGGATCGACCAGGTCATCGTCTTTTCGGCATATAAGTCTTTGCCGGCGGCAAGGGTATCGAGGAAATGACGCGCGTGGATGTGCAGAGGACTGGCGACAATCACTCCGTCAATGTCCTTCCTATCGAGAAGCTGGCGGTAATCGATGAAAGTCTGAATGCCGGACACTTTGCTTTTTGCCTGGTCGCGCCGCCGGCTGTAGACGTCGGCCATGGCCACCACATCCACGTTGGAAATGGAGCGGACCTGGTCGAGCAAGTCGTTCCCACGATCGCCGACGCCGATCATGCCCACGCGCACACGATCGTTGGCTCCCAGCACGGTTGAAGATGGATACGCCAGCACGGCAGCGCCGAGGGCAGCTTGCTGGAGAAAGGTACGGCGAGTCTGGTCGGTCATTGTTCCTCGATCCTCCATCGTTTCTAGTGATCAGTGGCCAGGGGTCAGTGGCCAGTAAAACCCTGGGGCTCTTACGGGCCACTAGAGGCCATTTGGCTCTGTTGACATCCTCAAACAAACGGGCGACTAGTTCGTTCCGGCGAGAACGCCGAAATCGGCGTGGAAGAGCGGCCCTTTAGGGCCGCGTTCCCCGGTTCCCTGGGGAACGGCCTTCAGGCCCTGGGGCTAAAGCCCAGCCTTCCTGGCAGGTGCTTACGCGGCGCTAAAGCGCCGCTCTTCCACGGCTGTTCCAGCTTCTCGGAGCATGTCAACAAAGAAAGCCAGATAGCCTCTAACCACTGATCACTGACCACTGATCACTTCCTATAACGCTTCCGCTTGCTGCAACAGCTTCTTCATTCCCGCCCAGCTCTTGCGGGAGCATTGTTCGGGCGAGCCGCCGCCGTCCCAGTGCGTCTCCAGACTCACGGCATAGTGATAGCCGTCGCGCTTCAAGGCTTTGAACTGGCCCAACCAGTCGATGATGCCTCCGCCCATCGGCGCCCAGTCGTATCCTTTGCCCTTTTTGACGGCGTCTTTGCAGTGGCAATGGCCAATGCGGTCCTTGGGCAGCAGATTGTAGCCGTCGGGATAAGCGATTTCGCCGCTGGCGGCCGCGTTGCCCGGGTCCCAGTTCAGCATGAGATAGGGAGACTTCACCGCGTCGAGGACTTTAGCGGCTTCGGCTCCGGTCGCGGTGTTGCACGCGGACTCATTTTCCAGGACTAGCGTAATTCCCTGCTGGCCGGCTTTGTCGGCGGCCTGCCGAAGCTTTTCGTTCATCGCGGCGCGATAGGGAGCCTGGTCGTCGAGCCGCCAGAAATCGAAGCAACGCACCCGGTCGGTCTGAAAAGCCTTGGCCATGGCGATGGCGCGCTCCAGAACTTCGTCCTGCTGCTTCCAGTCGAAGTCGGCGCCAAAGCTCTTGCCCTCGCTGTACTTCGATCGCGGCGCGCCAGGCCAGTCGACTTTGAACAGCGGGCTGGCGATGTCGGTCACGCGCAGCTGGAACTGGTCGAGGATGCGGCGCGCTTCGGCGACTTCTTTTTCGTCGAGCGCGACGATGTTTTTCTTCCACATGCTGCGCAGCTCGATCCAACTCATGCCGAATTCGCGGGCGGCGACTTCGCAGGCATGGCCGAAGTCCTGGGTAATCTCGTCGTTGATCACGGAAACGCGGAAGGGCGAGGAGGCGGCTGCCGCGGCGAAGCGCGACGACCATTTAGCGGCTGCCAGGAATGCCACTCCCTGGAGAAACTCACGACGCGCAAAGCGGATGGGCATGGCCTGATCCTCGAATAAACGGCTGGCACAGCCACAGAAAGGCGGACGGACCAATCTACCACCATCGCCACGGGAGCGGTAGCCGGGACGAGCGGGGGTAATGGGTCAGTTTGGTGGCTCGCACGGACTGCGCTGTCGAGCTTCGCTCGACCGGACAGCCGGGGGCGGCTGTCCCCACACAGTTGTTTCCGAAAACTGAGACATTACCCAAGCGGGACGGCGAAGGGCCCGAAGTCATGTGCGAGGGGCAGGAAGTCACACGAACACACGGAAAGCGGTGGCCAAAGCATGGCCGGGGAGGCTGCAGACCGGCTCAGAGACGCGAGCACGCCGGTAACCACACGTTCGTGCCGGGCATGGCACGCGCGTGCCATTTCCCCTTTTCGGGGTCAGAGTTAGATTGTTCTTGAGCAGCACTTGGGGGAGGGCTGATCAACAGACGTCCCAAGACTCCAACGAGTCTGGGGCGTTTTGTTTTGTGCGAGAGAGTCCTGCACTGGTACCTTTTAGCAGGCGAGGCCTGCGTTCACTGACCAGCTTCTTGCGGAAGCGTCCTCGCGGAAGATATCTTCTCGATTTGCCGTCCTGTATATGACTCTTACCGCTCCCTTCTCTCCCGCCCGCCGCACCATTTCAGGTCTGCGCTGGTGGATTGCGGCAGTCCTGTTTGCCTCCACCATCATCAATTACCTGGATCGCCAGACTCTCTCCTTGCTGGCGCCATTCCTCAAGACTCAATATCACTGGTCGAACACCGATTACGCGTATATCGCGATCGCATTTCGGGTGGCGTATTCGATTGGGCAAACCCTGTTCGGCCGCCTCATGGATCGTATTGGCACCCGCCGCGGCCTGACGCTGACCGTGGCCTGGTACTCACTGGTGTCGGTGCTAACGCCGCTGGCGAACGGTTTTTACAGCTTTGGATTCTTCCGATTTCTGCTGGGTGCGGGAGAGTCGGCAAACTGGCCGGCCGCGACCAAGGCGGTTTCTGAATGGTTCCCCAGACAGGAGCGCGGGCTGGCGACCGCTTTCTTTGACAGCGGCTCTTCCGTCGGCGGCGCGATCGCTCCGTTCATCGTCCTGTCGATCTATTTCCGATGGGGATGGCGCCCGGCCGTGGCCATCCCCGGAGTGCTCGGATTCTTCTGGATTATTCTCTGGCGCAAGATGTACCACCCGCCCGAAGAGCATCCCTTGATCAGCGATCAGGAGAGGAATCTCATCGCCGCCGACAAGCGCGACGTCAGTTCCGCCACACACCCACGCCCGCGCTGGCGCGATCTGCTGAGGCTTCCCCAGACCTGGGGAACAATCATCGCGCGCGCCCTCACCGATCCGGTGTGGTTCTTCATTGCAGATTGGTTCCCCATTTACCTGGTGGCCAAGGGCGTCGACCTGCGAAGCGGATTCCTGGCGGTTTGGGTGCCCTTCATCGCCGCCGATCTAGGGAACTTTTTCGGCGGAGGCGCTTCGGGATGGCTCATCCGGCGAGGTTGGTCATTGGGCCGCGCCCGCAAGGCAGTGGTGATCTTCGGCGGCATCGGTGTGATGCTGCTGATTCCCACTATTCTTACGACCAATCTCTACCTGATCACCACCCTGTTCGGGCTGGCGACATTCTCTTACGCAGCCTTCAGCACCATCGCGAACGTGCTTCCCTGTGACCTTTTCCCCAGCGAATCGGTGGCCAGCGTCAGTGGAGTGAGTGGCACCGCGGCCGGAATCGGCACGATCATCGCCTTCCTGCTGGTCGGTCATTATTCGGATCTCCGCCAGAGTACAGCTACGCACGTTTTTGATCCGATCATCGTCGTGGCCGGGCTGATTCCTTTCCTCGGAATGCTGCTGGTGCTTCCGCTGGTAAGGAACACGAAGGCAACGAGGCAGGGACTGGTGCGCGAAATCTGACTGGTCAGGCCTGGAGCGCGGCAATGACCTCAGGTGGTAATAACGCCGACGAATCTCGATCCAGATAAATGATTGTGTTCGGATGGGTGCGCAGGATGGAGGCAGGCGCCATGGGACTGATCTCGCCCTGAAGGCATTTCGCCACCGCCTGCGCCTTACGGGCGTCGGGGACAACGCAGACAATTTCCCTGGACTTCAGTATCTGCCGCACCGTCATCGAGATCGCGCGGCAGGGCACGTCCGCGAGGCTCTTGAACCAGCCTTCCCCAAGTTGCTGCCGGCGGCAAGGTTCGTCCAGGTCGACCACGATGTACGCCGCTTCGCTCTCAAAGTCAGCGGGAGGATCGTTGAACGCCAGGTGTCCGTTTTCGCCGATCCCGACGAAAGCCACGTCGATGGGCGCCTGGCGAATTTCAGCGGTTACCTCGGCAATCGCTTGCCGTGGATCGACTTCGCCATTCATCAGGTGATAGCGGGCGATGCCTACCCGGTTAATCAGCCGGTCGAGCAGATATTTGCGAAAACTCGCCGGATGCGTGGCCGGAAGGCCAACGTATTCATCCAGGTGAAACATTTCCACCCGCTTCCAATCCACGTCGGGCGTTTTCGTGAGTTCCTCGAGAAACTCGAACTGGGACGCTCCGGTGGCGGCAATGATCCGTGCGCGGCCATGTTCACGGATGGCGCGGCCAAGGGCCGTGGTGGCTTGCTGGGCTGCGGCCGCGGCAAGCTGATATTTGTCAGAAAAAACTCGGACGTTCACTTTGGGGACCTCATCAGGCCCGCGTAGAAGGCTGGAGCCGACGAGCGGACTTGAACCGCTGACCTGCCGATTACGAGACTTGAACCGCTGACCTGCCGATTACGAATCGGCTGCTCTACCAACTGAGCTACGTCGGCTTGTAACTTTTAAATCAAGTACTTACGGTGAATCTTGGAGCACTCGATGCCGCCCAAGTGCCGCCCATTCTAAAGATGACGTGCCGATGCAACTGTCGAACATCGGCTGCATCGGCTGTCCGGCTCATCCGGCTCAGAATATCACAGTGTGTGTCATCAGAACCTCTGAGACCAGCTTGGCCGCCAGGCCAAGCTACGGTTTGAGTT
>OMOD01000006.1 GCA_900290255.1 Candidatus Sulfotelmatobacter kueseliae
TACCCGTTAAGGTATGTCCGCTTTCGAGGCGGATCGTTTCAACCGCTCACGCACCTCTCCGCGACAAAACAGTTGTCAGTGGTCAGTTGCCAGTAAAGGCAGATTCCTCGCTGCGCTCGGAATGACAACGACTAAGACACGGCCAGCAGCGAACGACCAGCGACTAACGACGATTTCTAAAGAACGCCTGCAGCATTTCCGCGCTGCGTCCGGCCAGCACTCCCCCGCGAACCTCTACCTTATGGTTCAGTTGCGGATGATTCAGGAGTTGCAGCACCGACCGCACCGCCCCGGCCTTGGGATCGTCCGCACCGTAAACCAGGTACCTGACCCGTGCCTGCACCAATGCGCCAGCACACATGGCGCACGGCTCAATTGTAGCAAACAGTTCGCAGTCTCCCAGGCGATGGTTACCAACGGTTGCACCGGCTTCGCGCAGGGCGACGATCTCGGCGTGAGCCGTGGGATCGGAGCCGGTGATGTTCAGGTTCCATCCCCGGCCCACGATGCGTCCCTCGCAAACAACCACCGCGCCGACCGGGACTTCTCCCGCCTCGAGCGCACGCTGGGCGCAACGCAAAGCCTCTTCCATCCAGAGTTCGTCGAGGCTGGCGGGTGGCACGCTCAAGCCCGCTTTTGGCTTGAGTGGGGCGGTGTTAGGTCTTAGGTCTTTGGTCTTAGGGTGTTGGTGTGCGGCTGTTTTGCGGCGGACCACGGATCGACGTCTCCGCTCTGCATTCTATCGGTTTCCAGGAAGGGGCGAGCGACGGGCGATTCCAAGCGCGAGGTTCCCCACAACCTCCCTGTCTTGCAACTCCCAATCAGATCACGTGCAGCACCGTGCGCACTACCTCGGGCACGACCGCGCGCGCCACCGCCGGAACCACGATCCTGACGACCGGGTAGCCAACGACGACCGCGGGCGCAACGAGGAGCAGCCAGATTCTCATCGGCAAGTTGGTGAGATAGGCTCTCATGGCATCCTCTCTTAGTTTGATACGGAGACGCCCTAGAAAAGGTTCCATGCCGACTCCGGGCAATCCTTTCGCCGCTTCCATGCTGTTCCTGCTGTGAAGATTGTCCTGCCCTGTTAGACGTTTGGAAATGAGAAGGGTGAGAGTCCAGGCGGACGTGTACCCCGGTCGGGTTTCGGCGATAGAACCGTTAATGTTATTCTAAGCAGGTTATGGGCATGCCAAGCTTGCTGCGGAAAGTTTTTCTGCTGGACCTGGTGCAGGGGCTGAAGATCACCTTCCGTTACCAGGATCCGAAGGAAATTTGCACGGAGCAGTATCCGCTGGAACGGCCGCAAGTGGCGGAGCGTTACCGCGGGGCGCCGCGGCTGAACGTCAACCCTGACACCGACGAGACCATGTGCATTGCCTGCGACCTGTGCGCGCTGGCCTGCCCCGAACACCTGATCGTGGTCTCGAGTGAACGCAACGAAAAGACCCGCCGCAAGGAACTCACCAACTTCACCTACGACCTGAGCCGCTGCATGTTCTGCGGCCTGTGCGAAGATGCCTGTCCCACCGACGCGCTGGAACTCACGCAGGATTTTGAGCTCGCCAGCTATTCACGCCAAGGCTGGATCTGGGACCGTGAGACCCTGGAAAAAGGCCCGCTGCCGACGCAGTATCAGAAATAGCCGAGCGCCGTGACCGGCGGAATTTACGATTTCCGATTGACGATTGCCGATTGAGAGCCACACCGTCGCGGTTCGTTCAATCGAAAATCGTCAATCGTCAATCGGAAATCGCAGATCAAGCCGGCTGTTGTTGCGTCATGCAGTGCATCGCACCCAGTCCCCAGATGAAATCTCCGGAGTAAATGGGAACGATCTCGCGTTCAGGAAAGAGTTGCGCGAGCGTGTTGAGCGCGATGCGGTCATTGGGACGATTGAAGACCGGGACGAGCACGACTCCGTTGGCGATATAAAAGTTGGCGTAGCTGGCGGGCAAACGGCGGCCCTCGAAGACGACGGGTTGGGGCATGGGGATTTCGACCACCGTCAACTGCCTGCCGTCCTGATTGCGGGCGGCTTCGAGGCGGCGCAGGTTGGCGAGCAGCGGGGCGTGATTCGCGTCTTTGGAATTATGCTCGACCATGGTTACGACCGTGTCTTTGGAGACGAAGCGGGTGAGGTCGTCGACGTGGCCGTGGGTGTCGTCGCCGACGATGCCGCGTCCGAGCCAGATAGTGTGGGTGCAGCCGAGGTAATCGGCGAAAGCTTTCTCGTAGTGGATGCGCATCATGTGCGGATTGCGTTCCTGCACCTTACTGAGCAGGCATTCTTCGGTGGTGAGGAGGGTTCCGGCTCCGTTGACGTCGATCGAACCGCCTTCGAGGACAATGCGCTTGCCGCCGGAAGTGGGAACGGTTTCATGTGGGTGCCCCATCCTTCGCGATTTTCGAAGGGTGGGAATGGCGGCTTTGATCATCAGACTGCCGATTTTGTCATCGTGCCGCCAGTTCGAGTATTTCGCCCAGCCGTTGAAACGGAACTTGAGGGCGAGATGGGAAGGGCACGAGTGTACTCGTGCCGCTAAGCGCTGCAACTGAGATTGGGCTTTAGCCCCTGGGGGACGACCTTCATGTGGGGACAGCTGCCGGGCCTCCGGCCCGGCCGGACGGCCGAGGGCGGCCGTCCCCACATGGTCATGCTTCAAAAAGATGCATCCTGAGTCGCGCAGCCAAACGCGGTTGGTGGGCCAGCGGTGGAAGCGGATATTCCCAGAAAAAGCGTCGGCGCGCTCGAGGACTCTGCGGGCCTGTCTCGCGGCGGCGGCATTCTGAACGATCAACTCGACGCGCTCATGCTTCGCCAGGCGGCGGATGATCTCGGCATACAACCACGGAATCGGCTCAAACTTTCCCGGCCAGTCGCCGTGGAAGTGAGGCCAGGCCAGCCAGGTGGCGGCGTGAGGCTCCCACTCGGCGGGCATACGGTAGCCGAGCGCGGCAGGGGCTGTTGCGATCAGTGTTGTGGAAGGTTTACTTCTTTTTGAAGATGGCGACATAGCAGTCCAGGGTCTTAAGCTTGATTGGTGGCGAACTTTTGAAGGCGTCGGTGAGGAGATAAGTTCCTCCGATTTGTTCGAGGCTCACTTGGGATACAAACCTGGGCGCCTTCTCATCGCACGAATGGTCGCGGAATACATCCACCGCTAACGTCAGAGTCCCGTCGAAATACTTCTGATCAATTTGGGTTGTACCAAAGCTGCTGAAGACAACCTTCACATACTTGTCCCTCTGTTTCTGGCTATCGGTTTCCAGGACAACCACTTCCTCGTTTTGCACGATGGACGCAGCTTTCGAAGCGTGCTTCATCAGGTCATAGCCAACGATCCTGCCGTTTAGCTGTTGTGTTTTGGCAAGACAAACGAGCGCGAAGGCCAGGATCGAAAGCGCGGTCAGTACTGCTCTGTTGTGTCGTGGCAAGGGAAATACCCTAGTCCAGCAGGCGGCTGGTGATGGACGCATAGCTGTCAATACGACGGTCGCGCAGGAAAGGCCAGTTGCGGCGGATTTCTTCCAGCGCCTTCAAATCCACGTCACCCACCAGGATTTCTTCGCGATCATGCGAGGCCTCGGCCAGCACGCGGCCAAACGGATCGCAGAAAAACGAGCCGCCCCAGAACTCGAGCCCGTGGCCGGGCGCGGACTTGCCGCGGACATTGCCGGTTTCGAAGCCGACGCGGTTCACGACGGCAACATAGACTCCGTTGGCGATGGCGTGCGCGCGCTGGATGGTGCGCCAGGCGTCGTGCTGCGCCGCGCCGACTTCGGCCTTTTCAGCCGGATGCCAGCCAATCGCCGTCGGATAAAAAAGCACGTGCGCTCCCTGTAACGCCGTCAGGCGCGCGCCTTCCGGATACCACTGATCCCAGCAGACCAGCGTGCCCAACCGGCCGGCGCTGGTGTCGAGGGCGCGGAATCCGAGGTCGCCGGGGGTGAAGTAGAACTTCTCGTAATAGAGGGGGTCGTCAGGGATGTGCATCTTGCGGTAAAGCCCGCGCAGGGAACCGTCGCTGTCAAACGTGGCGGCGGTATTGTGATAGACCCCCGCAGCGCGCTTTTCGAAAAGTGAGGCGATGAGCACGATTCCGTTGCTGCGCGCCGCGGCCGAGAGTTTCTCCGACGTGGGACCGGGAATGGTCTCGGCCAGATCGAACAGGGAATGATCTTCCCGCTGGCAGAAATACTGCGTCGCAAAAAGCTCGGGCAGGCAAACCACCCGGGCGCCGCGGCCGGCGGCGTCCGCAACCCGGCTGAGGGCTTTTTCAAGATTCTGTTCCGGGTCCGGGCCGCAAGACATCTGGATCAGGGCCACACGAAACTTTTCTGGGGGCACGCGTTCCGACCTCCGCGAACAATATAGCACTCAGAACAGACCTCGGACCTCAGACGTCAGACCTCAGGGGCTGGACCTCGGACCTCGGACCTCAGACCTCAGACTTCGGACTTCAGAGCAAGTCGGCAGTACGCTTGCCGAGCGCAGGCTTTTTCGAGCTTCGCATGAAAGTCTTTTCACAGTATCGGGAGCGGCAGAGCTGGTGTACAATCGAGGCCATTTCTGGGAGCCGAAAGGGTGGGCTTCGGCTGAAAAGCCGCGTCAGCAAAGGAACTGCAGGTTCCCCGTGCCGGGCAAAGGAGAATCCATGACTCGAAGAATCACTGCATCTTTGTTCACCATCGTCGCGCTGGTATCGTTCTTGAATGTTGTTTGTGGTGCGCAGTCGTCGCCACTCTGGACTCATCACGTGCGTGAAGCGACGCTCAACGGAGAAGCGCGGTCGCTCGGGCGTCTTCCCGCGACTGAGCCTATGCGCCTTGTCATGGTTCTTCCACTCCGCAGGCAGGTCGCGTTAGAGCGCTTCCTGAAGGAACTCTACGATCCTTACAGCCCGTCTTACCGGCACTTCCTGACGGTCGAGGAGTTCACGGCGAGGTTCGGTCCCAGCCAGCAGGATTACGATGCCGTAATTCGTTTCGCGGAAACGCACGGCTTGACGGTTGTAGGCACGTCCCGCAATCGCGTGAACCTGGATGTCACGGGGTCGGTGTCGAGCATCGAGGAAGCCTTTCATCTGACCCTGGGCGTTTACCAGTACCCCACGGAAAACCGGTTTTTCTACGCTCCCGATCGGGAGCCCACGCCGGATCTGGCGGTGCGGCTATGGCACATCTCGGGACTGGATAACTATTCGATCCCGCGTCCGGCTCTGATGCGTAGAGAAGAGGGCAGAGATGCGAAGCCCGCCGCTACGACTGGCTCCGGCCCGAGCGCCTCGTTCCTCGGCAGCGACATGAGGGCGGCGTACTACGGTGGCTCCCTTACCGGCAGCGGGCAGTCGCTCGGTTTGCTGGAGTATTACGGAACGGATTTGTCCGACTTGAACGCCTATTACAAGAACGTGGGTCAAACCAACAACGTCCCAATCACTCTCGACTCCACCGACGGAACCAGTAAGAGCTGCGTTTATCCAAGCTGTGACGATACCGAACAGACGCTGGACATGACGCAGGCGCTCGGCATGTCACCTGGCCTGTCGAGCCTGGTGATGTACATCGGATCGACCGATTCCGCCATTTTTAACGCTATGGCCACAGCCAGTCCGCTGAATGCGCAGTTGAGTTCTTCGTGGACGTGGAGCCCGGCTGACCCCAGCAACGACAACCCGTACTTCGAGGAGTTCGCGGCGCAGGGTCAGAATTTGTTTCAAGCGGCCGGTGACAGCGGAAAGTGGACATCATCTTCTGAGATTTATCCGTCGGATGATGTGTATGTCACCTCGGTTGGTGGCACGGACCTGGAGACCAGCAGCGCGGCTGGACCTTGGGCCTCGGAAACCGCCTGGGTTGACGGCGGCGGCGGCATTTCGCCGGACAAGTTTGCGATCCCTTCCTGGCAGACAGCCGCCGCCAGCGGTTGCTCCTCGTGTTCCCAAACTTATCGCAACGGCCCGGACGTTTCGGCCAACGCGAACTTCACGTTTTACGTTTGCGCCGACCAGACTACCTGCACGGCGAATGAGTATGGCGGGACCAGTTTCGCGACGCCCATGTGGGCTGGCTATCTGGCTCTGGTGAACCAACAGGCGGTCGCGAATGGCAACCGCGTGCTCGGCTTCATCAATCCGAGTCTCTATCCGATCGGTTCCGGCTCGAGCTACGACACCGATTTTCACGACATTACCAGCGGCAGCAATGGCTATTCGGCAACCACAGGCTACGACTTGGCGACCGGGTGGGGCAGCCCCAACGGAAGCGGCCTGATTAGCTCACTGGCCGGGAGTTCGTCAACGCCAGGTTTCAGCCTCTCGGCATCACCCGCTTCGGTCCCGGTGGTGCAGGGCAATTCGGGGCAATCCACCATCACCAGTACGGTGACGGGCGGCTTCGACGGGGTCATAACATTGACCGCGAGTGGCCAGCCGACGGGCGTGACCGTAACCTTCAGCCCAGGCTCGATCACTGGGGCTGGAACTTCGACCATGACGATCGCCGTAGCTTCGTCTACAGCCACCGGCACCTACAAGATTACGGTCACCGGGACTTCGGGCAGCACAGTCGAAACCACGACCGTCTCGCTGACCGTGACCGGGACGAGTCCGAACTTCACCATCAGCGCATCGCCCACATCAATTAGCGCTGCCAGGGGCAGCTCCGGCAGGTCCACCATCACGACAGCGATCTCTGGCGGCTTCAACGCGGCGATTACTTTGTCTGCCTCGGGAGAGGGAAGCGCCAACAGCGTGACCTTCAGCCCCAGCTCCATCGCGGCACCGGGCTCAGGGACGGCAACCATGACGGTCAAGGTGGGTAACAACGCCAGGACGGGGAACCACACGATCACCATCACGGGCACGGGCGGAGGCGTGACGCATACGACCACGGTTACGCTCGACGTCCTGCGCTCAGGTTTCAAGAAGCACTAACGCCGGTGACCGGCAGGCAGCGCTGAAGCCCGGACCGTAAAGGTCCGGGCTTTTTTCGTGATCGTGCCGTACCAGAGGCCGATATGTGAAAAGACGCTCCAGGATCCGCCTGTGATGTCCCAGTTTGGTGGTTCCGATGGACCGAGCTGTCGAGCTTCGCTCGACTGGACAGCCGAGGGCGGCTGTCCCCACATGGTTGTTTCTGCAAACTGAGACGTTCATCTCTCTTGCCCGTGGCATCAACGCCTGCCCTTCTTGTAGAGTAGTTCATTCGGGAATGGACCAGCTTGGAGGCTCGCCGTGAAACAGGGCAACCATCAAAATTCGACCCAGGGCAATTCGCCGCATGGACACGCTGGCAACGGCGGCGGTGAGGGCAAAGATCGCCATCTGCACAATCCGATCGAGGACCGTTTGATTCCGCTGGAGCCGCTCGATCTGGGCAAGGTCAAATCGGTTGACGATCTGGTGCGGGCGATGGCCAAGACCGCTTTCACCGGCCGCCAACTCGGCGAAGCTGCCGACGTGCTTGAAGCCATGGCCCTCGACGAAGATTGTTTCGTCGTGATGACGCTGGCGGGCGCCATGACCGTGGCCAAGCAGGGGCTGATCATCACCGAATTAATTGATCGGGGCATCGTGAACGCCATTGTCTCGACCGGGGCCCTGATGGCACACGGCCTGGTCGAGGCGACGGGGCGAGCGCACTTCCGCGCCAATCCCGAGGTTTCTGACGAGGAACTTTACGACCAAGGCTACAACCGCGTTTATGACACGCTGGAGCCGGAGCAGAACCTCGATGACGTCGAGGAAGTGATGTCCAGCGTGCTTGAGACCTGGGATCACAACGAAGTCATGTGCTCGTACAAGTTGAATCATGCCATCGGGGCATACTTGGCCAAGCACGCGAAGGGACAGCGGGGGATATTGAAGTCGGCGTATGAACAGGGAGTGCCCGTGTTTGTGCCGGCATTCAGTGATTCGGAAATGGGTCTGGATACGGCGCTGAACAACCGGGTAAGGGAATCGACCGGCAGGCACAAAATTCGCTTCGACCCCTTCGAGGATCTGGAGCACTTTGCCGCGACCCTGCTGCGGCAGAAGAAGCTGGGCATTTTCACCATCGGCGGCGGAGTGCCGCGCAACTGGTCGCAGCAGTTTGGGCCGTACATCGAATTGCGCCACCGGCGGCTGAGAGAAAACGTGCCGTTGAAGCGTTATCACTACGGCTTGCGGATTTGTCCGGAGCCGGTCTACTGGGGCGGACTCTCGGGCAGTCCCTACAGCGAGGCGATCTCGTGGGGCAAGTTCGTTCCTCCGTCGGAAGGCGGGAAGTTCGGAGAAGTCTTTGTAGATGCGACCGTGGGGCTGCCGATCATTGTCGCTGCCGTGCTGGAGCGGCTGGAAAAGGCCCACAAGATTGCGCGCAAAGGGAAGAAGGAAGCGGCAAAAGGGAAGTAGAATCTTGATGATGAGGCTGCCCCACCTTTCGCGATTTTTCGAAAGGTGGGTAGACTTACGCGGTTGTCTCGCAGGCGGAATCTGCGGTTGAATCAGCTGCCGTCTCGGGGTCCTGATCTTCCGTCTTCATGCGGTGGTAGAGCGGTGCAAGTATACTATTTCCAAGCACTTCCGACTCAGCCTGCACCCAATCCTGCAAGGCGTGCCCATCCGCCTGCCCACGGGTCTCGTAGAGCTGCTGGGCGCGCGAGCGCACCTTGCGCTCGACCATCTTCACCATGAGCTTTTGCTGCTTCCGTCTGCGGGTCTTGATATCCACTGCTACTCCTCGATTTGGTTTTTGAGTCTGTTCAGCCATCTCTATGATAACTGATTGCTGTTAACGGAATATTACATCCGACAGCGCTCGCCGGTTACCAAAGTGACAATCCTTCCGCGCCGCCAAGTCATTCTATTAGATGTTGCACAAATGAAATGGTTTCAATGGCTTAGCATACTCCCGGAAGGGAACAACTCAGCCGGGAACAGATGGGCTTCTCGGTTGCGGAATGAAGCTGCTGGAGTTGTTCTGATGCTGACCGCGCAGCGGTCGAGGGAAGGGGTCGAAAGCCGGCTGCGCCTAGTCGAAGATCAGGACCGCCGAAGCGATGACCGTGGTCCACAAGCCGCGTTTGTCGCCGACGGCGGATTGCGTGACGTTGGCGGTGCGGACGATTTTGTTGGACAGCCGGTAGATCTGTTTCTTCTCGTCCCATGACCGGTCGGGATCAAACTCGACGTTGAGGGTGGTGGCCAGCATTTCAGCGGCGAGTTCCTCGGCGTATTCCCCGGCGGCGTCTTCGGTTTCACCGAACGAGTGGTGCTCGCTCAAATAGCCGTAGGTGTTGCGGTCGGCAGGAATGGCCACGCCGATCGACGATGCCAGCAGGCGAGTTGCGGTCGGCAGGAATGGCCACGCCGATCGACGATGCCAGCAGGCGATGCGGCTCGCGGCTCGAGTTTTCCGCGACCACGGCGAAAACGACTTCTCCCGGATGCAGATACTTGACGCCTTCCTTGCGCGCCAGCAACTTGCAGTTGGGCGGGAAAATCGAGGAAACCCGCACCAGATTCTGGGCGGCGATGCCGGCGTCGCGCAGCGCCAGCTCAAACGAAGTGAGCCGCTCACGGTGCTTCCCAACTCCCTTGGTGAAGAAAATCCGTTTGGGAACCATGTCTTTGCCCAATTCCGTGATCCTCCGCAGTGAAAAAATAGTGGTTAAGAAAGCACAATCTAACACAACGCGTTGTAAAGGAATTATGAATTTGCGGGGAGAGCCAAAAAAATACGGGAGGCGCGGGCGGCAGCTGCTCAGGGACTCCGGCGTCATCCCGACGTCCCGCGTTCTCACCAGCGGGACGAGGGATCTCCCGTGCAACCGCTCGTGTTAGGGAGATCCCTCGCTCCGCCTGAAAAACGGCTACGCTCGGGATGACGCCGTGAGGCGTGGGTACTAGCTGAGGGAGTAGTTCACTGGGCCGCTTTGACGGAGCTGACGGTGATGGTGTTGTCCTTCTCGGTGCCCGTCACCGTGACCTTCGCCCCGGCCTGCTTGTCGAGCGTGGCCAGGGCGTCTTTGTCGGTGGCATCGAGCGTGTAGACCTTGTCGCCCACAACGAGCGCGTATTTTGACCCCTTCGCCACGCAGCCCCGGGTGCAGCCGGCCGCGTCTCCGGGCATGGCGTGCTTGGCGCCGCACATCGCGTCACTGACGATGCCGGTATAGGTTTTACCTTTGGCAAATGCGGAAACGGTCAAGCCTGAGGCCATAACCAGAGCCAGCAGCGCGAATCCGAACTTCTGGAAGCAGGATTTCATTCTTATCTCTCCTTGGAATCTGTAGCCCGTGGCCCCGCGCGGGGCGCAAAGCTTCTTTGTAGCAGATGCATTCCGTCAGCCAGAAGATACAAGGAATCCGCCGATTCTCCATCGCCAACGCCTAGAGCTGGTCTCGCAAATGGTCTTGCGCCCGGCGAGGGCCAAGCCCTCAGGGGCTAAAGCCCAGCGTTTATGCGGCCCTTGGCGGCCCGGCTGAAGCCGGGCCCTACCCAAAACCTATTTATGAAACCAGTTCTATGAATCCCGGCCATTGATGTTTCGCGCACCAGGAACAAAAATGCGGGGACGCGCATCGCGCTCATCCCCGCTTCGTGCCTGGATCCTGAGGGGGTCGGGACTCCGGGCGACGGCCCAAGGGTATCGGCGAGGAAGTTGTTGCGGCGAAAAAACCTGTCTCTTGTTACGAAAACCGAACAGGCGCACGGAGTCTGAACTCGGGGCCTTCGGGCGGGACTAGCGCGGGTTCACAGATGATGTGCCCGGCCTTAGAATGGCGAGCTACGCTCGCCCGCCCGGACGAGGGCGTCCGGGCCTCCACGGCCCCGGGTGAATCCGCCCTAGTTCGGAGCTTTCACCGAATAAATGATGTCCACGTCCACGGTTTTGTCGCGAACGTTGGCCGTTACATGGGGAGAGACTTCCCAGTCCAGACGCGAGGGGAGCAGTTTGTGCGCCTGGGGCAGGTAGCTGTCGAGGTAGGTAGCATCGTAGACGTCTCCCTGGCGGAGCTTCCAGGCGTCGCGAAGCTTGGCGGTCAGAGAGTTGTCGAGGCCGCGAAACTCCAGGTCGCCCATGTGGTAGACCGGGCCTTCGGTAACCTCCAGGCGAACGGTCACAGTCCCGGCCGCATCGTTAAACTGCGCCTGGACCTTAATGGACGCAGTGATGAGGCCGCGCGATCCGTACAGCTTCTGCACTTCCTCCAACTCTTCGGCGAGACGGACGGTGTTGGCCGGCTTGCCCAGCGCGGCGGGAACCATTTTCTGGAGGGTGTCGGTGGGAAACTCGTGATTGCCCGCCCACTCCAGGCTTTTCAGCGTGTATTGCGCGCCGGGCGTGATGGCGAAGGTTACATCTACGACCGTCTGGTTCCGCGGACCTTCTTCGGGCTCGGCGGCAGGTTCTGCCACCACCTTGGGTTGGGGCTCTCCGCAAACGGCTTTCAAATGGCCGCGGCCGTAATAGACGGGCAGGAGTTGCCGCTGGACGAACAGGTCGAGACGCGTGCGGGAATATTCACGTCCGGAAAACGCCTGGGCGGCCGCCTCGAGCGCGGGCAGGTCGGCCGCGGCGACTCCGGTGAACTCGATGTTGCGGACACGAATGAGCACGTCAGAGACGCTGTACTGAATTGCCTCCACGGGCCCGTCGGGCTTGCTGAGGCGCAGGTAGTTCACATGACCGGGGACTGCGTTTTCGACCAGCATCGCCTGCAGTACGTCAGATACCTCGTCGGCCATGCGGCCAGAGATGGGCAGCTCTCCATCAAAAAGAGGCGCATGCTCTTTAACCCGCCGGCGGATTTCCGCGTCAGAGAACCAGACAAAGTCTTCGAAGCGGGCAGGAACGAATTTGTCCGCGTCAGTGACTTGCAGTTCGAGCTTGGTTCCGGCGGCGGTATACGAGTAGGTGTAGCCGATGTCGCGGAAGGCGCCCGTATCACCCAGGCGGCGGGCGGCTTTCTTGAAATCGTCTTCGCCGACGGCAGTGTTCAGCTGAAGGCCAGTGGTAGCAGCGATAGCGTCTTCGGCGAAGCGCTTGCTTCCGCTGACTTTGATGGCAATTAGCTGCCGGGCCGAAGCGGGCATCTGCGCCAACGGCTTCTGCGCGGATTGCCCCGAGGCCAGCGGGTGCAGCCCGCAAACCAGCAGCAAAAACAGGAGTGGGTGTGCCTTGGTCATCTACCGGGGGCCGAAACCAATTGTTGCGTGGATTTATGTTTCACGGCAATGTCAATGAAGGCCAGCGCGGCGCGGCTCAGGGCTTTGTCTTTGCGGAAGACCAGGGCCAAGTCGCGGCGAACCTGGGCGTCGGCGATGGATATGGCCGCGAGAACCTTGGCCCGAACGTCATCATCCACGTTCGAGCGTGCGATAAAGCCGACGCCGACCTCGGCGGCCACGAAACGTTTCAGCAGTTCGCTGGAATCGAGCTCCATGGCGACGTTGGGTTTCAGGCGCCGCTCGTGAAAGAGTTCCTCGATCGCGTCGCGCGTGTGCCCGGCTTTGGGCAGAACCAGGGGGAACCTGGCCACGTCCGCGATGGTCGCCGATTTCATTTTTCCCAGCGGATGCCGTGGCGGTGCGATGATAACCAACTCATCGCGATGGATGAGCACCACGGTCAGGCGGTTGTCCGTCACGGGCAGCGAAATCACGCCAAAGTCCACCGAGTTGTCGATCACCGACTCCAGAATCTTGGCATAGTCAGCCCGTTTGATGTTCACCGACACGTCGGGGTATTGCTTCTTGAAGTCGGCGAATACGTAGGGAAGGATGTGCAGGCAAGTGCCTTCGTTCGCGCCCACGATGATCTCTCCCCGGGGCACGCGCTCCATCTCGGCAATCGTGACCAGCATGGACTTGCGGGCATCGAGCGTTTCCTCGACGTACTTCAGAAAAGCTTTGCCCGCGGCGGTGAGTGAAACCTTGCCTCCAGAACGGTCGAACAGCCTGGCGCCGACTTCTTCCTCCAGCCCGCGAATCTGCGACGAAATGGCCGGCTGGGTGCGGAAACGTTTCTCCGCCGCCCGCGAAAACGAGGCGTGCCGCGCCACTTCGAGAAACGTCTGGAGCTGGTCAAAATCCATGCGACCCTTGCGAAATGACGTTGCCGGAAGGGAATGGTAGCGAGGTTGTGGCCGCCGGTCCGAAACGTTGTATGAGCACCGGTTTAATGATTGACAACCACAACTGATAGCACTTGGGGCTGGGGTGCAGGCCGTCGCCGTTCAGCAAATCGCGCCGCGGCTTGCCCGCCGAGTCCAGCATGGGCGAGCTGATGTCAATGAATTGCACCCGCTCCTGGGTGCGTGCGAATGCGGCGATGAGGGCGTTCGCCCGCTGCATTTCCGGCCACCGGTTCCACCGCAGGGTCGAAGGCTTGATCGAGAGATAGTAGATCCAGGTCTCAGGCAAGGCGCTGTGGACGATCTCGACGAACTGCTGGAAGTCGGCGAGCACCGTCTCCGGCGATTTCAACGCCGGCCAGGAAAGATCATTGTCACCGCAATAGAGCACAACCGCGTTGGGATGGTAGGGAAGGATGATGCGATGGGCGAAGCGGTTGACCTGGAAGAGTTGAGAGCCGCCGAAGCCGCGGTTGATTACGTCGAGAGGCTTCATGTCGTCGGCGAGCGTATCCCACAACCGAATACTCGAACTGCCAGTAAAGACGATGACGCCCGGCTTGGGCTGCGCAACCCGATCACTTTGTTCATAACTGCGGATCTCGGTCTCCCAGGACTCTGCCTTGCCCAATCTCCAGTAGGCTAAGCCTGCCGCCACCATGAGGAGCACGACCAAGATCAGCGCCAGTCTTAGAAGAAACCTTTGCATAACAGATCGAAACGCTCCTTCAGGTCCAAACCGAACGGGACACGGATGCAAACGTCCGTTCCGCATGCCCAGTATAAAGTCGAGTTATCAGGTCTATAAGAACAATCGAATTGCCAACATCCACGCGAGGCTTTACACTCCTCGGTCCTGCGCAACCGGACCGATTGTAGCAGTCTGTCGGCCGGGTGCCCCATTTCTCGCGTGCTTTGCGCGGGACGTGGGACTTCTGCTAGTAATCGCCCCGATTTTCATACGGGAGTGCGCTCCCGGCAAGGAGTCCTCATGGCTGATAGCAAGACTGTTCTTGAGTTCGCCAAGAAACACGATGCGAAAATTCTCGACCTGCGCTTTACCGACATTCCCGGTCTGTGGCACCACGTTTCCTATCCCATAAACCAATTGACCGAAGCGTCATTCGAGGAAGGATTCGGCATCGATGGTTCCTCCATTCGGGGATGGGCGGCCATCCATGAAAGCGACATGCTGCTCAAGCCCGACCCGGGCACTCACATGCTCGATCCCTTCACCGAGGTGGCGACGCTGGTGATGATCTGCGACGTAGTCGATCCGGTGACCAAGCAGACTTACGACCGCGATCCGCGCTACATTGCGCGCAAGGCCGAGATGTACCTGACCGCGACCGGCCTTGCCGACACAGCTTATTTCGGCGCTGAGGCTGAGTTCTTTATCTTCGACAATGTGCGCTTCGATCAGCGCGAGCAGTTCGGCTTTTACTACATTGACGCCGAAGAAGGCCGCTGGAATTCGGGAAGGGAAGAGAACAATCTCGGATACCGTCCGCGCTACAAGGAAGGCTACTTTCCCGTCCCGCCGACCGATCATTACCAGGACTTGCGCTCCGAGATGGTGCTGACCATGCAGCAGTGCGGGATGGATGTGGAATGCCACCATCACGAAGTGGCCACCGGAGGCCAGACCGAGATTGACCTGAAGTTCGATTCGCTGGTGCGGTCGGCCGACAAGATGCTGCTCTACAAGTACGTCGTGAAAAATGTTGCCAACCAGTTCGGCAAGACGGTCACCTTCATGCCCAAGCCCATTTTTGGCGATAACGGCAACGGCATGCACACCCATCAGTCGCTGTGGAAGGGCGGCCAGCCGCTGTTTGCCGGCGATGGATATGCCGGGATGTCGCAGATGGCGCTCTGGTATACGGGCGGGCTGATCAAGCACGGGCCGGCGCTCTCGGCGATCATCGCGCCCACCACGAATTCCTACAAACGTCTCGTGCCCGGATTTGAGGCGCCGGTGAATCTGGCCTACTCGCGGCGCAATCGTTCGGCGGCGTGCCGCATTCCCATGTATTCGGCTTCACCCAAGGCCAAGCGCGTCGAGTTTCGGCCTCCCGACCCGAGTTGCAATCCCTATATGGCGTTCGCGGCGATGCTCATGGCCGGGCTCGACGGCATCGAAAACAAGATGGATCCCGGCCTGCCGATGGATAAAGACATTTACGAACTGGAGGCGGAAGAACTGGCCAGCATTCCGTCCATGCCCGGCTCGCTCGAAGACGCGCTCGACGCCCTGCAGCGCGACCACGCCTTCCTGCTCAAAGGCGACGTGTTTACCGAAGAATTACTGCGCACCTATGTGGATTACAAGCGCGCGAAGGAGGTGGATGCCATCCGGCTGCGTCCGCATCCGTATGAGTTTGCGCTGTACTACGATATTTGAGGGCGAAATACAAGCTGAATCCGATGGTCAGCTTCTGTTCAGAACAATTCCTGCTCTGCTTGGCCGCTGCGGTGCTGATCTTCTTCATTGTCGGTCTCCTTTATCTCTTGCGCTTCGAGCGCGTCGATAACTTGGGAGCGTACAGCATCCCGTGGGAGACCGGCTTTCTCATCCCATCTGGTTTAAACAGTTAGAAAAAAATGTCCTATGTAACCGGTACTGATAGCCGCTCGACTGACTCTTTTGCCGGAGCTAACACTATCAGGGCTATGCCGATAACAACCAGCACAGCCGAGCCGATCAGTTCTCCGCGAGCGATCAGCCTAGCGAAAGCCTGCCCGGCCATAAGCATTGCATGAACGAAGCTCGACCATGCCGTGAACGCGATCAGGCTCCGATTCGCTGATGGGTTACGGGACGCAAAGAGCAAGAAGATGCCGAGGGTGACGTACACGCTGAAACTCATCGCCAGCGCAGGCGCTTGCTTCACAAACATGGTTAAGGGATAAGCTAGACCGCAAAAGATCAAGCCCACCACGGCCAACACAACCTTCAGCGCTCGTTCTCGCCACATGGTGCCCCCCTGCGAAATTACGTCATTGGGCTGAAATGTTAGGTGTAGGAACTGACCTACCGCTCAGGCCAACCAGCCTAAGCCGTCGAAATCCGTGCGTCTGAGCACAATTGCACATTCCTGAGAAGGGGCGGCGCCGTTGTGGTCGGCGTGAAGGCCATGGGCCGATTGTCTACACTCCAAACAACTGGCGAAATATCCCCTTATCACTCATTGACCTGCGAAACGGCGAAGAGAAGGCGCAAGTAGTGGGCTATTCTGAATTCAATTCACGAACCGCTCTTGCGTACTCGTCAGTTGCTTTCTGCAGCTCAGCGCTGAGGTCGCTCGCATCTCGCGCATCGGGGGGTTGGCCCACCTTCGATTTCTGTCGGTACCATCATAATGAAGCCTGCCCCACGCTTCGCGATGTTCGAAGCGTGGGCACGATGCTGCCGAAAGCGAGAGATTTTGGTCTTCGGACGCCCGCGCTGAGCCCTTGAGCTTTGGGAGTTCAAGAATCTCCTACTACCATCGGCACGAATGCCCAGGCTTCGAACCCCACGAAGGCTGGGGCAGCCAGTCTCGTGATGGCACATACGGGGGCAAACCTGGGCCAGCCCCCTATGTCTATGACGGATGAACATCAAAACGCCGCCCAAGCAAAGCTTGGACGGGGTACCGTCGAGAGTTAAGACCGGGACAAGCTGGGCCAACCGCAGAAAGGGACTATGACTGGACGGGTTACACCGTCTGCCGAGCGCCGGACTCCTTGATGATGCGCTCCACGAGGCGAACGCGGCGGCTGGCGAAGGCGGAGTCGGCTAGCTGGGAGTGTGCCGCCTGGGAGCCGCCCACCGAGAGCATGGCCACTTCGACGGCGTCCAAAGCCGAAGTCGAGCGCCCCAGCACCATCAGCAGGTATTTCTGGGCGACGGGCCGATCGGCAGGATGGATCAGACTCCACCAGCGGCGGATCGATTCCTGCACCTCAGCTTCGTTCTTTTCTCCAACCACAAGGGCATCAATTAACCGGTAAACCTTGCTCTTGATTGCCTGGTACGAGACTGAAATCTCCTGGGGCATAGTCAGTTCAAGTATTGCTGTGCCTACGTTGGGTGCAATCCGTGAGCCAAACGCAGACCCCTGTTATGGCAGGGTTTTCGGGGTTCTCAGTAATGTGAACGTACTATGAATGGAAGAAACGGGGAAGTGAGATATGAATTCTGGAAGGAAATCGCCCGAGTTAGACCATGGGCGGCCCTAGCCGCAGCACTTTTCCGCCGGCCGATCGCAAACCGCGACGTCCGGTCCCGCCGCACGGCAGGTTACAATGTTCCACTCTGTTCATCCGGATCGTGGTTTTCCCCGGCAGCCCAATTTGCCGCAAGCAGGGGATGAAGCCGCGCCCCGGCATCTCTGGTCATACAACTTCGGAGGAGAAATGAAACGGTGGGTGTGGGTTCCGGCACTTCTCGTACTAATCTCGGTGGCAGGGGCGCAGACGCCTTTTTCCCTCAACCAGAACCACGTTGCGGGCCAGGCTGTTGTCGCTGATAGTTCCAGCGGGACTTGGCACGACGCGGGCGCAGGGGACCGGATGTTCTTTCCCCGTGACATGCTGTGGGGCTGGGCACAGCTGGATCTGGCGCCTCCACACAATGAGGTCGATCCCAATCTTTGTGCCGGCAATGCCGGGCAATACGGTGGCGCGAACGCGCCCTGCAGCATGTTTGCCCGCTACATGTTGTCGGGGATTCTGGAGGTCCGTCCCTTTGGCCGGGGTCCGCTGCGGCGCTTCATGGTGTTCGGCGCGCCCACCTTTCTCTTTGGCAAGAACGTGCCCAAGACCCTCTACACCTGGTCGCCCGATGCCATCGGCATCGAGCATTCCTGGGGCGCGGGTATCTACATCGAGAAAGGATTCGAGTTTCGCGTAACCCAGCACTTCTTGTTCGACCGGTTGGGCGCGCGCGACACCAATCTCGGGCTGGCTGATCTGGGGAATAACGGACCGTGGGGCCGCTACATGACGGTAGGCGTGCGCAAGACGTTCGGGACGCGGCGCTGGTAGTCCTGCTGCAAGGCCCTTCCGGGTGGCCTAGGCTGTGGCGGGCTTCGCGGGGCGAAGCAAGAGCCGGACCAGCCAGACGATCAGCGCCACAAAGAGGCCGAAGAAGAACAACGGAATCACGAAGATCAGAACAATCCAGCCCGGGCCGCCCATGTTGGTGACATCGCCGCCGATGGTGGCTGCAGAATCGCGCCGAATCCGGCCGCCGAATACCGTTACGTCGCCATGCACCTTCACTTCCTTGTCCAGACGAACGTCGCCGCCAAAGGTGGTGGCGTCGCCGCCGACCTGCCCCTGACCCTCAATGACGATGCTGCCGCCGAACGTGGTGACGTCGCCTGACACCTGTCCTCGAACCCGAATACTGCAGCCAAAGCACGTCGCCTCACTGACCTGTTCATCGGGGCCGACATTGATGTTGCTGGCTACGTGAGTACGGTCGTGCGAGCCGTCCGCAAAGGCCACAGTAGAAATAGCGACTACCAACAGCAATGTCGACACCCGGCATCGCATGAAGCTCATGGCAACCTCTCAACCAGCGGCCGATGCTCGGAATCAGTACGGGAATTATCCCACGAGACACAAGACTCAAAACTGCATCGGTTCTTGTGGGTCGAATCACTGCAGGAAGTGATTGAGATCACGCCTGCATACCGGCAATCCGCATAAAGTTGCCGTGACCGGGCAAGGTCAATTCGAACCTCTGACCCAGATACAAGAAACCACTGACGAAAAATGAAGCGATGAATGAGTAAAATCGCAATAGGCCTGAGTCCAAATTCTTTATAATTGTTGGTCTTTTAAACTGTTCAGGAAATCGTCAATCAGTGGAGGCATTACATGGCGGGCACTTATAACGGCGTAGCGGTACCGGCGGACGGGAAGAAGATCAACTACGCGAGCGGCAAGTATGAGGTCCCGGATAATCCCATCATTCCTTTCATCGAAGGCGACGGGACCGGCCGCGACATCTGGAAGGCCTCGCTGCGCGTATTCAATGCCGCCGTCGAGAAGGCCTATAAGGGCAAGCGGCGAGTGGCGTGGTATGAAGTGTTCGCCGGCGAAAAAGCGAAGGCGAAATTCGATACGTGGCTGCCCGACGACACCGTCGAAGCGGTGCGCGAATTCCGCGTCGCCATCAAAGGACCCCTGACTACGCCCGTCGGCGGTGGAATTCGCTCGCTCAACGTGACCCTGCGGCAGATTCTTGATCTGTACTGCTGCGTGCGCCCGGTGAAGTATTACAAGGGCGTGCCTTCGCCAGTGAAGCATCCCGAGCGCATGGATGTCGTCATCTTCCGCGAGAACACGGAAGACGTTTACGCCGGCATAGAGTGGGAGCAGGGAACAGCGGACTGCGCGCGCCTGATCGAATTCCTCAATAAAGACATGCTCAAGAGCGGGAAGAAGCAGGTGCGGCTCGATTCCGGCATCGGCATCAAGCCAATTTCGGTGACTGGAACCAAACGCCTGGTGCGCAAGGCCATCCAGCACGCGCTCGAGTCCGGCCGCAAGACTGTCACGCTGGTGCACAAAGGCAACATCCAGAAATTCACCGAAGGCGCCTTCCGCAAGTGGGGATACGAACTGGCCACCGAAGAATTCCGCAACCAGGTCGTAACCGAGCGCGAGAGTTGGATTCTCGACAACCAAGACAAGAATCCGAACCTGACCATCGCGCAGAACGCTGAAATTGTAGAGCCGGGCATGGAATTCGCCCCACCCGCATTCCGCCAGGCTGTGGAAAAGGAAGTGAAAGATGTGCTCGACGCCATCTACGCCACGCACGGCAAGGGCGCCTGGAAAAAGAAGATCATGGTCAACGATCGCATCGCCGACTCGATTTTCCAGCAAGTGGTAACGCGCGCCGACGAGTATTCCGTGCTGGCCACGCCCAATCTGAACGGCGACTACATTTCCGACGCCTGCGCGGCCCAGGTGGGCGGACTCGGCATCGCACCGGGAGCGAACATCGGCGATGGGTATGCGTTCTTCGAAGCCACGCATGGCACCGCGCCCAAGTATGCCGATAAGGACGTGATCAACCCGGGCTCGCTGATTCTGTCGGGCGCCATGATGTTCCGCCATTTGGGCTGGAACGAAACCGCCGACTTGATCGAGCAAAGCCTGGAGCGGACGATCGAGCAGAAAAAAGTCACCTACGACTTCGAGCGCCTGATGGAAGGCGCCACCAAAGTTAAGACCAGCGAGTTCGCCGCATACATGATCGAGAACATGGAGACCGGTGTCCTTGCCGGAGTGAAGTAAAGAGCTTCCACCACAGAGGACACGGAGGCGCAAAGAGGTCCTCGGTGAAACTCTGTGTCCTCTGTGGTTTCGGTTTTATCTTCGTATTTATAAGAGAGGAAACTATGCCCAAAGTCACGATTGTAGGTTCAGGAAACGTGGGTGCCACAGCGGCCCACTGGATTGCCTCGAAAGAACTGGCCGACGTAGTGCTGATAGACATCATTGAAGGCGTGCCGCAGGGCAAAGGACTGGATTTGCTCCAGGCCATGCCCATCGAGAAGCGCGACTCTTATGTCAGCGGCACCAATGACTACAAAGACACCGCGAATTCCGACATCGTCGTGATCACAGCCGGCATCCCGCGCAAGCCGGGCATGAGCCGCGACGATCTGCTCAACACCAACTACGGCATCATGAAGGACGTAGTGGGCCAAGTAGTAAAGTATTCGCCGAACTGCATTCTGATCATCGTCTCGAATCCGCTCGACGCCATGGCGCAGACCGCTTACAAGCTGAGCGGATTCCCGCGCGAACGGGTCATCGGCATGGCCGGCATTCTCGACTCGGCGCGCTTCCGCGCCTTCATCGCCGACGAACTGAAGGTGAGCGTCGAGAACGTAACGGCATTCGTGCTGGGCGGCCACGGCGACACTATGGTCCCACTGCCGCGCTATTCGACCGTTGCCGGCATTCCGATCACCGAACTGATTGAACCGGCTAAGCTCGACGCGCTGGTCAAGCGCACGCGTGATGGCGGAGCGGAAATTGTGAAGTATCTGAAGACCGGGTCGGCGTATTACGCGCCCTCGGCTGCGGCGACCGAGATGGTTGAGGCGATCCTGAAAGACAAGAAGAAAATTGTGCCCTGCGCGGCCTATCTGCAGGGCGAGTACGGCATCAACGGTCTGTTCGTCGGCGTGCCGGTAAAGCTCGGCGCGAAGGGAATCGAGCAGATCATCGAGATCAAGCTGACGCCGGAAGAAAAGGCGGCCCTCGACAAGAGCGCGGCGGCGGTGAAGGAGTTGTGCGGCGTGATTGGCGTCTGAATCTCTGCCGCACAGGCGCATGCTCGGTCCCTCATGGCGCAGGTGACTCCTTGACGTGCTGCATCTCTGTCTCGATGCGACAATAGCCGCATGGGCATACTCGAGAACGCAAGGCAGGTAGCAAGTGCCGTCCAAGAAATCCATAATCTCGAACTTTACCAGCGGGTTCTCGGCCTCCATTCCGACATCATCGAACTAGTCGAAGAGAACAATCGTCTTCGCCAAGAAAATGAAGAACTAAGAAAGCAGAAGGAGACACAGGGAAAGCTACGCCTCAGCACTACGGGACATGTCTACTATCTCTTCAATGAAGGAGGGCAACAGGAAGACGGCCCGTTCTGCACGGTATGCTGGGACATCGACCGCAAGCTCGTTCGTCCGTTCGCATACCGAAACGAAGACGGTAGTGGCGGGCACATCTGCGAATTCTGTAGAAGTCATCGCAGTCGTCAACGGTGAGAGCGGCGAGCATGCGCTGCATTGTAACCGTTCGCGGCGGCTGGCTAAGCAGGGTTAAAGTTGTCGCTCTCGGCTGACGATGGAATCATTACAACGATGAAAACTGTCCCATTTGCCGAGTTCAGACGAAACATCTCCACTACGCTGGAGCGAGTGAAGAGGACCCGCAAGCCGATCCTCATCACTCATTCTGGCGAGCCTCTTGCGGTGATAGTTCCAACCACCTCGGAGGGGCGGCGAAAGCAGCGGTCAAAGACGCCTCCGGCCGGTCGTGCCCGTTCCTAGCTATACTTTCTCGATCCCGACTTTCTTCAGCACCACGTCCTTGCTCGGCCGATCATTCCGCCCACGCGGGAGCGCAGTGATCTTGTTCACCACGTCCTGCCCTTCAATGACTTCACCGAAGATCGTGTGCTTACCGGTCAGCCACGTGGTGGCCACTACAGTGATGAAGAACTGCGAGCCGTTCGTGTTTGGCCCGGCGTTGGCCATGGCCAGTTTGCCCGGCTTGTCGAACATGTGCGGCGAGCCCTTGGTCTCGTCTTCGAATTGATAGCCCGGGCCGCCGGTGCCGGTGCCCTGTGGGTCTCCGCCCTGGATCATGAAGTCGGGGATCACGCGATGGAAGATCGTCCCGTCATAAAGGCGGTCTTTCGATTTTTTGCGGGTCGAGGGATGCGTCCATTCGCGCTTGCCTTCGGCCAACTCGACGAAGTTGGCGACGGTTTTGGGCGCTTCCTTTTCGAACAGGCGGCAGACGATGGTGCCTTCACTAGTTTCAAACGTGGCATAAAGTCCGGGTTGGCGAGTCATAAGGTCCTTTCGATTTGTTGACTGCTCATGTGGGGACGGCCGCCCTCGGCCGTCCGGGCGGGCGAAGCCCGCCTTTAACACGAACCGCCGTCCATTCAGTTCGGAGTGGCGGCAGGCTTCTGGCTTGTAGCCCCGGTCGCAGGCTTGGCTGTGGTCGCGGCCGGCTTAGCCGCAGCCGAGCCTTTCACGATGGTGATGTGATTAATCTTCACGGGACGAAATGGCCGGTCGTTCTGCGGGTCGGTCGCCATACGGGCGATCTGCTTCACCAGCGCCACAGTCGCATCATCACACTGGCCGAAAAGCGTGTAGCCGCCGTTGAGGTGCGGTGTGGCTACCTCGGTGATGAAAAACTGCGAACTGTTGGTGTTCGGGCCCGCATTGGCATAGGCCAGGCGGCCGGGGCGGTCAAAAAGCAGGTCGGATGATACCTCGTTCTTGAATGGCGGAACTGGGTCGGGGCCGGAGCCGGTACCTGCCGGATCGCCACCCTGAACCATGAACTCCGGAATGACGCGGTGAAAAATCGTGCCATCATAAAGCGGCACGCCGTGTTTGGTCGTTCCCACCGGATTCTTCCAGTCCTTGGCGCCGGACGCCAGTCCGATGAAGTTCTCCACGCCGATCGGCGCCTTGTCGGGAAACAGGGTGCAAGTCATCTTGCCGGCGGTGGTGTCGATGATGGCGGTGGGCCGGGCAGGCGCGTGCACGGCGGGCTGGGCCGCGGCGCTGGGTTTGGCCGCGGGCGCGGCTTGGCTGCTGGTCTGCGCCAAAGCCACGAAGGCCGTTATCAACATCAGCATCAGGATTAATAATGCCTTGCGCATGGGTGCTCCTTGGATCTGAAGATAGTGGCCTGATTGTGAGTAACGTTTGATTGTACGACACCGGCGACTGTGTTTCCTGTGGATGAGTTGGCTGGCGCTGGTGTAGTTTCCGGATCTCCTTTGCGAACTTCGCGGCCTTTCTTTGCGAGCTTTGCGGTAAAAGGTCTTGAACCGCGAAGTACGCCAAGGATTCGCGAAGGCCGCAAAGGGCTCATCCGAGAAGTTCATGCACCACTACCAGTCTGTTTGGTTCTTTCCGGCTCACAATTTGCTATGAACTGTCGAGCTTCGCTCGACTGGACAGCCGAGGGCGGCTGTCCCCACATGGTTCCTTCCACAAATTGATCTGTTGCCTTCGCGTCGTTCCGGTTATCTTGCCGGTGCTTGGGCCTCCATCTCGCGGCTTACGCGCTCCACTTCGCCGAAGACGCGCAGCAGATTGCCACCTAGAATCTTCTTGATATCTTCCGGGCTGTAGCCGCGATCAAGCAGCGCCTGCGTGATCTTGGGCAGGTCCGCAGCCGAGTTCATGCCCTGGGGTGTTTGGCCGCTGACGCCGTCGAAATCGGAGCCCAGGCCGACGTGATCCACTCCGGCAACTTTGGCAATGTGGTCAATGTGATCGATGAGCGAGCTGAACGGCGGCCGGGGAATCTTTGCCAGATGTTCGCGCTCGATGCGATCGCGATCCGCAGCCGTGATGCTCTTGCCCGCGGCTTTCATCTGCTCAGCGTACTGTTCGATGGCGGCGGCCTGGTCCTTGGCCTGCGCTGCTTCCGCTTTGCGATAATTCTCGTCGTCAAACCCGCTGAAAAAGTTGACCTGCACCACGCCGCCATTTTTGGCCACTGCGCGCAGCATGTCGTCGGTCATGTTGCGCGGGGCATCGACCAGCGCGCGGGCCGAGGAATGCGAAGCGATGACGGGAGCTTTCGTCGTGGCAATGGCGTCCCAGAAAGTCTTATCAGCGACGTGCGAAATGTCGACCATCATGCCCAGGCGGTTCATCTCCACGACCACCTGCTTGCCGAAGTCGGTCAGCCCGTTGTGATGCTGCACCTTGGCGTCGTCGATATCACCGGAAGAATCCGCCCACTCGTTGGTGTTCGACCACGTCAGCGTCATGTAGCGCACGCCGAGCCGGTAGTAATCGCGCAGCAGGCGCATGTCGTTTTCGATAGAGTGCCCGCCCTCGATTCCCATCAGCGCCGCCAGTTTGTGCTCGTGGTGCGCCCGCTCGACGTCGGCCACCGAGAACGCCATCATCATGCGATCAGGATGGCGGGCGGCCTGCTCGTAAACGGAGTCGATCAGATCGAACGTGTACTCGGCAAAATGGCCCTTGTGCGTCTCCGGATCGACCCAGATGGAAAAGAACTCGGCGCCAAGATTGCCCCGGCGCGCCTTGTCCAGGCTGAGGTGGCCAACATCGTTGGGATCGGTGGAACCGATGTCGAAGTTTTCGTCGAGAAAGCGCTGCGGGGTATCGGCGTGGGTGTCAACCACAATAGCGGAGTCGTGAATGGCGCGGGCCCGGGGACTGACGACAACGTCAGACCCGCTCGACGGCGCGCTGGAAGTCTGCGCAGCCGCTAGAAAAGAACACAACATGAAAACGGTCAGGATACGTATCGGCATAGTCTGAACCCTGGAGATGTGGCGAACAAAGGTTCGATTGTATAGGAATCGCAGAATCTCAGTGGCGGGAACTAATTCGATCCGCTGCCCAGAGCAACCTGGGCCTGCGGCGGGTCGCTGTCTGGATGGTCGTTGTCAGGACGTTCCAGCGGGACGATATTCTGCGTCTCGCGCCACTCTGAATAGTGGCCGCTGACCATGATGTGGAAGCACCAATGCCGTCGCTCTTCTTCCGGTTCGACCAGGCCAAGCGCCTTCATGTAGAAGAGGTAATGCTCCATCCAGAGGATCTGCTCCTTGGTCATGCCCCGGCGCTGCAAGTCCACGGTGACGCCGGCAAGATGTGACGACGCCGTGTCACCGTCGGCAGGCGCCGCATTGCGGTTGCGGCGGCGCAACTTGCGTTGCACCTTCACCGTCCGCACCGCCGAGTTCACCTGAATCTGCTGGTGGAAGCGGTTGTAGTAAGCCTGACTGATGTCGTCGACGAAATCCAGCGTCCAGGGCCGGCAGTAGCGCCGCGAGGGATCGAGCGACGGTTCAATACGGAGAGTCTCGCTCGGGATGATTGGGACCAGCGAACCGTCAGCCTTCAACGCTTCCAGTTCGGTTTCATCTTGAATGCGCGGCAGTTCCAAGCGATCAATTTCGGCATTCTGGATCAACAGCGATTCGTGCGACGGCTTAAACATGGGATGCCAGCGAACCCAGCGAAAATGGCGGCGGGCGTGATGCACGGTTACGTGCTTCACGGCAAACGCCGGCACACTCATCCCCATCAGGAGAAGCAGCGCAACGAATTGAAGACCAATGTAACGTCTCACGAAGTGGTTTCCGTCTATGGCGGGCAATTTCGCCCGCAATGACCTACAGCAACGCATTCTCAAGCGCGAAGCCGTATTCTAAGCCAAGCTGTCAAGCGGCCCAAACCGGGATCAGCCGTGGGCCATTACTTGCGTACCCAATTCACTATGTGCCCGGCAGGTTACCTGGCCGATTACGGGCTTCCCCCGGCACAGGGGTCCGGAATTATATTGGCACTTTTCTAGCCATTCCTGATCCCGCCTGAGACCCTGCTTATGGGCTGTGCCAGCTACAACTTGGCGGGATTCGAGGCAATCTTCACGGCAGCCCGGCTGAGGCAATGTGCACAGTTCTGTCAACCATCAGCGCCGCAAAAGGTCACCGAGGGCCTGCTTCATGACCTGGCCGCCAACCTCGGAAATGGACTTGGTCAGCGGAATATCCTTGGGGCAAACTTCAACGCAGTTCTGGGCGTAACCGCATTCCTGGATGCCGCCATCGCCCATCAGCGCCGCCAGCCGCTCGCGCTTCAGCGCCTTGCCCGTGGGATGGGTGTTGAACAACCGCACCTGCGCAATCGTGGCCGCGCCCACGAAGCCCGTGTCTTGGTTGAACTGCGGGCAAGCCTCCATACAGCAAGTGCAGGAAATGCAGCGCGAGATCGGATAGGCCGCTTCCTGATCCTCCGCCGACATGCGCGGCCCGGCGCCGAGATCATACGTGCCGTCAATCGGGACCCAGGCCTTCACGGCCTTAAGATTTTCGAAAATTACGCTGCGGTCGGTGGCCAGATCGCGGACGACCGGAAACTTTGAAAACGGCTCCAGCCGGATCGGCTGATCGAGATCGTCCACCAGCGCGGAGCAGGCCATGCGGGCGCGGCCATTGATGAGCATGGCGCACGACCCGCAGACTTCTTCGAGGCAATTCGAGTCGTAAGTGATGGGCGTGGTCGCCTTGCCCTCGCGTGTGACCGGGTCGGCAGCGATGTCCATGAGTGCCGAAATGACGTTCATGTTCGGCCGGTAGGGAACTGAGAACTCCTCCCAGTACGGCTTGGAGGTGGGAGTGAGTTGACGCTTGATTCTTAAGATGACGGATTTTTCAGCCATTTCCCGGTTCTTCTCCTGGAGCCCCGGACGCCCTCGTCCGGGGGAGCAGCGTCGATCTGCCGGGCGGACGAGGGCGTCCGCCTCTCCATGTCCATTTTTACTTCGTTGCTCAATACTTCCTCGGACGCGGCGGAATCAGCGACGCGTCCACCGGCTCGAACTCAAACTTCGGCTCATCCGCATCCGGAGCAAAATACGCCTTCGTCGTCTTCATCCAGTTCTTGTCGTCACGCTCGGGGAAGTCGGGCTTGTAGTGCGCGCCGCGCGATTCGTCACGCATGCGCGCGCCCTGCGCGATCACCCGCGCCAGTTGCAACATGTTATAAAGCTGTCGCGCAAACACTACGGTCGTATTCGCCCACTGAGTGCGATCGCTCAGGTTGATCTTGCGATAGCGCTCCAGCATCTCGACCAGCTTGGCGTCGGTCTGTTGCAGAGGCTTGTTGTAGCGGATGACGGTGCAATCCTTGGTCATCAACTCGCCCAGTTCGCGCCAGAGCTTCACCGGATTCTCTGTGCCGTCGGCCTTCATCAGGTTCGAGTTGATTTCTTCCTGGCGCTTCTTTTCAACGTCAAAGTGGCTGTTCGATGGCGCAGCCTGCAAACTCTTCGCATATTGCAGGGCCGCGGGCCCAGCCACAAATCCGCCAAAGATGCACGACACCAGCGAATTTGCGCCCAGCCGGTTCGCGCCGTGGTATTGGTATTCGCACTCGCCCGCCGAGTAAATGCCCGGAATGTTCGTGGCCTGCTTATAGTCAATCCACAGCCCGCCCATGGTGTAGTGCATGCCGGGGAAAATCTTCATGGGCGTGTCGCGCGGATCGTCGCCCACAAACTTCTCGTAAATCTCGAGAATCCCTTCCAGCTTTTTGTCAAGAACCTTGCGATCGATGTGGGTCAGGTCAAGGTAGACCATCGGCTTGCCGTCAATTCCGAGGTTGTGCTCGTAGACGACCTTGAAGATGGCGCGGGTGGCCACGTCGCGCGGCACGAGATTGCCATACTTCGGATACCACTCTTCGAGAAAGTACCAGCGCTCTTTTTCCGGGATCGCCTTGGGCTCTCTTTTGTCGCCCGTGGTCTTCGGCACCCAGACGCGCCCGCCTTCGCCGCGGGCCGACTCCGACATCAGCCGTAACTTGTCTTCGCCGGGGATGCAGGTGGGATGCACTTGAATGAATTCGCCGTTGGCGTAATAGCAGCCCTGCTGATAAAGGGCGGACTGCGCCGATCCTGTGCACACGACCGAGTTGGTCGACTTGCCGAAGATCGCGCCAATGCCGCCCGTGCAAATGATGATGGCGTCAGCCGGGAAGGTGCGCACTTCCATGGAGCGCAGGTCCATGGCGCAGATGCCGCGGCAGACGCGGTTTCCGTCGAGCACCGCCGAGAGAAACTCCCAGTGCTCGTACTTCCTGACCTTGCCCTCCGATTCGTAACGCCGGACTTGTTCGTCAAGTGCGTAGAGCAATTGCTGGCCGGTGGTCGCACCGGCAAAGGCGGTGCGGTTATATAAAGTCCCGCCGAAGCGGCGGAAATCGAGCAACCCTTCCGGCGTGCGGTTGAAAGGAACGCCCATGCGGTCGAGCAGGTCAATGATGGCGGGCGCGGCCTCGCACATGTCTTTAATCGGAGGCTGGTTGCCCAGGAAATCGCCGCCGTAGACCGTGTCGTCAAAATGCTTCCAGGTCGAGTCGCCTTCGCCCTTCAGATTCTTGGCTGCATTGATGCCGCCCTGGGCGCAGACCGAGTGCGAGCGCTTCACCGGAACGATGGAGAAAAGATCAACGTCGCCGCCCATCTCCGCGATCTTGATGACAGCGGAGAGTCCGGCCAGTCCACCGCCTACCACGATAATTTTGGGAGCTGCCATCTTGTATGAGTTCCAATTCTCAATCGACTATCGGAAATAAAGTTACTTCGTCATCACGATCGTTTCCGGCGCGCTCGGATTCAGCGGTTCCACCGGATGGCTCAGGAATCCATACATGCTGGCCGCACCGATCGAGATCAGCCCCAGCGCCAGTAACAGGCAAACATAGCCGAACCAGCGCCGAGCCCTCGCGCCGGTGGTGATGCCCCACTTCGCGGCGAACAGCCACAATCCGTAACAGAAATGCCAGGAGGCCGCGATGATGCCGACGGCGTAGAAGGCGACCATCCAGAGATTCTGAAATTCGTTCTGCACTTTCGCGAAAGCCAGCATGGGATGCGAAGGCAGATGCACGCCGGTAAAGCGCAAGTCGTACGTGTGCTGAGCCATGTAGGCCAGGGCAATGATGCCGGTCCAGCGCTGCGCGGTGTACATCCAGTTGCCAGTCCAGGGATAAGAGGCAACGTTGGTATCGCCGCGATACCAGATCCAGATGCCATACAAGCCGTGGTAGAGGATCGGGATCCAGATGCCGAATAATTCCAGACCGACCACGAACGGCAGACTGTTGAGAAACTTAACTTGCGCGCCGTAGGCCGCGGCGCCCTTGAAGGCCTCGGCGTTCGAAATGAAATGTTCGAGAAGAAACAGCCCGATGGGAACGATGCCGGTGAGCGAGTGCAGGCGGCGCAGCAGAAAGGAATAACCTTCGCCGGCTCGCAGAGGAGCCACACCCTGTCTTAGTTGTTGAGCAGGAGGACTGGCTGCCGATGCCACAAAAACTCCTTATGAATCCGCGATGAGAAAACGATCTGACATTATCTTGCCGCGCGAGAAGTGAAGTCAAGGAAAGCAGTGGTTAGGTAGTCAGGTAGTGGCTCAGTTTGGATCTTATCGCTGTGGGGCGTCATCCCGAAGTCCCGCGCTTTCACCAGCGGGACGAGGGATCTCGCGCGCAGTGAAATACAAAGCCGGTGAAGCTCCCCGCAAGATCCCTCGCCCGGCTGAAGAACGCCGTGCTTCGGGATGACGCACAAGATGAAGCGAGGTGCGCTAGTGTCCCCGCCGGTCGCACCACTCCAGAAATTGTCGAAACGCCGCGCCGCGATGGCTGTAGCGCGCCTTTTCCTCAGCCGTGAGTTCGGCGAATGTCTTGTCGATCAGCGGGAAATAAAACAGCGGATCGTAGCCGAAGCCGTTCGCCCCTCGGGGTGCATCCAGAATGATTCCTTCGGCGACGCCGCGAAACGTCGCCAGTGTCTTTCCGTCGCGCGCCGCCGCCAGTACACACACGAACCTGCCAGTGCGCTTCTCGACAGGAACATCTGTTAGTTCCCGCAAGACGCGCGCATTGTTGGCCTCGTCGGCAGTATTCTGGTCAGCCTCGTGCGGCTCTTTGTCATGGAGATCGGGAGCGGCATAGCGTGCGGAATGCACGCCGGGTGCTCCTTTCAGCGCATCGACTTCCAGCCCTGAGTCATCGGCAACAACAATCTCTCCCGCAACATAACGGCTGTACGCCTCGGCCTTCTTGCGCGCATTTTCTTCAAAGGTCAGTCCGTCTTCGGCTACCGGGGGAAGGGAAGCGAAGCCCGGGATGCCGGCGATTTCGGTGCCGTGCGCGGCGGCAGCCCCGGCAAAATCTCGCAGCTTGCCGGGATTCGAGGTGGCAATGAGAATTCGTCGCATAAATCGGACCTCGGACTTCAGACCTTAAACCGCAGACTTGGACACCTGAGGTCCGAGGTCTGAGGTCCGACGCCGTCGTGAAACCAATAGAGCCCAAATCCCGATCGAAACTGCTGCAATCAAGGAGGTCCATCCACCTACAGTACGGTCCCACGTGCGCAACAAAATCACCTGCACCCGATTCATCCCGGCTGCGACCGGGACCAGCATCTGCCCCGTATCCGGACGCGCCGCCGTTTCGACCACGCGGCCGTTGACCTGGGCCTGCCACGCCGGGTAGCGGAACAGGTGCAGGGCCAGCTGATCCGGCGCGGACATCTCCGCCGTAAACAGTTTGAACTCCGGCCCCCAGTGCAGGACCTGTATCGTCGCGCGCGCAGCCCCATCCACTGCAACCTGGGGCACATCCTTGTCGATCGTCGAAGGATCAGCTCCGACCGGCGTGTATTCGTCCACTCCTTCATAACCGATGCCGTCTGACATGTTGTCTTGCATCTCACGCAGATCGGCGACGTTGTCCCACCACGGCGGTTGAATACGCTGCCAGGCCACGACGATGATGGCGATTGTGACCACACAGATCGCGGTTCGCACCCACCAGCGCCGCACACCCACGGTCAGAAAGATCGAGAACATCAGGCTCAGGCACAGCAGCCAGCGCCAGGGAAACTGCATGAACACGAGCTTGGGTAGGAACTTCCAGAGGAGCGCCGTCAGGGGGAACATCAGGACGCTCGAGGTTGCTGCCCAGACGAACAGCGCATTCCACAGCTGACGGTTCTTCGCCCGCCACGCCTTGGCCGCCCACGCCGCCGTGAGCACCACGGCAATCTCCAGCACCGCGACCCAGGAAATGATCCGGTTGAAGGCATCGTGATCGGGGTCAGTGGTGTGAATGAAAAGAAAGTTATCCTGCGGCCGCGACCCCGACGAGATTGCTTCCGCGATGTTGATCCACTTCTGCTCGTAGATCGCCGGAAACAGATAAAAAGCAGACAAGCAAGCGCCCAGCGCGACCGCGCTCGCCCCGATCAGCAGAAGGCGCAGCGAACGCCGCTGCCAGGCGAGGATCAGAACCAGCAGCGCCAGCGAATAGTGAATCATCACCGCGGCCGGTGCGTTGGTGAGCCATGCCGCTGCCAGCAACAGGGACAAAGGAACCAGAACGCGCCAGCCCTCCTCCGCGGCTTTCAGCACTAGCAGCAGCAGCAAAGGCACCAGACAGCTGGCCAGCAGTTCGGCGAACGCGCTCCGCCAGTAGACAACCACCAGATGATACGGGTTCACCGCATAAAGCGCCGCCGCGAAGATCGCATCGCGGCGATCGAACCACCTCCGGACCAGCAGGAACATGCTCGCTCCCGCCAGCACCAGCACACTCCAGATGTAAACGGCGGCAGCCAGCCTCCAGGGAAAGACCGCGCTGATCAAGCTGCCGAGCATCCACGACGCCGGGGGATAGAACAAGAACCTCGGTTCACCGTAGCCCAGGTTCGCCCACGCTGCCCAGCGCGGAAAGAAGACGCCGAGTTTCCATTGCGAAAGGACCTCGAGCCACGAATAGAGATGGAACTCCACATCATGTCCGGAGGGCATGCCATTGAAAAAGAAAGGGATCTCTACGGCGACTGCGGCCAGCGCGATGCCTAAGAGCGACGCCCACCGCGGCCGCTGCGCAGCTCCGCGATTTTCTCCCTGGGGCTTCCCGCTAAGCGAATCGTTAGTATTTGCGCTCGTTCCTGTATCCGACATTCCCTGAGCAGCCCAATCTTCTTAGGTTGGCAATCGCTCTCAGTATATTTAACCCACATTTAATATTTGGAAGATAAAACGGCACGAGTTGAGAGCTAGCTCCAGCATAACCCCTTGAGGTTGCTTAGTTTACCGTTCTCGACGTTGCGCCAAGAGCGGAGTTTAGTGTCCCATCGGTGTCCCGAAGGGTCTGACCCTCCAATTTCTGCTCGAATTGCTCCATGGCTTCCTTCACGTCCGAAGCCGTGGTTTTGACGTAATACGAGGTCGTGGTTGCCACGTTGCTGTGACGCAGAATCTTCTGGATCACCAGCTCGTGAACGCCCATCCGGTACAAGTTCGAGCCGAGGCCGCGCCGTGCAGCGTGAAACCCCTGCCATTCAGGGATGCTCGAATCGCGCTCGTAGTTGGAGCACGTTTTCGATTTCAGATGCGGCAACCCCTCGGAGACTCCGCAATGCACGCAGCGCCGCAGAGCCGGGAGGATTTGCTGGTTCACAACGTTCTGGAGAGAGAACGGTGTGCCAACGCTCGTGCGGAAGATCGGCCCGGATTGCGGGACCGTCCCATCCTCCGGATTGCCAGAGCGCAGCCGATGGATCTCAAGCCGTTCGGCCAGGAGACGGATCACCGGAACAGCGGCTCTGCTCTTCGCGGTCTTTGGCTCGACTATCTCCCCGTTCCAGAGCGAGCGACTGACGTTGAGTTCTCCGTCGCGGTAATCTTCCCACCTCAGACCTTCGATCTCGCCACGCCTCAAGCCAGTATAAGCAGCCACAGCGAAGATCGTTGCTGCTGGCTCTGGCAAGAGGGAAAGAATCGTGGCGATCTCTTCGAGTGAATAGGCGTGCGTCGGAGCAGGAGGTGCGGCGTGTGGATCGACGCGTGTGTCCCGCACCGGGTTGGAGCCGGTGTAGTAGCCGAGACGCCGCGCCTCTTTGAAAGCGCCGCTGATCATGCTCTTTATGCCCTTCAAGCTGGCCCGCGAAAGCTGCCCGTCTTTGGCAATCTGATCGAGCCAACTCTGGACGTGGAAAGTCTGCAAGTCTTTCATGTTCGTGCGTTCGCGGTTGACGAGCGGCTTCAGGTGAAGATCCCAACTTCGCTGGTACCCGTCTGAGCTGCTTTTTCTCAGGGTCCGTGCGACGTTCGGGAGAAACGTGTTCTCCACGAAGTCGGAGAGGGTCACGATCTGGCCGACTGGAATCGAGCAGTCGTTGACCGTGGCCATGTGGCGTTCGGCTTCCTTCACGATCTCGGCAGGTGGAGTCTTGCCGCGAGTCGTGATCTCGCCCAGGCAGTGCGTGACACGACGGCGTTCGATGACACCACCGACGTTGCGCCGTTCCCAATATCGGACGTACCACTTGTGACCGATTTGCAGGATGACGCCGTTCTGCTTTCGTCTTCGTTGCATGTTCTATTTGCTCCTTTCTTGTTTCTCATTTGCTCGACTTCTCACAACCCGCGCCAGTTTCGGCGCGGTCAACTCTTTGTTGGTGACTGCGCGAGTTAGAAACTTCGTGGTCAACTTGGTAGCAAGCGACACATACGTCTTCCAGTCCAGACCGCTTCGTCGTCTCCAACACCGCAGCGCCTTGCGTGCTTTTTTCAGATTGTCTTTGTGAGCCTCCTCGCGTTCTTTCTTTACCGCCGCCATGCTTCGGACGACAGCCAGGCAACGGCGACTGCATTGCTTCTGTAAGGGGCGCCTCTTTATGAACCACTTCCCGCACGCGGTGCGCTGGCATGGTCCATCAGATAACTTGTCACGATACCGGTTGGTGAGCAGTATCGAAGCAAAGCATACCGCCAGGTCGTGCTCAACAAGGTCGCTGGGAAGCATGAACCAACGCGCGCCGCCAGCCAGACCGCTCGTATCTGGAAGCAAAGTCCACGTCCACGCCTTGGTCAGATTGTCGAGCGAGAATCTCTTCGGGTTTTCCGAAAAGACTTCGCCGAGTTCTTCGCGCAACGGGTTGTTCTTAGGATTTCTTCCAGACTCATTCCAAAGCTCGACAAACTTCACCAGCGCCGCGTGGTCTCCGAGCTTCATCCGGGATTCTCCGTTTAGAGCCGCAACGACCCACTCAAGTGTGAGACGGTCTTCATTATCCTGTGGCCTCATTGGGAGTTTCAGATTATTGAGTTTCCTTTTCATATATGTGTGCTGCACTCATTTATCTGTACTCATCTTACTCAAAATGCTTAAGATTGTAAACAGATTTGAGTCCAGCTCTTTTCAGAGAGGCAGCAGATGCAGGAAACGTCAAACCAAGGGAAGGGAATGTTCCGTACGATCTCGGCCCTTGCCCGCGACTGGGGCATCAGCCGGTTGACCGTTCAGCGGATGGTGGACTCTGGCCGGCTCCGGACCGTGCGGCTGAACCGGCGAAGACTAGTCCACGTCCGCGAGATTCAGCGAGTCGAGGAAGGGCGGAGTAAGGCATGAGCGCCCAATCTCTAGATGTAAGATCATCGCAACCGATTGAAAGGGAAGCTCCAAAACCCTTCGCTGTCCCGTTACTGTCCCCAAAAACGACTTTCGAGCTGATTGACGCGCCCGAGCTAGCGAAGCGGTTGAATCTGCCGGTCTCGTGGATTCGTGCCCACTGTCGCCGAAGGACGCTCGACGAGCTCCCGGTCGTGCGGTTCGGTAAGTACTGCCGGTTCCGCTGGGGATCTCCCGAGTTGGAGAAATGGATCGCGGCCCATGAGGTCAGCAGCCGTGGCTGAGACTTCAGGACCATCCCTGACTGCAAATTTGCAGGTGGCCGTGGTGCACGTGAGCGGTAGCAGCAAGGGCATTGCAACTAACGCTGACGTGTGCTTCGCCGGGATGGCGGGCATACGCAACAAAGGCCGCTCGCTCGGTTCAGCGAACGGCCCACAATCACTCTCAGTTGGCAGAGCCAGCATAGCACAAGCGCAAACAACTTTAAAACGTAAAGTGCAAAGGGGAAGTTCGCGGCACTCTGTAACCCCAGCCAAAAAAACAACGGGCCGCGCTCGACAGTCCAGCAACGAAAACCTCTGTTTCCGGCGTGAGCCGGTTTTTCCCAGCAACGAGCCAGTGGTCGATCTGGCCAGCGAGAAGCTTGTGTCGTGCTCGAATGCCGAGCACTTCCGTACCGGCTCGCTGTCTGCCCGCCTGAGCCTGGGTCCACATGCGGAGAGAACAGAAAAAAATGGGGGATCGCTGTCATCCTTGCGAACCGAGGATAGTTGCTTGGCTGGGATCTCGTCGGCTGAGAGACGAGATCACTTGCAGATTGGTGGATGAAGCGGAGAGAAGCATTTAACAGATTCCACTCTCTCCCCTTCTTGCCCCTCTCCGCAAGGGAAGGCGGGCTCTGCCTGAGAGAGAGTTTGAGAGGTGAGCAGGATGGAGACAAGGACGACGGGAAAGTAGCTTGTACGGGAGCGGCTAAGTGACTGAAAAGGCTAGCGAAGTGTGAATAAAATAGAGGATTTTAACGCAGTGACCCAAACCGACAAAACCCAAAGTTTTGATACTGCTATAAAAGCCCAGCCGTGGCGCTGCACGGCCATCACAACGCACCACAAGCGGTGCAAGATGCCGCGCTGGCGAGACCGTGACAAGTGCCTGGTCCACATTCCAGACAAGAAACAAGTCCTCCAGACGCTGCTGGACGAGCTCGGAGGAACGAAGTGAGCTTGCTGATGACCATGCCGGGCTACTACATCATCTGCGCATGTCCTGACCGCGGGCCGGTGCCAGTGTTGGGTTGGCAGGGGATGGCTCGTGGCAAGACGCCGCTTCCCGTCACGCCGTTCGGCGTCATCCAGCTCAGCCACCTTAGGCACTGTGCGTTGCTTGCGCCAGACGGGACGGTGTTCTGCTACGAGACGAGCATGATGTACGCGAGCCAGCGGGAGTACGAGAACGACAAGATCCGCGAGTCGGTTGAACGTCTTTCGGGACATATCGAGGACACCGTGCTCATTTGAGCCAGTGTTTATGCGGTTGGAACAGGGAGCAGAGAAGATGAAATTCTTAGTTCAACACGGAAAGGAGCAACAGCACCATGGCTGAAAAAACTTACAACCAACAAGAAACCGAGCGGGCGCGGCGGTCCGGCGCGATCACGAGCGCGACCACCGATTATCCCGCGCATGCCTTGCCGTCAGACGCGATCGAGCCGCCCGAAGGTGCGAGGCAAAACCCGCGAATGGGAGTGGTCAGCGAGCTTCCCTCGTTGTTCGGGGGCGAGCACAGCGACGGTGACAGTTCACTGCCAGAAACCGTGAGCGCGGCGGAGATTCTCGCGCAACAGCAAGCGAAGTGGGGGAAGGGAGAGACACAGCGATGAAGGAAAAAATCTAGGAAGATTTCGGTCTCGTGACTTGGGCGGCACGATGTGCCGGATCGCAGACGATAACGGCGTAGTCGGTCGCTACGCCGCAGCCGACTATGAAGTCAAGGTGACCGACGATGGCCACATACTCATCGTCCGCAAGAGCCGCCGGAACCGCTGTGCCAGCGCGGACGAGCGGGGGGTCCAGGAAGCCGCGCGGGAACGGTTCGCGGAGATCAATGCCAAAAATGCGGCGTTCTGGAATGAACGCCACAGGTCGGGCAAGCTGGTGCCCGAGGGGGTGCCGGATGGCAACTAACGCACAAGTGACCGTGGCCGAGGCTCGCGCGGCTTTAGCCGCAGCCGAGTCCCGCGAGCATGACGAGCAGAAGAAGAAACTTCTGGCCGAGCTCAACGAAACCCGCGCTGGTCTTGCTAAGGCGCAGGCAGCCGCACGCTGGTTCTCGACGCGGAAACAAAATGCTGAGGATCAATTGGCTCGCCTCCAAGCGAAGGGGGTGGCCGGCTCGAAGATCGGCAAACTCCGAGACGAGATCTACAAGGCCGCTTGTCAATTGGCGCTGCTCAGCAATTCGATTACTCAGCTCGAATGCTCGGTGCAAAGTTACGAGCATAGGATCCGAGCAGTTGAGCCGGGAAAGATTCCCGTTGAGATCAACGCCGACGGAATCTTGTCGTTCGGCTAAGTTTGAGTTTCTCGCGGGCAATTGCTCATGGTTTCCCTTCGGCATGGGCGCGGCGCTCAGCGAGAGAAAAGGGGCAGGGGTGGGGTGGAAGGCTGGGGGCAGCTCATGTGACTGTTCGTCGTCAGAACCTCTGAGACCAGCTTGGCCTCCAGGCCAAGCTACGGTTTGAGTTTCAGTTCCACCCTTGGTTTCTGGTTCCAGCGGCCCAGATTGTAGCGCAGCCGCTCGTCGATCGTGCGTTGTTTCTGTTCTGCCCTCCTGCGTAAGATTTCTTCCCGCCGTCCGTAGTAGACATCGGCCGGGGTCACGTTGCCGATGGCTTCGTGATAGCGGC
>OMOD01000066.1 GCA_900290255.1 Candidatus Sulfotelmatobacter kueseliae
TTCAGGCAGCGGCTCCGCCAATCGATATCCTCTAAGCGAAGGCTAATTACCTCTCCTGCTCGCAAGCCGAGATGCAGCATGCAAAGGGTCATGGCGTAGTCACGCTTACCTTCAGGCGACTGGCGGTCAAAGGAGGCGAGCAAATGCTGCCCCTGCCGTTGGGACAAAATCTCCGGACGGGTGGAACTGCCGTAGGCGGCCACCTTCGGGAAAGCTGTCACGAGTTCTGGGGGGCAAGCGCCTCGCATCAGCACGAAGCGCATGAACCGCCTGACGTAACCCAGCCGTTCCTTGGCGTAGCGGGGCTTCTTCCCGCGAGCATGCCGAAGGGCGAAACGCCAGATGTCTCCGGGCCGTATCCGGGGCCAGTTGGCTTTACCCTTGCCAAACAATACTTTCAGGAGCGCCTTCACGTTCGTTTGGGCATGCTCGATTGTCGTCTGTGCGACACCACGGTGGGTCCTCAGGAAGTCCAAATAATCGTCCAACCACCGCTGCCAGCCCACCTGTGGAGCTGACGGAGTGTAACGTCCTTGGAATCGAAGCCAGTGAGACAATGGCTTTCGATAGCAGACCCGCGTGTCGGGCCGCCGCCCCGGCAGGAACCGAGAAAGCAGCCGTGGCATTTGCCCGCGGCTGAGCTGCCTCATCTGCGGTTGGCGTCGGTGCTTGCTCAACCAGGCAGCCAACCGCAGTAGTCGGCGTTGGTAATACTCAATGGTATAAGCAGCGTAGCCCAGGCCACGCAGGTAGTCGCCGAAGTGGCAGCAAATGAGCGTCACCTCTTGCGGAGCGACCCTCTGGAGTGCTCGGCACGAAATCGCAGGGATCGGTCGGGCAGAACTTTGCTTAAAATCAGTCATAGCCGTGCAGCGGCCATAGGCCGCCGCACAGCTTGCCACCATTCCTCATACCGCCAGACCATGCCAGCATCAAGGAAAAGCGAAAAAAAGGTGCCGGGCGAAACCACGAGAACGGCACACCCGCGTCTTGCACGGCTGCATCATCAAAGCCCGATGAGTTGAGTTTATTCCGCGTAACCGAAGGCGGGGATCGGCCGCTGTCGAAGAGAAATTAGTCGGCGGAAATCATAGGTCGCCGAACCGGCCGCTCGTTCAGTACGGTGCGCTTCGTAGCGGTTCCAAAAGCGGGCTACGTTGGTTGGGAGGTTTTGCTCAGAGATGCGACTCACCGGCGCTGCATTATCACCGCAAACAGGCTCCCCCCTGGGCGGGTTTTGCAAAGGTGAATCGAACCGCGCGTTCAGCCGCCACGCGCGTTAGCTATCCAAGGCGGGCACATCAACGCCTCCGTCCCAGTTAGAGCGCGTCTGCCTCCTTCTCGACGAAGATGTCGATAAGCTTGTCGTGTTCGTCGAAGGCCCAAAAGGACTCGACATCCTTCCTCCAAGGCAGGCCTCGGTAGCCTCCCAAGTACGCCTTGATGGCCCGCCTGCCTACAACCTTGGGAGGAGTGTTTCCGAACCTCTTAGTTTCATATCCGCTAGGTTGCTCCGTCACCGGCCAGCCCTGCTTTTTGACGTAATTGAGGACGGCCTCGTAAGTCGTCCCCTGTGGAGTATCCTGCAAGAGCCGCTTGCGAATACTCTGCTCGGAGCGGCGGGGCAGGCTACAGCCAACCATCGCAAGGATCAGAGCTGCCACAAGGCATGAAAGAGCACAGAACTTCATCCGGGCTCGGCTACTGAAAATCCGGTGCGGGAACCGGGTGCCGAAATCCTGGCGTTTTCGGGGGCCTCGGCGGCATCGACCCCGTCACGAAGAGTAAAATCCCGCTTGCGTAACCGTTTGAGTTATAGTGCCTGCCGTGACGAGTTGGAAACCACGCGTAAGGTAGGTTATTTGGATACCTTGAGTTCGCCGTAAAAAGCTGTCCAATGAAGTCATCTTCTGAAGTTCCTGCGGGCGGTGGAACCCTGGCGGAAAAGATATTGCGCCAAAGCTGTACGTCTCGCGGCCTGTTCACACCGCTGACAAGCAGATGATGGATCGGACCCGCTCCAATGGTGGCGTAGTATTGACCCGATTGTCCAGGCATCGGGTGGAACCGAGAATCGCCCATCCACCTTGAACCGCACTCCACCACCATCGTGACCTTAGAGTGATTAAACCCTGCGACCACAGGATGGGCTTGAATGTACACCGTCAGCCCGAAGGCGTCGATATTGTCAATCGGGTCATTTTTGGTGAATCCATAAAGGCTGAGATCGCCGGCCCTAATTGCATCCCTGAGCTCAGTACCCGCGGGATCGTCTTCTTGAAAAATCACGCCTGCAGTATTGAGCCCGATTAATGTGGCATCGTTGCCGACGAGAACGTGAAGATACGGTTCGTCCCTGGTTTCGAGGATCGGTTCCAATTCAGGCATCGGGTCCCGCTGGACAAATCCTGCTCCCTCTTCAATCGGATCACGCGAGAGCCAGCGGCCAGCGTGGGCATCGGCAGCGACGATGGTAGTAGCTGTGATTGTAAGAACGACTTTTTGAATCGCGTTCATGGTTGTCCTTTCCCGTTTTTCGGATTGTCCTGTACCGGCGGCACCGGCGTCAACAGTGAATTTTGCGAATTTTGTGGTGGCTGCGGCGGCGTGAGCGGCTGCTGGTCTGCGTTCAGGACCGATGACGGCACGATCCGAATGCGGGACTGCGAGGGGTTGACCCGCTGCAGATATTCGCGCATGGACGCCGCGTTTTGCTCCTCCAGCCAGCGCCGCCGCCCCTCGTCATCATTCGGCGGGTTCAACTTCTTGTATCCAAAAGCGGGATCGGAAACGAGCGCGTTCCTGATATGCGGTGGCACATTCTCATAAGCGGGAGACGCTGCCAGTTGCTTTGCAATCGTTTCATCAGGCGGCGGACGCCCGTGCTTTCGAGCGTAATCCTGAGTGTAGTACGCGTTGATTTCCTCGACGATCTCTTGGGGATCATTCAACCCTTGCAGACGGACTTCGAGTTCAGGCGGAATGCCTTCCCAGTATTCCAGCGGAACCTGTTCTCTCGCAATGAGGATGGAACCGCCAGTGCCGTTCTGGACGGCTCGTCGTCGCGTCGCGCTCAGCGCCGCTCGCTGCCGCGCTTGTGCTTGTTCGTCGTAGAAAGTCCAGAACTCGGCGAGGATGGATTCGCCGTCCTCCAGCTTTTTGTCCGCGACTCGTTCCGACAGTGCGGGCGGAATCATTCGGTTCTCAAAAGGCGGCAGATAGTCGGCGGGGATTTGTACGTCAGTGCGTGATGCGGTCCTGTAGTGGAGAACCAGTCGCTGCTCTGGTTCGCCGCGCAGGGTAAAGTTTCGGTTGTCGCCGGGTTCGAGGAACGGTTTCACGTATTCACGAAGTTCATCCTCGAAATTCTTGATCGCCTTTTCAATCACCGCCGCGTCCGCGGTGTAGTTCATCAGCAAATGCAGCCGGACTTTCCTGTCCTGAAAATAGGCGTATCCCGCGCCGTGCGGCACGTAAAGCTGGGCGACGCGATTCCACAAGGCCTCGCGCCGTTCCTGCTCGCCCTCATTCTTCGCGAGCAGTTGCATATCGTGAATGATTTCCTTCCAGGTCGGCGTTTCAGGCAGGTAGCCCGCCGCGGTCGCCCACGTCTCGGCCTGCTTGTCGTATTGTTTCATGCTCCGCAAGACCGCCGAGCGGGTCAGCAGCGAGTGGCCGAGGATTTCCTTGTTACTCAGCGGTTGGAGATAGGCCATTCCCTTCACTTCGTCATCGCTGAGGTGCATCTCCCACGGATTTTTGTACTCATCATCCGAGGGGGTGAGGAAAGCGCGGTGCTCGGTCGCTTCGACGTTCAGGTGCTTTCCGTTGCCTTCCTCGTAACGAACGTAAAAGTGCGTCGCGGTCGTCGCCAGTGTGACCGGGTAGCCGAGCCGCCGCCCGATCGCCACGTAAAGAAACGGCATCGAAGCGCATGTCCCGTAATGCTTGTCTCCGAGCAGACCGTGAATGAAAACGTCCTTTGAATCGGCGAAAAACTCCTTCTCGTCTTTGTCCGACCGGAGAATGTGCCCGTTTTCAAGCTGCTTCTCCCGCTCCGGGTTGTACTGGATCCGCAAATCCTGAACAAGCACGGTTGCCAGCAT
>OMOD01000080.1:0-3588 GCA_900290255.1 Candidatus Sulfotelmatobacter kueseliae
TTTGCAATTTTGATCAAAACACAACCTGTTGGGCCTGGTGGCGTCAAGTAAATATCCCTAAAGTCTTTTATCGTGCCATTGGCGAAGCGCACGAAGCCGTGAGCCAAATTGCTCGCGTCATAGTAGATTCCCGTGACGTCCCCTGCAGTGTTGATACTGACGCTGGCGGTTCCCTGAAGAGGACCCGTGCCTGCTCCCGGAGCATCGAAGGTCTGAGCTTGTGCCGATGGGGCGGCCACGGCGGTGAGCCCCAGCAGAATTGCTAGCGCCAGCGCGCAAGCGCCTGCAGCTCGCCCGCGTATTCCAGGAATCCAGATCCGAGGTCGCGTTTGGATCTTCATAAACCCCCTAACTAATCCATTGAGAGAAACAGGCCCGACTCGGCTGCCGATGCGGGAGGGAATTTCGTCGACGGTCGAGGACAGCAGAATTGTCCCCCCGTGCAGGTTCATGGTCAAGATGAAAGGTTTTGCAGAGGGCTGAAGCAGCCGCTGGCGGAGGGTCCCTGGTAGCCCCGGCAGGAATCGAACCTGCATAGTCAGTTTAGGAAACTGAAGTCCTATCCGTTGAACGACGGGGCCCGCTAGAAATCAGGTTAGCAGGTTCGAAAACGGGTTGCCAAACCCACATCCGCCCCCGACGAAATGGACGATCTCCAACCGGTCTCCATCGTGCAGTCGGGTCTCGGGCCATTGCTCACGAGAGACGATCTCGCGGTTCAGTTCAATCGCTACGCGGTCGGCCTTCATGCCGAGTTGTTCGACGAGCGCGCCCAGAGTTTCGGCGGGAAAAACCTGGCTCTCGCCATTAATGGTTAGGTTCATCGAATCAATTCTCGCATTTTTCGAGCAAATTTCCTGTAGAGACGCGGCTTGCCGCGTCTTTCTTTTTGTCCGCCGTAGCGCTGGTGCAATTTGTCCGCCCCAGCGCTGATGCAAGCGGAGACGGGGCAAGCCCCGTCTCTACAGCAACCGGTTGCTAGCTGGCGGCCTTAAGCTGGAACTTGCGAGTCGCAGTTCGTCCGTCAAAACTCGCTTGCACGACCACGGAAGAATCATCGAGGGACTTCTCATCCACCCGAACGCTCATTTCGGCGTGGCCCTTGGCGTCGGTGAGAACCTGCGCGTAGTAGGGCGCAGCGTCTGGGCGGGCGAAGCGGAGGGTCAGGCGGGCGCCCTCCACCGTGGCGCCGCCGTCGGTGACCCGAATCTGCATGGTCAGAGCGCCGCTGGAATGCACGGAACTGGCATTGATCCACTCCAGGTCGAGCTCCTTCACTGCCGCCAGTGCTTCCTGCGTTTCCCGCTTGTCGAGGATGGAATCGAGCTTGCCATCGCGGATTGCGTCAACCGATTCGCGATGCAGCTCCCGTAGCCGCTTCTCCATGTCTTGATCGTTGGTCTGAAAACCTTTGCCCGCCCCCGGTCCATAGGGGATCGCGCGTTTCCCAATGCAGCGCCCCCGCACGAAGACTTGCGTCTGCAGCAACTGTTCGCCTTCCCGCGCCTCGCTTTGCACGTGGTAGACGGTGTCTTCGTGCCGAATGTCGGTATTAAAACCAAAGATCATGCGTTTCAGGCTCTCCTCGGCCCTGCCGTATCGCTCTAAGACGTCCTCTGAAGACAGTTCTACCGGATGAAACTTGCACTACAACGCACGGTAGTGGGCTGTTTTAAATTTTAAGTGGTTCGCCGCAAGATGAGTGCAGGTTTCTTGCGGATGTCCGCCCAATACTCTTCCCGAGCATCCTCATCTATTTCGACGACGAGCGCACTCTTCCCGTAGAGCCGATCTAGTCCATCACGACGCGGACCTGAAATCCAGTATTCGTCCCAAGTTCCAGTCTCGCGGTAGTTGGCTTTGAACCCTTGAATACGATGAAACGATTGGCCTTTGTAGTAGAGCGTGCGTCCGGTTCTGTTGAACGTAACGCGGCCTATCCGAGCGGGACCGTTTAGACCCTCGGCTTTCGATTCGATGTACATGATGCGAGTCCGTTTAATCATCACGCCGCCGGCCCTGCTGTTTCCTGCTCCAAATAATCCGACCAATTCCGCGAAACTACTTAGCTTGACACTTCCGCCAGCCAAAACTAATCTAGAACGTTTACTGTTGTGCTTGCCGCAGATTATATATAGCTCCTCCTATGCCGGACAATTACTTCGCTCGCTACCTGCCCCTCCTGATGCATTTCGGCATCGCCACGGCCCTGGCGGGTGCGATTGTGGTCCTTTCCCAGTTGGTAGGCCAGCATAAGCCCAGTCGAGCGAAGGTGTCGCCCTATGAGTGCGGGGTTCAGCCCATCGGCGACGCGCAGGGACGATTCTCCGTCAAGTTCTACCTGGTGGCCATGCTTTTTATTTTGTTCGACGTTGAAGCCGTCTTTCTTTACCCCTGGGCGGTCATTCTGCGCGAGCTGAAGATGTTTGGTTTCTGGGAAATGATGGTGTATATCGGGATCGTGCTGGTCGGCCTCTTCTATGTGTGGAAGAAAGGCGTGCTCGACTGGGGACTGACGGCCGCCAAGCGGAGCGATTTCTGATGCCGCTGGCCCCCCCGATCACCGATATCGAGCAATTGAAGGCGCATCCCGCCTTGGCCCGCCTGGTGGAGTGGAATGCCTCGGTGGTAGAGGCGGTGAAGTTCGATCGCGACGAACTGACGATCTGGATCGCGAAGGAATCGATCCGCGAGGTCTGCGCGATTTTGCGCGATTCTGGCGATTGCCCATTCAACTATATGGCCGACCTCACCTGCGTGGATTGGCATCCCTCGGAGCCGCGGTTTGAGGTCGTCTATCATCTGCTTTCGATTCCGACCAAGGAGCGGGTTCGCTTGAAAGTCCGCCTTGACGGGTCGAGCCCGGCCATTGAATCGGTCACATCGGTCTGGCCCTCGGCGAATTTTTATGAGCGCGAAGTATTCGATCTGTTTGGCGTGCGCTTTACGGGACATCCCAACCTTATACGGATCATGATGCCCGATGACTGGGAAGGCCATCCGCTGCGGAAGGACTACCCGGTGGAAGGTTACCGATAGCGCATGACGCAATTTCCCCCAACTGTCGCTGAGCACGGCCGGGAAACTACCTCGGGTGACCGCACTGTCGTTCTGAACATGGGGCCGCAACACCCCTCGACGCACGGGGTGCTGCGCCTGGTGCTGGAAATCGACGGTGAGACGATTGTGCGGCTTAAGCCGGAGGTCGGCTACCTGCACACCGGCATCGAGAAAACCTGCGAAGCCAAGTTCTACCAACAGGTCGTGCCGCTAACCGATCGCATCGACTACCTCTGCCCCTTGACCAACAATCTCGCCTACTGCCTGGCAGTGGAGAAGTTGTTGGGGTTGGAGATTCCTCCGAAAGCGCAGTGGATGCGGGTTCTGATGAATGAGCTGACCCGCATCAATTCGCACCTGGTCTGGCTGGGAACGCACGCCATGGACCTGGGCGCGATGACCGTCTTCCTTTATTGCTTCCGCGAGCGCGAAGATGTTCTGCGCTTCTTTGAGATGGTCAGCGGGCAGCGGATGATGACGTCGTATTTCCGCATTGGCGGCTTGGCGCTGGAGCCGCCGTTGGGATTC
>OMOD01000080.1:3598-4114 GCA_900290255.1 Candidatus Sulfotelmatobacter kueseliae
CAGCGGATGATGACGTCGTATTTCCGCATTGGCGGCTTGGCGCTGGAGCCGCCGTTGGGATTCTTCGAGAAAGTCAAGAAGTTCGCCGACCGCTTCCTCGGGAACGTGGATGAATATGAAGGGCTGCTGACCGGGAATCCGATTTTCGTGATGCGTACCAAGGGCGTCGCCCGCCTGGGCGCGGACGATGCCATTGCTCTGGGCGCGTGCGGTCCGACGTTGCGCGCCAGCGGGGTCGACATTGACCTTCGCCGCGATGCTCCCTACACGAGCTACGAAAATTTCAAGTTCAAGGTGCCGGTCCGCACCGAAGGCGACGTGTTCGCGCGATACATCTGCCGCGTCGAGGAGTTGCGCGAATCGATTGGCATCGTGCAACAGGCGCTGGCGGGAATGCCGGAAGGACCGATAAAGGCGGATGCGCCCAAGGTTGTGCTGCCTGACCGCGAGAAGATGAAGACCCAGATGGAAGCCCTCATCTACCATTTCAAGATCATCACCGAGGGCTTCACGGTT
>OMOD01000080.1:4124-4368 GCA_900290255.1 Candidatus Sulfotelmatobacter kueseliae
AGCCCTCATCTACCATTTCAAGATCATCACCGAGGGCTTCACGGTTCCGGCGGGCGAGGTTTATCAGGCGATCGAATCGCCGCGCGGCGAGATGGGATACTACATCGTCAGCGACGGAACCGCGAAACCGTATCGCGTGCACATGCGCGGGCCATCCTACGCAAACCTGCAAACGCTGGCAAAAATGTGCGAGGGCCAGCTGATTGCCGACGTCGTCGCCGCCATTGGAAGCATTGATGTGGTG
>OMOD01000073.1 GCA_900290255.1 Candidatus Sulfotelmatobacter kueseliae
GGGGCGCAAGGGCGACTACGACCTTGCCATCGCCGACTACGACGCGGTGCTCGCGGCCGACCCCTCCAATGTGGATGCCTTGAGCGCGCGCGGCTGGGCGTTCAACTACAAACACCAGTTCGACCGCGCGATCGCCGACTTCGATATCGCGATCCAGATCAAGAGCGACGACGCCATCGGCTACAACGGCCGCGGCTGGGCCGATCTCCTCATCGGCGAACCCAAGCGGGCTCTCGAGGATTTCAACCAAGCCCTCGCCCTGGCACCGGACGGGGCCGACGCACTTTATGGGCGGGGCCTCGCTAAAGACCGGCTCGGCGACGCGGCGGGCGCAGCCGCGGATCTGGGCGCAGCCCGTGCGCTCGCGCCCGACATCGATACCCTGTTGAAGCGCAAGCAGCTCATAATGTGACCTTCGGTGCTCCTGCAGGCAGAAGGCTTGAAGCATGATGACTGGACTGCGCATCCCCGACCTCGAAGGCAAGGCCTATCTCGTCACCGGCGCTTCCACAGGGATCGGCGCTGCCGTGGCCCGCGCATTCGGCGCCCAGGGCGCCTCGGTCGGCGTCGGCTTCAACGCCAGCGCCAAAGAAGCCGAGGCCGTCGCGGCCGATATTGCGAAGGCCGGGGGCAAGGCCCTGCTGGTCCCCGGCGACATGGCGAGGCAGGCCGAGGTGGCAGGCGCGGTGGAACACACGGGCCGGCATTTCGGCCGGCTTGACGGCCTGATCAACAACGCCGGCAGCATGCTGGGCCGCATGCCGCTCGCCAATTCCGACGAGGCCCATGATCGCGCCGTGGTCGATCTGAACTCGCTTTCGGTCATCTGGGCGACGCGGGCCGCCCTGCCCTGGCTCAAGGCCCGGGGCGGGGTCATCATCAACACCAGCTCCGTCGCCGCCCGTAACGGCGGCGGGCCTGGGGCCTCGCTCTATGCGGCATCAAAAGGTTTCGTCACCACGCTCACGCGCGGCTTAGCCAAGGAGCTCGTGAAGAATCGCATTCGAGTCAATGCCGTGGGACCGGGCCTCATCCAGACGCCCTTCCATGACCGCTACACCACCCCCGAACAGATGAAGGTCGCGGTCGCCAGTGTACCCATGGGCCGTGCCGGAACGCCGGAAGACTGCGTCGGGGCCTATCTCTTCCTCGCCTCGGACATGCTGAGCGGCTACATGACCGGCCAGGTGATCGAGGTAAACGGCGGGCAGGTGATGCCGTG
>OMOD01000126.1 GCA_900290255.1 Candidatus Sulfotelmatobacter kueseliae
TAACTTGGGAGCGTACAGCATCCCGTCGGAGACCGGCCTTCTCATCCCATCTGGTTACAACAGATAAGAAAACTCGACTCGCTATAATGACCTGTCGGCGCTTCAAGTGGGAAAACACATGCTGAGAAGAGTCTTCGCCGTTCTGCTTTTGTGCGCGGTGGGCACGGCCCAGACGAGGGCACCCAAAGTCACGAGTGACACGCCGAAAACCACGCCTCCAATTTTCGAAATCAACCTATCGGAGGTGTCAGAGTACGGGAGTATGCCCTGGGCGAAGGACTGGCCTGATCCACATCAAGGATATTGCAGTGGGGATGGGAGTCTGTATGTCTGGAGGTGGCCCCCGGGGCAGGGACTTGCTGGCTTTACTCCCAAAGGAATCGTGACATTCCTGGCCAGCCAGATGACGGACATCCCAACGCCGTCAGCGCACGGCGCTTTCATCTCAGAGTCTGCTGTTTACGTCGGCGCAGATAGCATCGAAAACCCAGAGCAGCAAGTTGAGACACTTGAAGACGAGGAAGGCCACAAGCTCACCCTTCGGAGAACCACAGGAAAACGGCACCAATACATCGCACGGTTTGATAAGGACGGAACGTACAAGGGCGTTATCAAACTTGATCTTCCGTTCTATGTCTATACGTTCGCAGCGTTTGGATCCGGAACCCTGGTAGCGCAGGGCATGGACGAGAACGAGATTCCGAGAATTGCACTGCTGGATTCAAGTGGGCAGTTGATTCGGTACCTGCAGTTGGAAAAAGACATGACTGCGGTGTCGGAGGTACCCAAGAAAGAACTCAATTACGGCGGCGGTTCCGCAGATCCAGGAGCGATCGTGATGGATAGCCGTTTCATTCCTTCTCAGACGGGAATACTCTTTCTCCGCAGCCTAGCAAGCATGCGGGTGTATGAGATACAGGAGAGCGGCGAGGTCCGAGCAGTCAAGATCAAACCGCCCGAAGGGTACGATGTTGAGGAACTGATCACGAGCGACAGAAATTGGCTTGTTCGTTTTCGCAGACCAAATCCGAATGGGGTGTGGTCGGATGCAGAGCACTCGTTGTTTGAAGTGGACCCGAAGAATGGCGACTTGCTGGGGGAGTATCGCGTGAAGGCCCCAGATACCGGCGTTTCCTGCTTCTTCGACAATGAGTTTTGGGCGCTGCGCAACAAGGACGGGAAACTTACGGTCGCTCGTGGCGTAGCGGAGCCACATCGGGGCAAGTAAAACCGCAGTTCCGGTCTCACATTTGTTGATTGGCGTAACATCCCGTTATCACTCATTGACCCGGCTCGCCGAATCGAGAACCGAACCCTCGCTCTATCCCTGCTGATCCGCGCGAATCCTCCCCCAACACCCCGCTTTACATATGTTTACAGACCGAAGTCGCGGCTTCTTTCCGCCGAGCGGAATCACCCGAAAGATGCGAAAATAGAAGTTAACTTGGCTGTGAGAGCACCCGCGGACTGCTTCAGCTCCATCAAGAAGAAAGATGAATGCAACGCGGAGACTGCGTCTTTGTGTCTAACCAGCAGGCGCGTACGGCCAAGCCCAGCGCATGGCGATCACGCAGATTCCATTCCAGGACCCGGCGCCTCCGGCGGAAAAGCCGCTGCCGGAGCAGCTTGACCTCTACACCGTAAGCTCACATACCGCGGATCGCGACGACGATGATGCCCACGTTCCCCATCTGTTGATTCAGCTGCAGGATGACCTGGCGCGCTCCCGCAAGCGCGAAGCTGCCTGGATTTCCATCATCGTTCACCTTTGTCTCGCCATTCTGATTGTGAACTCGGATTGGATCGGGGCCTATCTCGACAAACACCTGCACTGGCATCCCTTCGTCATTCTTCAAGCCAGGAATCCCCTCGCCGACAAGAACATTACCTTTCTCACGCTGCCCCCCGACGCCCAGAAGCTGGCTCGCAAGCCCAACACCAACGTCCTTTCTGATAAAGACCGCATTGCGACCACGCGGCGTCCCGAGCTCGATCCCAAGGAACTGCAGAAGATTCTGGCGACTCCGCCTCCGGGCGCTCCGGGATTGCCCGGGCCGCAACTGCCGTCGCCTATGGCGCAGAATGTGCCCCCGGCTCCGCAGCCGGGACAGCCGCCCGCACAGCGCCCGCAATTCGAGAGTAATCAGACCGCGCAGTTGCAAGCTCCTGCTCGCCCCAACGTGTTCAGCAAGTACGGTGGAGACATGAGCGCCGGATCAGCCATTCAGCAGGCCGCGCAGGCCGCGGCCGCCAGACGCGCCGGCGGCGGCGGCCAGGGCGGCGACTATGGTCTGGGCACGGCTGCACACGGCCGTCCCTATGGGAATTTTGAAGTCCTCAGCGATACCCAGGGCATCGATTTCGCGCCCTACCTTGAGCGCATGAAAATAGAGATCCTAAAGCATTGGTACGAGGTGCTTCCGTCGTCCGTCTTCCCTCCGATCTTAAAGAAAGGGAAATTGCTGATTCAGTTTTCCATCATGCCGGATGGCAGCGTTCGCGGCATGCAACTGGTCATCTCGTCGGGTGACGACGCTCTCGACCGCGCGGCCTGGGGCGGCATTACAGGGTCGAATCCACTTCCACCCTTGCCGGAGGAATACATTAAGAGGGGCGGAACCGACCTGACCCTGCGCGGCATGTTCATCTACAACCTCGACGAGCATGATTTTCAGTAAGGCGTGCCAGCGCCGCTGCATCCTTTTCCTGTCGTGATAATCAAATAGTTAACAGGCGCGGAGAGCCTGCCATCAGGCTCTCGGTCAACAGCTGAAATCCGTACGCCTGATGAAAGAGATTCCATTGCAGAAAATGCCGGTTCTGTTCGTCGGTCACGGTTCACCGATGAACGCCATCGAACATAACGCGTTCACCGAAGCCTTGAGCGGGCTGGGCGCTCGCCTGCCCAAACCGAAGGCGGTTTGTGTCATCTCAGCCCACTGGGTGACGCCTGGTTCGCGTGTGCTGGCGTCCGATCATCCCCGAACCATTCATGATTTCTACGGATTCCCGCAGCCTCTCTACGAAGTGCAATATCCCGCACCCGGCGCGGCCGCCGAGGCGCACAAACTTGCCGGCAATCCTGAGATTTCGCCCGCGCTGACCGAGGATAACCAGTGGGGTCTCGATCACGGCGCGTGGAGCGTGCTGCGCCATCTCTATCCCAAAGCCGACGTTCCCGCATTTCAGTTGAGCCTGGATGAGCGCCGCAGTTTCCAACAGCACCTCGAACTCGGCCGTGAGATTCATTCTCTGCGCGAGCGCGGAGTCCTGATTCTGGGCAGCGGCAACATCGTGCACAATCTGCGCCGCATCGACTGGAACCATCCTCATGGAGCCTACGACTGGGCGGTGGAATTCGACGCCAAGGTCAAGAGTGCGGTCGAGGCGCACGACGCGAGTGCATTAACCCAGCCGCAGAAATGGGGAGACGCGCTGCTGGCCACGGCCCATCCCACGGTCGAACATTATCTTCCGTTGCTCTACTGCATGGGCAGCACCGACGAAAAAGACGCTGTGTCGTATCCCTACGAAGGTTTCGATTTCGGCAGCATCTCAATGCGGGCGATTCTGTTCGCCCCGCAGCTCAACGATTAGCGGATTTCGGCGAGGACACAGCTTCAGCTTTCAGCCTGCCCTGAGGGACAAGGCTTCTCCTTCGGTCCGGAATTACCCCCGAGCCCACCGCGACAGCCTGCGCAGCCGTGGAAGAGCGGCGCTTCAGCAGCCTGCCCTGAGCTTGCCGAACGGGCCGCGTACCAGACGATCAGAGACGTCGGGCTTCAGCCCCGAAGGGATTGGCGCTTCTCCCTCGGTCCCGAATCGCTTCCTTGCTCTACCGCGACAGCCTGCGCAACCGTGGAAGAGCGGCGCTTTAGCGCCGCGTTCCGACGCCTTTCTGACTCGGGGCTTTAGCCCCAGTGACGGCGCTTCGCCTCACCACACTCTGCACCGGTTCTGATTCACCATCGGCGCTCCCGCCTTGCAGTGAAACGCTTCCTGAAATTCCGGCATATTCGAGACCACCCCATTGGTGCGATATTTTTCCGGAGAATGCGGATCCACCGTCGCCCGCAGCCGCTTGGTCTCATCGCGAGTCTGGCCGCACCAGCTCTGCCCATATCCGATGAAGAACCGCTGCTCCGGCGTCAGCCCCTCCATCGGCTCCAGTTTCTGGCCTTTGGTGTCTTCCTGCCACGCCATGTAGGCCAGGATCAGCCCGCCCAGGTCGGCGGTGTCCTCGCCCAGCGTCAGCTTGCCGTTGATCTTGATGTCGTCAATGATCGTGTAGGTCGAATACTGGTCTGAGATGCAGCTGGCACGCTTCACAAATTTCTTCTCATCGTCGGCTGTCCACCAGTCGCGCAGGTTGCCCTGGGCATCGAACTGGCGGCCTTCGTCGTCGAAGCCGTGGGTGAGTTCGTGGCCGATCGTGCCGCCGGTGTCGCCATAGTTGGGGGCGGCATCCGAGTTCGGATCGAAGGCCGGCGGCTGCAGCACGCCCGCGGGAAAGTTAATGTCGTTCATTTGCGGGTTGTAATACGCATTCACCGTGGGCGGAGTCATGTCCCACTCGCCCCGGTCCACCGGTTTGCCGATTTTGGCCATCTGCCGGTTGAATTCGAATTGCCGCGCCCGCTCCACATTGCCCACTTCATCGCCACGCACAATTTCCAGTTTGCTGTAGTCGCGCCATTTATCGGGATATCCAATCTTGTTGGCCATGCCATGCAGTTTGACCAGCGCCTGCTGCTTCGTCGCCGGCGACATCCACGTCAGATTGTTGATGTCCTGTTCCATCGCTGCCTGAATCTCTTTCACCATCTTCAAGGCCTTTTCTTTGGCGTCACCGCTGAAATACTTCTCGACGTAGGCCTGGCCCAGAGCCTCGCCCAGGTAACCGTCTACGTATTCTGTGCAGCGTTTCCAGCGCGGCTTCAGCTCTTGTTGCCCCTGCAGCGTCTTGCCGTAAAATGCGAAGTTTTCATTCAGCAACGCCGAAGAAAGGTGCGGCGCGTAGGCATGCACCAGGTGCCAGCGCAAATAGGTTTTCCAGTCGGCGAGACTTTCCTTGGCAATTTCTTCGTTCATCGCCTTGACGAACGCGGGCACGGCCACGTTCAGCGACCCGAGCGACGGCATCCCGATCTTGGTGAAATACGCCTGCCACAGGAACTCCGGGCTCATCTTCTCCAGTTCTGCGCTCGTCATCTTGTGGTCCAGCGCCTTGGGATCGCGCCGCTCCACTCGCGTCATGGAGCCTTTCGCCAGCGCGGTTTCAATGCGCATCACGGTTTGCGCCTCGGCAGCGGCTGCCTCGGGCTTGTCCCCCAGAAGTTCGAACATCTTCTGCACGTGCGCCACATAGTCTTTGCGCAGCTCAACCGACTTGGCGTCATCCTTCAGGTAGTAATCCCGGTCAGGCAGTCCGAGTCCGCCCTGGTCTGCCGCCGCAATCACCTGATTCGCATCGCGAAAGTCCTGAATGGACCCGAATTCAAAGAGGACGTTATCGTCAATCATGGTCGCGGCCACGCCGGCGATTTCCGCCTTCGAGCTGATCTTGTCAATCCGCTCCAGCCCCGGCTTCAGTGGCTCCGCTCCGTTGGCCTCGATCGCCTTTTCGTCGCTGCAGGAAGCGTAGTAGTCGCCGATCTTTTTCGTCACCGCATTGCGGCTCGCGTCTGGCGCCGAGGCCGCCTCCAGAATGCCGCGCAACCGGACCCGGTTCTCATCCTCCATCTTGGAGTACGTGTCCCACGACGATTGGTCGGGCGGGATCGGGTTCTTCTTGATCCACCCTCCGCAGGAATACGTGAAAAAATCCACGCAGGGATCAACGCTTCGGTCCATCGAAGTCACATCCAGCGCCGGTTCCGGTTTAGCCGTGCTGGACTGCTGCGCGTAAGCGAGCGGAAGCAACAATGCAACTGCAAGCGCAAAAAAACTCGTGCGGAACCATGCCATGGCAGATCCTCTTTCTCCAACCTATCTCACAGATTTCTCCCACCTGCCTCACAGATCTTTCCCACCCGTTCCAAACTTTTTTCCACGCGTCTCACCAACGCTTTTGGGAAGGGCCCGGCTGAAGCCGGCCGTTGCGAACGCGTGGTACAAGTACGATTCGTATCAGGGTATGCCTTCAGGCATACCGTAACTGCTGCGTTATAACTGCGCCTTCAGGCGCTGAATTCGCGATTCTAAGATTAGCCACGGCTTTAGCCCCTGAGGGCGAAGTACCGTGAGCAACAAAATCATTTATGCGATAACTTCCACTATGCGGCCAAACCTTCAGGCCCCAAGAGTATATCCGACGCCTCATCCCTCTCACCTTCTTAACAGCGCCTGGTTGTTTCGACGACGCCAGCTTAATCCGCGTGTCCTCATGCGCCGCTTCGAACCGCCCGAGGCCTGAGGTCCGAAGTCTGAGGTCTGAGGTCCGACGTCTGAGGTCCGAAGTCCGAAGTCTGAGGTCCGAAGTCCGAGGCCTGAGGTCCGAAGTCTGAGGTCTGAGGTCCGAAGTCCGAGGTCTGCCCCCACGCGCTTGCGCCCTTCTGCGATTCTGTTCTATGCTTTCCCCACCTTGGGGTTCCGCTCCATTTGGAAACCATGCAGCGTCTGACCGCCACATTTCTGCTGCTGTTCGCCCTCGCCGGAAATTTTCTTCCGCTCGCGCTCGCGGCCACGTCTGCGCCAGCCCATGCCTGTTGCCTTCGTCACACGCATCAATGCCATGGTTCCGTCATCGCGGAGTCGGGCCGGATCGTTTTCCGCAGCTCCAGCTGCTGCGACCATAACTGCTGCCGCGGGGTGACGACATCGCAGTGGGCCCATCCCCAACCGCGGATGACGGCAATCTTCGCCCGGCGCGTCGAACTCCAAATCGCCGACGCGCGCATGAGCTGTCCCTCCTTAGATCTCTCTTCCTCCCAATCTACCCGCGCCCCTCCCGTAGACCCCCTCGTCTGAAAGGTTAGGCACTTGAGGAAACACGTGGGGACAGCCGCCCTCGGCTGTCCGGCCGAGCGAAGCTCGGCACCAGTGATTGGAGATCCATGCGTAGGATTTATATCGTCTTGCTTGGAATGTTGCTCGCTGCGGCCCCGGCCGCATTCGCCAACGTGTTCGGCGCCGTTCGCGGCGTGGTCCACGACCCGCAGCACCGTCCCGTCGAGGACGCCATGGTCATGCTGAAAGCGAAATCGTCCGACTGGGCCCGCACCACCACCACCAACGCCGGCGGAGAGTTCCAATTCAACGCCGTGCCGCTGGGCGACTACACGGTCGCCGTCGCCAGCCCCGGATTCGCCCAGACCGCGCAGGATGTCACCGTCATCTCGGGAACCGTGCCGGTGACTCACTTTCAATTGCACCTTGCTTCGGCGCACGAACAAGTTACGGTTTCTGCAGCCCAGGCCATTGTCCCCACCGACAGCGCGACGCCCACTACGCTCATCGACCGCGCCAGCATTCAGCAGACTCCCGGCGCCGACCGCACCAACGCAGTGCAGATGATTACCGATTACGTGCCAGCGACTTACGTCGCGCACGACATGCTGCACATGCGTGGCGGCCATCAGATCGCCTGGGCGATTGATGGCGTTCCCGTCCCCAACACGAACATCGCCAACAATCTTGGCCCGCAAATCGACCCAAAGGACATCGATTATCTCGAAGTCCAGCGTGGCAGCTACGGCGCCGATTACGGCGACCGCACCTATGGCGTCTTCAACATCGTGCCACGGACGGGCTTTGAGCGCGACCGGGAATGCGATTTTGTCCTCAGCGCCGGCAACTTCTATCAGACCAACGACCAGTTCAGCTGCGGAGGCCATAACTCCCGTTCCGCCTACTACGCCAGCGTCAATGGCAATCGCAGCAATTACGGGCTGCTCACTCCGATTTCCCCGGTCGCCCACGATGCCGCTAATGGCATTGGCGGATTCGCCTCCTTCATCTTTAATCCCGATCCGAAGAACCAATACCGGCTGGTCGGCTCCCTCCGCCGCGACTATTACCAGATTCCGATCGACCCGAATCCCAACTCAATTGGAAACAGCGTTTATCCCAGCTACGGCCTGCATGACGCCGAAACCGAACCCGACGGCTACCTCACCTTCTCTTGGGTTCACACGTTGAACGCCGACACACTCGTCACCGTCTCGCCGTTCTATCACCACAACGGTGCCGACTATCACGGCGGCCCTGACGATTACCCGGTCATCTCCACCGTCACGCAAACCGCCAACTACGGTGGCATGCAGGCATCCGTCAGCACCAACTACCGCAACAACGATCTTCAGGCCGGTCTGTACGGATTCGCTCAACACCAGCACAACTACTTCTACAACCAGTACACCGACGGCACTCCGAACGTCCCTCCGTCCTCCATCGGCGTCAACGGAGGCGTGGCTGCGTTCTTCGTCAATGACAAATTCAAAGTGACGCCTTGGCTGACCCTCATCGCCGGCCTCAGAGAAACGCAATTCAGCGCCACCATTTCTGAGAACGCGACCGATCCTCGCCTCGGCGCTGCGCTGCGAGTGCCGCGCCTGAACTGGACCTTCCGCGGATTTTACGGCTACTACTATCAGGCCCCGCCACTCTCAACCGCCACCAGCCAATTGCAAAACCTGGCCAGCGGCCAGGGCTATGCTTTCGCTCCGCTGTACGGCGAGCGCGATATCGAATGGCAATTCGGCGTCATGATTCCCATCCACAGCTGGATTCTCGACGCCGACAATTTCGAAACCCGCGCCCACAATTGGCTCGATCACAACAACATCGGCGAGTCGAACATCTTCTGGCCCATCACGTGGTCCTACGCCATGATTCAGGGATGGGAGCTCACGCTGCGCTCGCCCAACATCCTCCATCACGGCCAGTTCCATCTCGCCTATGCGAATCAGATCGCGCGGGCCACCTCGCCCATCACCGGAGGCCTCATCTGCCCTCCTAACTCCACACCGCAGACATGCGGACTTGATATTCCGCCGGGATTGTCGCCTGTGGACCATGATCAAAGAAACACGCTGAACGTTGGCTTCAACGGCAACCTTCCCTGGCACGCCTATGCCTCGACGAATGTCTACTATGGCTCAGGATTCACCAACGGATTGTATGGAACGCCGCTGGCGCAATATCCCGGCCCGTATCTTCCCAGCCACACCACGGTCGATCTTTCGCTGGGAAAAACCTTTGCGGAGAGATACACGTTCTCGGTAACCGCAATCAATTTTGCCAACCGCCGTGTGCAGCTGGACAACAGCCTCACCTTCGGCGGCTTTCACTGGAACGACCCGCGCCAAATTTACGCCGAGTTTCGCTACCGCTTTCATTATTGAAGCCTAAAATGAGAATTTCTGAACTGAGGAACTTATGGATCGCTGGAATATAAGTACTCTTACGGGTGCCCCACCTCTTCGGGTGCCCCACCCTTGTCGCGTCTTCTGCGACAGGTTGGGGGGGTTGACGTCCGTCATATTGACAGCTCTTTTTCTCATCCTTCTCACCGCCTGTCATTCCAAAACGTCCCAACCTGCGGCCAAGCGTTATCCCTTCACCGGCCGCGTCGTCTCCATTGATGCCCAGGATCAGTCCGCCCTCATCGCCAACGACAATATTCCCGGCTTCATGGACGCCATGACGATGTCCTACAAAGTCAAGCCGCCGTCCGTGCTGAATCAACTCACTACCGGCGATTCCATTTCCGCCGAAGCCGTAGTCGTCGAACCCACCGGCAAGGGCGATAACGCGGAGCCGGGCTACTGGCTGGAAAACGTCAAGGTCACGGCTCACCGGGACACCACTCCGGCCCTCTCGCCCCATGCCCTCCACATGCCCGCTCCCGGTGAGCAGGTCCCTGACTTTTCCTTCACCAACCAGAGCGGCAAGCGGATTTCGTTCCGCCAATATCGCGGCCAGGTCCTGCTCGTCACTTTTATTTACACTCGCTGTCCCTTTCCCGACTTCTGCCCGCGCATGAGCAGCAACTTCGCCGAGATCTATAGGCAGATCACCGCCGATCCGTCGCTGGCTGCCGCGCATCTGCTCACCATCAGTTTCGATCCCGGGCACGACACGCCCAAGGTTCTTCGCGACTACGGTTTCTCGGTCGCGCACACCCGCGATGCCGCGCTGTTCAAGCGCTGGGAATTTGCCGCCCTGCGCCCATCCGATTTGCCCAGGATCGCCGATTTCTTCGCCCTGACCGTCACGCCCGAAGGCGGCATGATCACTCACAATCTCTCCACCACCGTCATCGGCCCCGACGGCAAGGTCGTGAAGTGGTATCACGGCGGCGACTGGCAGGTTTCTGATTTAATAAAGGATGCGGCCGCCGCCCTCGTCCCGAAGGGCTAGCAGTCCGCAACCGTCACATTTTCCTCGCGGCCTTCGCGCGGTCTTGGCGTTCTTCGCGGTCAAAATGTTTTGATAACAAAGCAACGTCCAACGGACTGACCACTTGATTGAAAGAGGAACCATGAAATACGCACTGCTCATCCTGGCCATATTCGGCATCATCGTTTCTTCTCTCGCTCTGCGCGAGCATTACCGCACCTACGGCGATTCCCCTTGCAGCATCAACGAGCGCTGGGATTGCGGTGTCGTCAACCACAGCCACTACGCCATGCTCGCCGGAATCCCCGTCGCCGCCCTCGGCATCGCCGGATACATCCTCATGGGCATGCTCGCTTTTCTGCGCTCGTACCGTCTTCTGCTCGTGGTCATCCTCGGCGGGCTGGGCTTTTCGCTCTATCTCGCGCACATCGAGAAGGATGTGCTCGGCGTCTGGTGCATCTACTGCGTGATCTCGCTCGGCATCATCTCCATGATGACTCTTCTCAATCTCGGGACCGTCATCGCGCAAATCATTCGCCCGCCGAACTCGCAGTCCGCGCGGCATTAAGCGCCTCTGACCATGCCGCCCTTTCCTATTTGCCCTTGTCATCCTGAGCGAAGCGAAGGACCTGTGCAGTTTGTTTGCAGCACTTAAGCGTTCGCTTCGTCGAATCGCCCAGCCGTCATCGCCGGCTGTAGATCTGTGCCGCTAATTTACTGATTCTCAATCGTTTATCGGTTGATCTTCGTTTGATCCTCGTTTGCGCCTCCGTGCATTGTCTTCCGCTGCCCTTCTCGGCGAAAGTCGGTATCGAACCAGTACTGATATGCGGAGGCGACCAATGGCAACCACAGCTTCACAGGCAATGACCGAGTTCTGCGAGCAGGTCAACCCGCGCGTGCTCGCCGCTCTGCGCGATGAGAAAGCGCGCCGCATGCGTCCCGGCGACATGCTGCGGGTGCAGGAAAGCTGGCTAGCGGCGGCAGAGAAGCGCGCCCTCGTCTGGCTGGCTGCGCGCACGCCGGCACGAATCAATCCAGACCATTTGACCATCCTTGGCCTGACGGCGCAGATCGGCGCAGGCATCTGCTACGCACTTACGCCGTGGAATCGGTACGCGCTGCTGGGTGTAATCGTCTTTCTCGCTCTGAATTGGCTGGGCGATTCACTCGACGGCACACTCGCGCGGGTGCGCCAAACCTTGCGTCCGCGCTACGGATTTTACGTCGACCACATGGTGGATAGCTTTGGCGCTCTTGCACTTATGGGAGGTCTGGCGCTTTCCGGCTGTATGCATCCTGGGCTTGCGATCGCATTGCTCATCATGTTTCTCATGCTCTCGATTCAATCGTATCTGGCGACGCACACGCTCGGTGAATTCCGCATTTCGTTCTGGCGCTTCGGCCCGACGGAGTTGCGCATCCTGCTGGCAGTGGGGAACTTAGCTCTGTTCTGGAAGCCGCGAGTGCATCTGCTCGGAGCATCGTTTCGCCTGTTCGATGTGGGGGGTGCGATTGGTCTCGCAGGAATGACGTCGATGGTCATCTTTTTCACGGTGAAGAACACCATGCGGCTGTACCGCGAAGAAAGGATCCCAAAATGACCATGCGAATGACCGCTAACTCGCGCTGGGACAATCAACTGGAGGAGATTCGCCGGCGCGTCGATCAGCGACAATTCTGGCAAGATGTTGCCACAAAACAAGTTGCGCCGGATAGCTTCAAGAAAAATGCCGGCGAGAACGGTGATTCCCCAGGCGAGAGACTCACTAACTCCTGCCGAGACAACGAGGTGCGGACCAACGCGCCGCGCACGGAAAATTCAGTTTTGCGCAACACATTGGCATCCAAGGAGTTGTGCGAGTTCAAGTGGCAGAAAAGTGAGCCAACGTCACATGCAGATGGCGGAAACTCGATTTCACCTTCCAAACTCGTGCGCTTTTCGAAATTCAACTTCGTCGGCGGAATCGGTATTGCGGTGCAATTCGCTGCCCTCTTCCTGCTGAAAAGCGTTTTCAATTTCAACTATCTTCTGGCCACCGCGCTGGCGGTAGAAACTGCGGTGCTGCACAATTTCGTCTGGCATGAACGCTTCACCTGGGTGGACCGAATAAGGCCCGCTCCGGAACAACGGACCTCAGGGGCTAAAGCCCGCATTCTATCTCGCCTCGTACGCGGCGCTGAAGCGCCGCTCTTCCACGGTTGCGCCAGGGTGTGCTCCTCAGGGCTCAAGCGCTGCGCCACCCCAAATCCGTGGCGCTCCAGTTTCGCGAGGCTGGCGCGTTTTCATCTGGGCAATGGGGCAGTTTCGATTCTGGGCAACCTGGCGCTGATGAAACTGCTGGCGGGCCAGGGACACATGAATTATCTCGCCGCCAATGCGATTGCCATCACGCTGTGCTCGCTGGTGAATTTTCTGGTGAGCGACGCGTGGGTGTTTGCGCAAGAGTGATCGCTGAACTACTGGGCAACCTCGCGTACTCGGCCTTCGCTTGCTTCAGGATGGGGATGTCGGGGTCTGCGTTTTCCCAGATGCGATCACGATTCCCCTGCTGCGCTGGCCTGCTCCTTCCATCGTTGCACGTTCACGCCCATCACGAGAAGCCACAGGAATACCGATACGTCACCGAGGAGGCCGCAGCCCAGATTGTAGGGGGACAGATGGTGTACGAGCGGGTTTGACAGATAGGTCAGCCAACCCAAACCAGCAAACGCCATCAGCCCGCCCAGAATTCGGGGCAGGAAGGTAGACCTGAAAATTAGATACCCGATCAGGAGGCAATAGAATCCGTGAAATACCAGGGCGATGTTCAGACCCTGAGGCTGCAATCGAAGAGCCTCAAAGGTGAGTCCCACGAAGGCGAAGAACACCGCGAGCAAAGAGAGGCTCCGGTTCACGGGCTTAAAGATGTCATAGGAGATCAGCGTCATGGCGACCATGCCAGCAATCGCGATGTAGCCCCCTGCGTAATTCAACCTGCCGCGAACAAATGTCTCGGTAAGCCCTGCCGTCAGGAGACTGAAAAAATAAAGGAGACCTGCAATCCGCGCCTTGAAACGCGGCGACGCTTCTGCAATCCGTTTCATCATTGCTGCGCTCATATTCTTTCCTCCTTATGCGCAGCCGCACCACTGCGGTGATAGAGGGCGGCTTTCATGCTGCGCTGGCCTGCTCCTTCCATCGTTCGACGTTCGCGCCCTTCACAAGAAGCCATAGCATTAGTGCTGCTTCGGCGATGATGCCGAGAATCTCAATGTAGGCGAGCAGATAGTTTGCGAGCGACGGCGACAGAAACGTCAGCCACCCCAAACCGGAAAGCGCCATCAGCACGCCCAGAATTCGAGGCAGGAAGGTCGAGTTGAAAATGAGGCAGCCGATCAGGAGGTTGAACAGTCCGAAAAATACCAAGTAGGTGTAGGTGGCCTGAACATTCAACTTGATGAACATCAGCGCCACGGCCTGCAACTGGTCCGCCTTAAATACGCTGAGGTACGGACTGCCTTCGAGGACGGCTAACGGGGCGACTTGAAAGAGGCTGCTGAAAGCCTGAATAGCGCATCCCACGAGGCTAAAGAACGCTGCGAGCAAGGAGACGGTCTTGTTCACAGGCTTAAACAAGCCATAGAAGAGAACCGTTACAGCGATGTATAACGCAGTCGCGATGAGACCGACCGCCGCACTCAACCGAAACAATCGCTCGTGCGTCAGGATGTTGGTTGCGGTTGCCGCAGGGTCGCCAGATACAATAATCCCGCGCATGAACAACGCGCTGGATACGACTGTCAGGAAGTAAAGCAAGTAAACCACACCGGTAATCCTCGCCGCGGGACGCGGCGAAGGTTTTGCAATCCGTTCCGACAACATCCGACAACAGAGGAGTGTTCATACTCTTTCCTCCTTATTCGAGCGATTGACGCAAGCGTGCATGGCGCTTTTGAGTGTGAGCTTACACAACGGCTGCCGATACCCGCTCGCCTGACAGCTTTGCCGGAGCCAGGACGATCAGGGCTACACCGATGATGACAAGCACTGCCACGCCCCACAGGTCTCCGCGATAACCTCCTTTCGAGAATGCCGTTACCGCCATAACAGCGGCGTGAGCGAAACACGACCATGCTGTGAAGGCGATCAGGCTGCGATTTGCGGAAGGGTTTCGCGCTGCCATCAGCAGGAAAATGCCGAGCGCGACATAGAGGCTAAGCATCATATCAAAGGTATACATCGACTGATTCTGGTGCCATAAAGACTCCGTCACGGGGTAAATGCCAGCCGAAAAAACCAATCCCACCGACACCAGCACAACCTTCAGCGCACGTTCTCGACGCATGATGCCCTCCTCTCTGTGGTCTTAATCACTACATAGTAGCGCGAGTGCCTATTGCAGCTTCGCGTACTCGGCTTGTGCTTGTTTCAGGATGGGGATGTCGGGGTCGGCGTCTTTCCAGAGGGTGAGGAAATCCTGGTACGCTGCCTTGGCTTTGGCGAGGGCGGCGGGATCAACTGCCGAGCTTTGCTCGGCCGGGCGGACGAGGGTGTCCGCCCCTACATGAGCAGATGCGGGAACTGCCGAGCTTCGCTCGGCTGGGCGGACGAGGGCGTCCGCCCCTACATGGCCTATGCCAGATTCGAGTGCGTAGGCGCGGGCCAGGCCGAGATGCGCCAACGCTCCCGTCCAGCAGTTCACGACGAT
>OMOD01000060.1:0-260 GCA_900290255.1 Candidatus Sulfotelmatobacter kueseliae
TGGCAACGGGGCACGGCCCGGTTTCGGAACCTGCGCCAGCGGAACATCGGCATTGACCTCGCGGCTGAAACCGCCGGCAGCGCCCCTGGTCCGTGGCGTCTGGCGAACAGCCCGGCCTTGTCGATGGCCTTTCCCATTGCTTACTTCGACGCGCTCGGTCTTCCGCGATTGCTGGATGGGCCTCTAGCTCAACCGAACTGAACCGCCGGATGCGGACCCGCATGTCCGGTGGTGTGGCAGGGGCGGAGAGGTGACTCTAC
>OMOD01000060.1:270-5083 GCA_900290255.1 Candidatus Sulfotelmatobacter kueseliae
CCGCCGGATGCGGACCCGCATGTCCGGTGGTGTGGCAGGGGCGGAGAGGTGACTCTCCCCCTATGCCGATTGGTTGACCTTGCACTGGCGAGGGCACGAATCCCCGTCCGCACGAGGACCATCGCGCCTACATCAACGTCGAAAGGCGTCGCCCGTTTCCTGCGGTGGCTTAAAATATGAGGTTATGAGCGACGACACCACTGATCTCTTATGCCCGCACTGTAACGCGACGTTCACCGCCTTCCTGCACGAACTGGCCGACCAAAATGCCAAGGTCGTATGCCCATGTTGTGGAAAGGCACAACCTCCGAAGGCTGCCAAGCCGGTTGCCGGGGGTCCAGTCAAGAAAATGTGAGAGTGACGCGGGCTGGCAGGGTTGGCGGACAAGGCGTCCGCCCCGCGGGGCTTGCATCAGAAGGCTGAGCCTGATCCCAGCAAGCTGTAGAGCAGAATGATGAGCACGATGCCGGTGAAGATCATGTACAGGCGGTCGTGTTCGGCGGCGAAGCCCCAGATCGAAAAGGCCACGCGGGCCACGGGCGTGGCGATCAGAAAAAGCAGTCCTAACTGGATCATGCCGCGGCTGCGGAGGTCCTTGGCGCTATGGACGATCCCGCGGAGATTTCTCAGGTCGGTAGGCTCGCCGTGAAACACGCGATAGTCGGCGGGGGCGTGTCCGTAGCGAGCCAGATAGAAACATGCGCCCACGAAGACGACGAGCGCGGAGATGGTCACACCCGCGCGCAGCAAGTCGGCTACGATTTCTTCAATGCGGCGGTCGGTCCAGTTTTGCATCCAGGCCATTTCAGATTTTCCCCGCAATTCCTTGATAGATCATTTGCGCTCCAAGCAGGAGCAGCACCAGACTGAAAACCAGGCGCAGAACCTTGGTCTCGGCTTTCATCAAAACATGAACACCCAGCATGGAGCCGGCCAGCACACCCAGCATGACCGGCATGGAAAGTCCGGGGTCGATGTAGCCGCGATTCAAATAAACTCCGGCACTGGCCGCGGCGGTCACGCCAATCATGAAGTTGCTGGTAGTAGTGGAGACTTTGAACGGAATCTTCATGGCCTGGTCCATGGCCAGAACTTTGACGGCTCCGGAGCCGATGCCGAGCAGGCCTGAGAGCGCGCCCGCTCCGAACATCAGACCGAAGCCAGCGGGCACGTGCTGCACGTTGTAATTCCGGATGCCTTCTTCGGAAGGGAAGTTGCCGTTCATGCGCAGGCTTGTGGCCAGCTTGTCCGGCGGAAGGTTGCGTTGTTCCGGCGTGCGCGATTTACGGGAAAGATAGGCGGAATACAGCAGCATTACGCCAAACGTGATGGCGAGGGCTCTGGTAGAAATGAATGCCGCGAGGAAAGCCCCGCCGAGCGCACCCAGAGTGGTGGCGATCTCCAGAAACATGCCAATTCTGATGTTGGAGAATCCCTGCTTGACATAGTAGGCGGCAGCGCCGGAAGAAGTCGCGATCACCGAAACCAATGAGGCACCGATGGCGTAGCGGATGTCCACCTTGAAGAAGATGGTGAGCAGAGGCACGAGCACAACCCCGCCGCCGAGCCCGGTGAGCGAACCGAGCAGGCCGGCGATGAAGGAACCCATGGCCACCAGCAGCGTGAATTCGAGAATGTTCATGCGAGGCTGAAAGAAAGAGTTTGCCACATCTGCTCTGGAAAAAGCGGCGGGAGGGTTAGGTTCGAGGTTCTTGCGCAGCTCTGTGGGGGATGACTGACATAAGGATGCGACCCGGTCGATGAGTGTAATAGAGATTTATCAACAACCATCCCTTTGAGCCACTGCCAACCCCCATCGCTTTCATTGACTTGCCCTCACATCACGCCTACCATTGCACGACTTCATGATCGGCCAAACCATCTCGCACTACCACATTGTCGAGAAGCTCGGTGGCGGCGGCATGGGCGTCGTTTACAAGTCCGAAGACACCCGGCTGCACCGTTTTGTGGCCTTGAAATTCCTGCCTGACGAGGTCGCCCGCGACCCTCAAGCCCTGGCTCGTTTTCAACGCGAGGCCCAGGCCGCTTCCGCGCTGAATCATTCCAATATCTGCACTATTCACGATATTGGCGAGGAAAACGGCAAGGCTTTCATTGCCATGGAATTTCTTGACGGGATAACTTTGAAACACCGCATCGCCGGCCGGCCTCTGGATCTCGAGACCCTCCTGTCCCTAAGCCTGGAAGTTGCGGACGCCCTCGATGCCGCGCACTCTCAAGGGATCGTGCATCGTGACATCAAGCCAGCCAATATCTTTGTTACCAAACGTGGCCACGCCAAGATTCTCGATTTCGGACTGGCGAAGCTCGCGCCGGGAGGAAATCCCTCGGCCGACCTTGCGCTGGCGAATGCGATGACCGCAACGGATGAGCCTCACCTGACCAGCCCCGGCACCGCAATGGGCACGGTCTCCTATATGTCACCAGAGCAGGCGCGCGCGAAAGAGTTGGACGCGCGGAGCGATTTGTTTTCCTTCGGCGCCGTCATTTACGAGATGGCGACGGGTGCACTGCCGTTCCGTGGCGAGAGCTCCGCAGTGATCTTCAAATCCATACTCGACGCCACGCCAACTCCCGCGGTTCGGCTGAATCCTGACGTGCCTATTGATCTGGAACGCATCATCAACAAGGCTCTGGAGAAAAGCCGCGACTTGCGCTATCAGAACGCCGCGGACATGCGAGCGGATTTGCAGCGCCTGAAGCGGGATACCGAGTCCCACTCGTCAGCGGCTGCGTCCAGTGCCAGTGGCCGCATAGGGGCGGCCGATCCCGCCGTCGCAAGACGACTAAAGCTCGGTGGATACATCCTCGCCGCGGCGCTCGCCATCCTCATCGCCGGATTCTATCTCCGTTCCCGCTTCGCGCATCCTGCCAGTACCACGCTCACCGAGAAGGACACCGTCGTACTGGCGGATTTCACCAACTCCACCGGCGACCCGGTCTTCGACGGCACTCTCAAGCAGGCTCTCGCCGTCGATCTCGAGCAGTCTCCCTTTCTCAACATTCTCTCCGACAGCAAAGCGGGGGAGACTCTAAAGCTTATGGGGCGGGCGCCCTCCGAACGGGTGACCGCGGAGGTCGCCACCGAGCTCTGCCTGCGCACTGGCAGCAAAGCCGTCGTCTCTGGTTCGATCACCAATCTCGGCAGCCAGTATGTCATCGCGCTCGACGCCGTTGCCTGCAGCAACGGCGATAACCTTGCCAAAGAACGCGCCGATGCCGCCAGCAAAGAAGGCGTGCTCAAGGCGCTCGATACCTCCACCTTCGCCCTGCGTGCGCGCCTCGGCGAATCGCTCGCTTCTGTCCAGAGATTCGACGTACCCATGGAAGCCACTACCCCTTCCCTGGAAGCCTTGAAGGCCTACAGCATGGGCATCGCGACCAGCCGGACCAAGGGCGATTCTGAAGCCGTTCCCTTCATGAAGCGCGCCATTGAACTCGATCCCAACTTTGCCATGGCCTATGTCGGCCTGGGTATCGAATACGCGAATCTGGGACAAGCCAGTGTGGCCGCGGAATATGCCCGCAAGGCCTACAACTTGCGGGACCGCGTCAGCGACCGCGAGCGCTTCCGCATCGCTGCCTTCTATTTTCAATACGTCACCGGCGAAATCGACAAGGCCACCGAGGCTTACGAACTCTGGGCCAAGAGCTACCCGCGCGACATGGTGCCTCACGGCAATGTTGGCAGCCTCTACGCTTCTTTAGGTCAATACGACAAAGCCATTGCGGAAACCATTGCGGCGCAAAGCCTGGAACCCACCATTACCGACTATGCCAACCTTGCCAGCAACTACATCTCCGTCAACCACCTGAATGATGCGCGCCTGACGCTCCAAGAAGCGCAGCGAAACCACTTTGATGGCTTGTTTATTCGCAGCGACCTGTACGCCCTCGCATTCCTGGCCCGTGACACTGCCGAAATGGAACGCCAGGTAGCGTGGGCGGCGGGACGATCCGGCGAGGAAGACCAGATGCTCAATGCCCACGCCGATACCCAGGCCTACTACGGACGCATGGTGCAGGCGCGCGACCTCGCCCGGCGCGCAGCCGAGTCCGCCATACGCGCGGACGCCAAGGAAACTGCGGCGCAATGGCTCGCCTTTCAGGCCATCCGCGAGGTCGAAGTTGGCAACGCCAGCGCTGCGCGCCAAACCGTCGCCCGCGCCCTGGCGCTCGCCCCTGGGCGCGATGTCAAACTCCTCTCCACTCTGGCCTTAGTCCGCGCTGGCGAATCTTCTCAATCCAAAGCCATCATGGAGGCGCTAAAGAAATCGGAAAGCAGCAACACTTTTCTCAAGGTCTACTGGTTCCCCGTGCTCGAAGCATCACAGGCTCTTGCGCAACATGCGCCCGACCGGGCGGTCATCGACCTCGAGCCCTCCCTGCCTTATGAATTTGGGAATCCGCCTCCCGAGGGCAACGGCACCTTGCATCCCGCCTATATTCGTGGCCTGGCTTATCTTGGCGAGAAGAACGGTACGGCGGCGGCGGCCGAATTCCAGAAGGTACTCGATCATCCCGGAATCGTGCAGAACTTTCTGTTTGGCTCCTTGGCCCATCTGCAACTCGGCCGCGCTTATGTCATTTCCGGAGACACGACCAAAGCCAAAGCGGCCTACCAATTTTTTTTCACCCTCTGGAAAGACGCCGATCCCGACATCCCTATCCTGAAAGAGGCCAAGGCGGAGTACGTCAAGCTGCGGTAGTAGCTTCGACCAAGTCGGCTGAGCGGATGCTCCTCGCTGCGTTGCGCAGCGGAATTCTCAACTGTTGCAACCAGCGTTTACAC
>OMOD01000074.1 GCA_900290255.1 Candidatus Sulfotelmatobacter kueseliae
GTCGAGAAGCGCTAGGCATGTGTGGTGCGGGCGCCCTCGCCCGCAGTCTGTGCGGGTGAGTTCTAAGGCGCATGAAGCGAGTTTGCATTGTCGGCTGCGGGGCGATCGGCAGTCTGTACGCCGCGCATCTGGCGCGCGTGGCAGAGGTTTGGGCCTTCGTCCGGCGTGAGGATCACGCCCAGGCGTTGAGTCGCGAAGGGCTACGGGTCTCGGGCAAGCATGAATTCCATGCCTCGCTCAAGGCCACGACGAAGCGCGATGAGCTTCCCGAGTGTGATCTCGCAATCGTCGCCACCAAGGCAACGCAGGTGGTGGATTCGATGGCCTTGGTGGGCTCTCGTTTCGATCGCGGCGCAGTGCTGTCCGCGCAGAACGGTTTGGGCAGTGAGGAGATCGTCGCCGATCACACTCGCGGTCAGGTGATTCGCGGCACCACTTTCATGAGCGGGACCAAACACAGCGACACCCACGTGCAGTTGGAACTCGATACCGCAACCTGGATCGGCCCATTTGAACCGTGCAACACCCCTTTCAATGTGGTGCAGGAAACTGCTGACCTGATCAAGGCGGGCGGCCTGAAAGCCGAGGCGCTGTCGGACGCGCGGCCGGCGCAGTGGTCAAAGCTGATCTTCAATGCCTCGGTGAATGGAGCGGCGGCGTTGACGGGGTTGCCGCACTCACCGCACTTCGCAAACCAGTCTCAGCTTTCGAGTCTCGGCCATCTGTTGCATGAATTGATCGACGAAGGCAGGCGCGTAGCCGCAGCCGCTGGTGTAAAACTGCACGAGGACCCATGGGAGATGAACAAAATCGGCGCCATGACCAATCATCCTCCGTCCATGCTTTACGATGTACGTCACCAGTTGCCGACGGAAGTTGATTTCCTCAGCGGCGCCATCGCGCGTGAGGCACAACGCTATGGAGTCCCGGCACCGCTGCACACCGCTGTGTTCCGCCTGATTAAAGGGAAAGAGGCTTCGTGGAATTTCAAAGATGAGAATCACGCCGTCGCCACACACGGCAAAGGCACTTCACACTGACCATGTCCTGGCCGATTGATCAATCGAAGTTGACTCGAGTTCGCTCCCTGATGAAGGACCAGGCCCTCTCCGCGCTGGTCGTGCGTGCGCCCGACAATGTCCTCTATCTCACGAATTACTGGTGCATGAAGGGCTACGACATCGCCGTCTTCCCACGCGAAGGTGATCCCACGCTGATCGCTCTCGAACCGCAACTCGTCGACGCCCAGCGCAACTCTTGGACGAAAGACATCCGCCTGTTCAAGGGCTACCACCCCAGCGATCCCCGCCCACCACAGTATCGGGCACTGGACATTGCACTGGATGTGCTCAAGCAACGTGGCCTGACCGACAAAGTCGCAATCGAACTCAACATGGGAACCCAATCCGCCGATCGCATGGTCGGTGAGCCCACGACACCGACGCAAATGTTCTTCGATGCCTTCGGCGAAATCGCTGGCCAGGTAGTTGACGCTACCCCGCTGTTCAACGAAGCCCGTGCCATCAAGACCACGCAGGAGATCGAGCGCATGCGGCTGGCTAACGAGCTGGCCGCGCTGGCCATGGAATATACACGCGAACACATGCGTCCCGGCATGAAAGAAAGCGAAGTCGGAGGCATGTACGAAAGCTTCGTGCATGGGCTTGGCGTCGGCTATAAAGGCAAAGTCGAAATGGCTCGCGCTTTCACGCTGGTCTGGTCGGGGAAGGGAATTGCGACGTTTACTGCGACCGGTGACCGGCCAATCCAAAAAAATGAACCCACCCTGTTCGAGATATGGGTCTGCGTTGACGGCTACTGGACCGATCTGACCAAGAACGCCTGCCCCGGCGAGCTTACGGCTCCTTATCACAAGTTGCTGGATCTATTACTGAAGGTGTTCAATCAGGCTGTGAGTTATGCACGCGACGGCGCCAGCTTCCCCGAACTTGACCGTCTGGTGCGCGCCCGCATTGCCGAGGGCGGATACGCCGGCCAGCCGTCTCATCCCATTTGTCATGGGGTGGGCGCGCGTGCTCACGAGCCACCATATGCGCATCAGGCCGGAGGCGGTACCATAAAAAAGAACATGGTGCTGGCCATCGAGCCCGGGATTTATTGGGAGGGCGGCGGCGGCCTCCGCCTGGAAGACAATTTCCTAATCAACGATCAGGGGAGTGAAAAGCTGTGCAGCTATCCGGATGATTTCCGGCTGGCACGCTGAACGCTGTGTCCAAATCAAGCTCAAAACTCGATCCCGACCTGATCTCCCGGATCATCGCCGAAGTACGGGCGGACGAGATCGTCGCCATGGCCAGCGACGTGATCAACCTCTCCAGTCCAACCGGAGAAGAGTTGCACATGGCGGAATACATGCAATCCGCCCTCCGGCGGTTGGGCTTGGATGTTACCTGGCAAGAAGTCGAAGAAGGGCGCGCTAACGTAGTTGGCCGATGGGCCGGATCTGGCGGCGGCAAGAACCTGATGTTCAACGGCCACATGGACACCTCCAACACCGGCCGCGAAGATTTTCTGACAGGCGTCGGCTACAAACCCAGCGCCGTGGTCAAGAATGGCTTCATTTACGGCCTCGGCATCTACAACATGAAAGGCGCCCTGGTCTGCTACACGCATGCGGTGAAAGCGCTGCAACGCGCCGGAGTCCGGATGAAAGGCGATGTCATCATCGCCGCCGTCGCCGGCGAAATCGAGAAGACCCAGTGGGGCGATTTCAAAGGCAAAGAGTATCGTGGCTACGGATTCGGCACGCACTATCTGGTGAATCACGGCGTTTTGCCGGATATGTGCATCCTCGGCGAGCCCACCGACATGCGCGTCGTGCTCGAACATTTCGGATCCATGTGGGTGCGAATCTCCTGCACCGGAATTTACGTTCACACTGCCTTTTGTGAAGGCCGCGAAGAGATGAATTCCATCCGCCGCATGCACGAGTTGATGGAGACAATTCTGAAATGGATCTCGAACTGGGAGGAAAATGCCGCGCACGGCGGCAAGAAAGCGCTAGTGAATCTGGGTGGAATCCGCGGCGGCCACGCCTGGCGCGCCAGCCGCACTCCAGAGAAGACTGACTTGTTTCTCGACGTTCGCGTGCCGCCCACCATTCCGATGAATGAAGCCCGGAGAAATATCCAGCAGATGTTTTTCGAGTTGGAGAAGAAGCATCCCGACTGGGGTTTGGAGTTCGAAACCTACGTTTCCGTTCCCGGCGCGCGCATCAGCGAAGAGCACGAGATGATCAGAGCCATCGACGCCAACCACGAGCAAATTATGGGCAAGCGGCCAGACCGCGAAGTGGTCACCTGGTGTTCCGATGCCAGCGTGCTCAGCCGCTACGGCATTGAAACCGTGAACTACGGCCCCTCCAGCGGCCCCCGCGACAAAGAGGGCGAGAAAGTGGAAATCAAGACGCTGGTGGACATCACCAAGATTTACGCATTGGTTGCCGCCGAACTCTGCGGCGTGCAATCCTAAGCAGCTAGTCCGAGGACTCATTGCCAAGCCAGCAAGAAATCGAACGCCGCGATAAGAGTCTTCGTGCCGCCATGGAGCATGAAAATGTCGATGCTCTCATTGTGTGCGGTAATCAATATGCTGGCTTCGAGGGTGCCGTCCTCTATGTTTCGGGATTCGAAATCGTCCATCGCTATGTATACGTAGTGCTGCCGCTCTCGGGCGAACCCACGCTGGTGTTTCCTCGCGAGGCCCGCTGGATCGGCGACAAGAAAAAGCCCTGGGTAAAGGATCACGTCTGGCCGGATGTCCCCGGTCAGTGGATTCGTGATCGCGCCCAGGAACGCAACTGGAAGCGGATCGGCGTGTACGGCATGAATTTCGTGATGGCCGTGCGCGACTACCGCGAACTGGCGAATGGTCCGTTCGAGTTGGTGCCGTTCGACTATCAGTTTGACATGGCCCGCGCCGTCAAAAGCGAAGAAGAATTGGCCGAAATTCGCGATGCCATGGACATCATCGTCGACGGCTTCTGGGCGCTGGTCGCAGCTTACGAACCGGGCAAGACCGAAGCAGAAATCATGGCGCCCGCAGTGGAAAGATTTTTCGCCCGCGGCGCTGGCCCTCGCATGATGAATATTCTGCTTTCCGGTTCCCACGGCGAGGCGGAAGCGTCCTTCAAAGTGCCGGGGCATCGCGTTGTCGCCATCGACGATCTGCTGCTGTATTCCCTCGAAATCACCGGAGCCGGCGGCTATTGGGTCGAGTTCTCGCGTCCGCTCATCCGCGGCAAGTCGAGTGCGCGAACCCAAGCCATGGCCGAAGCTTACCCCCAGGCCCTGGAATCAGCCCGCAAACTCATGCGTTCAGGCGAACTGGCCAGCACGGTGCATCGCGCCGTGGCCGACACTTTCGCCAAACACGGATTCGCGCTCGGCCATCTCTCCGGTCACAGCATCGGCGCAACCATGCTCGAGTATCCCGCCATTGGGGCCAAGAGCGACGTGCCGCTTCAGGAGAACATGATTTTTTCGCTGCATCCCCAAGTCGTAGATCAAGACGGCAAGGTCTGTCTTTATACGCAGGACACTTATCGCATCGGCAAGACCGAAGGCGAGTGCCTGGCGGATGTGCCCTGGAAGTTCTACACCGGCAAGGAACGGAGACCCGGTAATCGAGCATGAAAATCTGTGTCATTGGTTGTGGAGCAGTCGGCAGCCTGTTCGCGGCCCATCTGGCCAAAGCCGGCGAAGCCGAAGTCTGGGCGTACGACGTGTGGAAAGAACACACCGACGCCATTCGTGCCAACGGACTGCGTCTCTCCGGCGCAGCCGATTTCACCGCCCGGCTAAACGCCACCAGTGATCCCAAAAGCCTGCCGCGCTGCGATTACGGCATCGTGGCCACCAAGGCGATCCACACCCGAGCCGCAATCGCGCAAGTCGCTCACATTTTCGATGAGAACAGCGCAGTCGGCTCGGTGCAGAACGGAGTTGGCAACGAGGAAATCATTGCCGAGCACGTGAAACTGGTGATCCGCGGCACCACTTTCCCAGCTGGGCACCCGATTGCCCCCGGACACATTGGGTACGACATCAAGGGAGACACTTGGATCGGCCCCTTTGAGCCCACGAATACCCCAATGGCCAAAGTCGAAGAGCTCGCTGGCCTCATCACCCGCACCGGGATGAACACCATCGCTCTGCAAGACGCACGCGGAGCGCAATGGACCAAACTCATTTTCAACGCTTCCACCAATCCCGTGGGCGCGCTGGCGCTACTTCACCACGGCGCCGCCACCAGATTCACCCCTACAGGGCAGTTGTTTGACGATCTAATCGCGGAAGGTGAGGCAGTCGCGAAGAAGCTGGGGATTGCGCTGCACGGCGATCCGCGAGCTCTGGTTCAGAAGGGTGCGAACGCCCCCGGAAAGCACCGTGCGAGTATGTTGCAAGATGTCCTTGCCAAGCGTCAGACTGAAATCGATTTCATGAACGGCGCCATCGTTCAATGGGGTGAGAAAATTGGTGTGCCTACGCCCCTTAACCGCGTCATGTGGGCGCTCATCAAGGGTCTGGAGCACTCGTGGAAAGATCCCGACTAATTAGGAGCTAGAAGCTAGAAGCGAACCAATGCCCATCCCATTCAACATCGGAGTTCTGCAACTCAGCATGGAGCCGGTGCGCGAGACCGTCGCCATGGCCAAAGCCTGCGAAGACGCCGGTTTCGACGCCTTCTGGATCGCCGAAGCCTATCCCTGGTGGCGCAAGCATGGGTTCGAAGCGCGTTCCTCGACTGCGATTTTGGCCGTAATTGCGGCCCAAACCCGCCGTATTCAGCTCGGCTGGGGAATCATTTCGCCCTACACTCGCCATCCCGTGCAGATCGCCATGGAAGCCCGTGTCATGCAAGACCTCGCCGGTGAACGCTTCCTGCTCGGTCTCGGCGCGTCCAAAATATTCATGAAGGAGATCGGCGAAGGTGAAGGCGAAAAGGTCGGGCCGGCTACGGTGATGCGCGAAAGCATCGAAGTCATCCGCGGCGTGCTTTCGGGCAATGCCTTCGAATACCAGGGCAAGGTTTTTGCCGCCAGCGTTCCCCCACTGAAACCTGACGCTCACACCCCGCGCGACACTCCACCTATCTATGTCGCTGGCACCGGCCCGGTGATGCAGAAAATGGCCGGCTCCATCGGCGACGGACTCTTGACTGCCAGCATCACCACTCCCGAATTCGTCCGCTACTCGCGCAAGAATATGGAAGAGGGCGCGCGCAAGGTTGGCAAAGATGCATCGCATCTGGCGCTGGGATCGGTGATCGTCGGCAGCATCGGCCGCGATTCCGCCAAGGGCAAAGAAGGCGCGCGCGAGCAGGCAGCCATGTATCTGGCCAACAAGGTGCAGAACATCAAAGGTTCTGCCGACGAGTTGCTGCGTTGTGCGAACCTAACCTTTGAGGAACTGCGCCCCGTCGCCGATGCCATGGAAAAAGGTGGGCGCAAAGCCGCTGCCAAAGCCGTCACCGACGACATCCTAAAAAAAGTTTGCGCAATCGCCGGAACCCCTGAAGAGTGCATCGAGCGCATTGAGCAGTACCAGGCGGCTGGCTGCACTCACATCATGCTGGAAATCTGGGGCGACGACCGTACCGGACAAGCAAAGTTGTTCGGCGAGGCAGTGCTGCCGCATTTTCGGAAGTAGTGGCGTCGAAGGCCCACTCGCTCCCAAATCGAGAACCTACCTGTCCGAACTTTACTCGCTACCATCTCTTGTGTTTCTTCCCTGATACAATTGCCCCATCCTAAGGAAAATACTTCGTGGCCTGCCCATTTTTTGTGCCGACCCGTAAGCTGGATGATGCAGGCTGGCTGCATCCGACACGCCTACCCTTGGGGGCAGGCTGGCAGGGACACTGTTCCGCTCCGGGCCACGAAGGTTCCGAACCGCCGGAACACCAACTGCGCCAATTTTGCAATCTTGGTTACGCGGTGGGCTGTTCGTGGCTGCCGCTGGAACGTTCGTGCGATGCCGTCCGCTTTTCCGTGGCGTACGATCGCGGTACCCGCCTGCTGCTGTGGTTCGTCTGTGAGTCCGGCCATCGTCCGGCAGGGCACGGCATGCTGGAGTTCGACATTCCGCTTGAGCGATGGATTACTCCGCATGTTGATGCCCGGGTCCAGAGAATGGCGGAGTGTTATCTGGAATCTTATTTATTGCGTAGAATCCGGTCCGCTCCAACGGATCCCACTTCGAGGGCCCATTCATGATTCAGACGGATGCTCTGCACCTGCTGCCCCGTTCGGTTCGCGATTCCCAGTCCGAGATGGCGGAAATTGTTCTGCCCAACGATACCAACCCGCTCGGCGCCCTCCTCGGCGGACGCCTCATGCACTGGATCGACTTGGCCGGCGCCATGGCCGCGCATCGCCACTCGCGAAACTACGCTCTGACCGCGTCCATCGATCATCTCGACTTTCTGGTTCCGGTACACGTGGGTGATTTGGTGATTCTCCGCTCCTCCGTCAACCGCGTGTTTAACACCTCGATGGAGATTGGGGTGAAGGTATGGGTGGAAAACTTTCTCCAGGATCAATGTGAGCACGTTAGCTCTGCCTATCTCACTTTTGTCGCGGTCGATGCAGGCGGGCGCCATGTATCGGTTCCGGCCATCATTCCCGAAACCGATGAGCAGCGCCGCCGCTATGATGAGGCCGGCAAGCGCCGCGAGATTCGCCGTGAACACCTGGAACGTCGCCGCCGCGCTTCGCGCTAGTGTAGTGCGTCAAACAGATTGACGTTTATTCAGGGTGCGGCGCGCGCGTTTCACTTT
>OMOD01000138.1 GCA_900290255.1 Candidatus Sulfotelmatobacter kueseliae
CGGCTATTTGTATGGCATCACCAGCGAGCGCAAGTTGGTCGAGGAACTGCGCATGCATCTGGCATGGCGCTGGTTTACCGGCCTGGGTTTCGATCAGGAGATTCCGCATCACTCCACGTTTTCCAAGAATCGGCACGGCCGCTTTCAGGAGTCGAAGTTGTTCGAGCAATTGTTTGAACAGATCGTGCGGCAGTGTGTGGAAGTGGGACTGGTGCAGGGCCAGCACCTGTCGGTGGATGGCAGTTTCGTGGAAGCGAATGCGGCGAAGGAGAGCCGTATTCCGCGAGGGCAACTGTTGGAAGCAGCCCAGGTTAACCGTACGGTGCGTCAGTATGTGGTGGAATTGGAACAGCAGAACCCGGTGGAAGAACCGGTGCATCAACAGGACCAGGTGTCGACCACGGACCCGGACTCCACCTACGCGACCAAGGGCGGCACGCCGGCCCGACTGGGCTACTACGACAACTATCTGGTCGACAACCCCAGTTGCGTGATTGTGGGAGTGCAGGCCACGGCGGCGCGAATGAGCCAGGAGACCGTGGCTGCACAAGACATGATCACACGTTTCGCTGCCTGGCAAGGACGAGAGCCCGAATCGGTGGCGGCGGATACGACCTACGGCAACGGGGAGTTCTTGCAATGGCTAGCCGATCGGAGCATTACTCCCTACATGCGGACCCGCGATAGCATCCACCGAAAGAACAGTCCGTTCTACGGTCCTGAGCGTTTTACTTACGAACCGGAAAGCAATCGCTATATCTGTCCCGCGGGCCAGCCGCTGAACTACGGTGGCCGCAGTCATCGGAATCGCGCTTGGACCTATATCGGAACACGCAAACGTTGTGGAGCATGCTCGCTAAGACCACAGTGCACCAGTGCAGCCTTCCGTTGCCTTGTCACTCACCAGCATGAACCAGCCCGACAACGCGCCCGAGAACTAGCGAACACGCCCGAGTTCGCTCAGGCACAGCGGCAAAGAAAGAAGGTGGAAGCCACAGCGGCAAAGAAAGAAGGTGGAAGCCTTGTTCGCGGAACTCAAGAATCAGATCGGATTGCGTCGCTTGCGCCTGCGCAGACTGAAGTTCGTGCGGGAGCAGTTCTTCCTGGCCGCGGTGGCCCAGAACATCAAGCGACTGGTGCGGTTCCTCAGCCAACCGACAACACCGGTTCTGCCAGCCACCACTTAGCTGAGGTGAGCGAAGGAAAAACTCGGCAACGGTGATACTCGCAGCCAAAAAGAGGTTCCGTTGACGCACTTTTTCAACACCCACAGGCCATTTCACTCATTGGGGGGTTCTGAGTGTAAACGAGATGTTACAACAGCCAAGGCGGCCCGGCTCCATTCCACTGTGGCTTGATAACTCCTAAGATTTTAGTTGACAAGGAAGAATCGCTGGGGTAATGTCCTAAGAACTTAGGAGAAGCGAGAGTGCCAAAAGCGCAACTCACTCGGCTGGAACTTCAGATGATGCAGGTGCTTTGGGAAAACGGGCCGAGCACAGTGCAGATGGTTCAGCAGGACCTTTCTGGAGAGCGCCTTGCTTACACGACCGTTCAGACGATGCTCAACATCCTGCAACGCAAAGGCAAGGTGAAACGGAAGTTACTGGGCAAAGCATACGAATACCGCCCCGTGTTGAGCCGCGACAAGGCCCTGCGCGAGGCTGCCAGCGACATGCTCGACCGTGTGTTTGGCGGATCGGTCGAAACCCTTCTGATGAGTCTAGTCAAGAGCAATCAGTTGGACGCGGACAAGCTTGCCAAAGTGCAGAAACTCATCGAGAGCCAGGAGCGGGCCGACACGGAGGAACAGCATGGCCGAGACTAGCCAACTGGTTGCGACTTTCATTCTGAATGCGATTTGGCAGATTACTGCGATCACCGCTCTCGCCTTTTTATGCACGAAGCTTTTGCACAGAGCGCCGTCGCGGTTTGCGCACGGCGTCTGGATCGCAGCACTCGGCGCCTGTCTGCTGATACCGACAGCAACCGTCGTGCTTCAGCACAGAGAAGCCACTGGGCGCGCGTCAGAGCTTGCCCCTACTGCTCAACCAGAACCGGCCGCGGAACCGAACGCCCGAGCGATTCCGGTGTCATTCCATTCGCTCAGCCGTTCGGTTTCATTCTCTCCGAGGATCCTCTATGCGTTGCTCTGGGTGTATGGCATTGTTCTGCTTTTTCATGTTGCTCGGCTCGCCTGGTTCGGCTATCAGACGCGGCGTGTGTGTCAGTTAGCCTACCCGTATCCGTTGTCGCCTGCTCTTGCGCGGATCGTGGAGCATTGTGTGCGGTCGTTCTCACTTCCCTGTGTTTCCGTTTTGTGCACACAACTATCGGGACCGGCAACGTTGGGGTTCAGACGCCCCCTGCTCCTGCTCCCAGAGACATTCTTTCTCGACGCTATTCCTGAGGACGATCTCTCCTCGGCTATATCGCATGAACTGGCGCACGTACTGCGACGCGACTTCCTGTTCAATCTGCTGTACGAGATCGCATCTCTCCCGGTGCGTTTTCACCCTTGCGCGACGCTGATTCTGTCGAGGATCGCGCAGACCCGAGAGCTGGCATGCGATGAAATCGCCGTTCAAGTGCTGCCAACTACCAGGCGGTATGCCACTTCTCTACTACACATCGCACAGTCCATGTTCGCGGGGCCCGATTCGAATTATGCGTTAGGACTCTTCGATACCAACACTTTGGAGGATCGAATCATGAACATTCTGAAAAATAACGACACGCGCAAACAGGCACGGGCCGTCAGATTGATCGCCGTTTGTCTCATCGGAGCAGCGTCGATCGGCCTTTCGGCCTTTTCATTGCGGCTCAACACCAGTCACTCCGAGGATCTGAACCTGTTTGTCGGAACCTGGGAGGCAAAATATCAGGGCACAACTTTCTTTACCCTGCACCTCAAGCTTGAGAACGGGAGTCTGGGCGGGACCTGCGTTCACGGGGAACGGCTAACATTGGTCAATGGCGAATTGATCCCCGATAGCAGTAAGCTCTCGACCCACAAGATTGTGGAGGCGAGCGTATCCGGGAAGAAGCTCCTGCTCAAGATTGGGGATGAGAACTCCTCTGATACGTTCCCTCTTGAGTTCACCCTCACCGGCGCAGATCAGGCGGAAGGAAGAATTGTCGTAGCGTCTGATTCCGGGACTCCTCCTCCGAAGAAACCTTGGCATTTCGAGCGCGTCGGTCAGTAAATCATCAGCCCACACCGGGGGAGGTGCGGTTCCTCCCCCAACGGCCACGATTCCACTCTCAGCTACCCAACGACTAAGGACTGCAGTGGCCAGTCAATCTCAACTGATGTAAGCAGGCGATAGCACTCAAATCCCCCGCAAGGTTTACGGGCGGGCCGCTTTAGCGCCCGAAACAGCCCCTTTTTCTCGCAGGAGCCTACCGGAACCGAGGGAAGGGATCCCCACTAGACGCGTAGAACCCGCGTAAATACAGGAGAAAGTTGCTGGTGCCGGGAGGGGGAATCGAACCCCCAAGGTACTAAGTACCGGCGGATTTTGAGTCCGCTGCGTCTGCCAGTTCCGCCATCCCGGCGCGGGAAGATAACCGATTGAGAATTCTAGCTTAGTTCACGGGATTGGTTTTGTCATCTGCGCCTTCCTTGGTGCTGACTATGGCTGTTATGGTTGTTCTCGGCTTGAACGATCTCGCGCGGGTGCTCTTCGATTTTGGTCATCGCGGTTTTGAGGGCTTCTCCGCCTTGAAGTCCCGCAGGTTGGAGTAGAATGCGGAAACTGCTTGCATCCACCGCTGCTTCTCGGAGGACAAAAGAGGACAAAACATGTGCAACTTCACCTGCCTGTTGGTTGCACTGTGATGCCGGCCTGTATTGGAAACAGGAAAATGGCCGGACGAGAGACAGCGCGGCTCCACTAAAACAGGCCGCCCCAAGCAGATCAGTACTGACACAGATTGGCGTCATTCACGAAGCCTGTGAAGACAGCGGCTGCGCGACGCCTGCCTCTTCCCGAACCGCTTCCGGCGCAATCTCCGGCTGTGCGAAAGAAGGAAGGGGCCCGAGCGGGCACTTTGGCGACAACCATTCCAGCTTTTGCTGCATGATCTTTTGTGAATACTTCGCCAGGTAGTGGACGATGGTTTCGATGCGGATCTTGATGCCGCCGGCCGGCTTGGTCGAATCCAGGTCTCCAAACTTGAAGAACAGGGTTCCGGTCGCTTCTACGATTTTCTGCGTGGGGGTATAGGTGGGCTGGTCCATGCCGCACTCGTAGCTGGAAAGGCGAACCACGCAGGTGATCCAGGGGCAGCGCGCCGCCACCTTCGCTCCCCACATGATTTCGTTCGTGTTGCTGCTGTAGGACGAAGTCCACACATCAGAAATGTCAAATGGGCTCTTGATTCTTCCCATCTGCAGATCGGCTTCGAACAGCCAGTTCATCAGGTCTTCATCGCCGGGAAGGTACTGCAGCCAGAGAATCGGATAGCCGTGGGCCTGCAGGTCTCCTTCAATCTCGTGACCGATGCCCGTATCCATGTGGTAGGGACGGGCCAGCACCAGGATGCATGGTTTCTGGTTCCTCGCGCACCAGGTCAAGATGTCGCGGCTCTGCTGTCTGGCTTTGGCCGTAAAGTTGTCGAGCGCCTCAAATCCGGCTTTGACCGCTCGTTCGGTTTCTTCCAGTTCAAGATTGAAGACATCCTTAAGCGAAGTGTGAAGTTGCTCGGTCACCATGTGCCGGTCTCCGAGGCTGACGAACGGCGAAGCATAGGTAATGCCGTTTTCGCCGAAGACGTCGTGCTCTTTGAGGAATCCCGCCTTGATGTTCTCGGGTCCGGCCATGATTCGGGTGCAAGTCACTGTGTCAACCACATGGCCGTGCAAAATGGAAGGCAGCGAATGAATCATCGGGCTCAGAAGGACGTGAATCTTCTTCTTTTGTCCAAACACTAATTCGCCGTAGTGCCCGCTGATGCACTTCACCGGGTAGCAGCAATCTACCGTGCCCCGGCCCCTGCCGAACTCGCGCCCCTGCTCCTCGGAAGTATCGGAACTGAACACGATGTTCTCCGACTGGATGCCGATGGACTTCAGGAAGCCCACCCAGAACTGGTGAGTCGTCCAGATATTCAGCACCTTCGGAATTCCGACGCGCGCCTGAGAGCGGTCTTTAGGTGGCGACTCGACGGAACGCTTCTTTGCGGACCAAATCGGCAACGTTGGGAAACGCATTTTTTGTTTTCTCCATCCCGATCTTGATGACCTTCATCTCATTCAAATCTTCCACCAGTCCCTTGGGGCAGGAGTTGTTCACAATCACCCGCTCCCAACCCTGTTCCAGAGGAACCTTGCTCCAGGGACGGCCTTTTCCCCCATCCAGTTCTACGTCGATGAAGCTGCGCTGGCAGGTTACGGGACACCAGTGGCAGACCGTGTCCACCGAGGTCGCCGTCTTATAGGTCAACCTCTCGATCGCCTCAAAACCGCGGAACTTGCTTTCTCCACCGTCCTGCCACCAGTCGAGAGCGACCAGCGCCGCGCCAATCGCTCCGGCTTCGCCCGAGTACGGATGCACGACGACCTCTGCCTCAGGAACTTTCTTCAGGATGAAGTCCACCTGCGTCTTCACCACGGCGAGGTTCTTGTGCGTCCCGCCCTGCAGGATGTACTTCTTGCCCACCTGCTGCAGGTTGTTCAGGCCGCCGGCGTAGATCCACACGTTCAGGGGGAGAATCGCGCACAGCCCAGCCAGAATTTCTTCCGCCTGCCAGCCTTTGCGCTGTTGATTGACGATGTCACTCTGCAGAAAAACTCCGCATCCCATCGAAAGCTGGGGCATGGCAAGAGCGCGGAAAGCGCCGTCCGCCATTTCGCTCATGGGAATGTTGAAGCGCTCCGCGACTCCCTGGAGAAACGCGCCGTTGCCCGAGGAACACTGCGAGTTCAGGCGGAAGTCCGTCACGGCGCCGTTGTTCAGGATCATGATCTTGACGTCAACGCCGCCCACGTCGCAGATGCAATCCGCGTCCGGGAAGTAGTGCAGACCGGCGCTGGCATGAGCGATCGTCTCCACCACCGGGCAGTCGGCCCCCAGGATGTCTTTCAGCAGGTCCTTGCCGTAGCCCGTAATGGCCAGACCAAGAATCTCTCCGTCTCCAACCGCCTCGCGAACCTGCCGGAACAGGCTCTTGGCGTCGTCGATAGGATTGCCCCGGCTTAGCGCGTAGCAGGAGAACAGCAGATCCTTGTCGGGCGACATGCAGACGGCCTTTGCCGTGGTCGAGCCAAAATCGCAGCCCACTACAACGGGCCCGAGTTTGCTGGTCTTGCCGAGAATGGGGAGTTGAACTCGTGGAACGCGCTGCGGCTTCCCGTGGCCGTTCGCGTGTCCATTTCCGTTGCCGTTTCCGTTGTTCTTCTTTCCGTTCCCATTGCCGCCGGGCTTGGAATAGCGTTCCCGAAAAGACTGCAGCTCACCGGGATCGCTCCACAGTCCGCCGCGCCCTATCTTCTTTTTTTCTTCGTACTGTCCTTCTTCAATCCACCAGCGCAGCTTCCTGGTTCCCAGGTAGATGCCGACGGCCGGCGAATCTCGCCGCCCAACCTCGATACAGCCCTGGGCTGCGTAATAAAGAGCATCGTCGGGCACACGGATGAGCGACTCTGGGCCCCGGTCGTCCGGGATCGCCACTTTGCGCTCTCTCCACACTTTGCCAAGATGGTAGCGCCAGGCCTCCTGCAATCCCTTGAAAAACAGGTTGGGGCCGCCCAGCAGAAGAATCTCAGGCAGGGGCGTGTTACCGCGAGTCAGGGTCGCCAGGTTTTGATACACCACCGCCTCGAACAAGGAAGCGATGATCTCTTCGACGGAGACGCCAGCTTTCAATAGTGTGTTGGCATCGGCTTCGGCGAAGATGCCGCACTTGCTGCTGATCTTGTGCAGCGTGTAGCCCTCGTAGCCCATCTTCGAGAGTCGATCCACCGGAATCTCGAGCTTCCGGGCGGTCTTCTCGATAAAGGTCCCGGTACCTCCGGAACATGCGCTCTGCATCAGCACCTGTTTGCTCTTGCTGGGACCGTCGCCGTTGAAAAAAATCGTTTTCATGTCTTCGCCGCCGATTTCGCTGACGAAGCGCACGTTGGGATGAAGTTTTTCGACGGCCGCGGCAACAGCCACGACCTCTTGAATGACTTTCCCGCCGACGAGGGGCGCGATCAGACCAGCACCCGACCCGGTAAAGAAGACGCGGTCCACCTCGGGCGTGAAACCGTGTTCCTTCTCCAGCCGGGTGAGGAAATCGAGGACTTTCTCCGCCTGCTTCGTGTTGTGCCGTTCATAAGCCTGACCCAGCAGTTTCCCGGATGCGGCGGCAATCGTGTACTTGCAAGTCGTGCTGCCCACGTCGAGTCCACAGATTTTCCCCGTGCCTGCAGGAACCGCAGCCTCAGAGGCGGCCGCTGGTTTGATTAGCGAAGGGTCTGCCTCGAGCGGTTGAATCTGGATAAAACCATCACCTGCCATAGTTCGACCTCGGTATCGATCGACCTCGTCTCAGTTCACCGTGTGCCAGCTTGTTTTGTAAGTTCATCGGTCCGGTTCCCGTCGCTGTTTCAAGCCCGTGCCAGTCCTTTGTCGTAAGCCAGATGCATCACATAGTTGGTGGCTGTGCCGGCATAGCGGCGATGAGGCACGAAATACGTGGCCTTGCGCGTTTCCGGATGCTGCTCCTCGTATTTCCGGATGCGCTCGACGCTCAGCCCCGTCTTATCCATGACGCCTTCGAACTCCGCCTGCGCCCGCTTCTTCGCTTCCGTGAGGATCATCTGGCAGCGCGAAAGCGCGTGCACCTCGGCGTCGCCCTTCACTTCGATCGGTGCGTACAGCAGGTCTGGATATTTCCCGACGACGTTGGCCATCGAGCCGATGGACATCGTGTTTGGCATGCAGGAGTACGGCGACAGCTCGCAAATCATGTGAGCCGTCTTGTGATGGTAGGAATGCAGCGCCTTGCCGATCAGCATGTGCCCTTCGCCACCCCGTAATTCGAAGTGGTAGAAGGGTTCGGCCAGCCGCTTGAGCTCTTCCTGGTCGGGCAGTTCGTGGGGCAAATTCGCCAGTGCCTTGCGAAATCGGTTATAGGTGCCGCGGTAGATGCGCTCCAGCGCGTGCAGGGCAAGGTTCTCAGCCTTCGGGTGCTTGCTCTTGCTGTTCCGATGCTCCAGTTTGCGGATAGTTGGGTGCAACAGGTAGTGCAGCCAGACCGCGACCGGCGGTGGGATGACTTCCGAGTCTTCCTGCTCCAGCCAGCGCTTGATGTTGTAGTTGCCCTCGCCTTCGTGCGTCTGTAGCCAGAACTCTCCGGTGATTTTCACCTTTGCTTTTACCCGCAGATGGTCGACCTCAATCTCCTCCCACTTCTTGCGGACGTCACGCAGAGCGTTGGTGAAGTAGTTGCTCATCAGATGCCAGGCCAGCGTCTTATATTTCTTGCCGCGATCCGGCCGGCGCAGAAAGACGTCGTACATCTGCTCCACGCATTCGCGCAGCACGAGTTCCGTCTGCCCTGGGTTGACTTCGTAGGGGCGCGTCAAGTACTCGAGATCCGTCACCAGGTCTCCGCAGAGGATCGACCAGATGATGCCAAGACTCATGGGCATATTGATGTCCAGGCCACCGCCATTGCCCGGGCCCTGGTCGAGTTCGTCCTGGGCCAGCAAGAACAGACGGAAGTCGCGCAACCCCAGACCGTCCAGAGCCATGGCATAAGATTCGTGGTACTGGCCAAACCGGCACGGCCCGCAGGCTCCCGCCGTGAGGTAAACGTACTTGCGATTCACTTCGTCCTTGCCATGCTCCTGCACTTCCTTCTTCAGGAAGTTGACCAGGCTTCCAGTGGTGAAGATGGTGGGGCAGCACGCCCCCACATCGATCAACTCTTTGCCGGCGTCAAGGTCTTCGCGCGCAATGTTGGGCAGCGGCTCGGCGTTGTACTTTAGATTGTGCATTGCGCCTTGCATCAGCCGTTCATGCTTCCAGGTGAGGCCGCCATAGAGGATCGTGACCTTGTCCCGCTCCTCGCGAGTAAAGGGCCGGGGTTTGTAAGCGGTGTAATGGCTAATAATGGGCAGCTGTGCCGCTTGGGCCATGGAATTTTCTCCTCACTTTAGATTTCCCCAGGGAAGTGTGTCGGGATTGTACACCCACATCATGTTTCCTCAAATGCCAGGGCAACTCCCGGCGCTAGCGCGCAAGGTGCGTCATCCCAATGGCGCACCAGCACGGGGTGACGGAGCCCGTCGTGCCGGATGCATTGAATCACCACTATGAAAAAGGCCGCTCCCGCGAGTTGCGCAAAAATCGGTATGTGCAGGGCAGTAATCAGGTCGTAGCGGTCCGCCAGCCTTCCAATCACAACCGGCGCAACCGCCATGGAAAAGAGGTTCACGAACAGGTAGTAAAAACCCAGGGCCGTCGCATGCCCGCGCGGCGGGACCAGGTCGTGAATCGTGGCGGTCAGCGGGCCGTGATACCAACTCAAGAAGAATGCTCCCAATCCGAAGAACAGCAGAAAGTGAATTTTCCCGCTGGCGTGCAGCGAAAAATATATTGCCGGCGCTCCCAGCACAAAGCCGATCGGGACGATTACGGCTCGTCCCCAACTGCGCAGCTTCGCCAGCAAGTCGGATAGGTATGCGCCGGTCGCGATGCCAATCGTGCCCCCCAATACGATCGTCAGCCCCAGGGCCAAGCCTGCTTGCCGAGCGCTGAATCCCTTGTAGTCCTGTACCAACTCAGGACCCCAGGCAACATAGGTGTATCCCGCAAAGCTGCAGAACCAACCACTCGCCAACAGCGCGAGGAAGGCTGGTACTCGCAACAGTTCACGCACGGGCATGGATTCTTTGGCGATGCTGGCGACCGACTTGGGCAGCCGCAGGGCAGTGAGACCCAGTACGACTCCCGGTATCCCGACCAGGAAGAACGCGAAGCGCCAGCCGAACGAGGCTGCTATAAGCCCACCCAGAGCGATGCCGGTGGCGCCTCCAATGAACATGCCCATGTCGAAAGCCCCCTGCACCCGGGCTCGGACTTCCTGCGGAAATGAAGCACTGATTACGGCTGCGCCGGCTGGCGTGTAAGCCGCTTCCCCTATGCCCACCAACCCCCTCGCCATCAACAAGGCCCGGAACGAACCCGCCAATCCGCTGAAGAACGTCGCGCCGCTCCAGAACAGGACGCCCGCACTGATCACGGCGCGCCGTGAAATCCGATCGGCCAGCATGCCCAAGGGGAAGCTGGCCAGAGAGAGCACCACGGTGAACGCCGTCGCTAGATAGCCGAGTTGCACATAACTAAGGGCAAAGTCACGACGAATCGAGGGGAACAGCGAGAACACGATCTGCCGGTCAACATAATTCACGAAGTTGACCAGCATCAGGATCAACAAAACCCGCCACTGCTTGCCGCTAAAGTCAGAAAGCTTCATTTGTTTACGCTCAACTGGCTGCGTTCCCCATTAGCGACGGAGTCCGTATTTCGGGACCCGGCGCCCGGAATCACTCCGATACCCCCGCTGCTCCGTGCACCGAGATCAAAATGCCTGAGGTATCAGCAGTTAGAATCGGCGCTGGCTCCCCGACTCCAGCGTTAGCCCGGAATATGGCTGCAACCAGGTGCTTCCAAGTGAGTACAACCCCACGAAGAACCGCGCAAGCGACAATGTGCGACATCCCGCGTCATGACGAGCAAACAGCGGGGGTTGCCGTGTTTCTCCGGGGCCGCTGCAGAATCTGGGGGCCGGGCAGGGGCAGTCTGATTTCCACAGGCGGGGGATTGGTCTGAGCCCGCAGCGCCAGTGTGCGAGACCGTAGGGTTCGACGTTACTCTATTTACCCGACTAGTTGTCCTGCTCTATTCCTTAACAGAACTGCACTACTGATATCGTCCTGCAAATCGGCAGCAATTTCGCCGTTGCCGTCAGTAAGCATGGTGGGTGAGAAGTAGTGCTGGTATCGTGGATCGATTTGAAATGCGGGCCGATAAACTTTGTCCAGCCGTTCCGAGCTACTGATGTGCGTTCTCTTGTGGGCGCGTCCGATCCAACCTGGCGCTGTAAGGAATTCGTGGGCAAACAAAAGGCCGGAATTCATGAGGGCAAGCCGCATCTGCAGAGGTGTTAACACTTTTCTATACTGGCAATAAAAGCTAAGTGTGTGACTCAATATCTGTTTGCGATAGCCATTCATGGTTTGAGTCGCCGCGATAAAAGGTTGTACTCGCCCAATGCTCTCAAGCGGTTCTAGCGACAATACGGAGCTGTTGAGGTCGCGGATCCTGGTGTTCGGGAGCAGGCGGCGCTTTTCCACACACTCCCGAAAGAAGGGCGTTCCGGGAAAAGGGATCGGCAGGGACAGAAAACAGGGCAGAGTGATTTCGGGGGTCCGCATCACAAGTGCCAATTCGCGTTCGAGATCGTCCACGGTTCGAGACGCCACATCCAGAATCATTCCGTACAGGAAAAGGATTCCCGCATTCAGACACTTCGCAATAATCTCGACCTGCGGCCGGCGGTTGTTCTGGCCCTTATGCATGGAGCCCAGCCAAGCATTGTCGAATGATTCAACTCCAGTGAAGAGGGCCACACAGCCGGATTCCCGGGCACTCCTAAGGTTCGCATCGTCATAAAAAAAATCATTCGTGACCAGGGCGCCCCAGCCGCCAAAGCGCTTGTCTTTGTACATCTGCTTTAACAGACCCATGCGGTCGTGAAAGTAATGCTTGTCATTGCCGTAGAAATTGTTGTCGATAAACAGAAAGAAATCCTTATAGCCGACCGCCAGGATTTGTTTGCGGGTGTATTCAAGATCGTATTTCTGATAGCTTCTGCCCTCAGCGGTCATGGAACAGAAGGCGCAACGGAAATTACAGTTGCGGCTGGATTCAATGTGGCCCACGCTTCGGACCCAATAGGCGAGATCGAAGCGGGGAGCCATCTCCTCGGCTACCGCGTCCTCACCAAACACTTCCCGCGCGACCTCACCGAGTTCCTCAATATCTCCCAGACAGCAGTAGTCAAAAAAACTTCTCGCGTGCCGTGGAAAGGAACGTATTCCGGGGCCCCCTGCCACCACGATGACCCGCGTATTAAGACTTCGGGCATAGGCAGTCACATGCAGCATGCGGTCAAATCCCGTGGTAAGCCCGGTGAACACGAGCATGTCTGGCCATGCCAAGAGTTGAGGATCTTCGAGAGAGCCGCTGCTGACTTCGTCGTAAAGCCGCACATTGCAGAAATTGCGATTGAAAACCCCTGCCAAATATGCGGGGCCCATGGCCATGGGAATTTGTCTTGCCCGGGGAATATTTTCGCGGAGATCGTCAAAATAACAATTCACAACCAAAATCCGCGGTTTACGGCTTCGCATGTATGCAGTTCGAACGGACACGCTGCCCCTTTTGCCGGCGGGATAAACAGAGCCTACACTCTACGCTGTGACGATTTGTATGACAATGCGCCCCGAGTCTTCTGTGATTGTCCTGAAACCTTATCTGAAAGGCGTACCTGTTGAAAGGTCCAGGGGGCAAGTTCCTCGTCCGGGTGTCATTTGCAGTGTGATCCGGCAGACTCAGAATGCAACGGGAAACTGAAGCGCGGCTTGAGAGGATCGATGCGCTTGAGCAAACTTGCAAACGACGGGTCGGAGCGCAACCCATCAAATGCAGGCTCGAAGTGGAGATACAAAGGCCAGCCGGAACGCTCTTCATAAGCTCTCTCCAGCCATTCGAGGGTCTCGTCCTTGGACGATAGTGAACTCATGGCGAAGGCGACGAAGTAGGCCAAGACGTGACGATGTTGTTGCAAACCAACTAGCCTTGCCAGAACCTCTCGCCCCTCAGACTGCCGGCCGGCAGCGCCGAGGGCATAGGCCAATGCCGATAGTGCTCCAGGATGGACTCCGGAGAGGCCCGCTGCGCTCTGCAGATGATCGATACTCCGGTCGAAATCGTGCGTTTGCGCATACGTTATTCCCAGGTAATATCGCGCCAGGGGAAATCCCGGGTCGAATTCGATAGTTTTCTCCAGTTGCCTGATTGACTTGTCATATGCGCGAGCAAAATAGAACATCCAACCCATGTGGCATCCGATCACTGAAGACAAGGGATCGATCCGCCTGGCGTACTCCAGGGCAGCGAAAGCTTCGGAAAACCGGCCAACTTGCACGAGGTTGAATCCGTACCAGTCATAGGCATACCAGTTCGGATTCAGGTTGATGGCACGCTTGTGTTCTGCTTCCGCAGCCAGCCAATCCCAGTCGTATTGGAGCGTCGCATAGCCGAGAGAGGTATGCGCCTCAGACAATGTGTCATCCAATTGCACCGCGGTCCGTGCCGCGGTCTTGGCCTTTTCAAAGGCAGTCTTGGACGGGATTGCCCCGTAGAATCCAATCACGCTATAGGCATCGGCAAGACCAGCATAGGCGGGAGCATAGGCCGGATCCTTTTCGATGGCCCGATTAAAATAATCAATCGCTTTCGAATACCCCAGTTCGACTCTTTGATTCAAATAATGGCGCCCGCGAAGGTAGAGTTCGTAGGCCTCCGTATTGCTGGTGATCGAGCGTGCGACCAGTGCCTGCCGTTCGGGGACAAGCTCAACCGCTAGAGACCGGGCGATTTGCTGGGCGACCTCGATTTGAATTGCCAGCACATCTTTCAGCCCACGGTCATAGCTCTCAGCCCAGAGATGCGTCTGATCGCTAACCTGAATCAACTGTGCCGTTATCCTTACACGATCCCCTGCACGCCGGATGCTGCCCTCCAGGGCAAACTGGACACCAAGCTCTTGCCCGATGGCCTTGATGTTCTTCGAAGTCTTCTTGAACTGCATCGCCGAGGTCCTGGCGATCACACCCAAGCGCTCGGGATTCAGCCGGCTCAAGTGCGCGATCATCTCCTCTGTTAAGCCGTCAGAGAAATAATCTTGCTCTGCGTCAAGACTCATGTTCGCGAAGGGCAACACAATAAGCATCTTCTTACCGCTATTTGGCGGCTGCAGGTCCCTCTGTACCGGTGCGATGAAACGGTAACCACGTCTGGAAAGGGTTTCGATGAAACGCGGATTGTCGGCAGAATCCCCCAGAGCTTCACGTAGTTTGTTGATCGCGCGATTTACGCCGTGATCGAAATCCACGAAGGTATCAGCGCCCCAAATCTTGTGCTGGATCTCCTCCCTGGTAACCACTTCGTTCGGTTTTTCCAGCAAGAGGGTCAACAACCGAAAGGGCTGCTCCTGCAGTCGCAGCTTGTGCCCCCTCCTACGCAGTTCTCCTGTTTGGAGGTTAACCTCAAAAACACCAAACCGAATTTGAGAGGCAGACGTGGCCAGATGCGCATCCATATTTTTCAGCTGGTGAGGAACTCCTTACCGAGAGAAGGCATACTGAGGGCTTGGCTAGTTTTGGACGGCTGATGCGACGCTGCTGAGACGCCCCCTTCCTCATTGCCCGTGCCGGTTTTCCACAGCCTCCCCGAAAGTCGTCGCCGAGTGTAGCACCCTCGATGCCAAAAAAGAAAGAAACTAACCCCCTGCTCCGGAGTAGAGAAAAGCGTAAGGCCGTCTATTTTCAAAATCTTAGCAGAGTACTTCTTGGCCACGCCAAAGGAGCGTCAGAGCATTGATTTAACCCAAGTCAATGCACATAATCCCCAACATCGCAGACCCTATCGGCAGGCAGCAAGCGTGCATGGCTATCAGTTTCTTGGAAGGGTGCATTCGCCGGAGCTTTGTCGCCCGGCCACGAAATGATTTCACCGCGTGAATTCGCACCCGCCTTGCCTGGGATCAGTGACTCGTCACGACGGAGGGCAACCATGGGCCAGGTTTCTGTGACTCCTTCCAACGGGGATTGGACTACCACGGACAAGCAGAGTATTCTTTCGGCCACTGCGCGGCGTAGTTTCTTGAGACCAAGAACGATGGGCGGAGACGGCACACAGGCACGATCAACGGCACCGGAACGAACTAGCGACCGACTCGACTCTTGGAAGGAAATTGCGGCTTATCTCAAGAAAGAAGTTCGGACCGTCCAGCGCTGGGAGAAAAGTTCGGGTTTGCCCGTACGCCGCCTGGCTCATGGCAAACAGGGGACTGTCTTCGCTTACAAATCGGAATTGGACGCCTGGTGGCAGGAAAGCCAGAGCAAGCTCGACGACGAGGAAGACAAGTCGGACGCATTTGCCAACTCCTCCAGTTCGAACCTTGTGGACTTAGCTCCCGCTGCGGATCTGTCTGACAAGACAGGTGACAAGGCTCGGCCCGATCGTCTCCGCCGCCTCGCCGTCTTGCTTCTCCTCATTGTTCTAGGAGCGGCAGTACCGCTCCGGGTCTACTGGTCCCAGATTCACGACAGGATTTGGCCCCCTACGGGCAAGGTGACTCTGGCCGTCCGGCCCTTTAAGAACATGAGTGGCGATCCCGGCCAGGACTTTGTCGCTGACGGGCTCACCGAGGAAATGATCTCCAGGCTGGGGCAGCTTCATCCCGATGAAATGGGCGTCATCCGCCTGAGCCCGGCTTATACCTCGAGTGACCTCGATCGCATTGGCAAGAACATCCATGCCAACTACGTTCTCGAAGGCGGTGTGCGCGTTTCCGGACAGCGGGTAGCGATTACGGCCCAACTGTTCCAGGTCAGCGACCATACCGTAGTCTGGGGTGAGGCCTACGAGCGCGACTTGCAGGACGTGCTGCGTATCCAGGGTGAGGTCGCCAGCGCCATTGCGAGCGGAGTCCTGAACAGGCTGCCCCGCGTTCAGCCGACGATCCGTCAGGTCAATCGCGAAGCCTATCTCGCGTACCTGGAAGGGCGCTACTTCTGGAACAAGCGCACGGAAGACGGCTTCGCAAAGGCCATCGCCCTGTTCCGGCATTCCATTGCAATCGATCCGACCTACGCGCCATCCTATGCCGGCCTCGCCGACTGCTACGAGTTGCTGGGGTCGGCGCCATACTCAACGCTGACGCCCCAAGAAGCGTTCCCGCAAGCCGAGGCTGCGGCAAGGAAGGCCCTCGAACTCGACAGCACGCTTGCCGAAGCGCACGTGCCGCTTGGCTATTCCCAGCTGGTTTACGAACGGAATTTTCCCGAGGCGCGCAAGGAGTTTGAAAGAGCCTTACAATTGCGGCCCGGATATGCCACGGCCCATCAGTTTTACGGCTACTACCTTACTGCAATGGGCAAGCTGGACGAGGCGATCGTAGAGAGAAAAAAAGCGGTCGAACTGGATCCGATCAGTCCGCTGCTGAACTCAGCTCTGGGCGAAGCGTATTACCACGCGAGGCGGTTTGATGTCACCATCGAACAGAATAAGAAGGCGCTCGAACTCGATCCCCGGTATGCCATCGCGTTGGTCAACATCGGCCGGGCTTACGAGCAAATGGGGATGCACCAGCAGGCGCGCGGCGCTTTCCAGCAAATTCTCGCGGCTGCTCCCGATGACCCCGCAATTCTCGCCCTCATGGGCCACGAGTACGCCGTCTCGGGCGACAAGGTCGACGCCAACAAGACTCTGGTCACGATGACAGAACTCTCGACCAGGAAATACGTGCCCGCGGTCTATTTCGCCGTGATCTATATCGGCCTGAATCGGAAGGACGATGCTTTCCGCTGGCTCGACAAAGCCTATGACGAACGTTGTGAATACCTGGTTTACCTGGGCAGCGAACCACTGGCCGACCCGCTGCGCGGCGATCCACGGTTCTCTCGCCTTTTGAACCGTATCGGGTTGAAGCCGGCTACCACTCCCGCCGTCCTTCGGACTCCTTAAGATCACCGTGCGACTTACAGCTCTCTTTGCGGCGTGCGCCCTGTCGTGGCAGGCCGAATTGTCATTGCGCGACATGGCGATCTCTCTCAGCGGTCAGCATGCTTCCAAGGATCATCGGTCCAGTGACATCAACGAGCACGGCAAACGGGATGCCCAATCGAAAGAGTAAGTCTTGTCAACCACGAAACATGCGACAAAGTGCGACAACCCATTATGCAACCAGGATTTCGCTCCTTGTCGCTTGCCGTAATGGAGGACGCCGGGTAGCGTGGGGATGCTTACGAACGCGGCCCGGCCTTTCAAGAAGTTGAGCCGTGGTTTAGGGAAAGTATGCCGGGACTGTGGCTTAGGGAAAGTACCCCGGGGACTAAAGGAGAAAAAGCTCATGCAAACCGGCACGATTGCGAAATATGCGGGAATCACCCTGGCGCTCGCCGGGCTGCTCGTGCTTTCTGGATGCTGGGTTCAGTCCATTCATGGTTTGTATGAAGAAGGTATGTCGAAGCCGGATCCCGATGTCGTAGTTGACCAAAGGCTGGCCGGATCCTGGAGCGTGCCGGAGCCAGAAATAGGGGACAAAGACAACTGCAAGGCGGTGATGACGATCACATCCAGGGACGGGGTCTACGACTTGAAATGGCCGGTGCAGGAAGGATGCAGCGACCCGGAGAGGAACTACGAGGCTCGACTCGTGAGACTCGACACCTACTATTTTCTCGATGTCGTTGCGCCGCCGGATGCTGTCTGTGATACCTGCATCGCGATGCACCAGATATTCCGGGTGGATTTCGCCAGCGACGGGTTCTCGCTCACTCCCATCGATTCCGAATGGCTCAATAAGTCGCTGGCAGCCAAGTCCCTAACTTTGGCGACGGTGCCAGACGATTCGGATATCGTCACTGCGTCGACCGCAGACCTGAAAGCTTTCTGCCGCAAGTTCGCTGGAGACCCGGCGGCATTCAGACCAGATTCGACGCTTACGTTCCCGCGCGTGAGGGCCGGCCACGCTGTTTCAAGTGAGTAACTTTTCACGGAGCCGATGATGCTTGCAGTTTCGCCGGTCGCGGTTGGGCGCCAGTTGGGCACCAAAGAAGGCAAATGGAGGAAGCGATGTGAGCACGCGTACCCGTGAGTTTCGCTCATGCTGGAGGCCGGCAATGAATTTACGCCGTGGCCTCGGCGCCGGATCGCTCGTCCTGGTGCTGGCCTTCGTTGCTGGGGGAAGCGGATGCTCCATCAAAAAAATTGCGGTCAACAAGCTAGGCGATTCTCTCGCGAGTGGCGGAACAACTTTCGCCTCCGACGATGATCCTGATCTGGTGGGAGAGGCCCTGCCCTTCAGTCTCAAACTGATGGAAAGTCTTCTGGCAGAAAGTCCGCAGCACCGCGGACTCCTGCTGGCAGCGTCCAGCGGCTTTACCCAGTACGCTTTTGTCTATGTCCAGCAGCCCGCCGAGGAGATCGAGGATCAAGATCTGGCAAAGGCTGATTACTTGCGCCTGCGTGCCCGACATCTCTACCTGCGGGCGCGTAACTATGGACTGCGCGATCTGGAAATTAAACAGCGGGGCTTTGAACGTGAGCTCCGCGAAAATGCCAAAGCGGCTGTGCGCAACACGGGATTGAAAGACGTGCCTCTGCTCTACTGGACTGCGGTCTCCTGGGGTGCTGCCATCTCGGTTTCCAAAGACGACCCGGAAATGATCGCCGATCAGCCCATTGTCGAGGCGCTGATTGACCGGGCTCTGGAACTCAATCCTGATTACGATTGCGGAGCCATCCACAATTTCCTGATTTCCTACGAAGCCGTCCGCAGAACCGCGAGCGGAGACTTCGCCCTGAGGTCCCGGAAACACTTCGAGCGCGCGGTCGAGCTTACCTCGGGCCAGAGCGCCGCACCGTATGTGGCCCTGGCCACCACCGTTTCGGTGAGCAAACAAGACCGCGAGGAGTTCGAGTCCTTGCTGAAGAAGGCCCTGGCTGTAGACGCAGACGCGCGGCCGGAGTGGAGGCTCACGAACCTCATCATGCAGCGCCGCGCGCGCTGGCTGCTTTCCCGCGAGGACGAGTTATTCGTGAAATAACGTTGAGGTGCAGTATGCGAATTTCGATGGACCGCAGAAAAAGTAAAACGTCAGGGAAAGTGATTCTCGCAGCCGCGCTTTTAGCGGCCGGGTTTGCTCCGAATATCTCGGCCCAGGCGCCGTGTAAACCGAGCAGACGGATTCGGCTTGCAACGTTGATTCCTTCTGGAACTTCGTATCATCACGCCCTGCAAGAGTTGGCGGCAAAGTGGAAGCAAGCGTCGAACTGCGACATTGAACTGACGATTTACCCTGACGGCACCATGGGCGGCGAAGATGAAATTGTCCGACGAATGCGCGTGGGCCAACTCCAGGCCGCACTCCTTACCGTGGCAGGAATCTCGGAGATTGATCCTTCGGTGGGCGCCCTGCAGAAGATGCCATTAGTGTACCGGTCGCTCGAGGAGGCGGCCTACGTGCGGGCTAAGTTGGCGCCGGACCTCGACCGTCGTCTGGCGGAGAAAGGATTCGTCGTCCTCTTCTGGGCGGATGCCGGGTGGGTAAGGCTTTTTTCCAGAGCGCCGGGGATAGTGCCGCAAGATTTCAAGAAGATGAAGATCTTTGTAACCGCCGGCGATGTCAGCCAATCGGAACTCTACAAGTCGGCCGGATTCAATCCCGTATTGCTGGAATGGTCGGATGCGCTGACCAGCTTGCAAACAGGAATGATCGACGCCGTGCCGACGATTCCCCTGCACGCCCTTTCGAACCAGTTTTACCTCTCTACGCACCACATGTTGGCGTTGAACTGGCTTCCGCTGGTAGGCGGTTTGATCGTCACCAAGAAGAGCTGGGATGCGCTTCAGCCAGCCGAGCGCGAGGCCATGCTGAAATCGGCTGCGGATTGCGGTCAGGAGTTCCAGTTGCTCGGCCGCCAGGAAACCCAGGAGTCACTCGAAGCCATGCAGAAGCGTGGGCTTCAGGTTCACCCTGTAAGTCAGGAAGCTGAGGAGGAATGGCAGCGATTCTCGGAGGGGATCTACTCGAAGATTCGCGGCAATATCGTTCCCGCCGACATGTTTGACGAAGTTGTGCAGGTGCTCCACGACTATCGCGGTACGCAAGGAGTAACCAGAAAATGACCAGTGACTTACCACTTCCGCTGGCTATCTGGAGCCGGGCAGCCGGCCCCGGCGCGGCTTGGGTGAAACCCCGGCTGAAAACGGCGGAGAATGCCGTGGTCTCGGTGGCGCTGTTCGCCATGGTCCTGATCCCGCTCGCGGAAAGCTTTCTGCGCCGCACGTTTCAAGTGGGCATTCCTGCGTCTACCACTGTCGTTCAGCACATGGTGCTTGTGGTTGGGATGCTGGGGGGAGCAATCGCGGCGCGTGAAGGAAGGTTGCTCTCGCTCTCGACACTCGGAGAAACCGCCTTGCGGGGGCGCGCGAAGAGTGCCTCGCGAATCTTCACGAGCAGCGTGTCGGCCGCTGTGTCAGCATTTCTGTGTTTGGCGTCCTACCAATTTGTCGAGACCGAACGTGAGGCGGGAAGAATTTTGGCATACGGCATCCCGGCATCGGTGGTCGAGTGGGTTCTCCCCCTGGGGTTCGCGGTTATCGCGATCCGGATTCTTCTCCACACGTCGGAAAAGTGGGTCCCGCGAGTATTGGTTGTTCTTGGTGCAGCTTTGCTCGTGGCAGTCGTATTAATCTGGCCGGGAGGGTTCCACCATTCGGTTCCGATTGCGATGTTTGTTCTGCTCCTGGCGTCGGTTCTGGGCATGCCAGCTTTCGCGACGCTGGGCGGAGCAGCGTTGATTTTGTTTTGGGGCGCGGACCAACCGATTGCGGCGATTCCCATCGCCCAATACGCCTTGGTGACGAATCCGTCTCTTCCGACGTTGCCGTTGTTCACGCTGGCGGGCTATTTTCTGGCAGAAGGCGGCGCGCCGAAACGACTGGTGCGTGTCTTCTACGCGCTATTCGGACAGTTCCGCGGCGGGCCAGCGATCGTGACCGTATTGGTCTGCGCCCTTTTTACATCTTTCACGGGAGCCTCTGGCGTCACAATTCTTGCGCTCGGAGGCTTGCTGATGCCGGTGTTAACCGGCGCCAGCTATTCGGAAAAGGACTCGCTCGGTCTCCTGACAGGATCGGGATCCCTGGGATTGCTGCTTCCGCCGTGCCTGCCTCTCATCGTCTATGCCATCGTGGCCAGAGTTCCGATTGGGCAGATGTTTCTTGGTGGAATCGTTCCGGCCGTGGTGATGATGGCGGCAACGGCCATTTGGGGCATCCGGCGAGGGTCGGCAAGCGACACCACGGTGCGAAGATTCGAACCGAAAGAAGCCCAGATCGCGTTGTGGGATGCCAAGTGGGAACTGGCCATGCCGGTTGTGGCCTCGGTCGCACTGTTCAGCGGGCTCGCCACTCCGGTTGAGGCGGCCGCGGTCACTGCCTTCTACGCGTTTGTCGTCGAGGCCGTGATCCATCGCGATTTGCGCATCTTCCGCGACCTGCCGCGAGTCATGGCGGAGTGCGGATTACTGATTGGAGGCGTGCTCCTTATTCTTGGAGTGTCGCTCGGTTTCACGAATTACCTGGTTGATGCTGAGGTTCCAGCGCAGGCGGTAGCGTGGACGACGCATACCATTCACTCTCCCCTGCTGTTCCTGCTTCTCTTAAATGTTTTTCTTCTGGTGGTTGGTTGCCTGATGGAAATCTATCCTGCAATCGTAGTTGAGGTTCCCTTGCTGGTTCCATTGGGAGCCGCATTCGGGATTGATCCCGTGCGACTCGGAATCATCTTCCTGGCAAACATGGAATTGGGTTATCTGACTCCGCCCGTTGGCCTGAATCTCTTGATGTCATCGTATCGCTTCAAGAAGTCGGTGCCGGAAGTGCTGCATTCGGTCTTGCCCGTAGTACTGGTGTTAACCCTGGGAGTTCTCTTAATCACTTACATTCCTGCGCTGACCACGGCGCTTCCCCGTTTGTTCGGCTATTGAATGGGTTGTGTGCTGCTTGTCCTGGCGACAACGTCAGGTGACAATTTCTGTGGGAGCAGGTCAGGCATGGTTGGAAGATTCCCGTGCTGCTACTGCAGCTTCGCGTATTCCGCCTTGGCTTCCTTCAGGATGGGGACCGCGGGGTCGGCATCTTTCCAAAGCCCAAGGAAGTCCTGATATGACTTCCTTCCAGCGGCCGTATCGCCGTTCAGCACCTGGGTACGCGCCAACTGCAACTGAGCCAACGGACCCAGCAATGAGTTCGCCATGATGCTGTGGTGGTCGAGCATCTTCTGAAACTCAGCGGCTGCCAGTCGCGGGTTTCCTGCTTTCCTGTGCGCCAAACCTCGCAGATAGGCAGGATAGATCGGGGCGTATGGAAGTTGCGCCGGACTGCCCATCTCGTAAGACGAGGCGTTTTGCAAGTTGGCGATGGCATCGCGTGCGTTGCCCCGTTCGAGCGCAATCGCTGCGCGGATGATCGGCAACCAGTAGTTTTGCAGCATGGTGTTGAGTGGGAATTCTTTGTCGAGCTCGTTTGCCAGTTTTTGAGCGTGGGTCGGGTCGCCGGCGCGTGCGAAAGCCAGCGCCGCCAGTGCCTCGACATCTCGTCCCGTGCTGAGCGCCAGCGCCTCGGCCGTCATTTTGCGTGCACTGCGGGCATTCCCGATCTCGGCTTCCCTTAGCGCTTCCTGAAGTCTCCACCCCGCGGCTGTTTCTGCAGAATCGGCGTGCCGGGCAGAGTCCACTGCCCGCTGGGAGAAGGAGCGCGCTTTGTCGAAGCGGCCGTAGTATGCCTCCGTGTCGGATTGATAGGAGAAAGCCCAATCCTCCACATTCGGCTTGCCCGCCGCCCACGCCAGCTGTTGCGCCATGGCGTTGTTGTCGCCCTGAAGAAAAGCAAGCAGGTAGCGGCCTTGACGCAGGTATGGGCCATCGATCTTTTTCGCCGTGGCATCGTCGAAAACACCCTGCGATTCGTCAAGACGGTTCAGCGAGTTGTAGTCGGACATGAGGCTGCCATAGGGTACTTCGTTGTCCGGGGCGAGCTGAAGAGCGGCGCGGGAAGCGGCCGCAGCCTTGTCATACTGGCCCATCAGCGTGTAGTTGACGCCCAGGTTGTTGTAGGGCGTGGCGGCGCGCGGATAAGCCTCGATGCATTGCTGGTATGCCTGATCGGCTCTTTCCAGTTCGCCAGTGACATCGCTGTAATACATGGCTTCGATGTAGAAGCGCTCGCGCTGGCTGACCCGATCGCGTAAATCAAACGCCTTCTTGTAATTCTCAATCGCCAGACTGGTCTGTCCCAGGTTGGCGTAGCTCACTCCCAAATCTGCGTACGCCATGGCGAAGTTAGGGTCCAGTTTGATGGCGCGCTTGTAGTAAGGAAGCGCGGCAGCATCTCCCTTTTGGGCATCCATTTTTTGCGCCTGCGTCAGAGCCTGCAGCGCCTCGAGCGAAGCAGTGGTTGCCTCGACCAGCGGCTTGTTGAACTTCCCAAGGGACGCGAGCGACTCGCCCAGCCTGCCGCGCAGTTGGTCGCTGGCCTCGCCCAGTGCTGGCAGCACGCGGTTGCGGTTGTCCGCTTGGGCTGAAGCCGCAGCCAGGGTGTCGCCGGTCTGGCAGTGTACCGCTTTCAGTTCGATGACATAGTGGTTCCCTACGCTGGCGATAGAGCCGGCGATCAGCACTTTGCTATCGCTGCGCAGACAAACTTCACGTGCCACCTGTCGGGTCAGCCGCTCGCCGGGCGGGCGGTCCATCAGTTTGAGCGTGTCTTCCACCTTACGCACGGGCAGCACGTTGAGAAAAGGCGACTGCTCGAGTTCAATGGCCAGCGCTCCTTTCAGCGTGTCATCAAAAACCGGATCGCCGGTGCTGTTGGCAAAGTCGGCGAGAACAATGATGTCTTTCTCACTCAGGCGTTTGCTCTCCGCATGCCGGCGAAGGTAAAGGCCGCCCCCGATCAGAAAGATGACCAGCAATGTGACCAGCACCGGAAGCGCAAGCTGCCAGCGCTTCTTCCGCTCACGGCGAGCCACTGCCGGAACCGGGACCGCGCGCGAAGATGCCGTCGAAATGTGCCCGCTTTCGGTGTCGCGCTTCATCCGTTGGAGGTCGGCACGAATCTCAGAGGCGTGCTGATAGCGCAGAGAAGGATCTTTCTCGAGAGCCTTGACGATAATCGCGTCGAGCTGAGGGGATACCAGAGGATTCGAATGACTGGGTAGTTCCGCGCTCTCGTAAAGAATGGCCCCGTAGGTCGCTCCTTCAGTATTCCGGTCAAAGGGCAGGCGACCGGTTGCCATCTCATACAGAGTCACGCCAAACGAAAACAGGTCGGTGCGTTCGTCGAGGGGTTTCCCCGCAACCTGCTCGGGCGACATATAGCTCAGCGTGCCCACGGCCATGGTGTTTGAAGTCAGGTCTTTCAACGTGATCGTCGGGTCCTCTGAGCCTGAGCCAGACTCCCGCCACATGTCCGGATCGGTCCTTTTCGCTAGCCCAAAGTCGAGAACTTTGGCGTGTCCGCGTTTGGTTACGAAGATGTTGGACGGCTTGATGTCCCGATGAATAATGCCGGCCGAGTGAGCTGCATCCAGCGCATCGGTGATCTCAATCGAAAGTGAAAGGAGCAAGTCGGGTTCGAGGGGACGTCCGGCGATGCGGTACTTGAGTACGACGCCGTCCAGAAACTCCATGGCGATGAACGCCCTGCCGTTCTCCTCACCGATGTCGTGAATGGTGCAGATGTTGGGATGGTTCAGGGCGGAAGCCGCCTGCGCTTCGCGCTGGAAACGGGCCAGAGCCAGAGGATCGCGGGCCACTTCGTCGGGCAGAAACTTGAGAGCGACGAAACGATGAAGCCGGGTGTCTTCCGCTTTATAAACGACGCCCATCCCGCCTCCGCCCAGTTTCTCGATGATCCGATAGTGCGAGATGGATTGGCCGGTCACTGGCTGCGAATCTTACGTCTCTAAAACGGGCAAGTCAATGAAAGCGATGGGGTTGGCGGTGGCTCAAGAGGATCGCTGTTGCAGAATCACCCTCCGCACGTATTGAAGGGTCAATGAGCGCTAACGCCCGAGTTGCAACATTGGTTTGCGGTTTGCCGGTCAGTCGGGCGCAGCTAGTGCGCGGCGCTTTGCGAATCCGTGTGGGTTTGGTAATTCTGCAGTTAGACGACCGGTACCCTTCGGCTACAAACCATCGTTCTCAGTGCGTCACGGTGGCCGCTGCTCTCCTATCCCTTCACGCTGATCTTCGAGAACGACAGCACAGCGCGGCTGGGCGTCGGGCGTCCCATGGACAAGGCCGGACGGAAGGTGGCTAAGATCAGCATCTGCTTGACTTGCGACAGCACTTCTTTGGATTCTTCAGTGTCAGAGAGAATCCGGTAATCCTGCACCCGCCCGTGAGCATCCACGTAAGCCTCGATCACCAGCGAATCCGCGTTGATCGTGTCCAGGGTCAGGCCAAACGCGCTGGGCTGCAACTGGGGCGCGGTATTCACCATCACCAGCGGCACATCGTTATTGGCCTGCAGCGACGAGGGCGCAACAAAGTAGGCCATCGCGATGCCAAAAATTACTAACGCGCTCAGGAAACCAGCCGTCGCCGGCACCATGAATGCCTGGAAACTGTTTTCCAGCCGTACCAGCAATCCCTGGAACGGCGCGCGGGCCTCAGCGGCTTCGCGCGAAATGGCGACGCGTAACCTCAATCCCAAATCCTCGGGAGCCTGCGGACGCTGCACACTCGCCAGCAACTGCTGGGTCCGGCGCAACTCCTGGTACCCGGCACGGCAGGCGGCGCAATGCCTCCAGTGCTCCTCGAGTGCGAGCATCTCTGCGCCCGTCACTGCTCCATCCAGATAGGGCGAGAAGAACCGCCTCGCCTGGGGGCACCGCAGTTCGTTGATTTCCTCTGTGCCCTTCATGAAATCACCTCAACCCTTCTCCCCCCCCCAGTTACCCGCGACCCCAAACTGAGTTCTGGTTCTGGTGCGGCCAATCCCAGTTCATTCCCCACTTCGCGCACATACGGCGTCAGCCTTTGCCGCAAGAGCTCTCGCCCGCGTGTAAGACGGGACTTTACCGTTCCCAGCGAAATCTCCAGTACTTCAGCAATCTCTTCGTACGACATGTCTTCCAGATCGCGCAGAATCAATGTCGTGCGATACGGCTCCGGCAGTCCGCGCAGTTCTTGTTCGACCCGCTGCTGCACCTCATGATGCGCCACGTTGTCGAAGGGCGAGTCGGCATGGTCAGTCAACGCCGCCTGCATGGTTCTATCCATGCCATTCGGAGCTTCGGGCTCCGACGGCTCGATCGAAGTTTCGCGCGCTTTGTGCCGGAACCACCAGCGCCGCCGGTTCGCCGCCTCGTGCAGGGCGATGCGGTAAATCCAGGTCTTCAGGCTGGACTCGCCGTGAAAGTGCTTCATGCCGCGGAACACTTTCAGGAACACGTCCTGCGTGGTATCGGCCGCGTCCGCCGGGTCATTCACGATGCGGTAGACCAGCCCAAACACCGGCTGCTGAAACTCACCAATCAGCCAGGCGTAAGCCGCTTCCGAACCGGCCTTCAGCTCGGCCACGACGGCTGCTTCTCCGTGCGTCCGTGCTGCGACCGCACTTGCCAGATCACCCAAGGTGGTTGCTCCCGCCATACCGGCGTCCCCTTGATTATAGGATTTTCCACCCCGCCGCGCCCTCAAAATTCAATGCTTGGCCCGGCTTGCCAACCTGACAGCTGAACCGACACCCTCACCAACCATAGACTCCGGCGGGGCCTTCCGGGTTCCCATCCATAAGTGATTTATTTTCAGCAAATCAGGGGATGGACACCGGGAGGGGAGCACAAAACCGTGCCAGCCGCCAGGCCAGGTCAAGAGCCGAACCGTCACCGAAGCAGGGTTACTCGCGATTGCGCAGTGATTCGTAGGCACTGTCGCCTTGGTAGAGCTGTCCAGCTCCCCGCTTAAAGCGTGTGGCAGGCAAATTCGCGGGTTCGTGAGTGAAGCTGTTATCAGCCGCCGTGAGCGGCCCGGGCTGGAACCTCCAGCTGCAGTGGCCTGACGAAGTCGGCCACGGCGGCCAGCAGGGCGTCGGCACCCTTGTCCAGCGCCAGCTCCGACTTGCCCAGGAAGCCGAAAGCGCCGTCGCGCCGCAGCCAGTCCTCATTTCTTTGTGACATGCCGGTTAACACCACCACCGCGATCCCAGCGGTCGTCGGATCCTTTTTCAACGCCTTCAGCACGTCGGTCCCGGTCACTTTGGGCAGCAACAGATCCAGCAGGACCAGATTCGGGAGATTCTCCCGCGCTTTCTTCAGGGCCTCTTCACCGTCGGCGGCGGTGATTACGTCGTATCCAGCCCGGGTCAGCGCTCTTTCCGTCGCCAGCCTCAGAAACTTGCTGTCCTCGACTAAGAGAATCTTGGTCATATGCGCAGCGTTTTTCCGCTTAGACGATCGTGTCTTCCGCGGTCCGCGGCCGTCTTGTGCGGACGGGTTTGGTCACTCGACATTCTTCTGATTTTCTATCGGCAGAATAAGGGAAAGAGCGTAACCGCAGAGGTGGGCAGAAATGAGAATCTTCTAATCAGGGGAGAACTCGGACGGCGGTCGCGGGGTCACTTCTTTTCGGAGAAATTGGCCGCCCCGTCGAGCATGGTTTTCACCGCCGTACGGCACGCGGACCGCAACTCCTCCTCGTGTCCCTCAATCCCTCTCGACAACAATATTACTGCCGTCCCATGGGTCGTCGCCCACAGGGCCAGTGCCAGCCGCGTGTGATCCTCCGGCGAACCTCCCACGCGTTTCGCCAGCGTCTCTTCCAGCCGGGCGAAGTTCGGTCTCGATTCCCGGATCGGCTTGACCTGGCCAGCGCGCTTCAGCGGGGCCATCTCGCGGGCGTGCGTGTAAAAGAGTTCAAACTCGCGCGGCTCGTCCAGCGCCAAGTCAACATAGGCCTCGAGTATCTGTTCTATGGTTGCCCCGGCCTCAAAGATCTTGCCGATTCGGGCCACGATCATCCCCATGAGACCTCGCACCAGGTCCCGGCGGTCTTTGAAGCGGCGGTAAACCGCGGGCGTATTCGTGCCTGCCGCCCGGGCCACCGCACGCAAAGTGAGCGCCTTATCGCCTCCGCGGTGCCACAGCTTATGCGCGGCCTTCAGGATGCGTTCTTCCAGATCAGGATCCGGCTGTCGAGGCATTGCTCTTTCCTCCCGGGGATGGCCCCTCACTATTATGTTGACGACGTTTACATAACGCCGTATATTTAACCATAAGTCCTCCCCCTATATCTACCCAGGACTCAAGTCAGGAAAGGCGGCTGGGTCGGCACACGATGCCCGCTTCGGCCGCTGGCTTTTCCGTCAGCCCACCGCGGACGTTTCCGGTTACCGAAGTAACCCGACGGGTTCCGGTATAACGTTTACGACGTCTATATAATGCTATAGAACAATCGGTACTCGGGCCCCTCCTTTAGTTTGTTGTTCAGGAGTTGCTTTACGATGTCTTCGCACAATCCCGTCAATGACGGGGGCTCCCCGGTTCAGTTGAATGCCGAACTTCGAGATGCCCACCTGGAGTTGCTGAGCGCGCATTGCGCCACCTACCAGCTTCGCCTGCGCTATTCCACTGAACATCTGGCTCGCTTTGGCCAACCCGACATTCTGCGCAAGTCAGCCGACGCTGCCAGCGCACTGCACGAGTTCTACTCGACTATTGTTAACAAGATGCCCCAGGCCGCGCCCGCTGCCGAGGTCCTTCCACATCCAACCCAGGAGCAGATCGCGCAGGGCGTCGAATGGGTCGCTTCCTGCCTGCGCGCGCAGCGCGAGCAGTACCGTCCCTTGGCAAGCCCGCTCAGCCGCCAGCAAGTGGAAATGCTCTCGCCGTATTTTTCCGCTGCCCTGCTCGACCACATCCGCATCGCGGAACTTCATGGCGCGCGGGTTCCGGTCCCCGACTTCTACGCTAAGGCCCGGGCCATGGGTTTCGACAAGCTTCCCCAGATCAGCCACATGGAGTCGCTTTCGTTTCTCGACGTGATCGTGTTCAACGAAACGCTCAGCGAGCGCGGCCTGTTCCACGCCCTGGTGCACTCGGTCCAGATTGAAGTTCTGGGCCTGGAGCGCTACGCCGAACTATGGGTCCACGGCTTCCTGAAGACCCGCACGCACTTCACCGTGCCGCTGGAAGTGCAGGCGTTTTCCCTGGCCTCGAAGTTTCTGCGTCCGGTGCCGGAGCGGTTTTCGGTCGAAGACCAAGTCCGCGAGTGGGTCGCGGCCGGCCGCTACTAGCGCCCCCGACGCTGGGATGCCTGACTCTTCGCGATTTTCGAAGGGTGGCGAGCCCGGAGCTCGCCGAAGGGACTTACCCTCACGGGTCAGTCTAAAATGAAATGGACGAACTGGCACGACCATGCCCGACGACTCCATCACCATTTCGCCCGGCCCGCCGTTTAAAGCCGCGATGCTCGTGGCTATCGTCGCGGACGCGCTCCAACTGGCCGTCTTCCCCCTGTTTGTCGAGGGCGCGTTCTCTCCCGCCGACGACCTGCTCGACGTTGGGGTTGCACTTGCGATGACGCGGCTGCTCGGCTGGCACTGGGAATTTCTGCCCTCGTTCCTCGCCAAACTTGTGCCCGGCGTCGACCTGGTTCCGTTCTGGACGATTGCCGTCGCCAACGTCTGGCGCAAAACCAAACGCATGGCCGACGCCGCCAGCACCGAAAAGCAGCCACCCCAACTCCCGCCCCCTCACGTGACAAAAAGCTGAAGGGCAGCCCGGCCATCAGACCTCGCGTCGTCAGACGTCGGATGTCAGGAAGGTCAAGAGCCGCGGGCAAGAGTGCCCGCGCCACACAAAGAATAGCGGCCCGAAACTTCCGGGCCGCTGGGCGGACGAGGGCGTCCGCCCCTCCATGTGTTGTGCTGAGGTCTGACGTCCGAGGTCTGAGGTCTGCGCTTACGTTCCTTCCGACCACCCCGCCAGATACTCTTCCTGCTCCGGCGTGAGCTTGTCGATTTTGATGCTCATCGACTCGAGCTTCAGGCGCGCCACCCGCTTATCGAGTTCGTCGGGAACTTTGTAGACCTTGGGTTCGAGCTTCTTGGCGTTCTTGACCATGTAGTCGACCGAGAGGGACTGGTCGGCGAAGCTCATGTCCATCACCGAGGCGGGATGGCCTTCGGCAGCGGCCAGATTGATGAGGCGGCCTTCACCGAGCAGGTTGATCTTGCGTCCGTCTTTCAGTGAGTACTCGTCGACGAAGTTGCGTGTGGTCCGTTTCGACGACGACATCGATTCCAACGCCGGGATGTCGATCTCGACGTTGAAGTGGCCGGAGTTGGAAATGATCGCACCGTCTTTCATCAGCGCGAAATGATCTTTGGTGAGCACGCTTTTGTTGCCGGTGACGGTGCAGAAGACATCGCCGAGCTTGGCGGCCTCGTTCATCGACATGACCCGGAAACCGTCCATGACCGCTTCCAGCGCCTTCGTGGGATCGACTTCTGTGATGATGACTTCGGCGCCGCATCCACGGGCGCGGCTGGCCAGTCCGCGGCCGCACCAGCCGTATCCGGCGACGACGAACTTCGATCCAGCCAGCAGAAAGTTGGTGGCGCGGATGATGCCGTCAATGGTGGACTGTCCGGTGCCGTAGCGATTGTCGAACAGGTGCTTGGTGTCGGCGTCGTTGACGGCGACGATGGGAAACTTGAGCACGCCTTCCTTGGCCATGGCACGCAGGCGAATCACGCCGGTAGTGGTCTCTTCGGTGCCGCCGATGACGCCTTCGAGCGCGTCGGTGCGCTTGGTGTGCAGGATGGTGACCAGATCGGCTCCGTCGTCCATGGTGATGTGCGGCTTGTGGTCAATGGCGGCGACGATGTGGTTGTAGTAAGTATCGTTGTCCTCGCCTTTAATGGCGAACACGGGGATGCTGTGATCGCGGACGAGCGAGGCGGCCACGTCATCCTGCGTAGACAGAGGGTTGGAGGCGCAGAGCACGACCTCGGCCCCGCCATCGCGCAGGCAGATGCCGAGATTGGCGGTTTCGGCGGTGATGTGCAGGCAGGCCGAGATGCGGATGCCTTTCAGCGGCTGATTCTTGATGAACTCTTTGCGGATGATCTGCAGCACTTTCATGGACTGGTTGGCCCACTCGATGCGCTTCTTGCCCAGATCGGCCAGTTCAAAATTCTTGATGTCGCAATTAATAGCTGCGGTTGACATTCTTCTCCTCTTTGCTTGCTTTCCCGCTTTTGCTGTGGCGCGCTGTGAAGCTGCAGAAAAACCGCGGGTTAATCAGCTGTAAACGGCGAACGCCCCCACAATCATTTTCGCAGAATACGCGAATTTGGGGAACCGGTCACAATATCGAAATTGCCCTTTTGGACGTGAACTTCCGCTTCACGTCCGGAATGGCACTTTGGTTCGGTGCTCTTAGCCCCTTCGCGGAATTTCTTCGCGAACTTTGCGGTTCGTTCTTGCATTTTCCGCAAAAGCCTGAACCGCAAAGGGCGCCAAGAATGCGCGAAGGTCGCGAAAAAGCCCTATTTCCGAACTACTTGTGTTGCTGGCTCCCGCAAGCCGGCATCGCTGGCCAGTTTGGCGGCTTTGTCGGTTGCTTCCCAGGTGAAGTCGGGGTCGCTGCGGCCGAAGTGACCATAGGCCGCGGTCTTGCGATAGATCGGGCGGCGCAGGTTCAGCGACTCGATGATGCCGCGCGGCGTCAGTTTGAAGTGGGCGCGAATCAGTTCCGGAATAACGGCCGGATCGACCTTCTCCGTGCCAAAGGTCTCGACCAGCACGCTGACGGGATCGGCTACGCCGATGGCATAAGCCAGTTGCACTTCGCAGCGGTCAGCCAGGCCTCCGGCGACCACATTCTTCGCGATGTGGCGGGCCATGTAGGCGGCTGAGCGGTCCACCTTGGTTGGATCTTTTCCGCTGAAAGCGCCGCCGCCGTGACGCCCCATGCCGCCGTACGTGTCCACGATGATCTTGCGGCCGGTGAGGCCGGTGTCGCCCATGGGCCCACCGATCACGAAGCGTCCCGTGGGATTGATGTGATAGTGCGTGTATTCGTCAAGCAGATGAGCCGGGATCACCGCCTGGATGACGTGCTTCAGAATCCCGGCGCGCAGTTCGTCGTTGCTGATCGTCTCGGAGTGCTGGGAGGAGATCACGACCGCGTCCACGCGCTGAACTTTGCCGTTCGCATCGTATTCGACTGTGACCTGGGATTTGCCGTCGGGGCGAAGGAAGGGAAGCGTTCCGTTCTTGCGCACCAAGGAAAGTTGCTGGGTCAGCTTGTGCGCCAGTGAGATGGGAGTCGGCATCAGATCCACGTTCTCATTCACGGCGTAGCCAAACATCATTCCCTGGTCGCCGGCACCGCCGATATCGACGCCCATGGCGATGTCGCCGGATTGCTTGTTGATGCTGGAGATGACAGCGCAGGTGTTGGCGTCGAAGCCGTAGAGGGCGTTGTCGTAGCCTATGGAGGCGATGGTGCCCCGGACCACTGTCTGGAAATCGACGTAGGCCTTGGTGGTGATTTCGCCGGCAATGACGACCAGGCCGGTGGCGGTAAGAGTTTCGCAGGCAACGCGGCTGGAGGCGTCGTCTGTGAGGCAGGCGTCGAGGATAGCATCGGAAATCTGGTCGGCCATTTTGTCGGGGTGGCCTTCGGTTACCGATTCAGAGGTGAATAAATAACGATTCTTGGCTGCCAAGTTGGGTGTCTCCTTGAAGATTTGTGCACGCTCGATGTGAAAAACTCCGGACTCCAGAGCTAGGGAAACCAGGGAAAATCCACGCGGCCGCGACGAGGCGGCTGCTGCGAGGGGAAAACCCTCAAGACAGGCTATCAGACGACATCCACGTGCGCAATGGGTTTGGCCTTAAATGCTTGAGGATGAATCCAATAGCGGGAATGCGCAGGTGGACGGGGGAAAAGGGAGGTTGGAGTGGATCTGAGCCGTGTTTCTCTCCCACGTCTCACAAAGACGGCGAGTCCCTTCGACCTCGCTGAGGGCGGGCTGTGAGGCACCTGTCGGACACATGCTACTGATTTTGAGCCGGCACCAGACTGGGCGGGACGGCACGCATGCCGGAGACATCGAAAACCAGAGTTTGGACTTCGGCTTCGGCGCCCTGGGCGGGGAGTTCCTGTCCGTTCCAGACGAAGCTCACGCCGGCGGCGTTGCCGATTTTCACCACGATTTCGCGAGAGGCACGGATCGAGGTATGGGCAGGGGCGATCAGCAATTCGTGAATAACGGAGCGGCCGTCGGCGGTTACGGAGATCCAGGAATTCTCCGAAGCCCGGATCACCAGGTTCAAGGGCGCGGCCGCGGCGGACGGCTCAACGTTCGCCGCCGAATTCACCGTCTGCTCCGCTTGGGTCGCAAGTTCACTGTTCTCTGCGTTGCTGGTATTAGGTTCGCCAGTGCTGGGCGGCTTCGCCGGATTGGCAGGATGGGCCGACGGTACAGCGCTCACACTTGACGGCCGTGCTGAAGCTGGCGCAGAAGCGGTGTGCAGAGCGGGGACAGCTGCGATTGTGGTCCGAGCAGGTGGATTCAACAATTGGGGCGCGGGCTGCCCGGCGGAGGTCATGGGCGCGGTCGCGGCGGCCTCGGTGCGCGTGCTGCGGGAGTGGCGGTGCCACAAAAGAGCTGCCAGAACGATGACCAGAATCGCGAGAGCCAGAATTCTCCAGGGAACGATGCGCTCACCGCGTTCGGGGTAATCGCGGCGTGGAGAACTGACGTGTTCGGCGCGAGGCAGATGGAGTTCGGGCAATTCCTCGGCCCCGGACGGCGGGACAGCGCCGGCTTGCGGGTCCCACACCTCCTGGGAATCGAGCTGCGACTGGCGGAGGCAGACGAGGTAATCGGCGACGGCCTGGTCCTCGTCTAATCCGATGTGCTTGGCGTAGGCGCGGATGAAACCCTTGTTGAAGACGCCGCCCGGCAGCCGGTCGAATTGTTCGTCTTCGATGGCCAGCAGCATGCGGGAGCTGATCTTGGTGGCGTTGGAGACATCCTCGAGCGAGATGCCCTTCTTTTCGCGCTCTTTGCGGAATTTGTTGCCGAACTCGCCCACCAGGACTCCGCCGCGGCGAAGTGGCCTTCGCTCGCGATTACGGAATCATCATAGGACAACGCGGGCGAAGGCGCCACAATCGTCAGTGCGAGCCGGGAAGTAACCAGCGGGCAGACTTCGCTGGCGCGGAAATTCCCACGCCTCGCAAAGACGGCGAGACATGGGGCACCCGGCTCGTTTGCCTGGGGCTACTGTGTCTTCTTCAGTAGCGTGATGCTGAACTGGGCTTTGCAGGTGTTAGCGGGATCGTCGAAGGCTTCGCCGGCGCGGTCGCCTTCGCTGGCCTGAAAGTAAAGGCCGTGCTTGATGTGATCGGGAAGGCCGATGAAACGGGCCTTGCCGTCAACGTTGGTGCCGAGTTCGAGGTCGAGCTTGCGGACGTTCATGAAGCCATAGGCGATGTGGACCTTCACTTTGGCAGCGTAGACGGGAGCGCCAGCCGAATCGTGGATGGTGAAGTCGGCGGAGCAGGGACCGATGCCGCCATCGATCACTGGAACCGCATGGGCGTCGCCTGGCGGGGTACCGGCGGTTTGCGGGAAGGCCAGGGATGCGGCACCGGCGAGGAAGATCAACCGGAGGGCGAGCCTCCTAAGTCCTTTCGTATGCATGATTGATTAAGACTACGCCAACCCGGAAAATGATGTACCGACGAGTTGCTACAGCTGAGCCAAGCGATTGATCCCGTTGGCGTTACGGGTTCGTGTTACCAACGGTCATTGCCCCTGCACTAAAGTGATGAATATAATTTTTTGAACTACTATCCGACCAGCGAGGGACAACGGAATTCGCATGCCTGAGGCCGGCACTCAATTGACGCGCCAAAACCAGGAACTGAAGATTTTTCACGATGTAGCCAAGGCGCTCACGTCGTCGCTGGATCTCGATTCCATTCTGCAGACCATCATGGAAAAGATGGCGGAATATTTCCGTCCGGACACGTGGTCGCTGCTGATGGTGGACGAGGAGCATGACGAACTTTACTTCGCTATTGCCGTGGGGCAGGCGGCGGAGGCGCTGAAGAATGTCCGGCTGAAAATGGGCGAGGGAATCGCCGGCTGGGCGGCGAAACATGGCGAGCAGCTGATTGTGCCGGATGTGGATGCGGACCCGCGCTTCGCGCGTCGCATTGACGAATCGACCAAGTGGGAAACGCACTCGGTGATCTGCATGCCGCTGCGCTCCAAGCTGCGCGTGCTGGGAGTGATCCAACTGGTCAACGTGGACATGTCGCAGTTCAGCGAGGCAGAGCTGTTTTTCCTGCAATCCCTGAGCGACTACGCGGCCATCGCCATCGAGAATGCGCGCTGGGTGGAGAAGATTCAGGAACTGACGATCACCGACGATTGCACCGGGCTGTACAACGCCCGGCATCTCTACAAGACGCTTGAGACGGAGGTTTACCGGTCGTCGCGCTTTGGCTATGAGTTCAGCGTCCTGTTCATCGACCTGGATCACTTCAAGACAGTGAACGATACCTACGGGCATTTGATTGGAAGCAAGCTGCTGGAGGAAATCGGATATTTGATCAAAGCGCAGCTGCGGCTGATTGACTTTGCCTTTCGCTACGGCGGCGACGAGTTTGTGGTACTGCTGCCGCAGACGGGGAAGGATCAGGCGCTGGTCGTGGCCAAGCGGTTGCGCGACGCGCTGCGAGCCAGCAGTTTCTGCCGCGCCGAAGGATTGAATCTGAACATTCGCGCTTCGATCGGCCTAGCAACGTTCCCGCATGACGCCCGTACGGCGCACGATGTGATCCGGCAGGCCGACGGGATGATGTACATGGTGAAGAACACGACCCGCGACAATATCGGGATCGCACAGCGGGGAGTGTTGAAGTAGCGGACCTCGGACCTCGGACCTCAGACCCAAGGCCTCGGACTCGCGTCCTTCCTAGTTATCCCTCTTGTCGGCTGGCGCCGGCGGGTTTTTCACTTCCGGCTTCCATGGATTGGCATTGGCCGGGGCCTTGGGGTTCACACCGAAATCCCAAACGTCAAGATTCATTCCTTCCTTGCCCACCATTTCAACCAGGGCGTATTCCCCGGGCGCGAGACTGGAGGTGGGCGTGAGTTTGAGCCAGCCTCCGGTGATGCCAGTGATGGTGGTGGGAACGAAATGCTCTTGTTGCGTGATCTTGCCGGTGACGGCGCGCTTCACATCGCCGAGAATGCGCTTGTTGCCTTTGACTTCGGCACGGATGATGCGGAAGCGGTCGAAGGGCACCAGCGGTTGCTCGGGTTGCTGCGGCTGTTGGGGCTGGGCGGCACCTGGGGACGGGCCGGATGGATTGGCCTGATCCGGCTGGCCGGGGATTGGTTCTACATTGATGTAAAGCGATGGAACGTCCACGTGAGACTGCACTTTGGCGTGCGCACCCTCAAGTTCGATGGCTTGTTTGAGGCCCGCGATCGGGTTGATGGCGCCGTAGAGAATGTTGCCCTTGGTGCTGCGGTTGACATCGCCGGAGGTTTGCTGAACCTCGACTAACTGCGGCTCGTTCTGAAACGTGTCGAGGAGAAACACTCCTGAGTCTTCTGGCAGGCGGAGTCCGGGGGCGACCTGGGGCTGAGCGGCCTCCTCGAGTTCGCGCTCGTGGTCCAGATCTTTGTCGAACTGCACGGCTTCAGGTGCGGAGGCTCCAGCGGCGGCGCGGTCTTTTTCGTACTTGTCGGTAGCAGGCCAGTCCACCAGCGAAGCGGGAAGCTCTTCCCACTCCTCGCGCTCCGCGCTGAAATAGCGAACGCGATCGCTCTTGACTTCATAGTGGGTGACGAGTTGATAGGAACCGTCTTTGAGGATGAGCCGGCGTGATGGCTCCTGGGCGAAGGAGAACCGGGGCAGCGCCATCAGGGCGACGAGCAGCGTGACGGCCACGAGCGCAAGCAGGGAGAACACGGATCGCGAGGGTGTTTGCGGCTGCGGGGACATAATCTTCTCGTCCAATTATCGTCCGGGTGGAACGAAGAGTCGAATGGTAAGACGCCTGATCTCGGTTGTAGGGTTGTAGTATGCTGTTGCTCGGCAATTTGATCGCCCTGGAAAATGAAACGCAAGTCAACTCTCTCGCTCGGGTTATCTCTTCTGTTGTGGACGGCGGCAGGCTGGGGCCAGACGCAGGACACCCCGGTCCCGGCCTCTGAAAACCAGCGCTACTCCGTCCAGGGACAGGCGCCGTCGGCCACGCCTGTTTCCTACGCGTCGTTGACGGAATTGAACGGAATGCTGGCACGACTGGAGACGACCTCGAAAAACACGCAGGCGGATCTGGTCAAGCTGCGCATCGAGCGCTGGAAAACGAACAACTCCGACAAGAAGCAGACACTGGCCAACGTGGATTCCATTCAGCGGAATCTGGAAGGAGCGCTGCCCGAGATCATGGCCGGGCTGCGCGCGGCGCCGGAGGATCTGCCGGCCACCTTCAAGCTGTACCGCAATCTGGACGCGCTTTACGACGTGCTGGGCAGCGTGGTCGAGTCGGCCGGGGCGTTCGGGTCGAAAGATGACTATCAGACGCTGGCGAACGACCTGACCGGGTTTGAGGACACGCGCAAACAGATGGCGCAGCGGATAGAGAATCTGTCGACGGCGAAGGAAGCTGAGATTGTGCGGCTGCGTGCCGATCTGAAGACGGCGCAGGCGGCAGTTCCCGCCACGCCGCCGAAGAAGACTGTAGTGGTGGATGAAAACGAGCCGCCGAAGAAGCCGGCAGTGAAGAAGAAGCCAGTGACCAAGCCCGCGACGACGAAGCCCGCGACCACGACAACTCCCGCGACTACGACGGCGGCGAAGCCGTCGGCGGGGCAGCCGCAGAATCAGACCCCGCCCGCGCAGCCGACACCGGCCACGAAGCCGCAGTAGAGGTCGAACTGCAGACCTCGGACCTTCGACTGGGCGTCGGTATCTCGTCACGCCCGCACTTGTAGCAGGAGAATCTGTTAACCTTCCCACCGCATCCATATTGCACTTCCTGAAACTCTAGTCTGAGGTCTGACGGCAGAGGTTGGGGGTCCGGCGTTTATGATCTGGCACGGCCATATTCTGGCGGCGATTTCCGGGTTCGTCATCATCTGGGCGGTGCTGCGCGACGCGTTTGAAACCGTCGTGCTGCCGCGGCGGGTGACGCGTCACTTTCAGATCACGGCGTGGTTCTACCGGCAGACGTGGATTCCGTGGCGCAGGATCGCAGAACATATCAAGACAGCTGCGCGGCAGCAGAATTTTCTGGGGTATTTCGGGCCGCTCTCGCTGTTTCTGCTCCTCGGTTTCTGGGCGACCGGGCTGATCTCTGGTTTTGCTCTGGTGCAGTACGGCATCGGCGGGCACGAGCAACTCAGCGGAGAGCCCATGACGTTTGGCCGCATCCTCTATCACAGCGGAGAAACTTTTTTCACCCTAGGCTATGGCGATATCGTGCCGACGTCCGGTGCGGCGCGGGCGCTCTCGGTGATCGAAGCCGGGATGGGCTTTGCCTTTCTAGGCGTGGTGATCGGCTACATACCGGTGGTGTATTCGTCGTTTTCGCGGCGCGAGATTCAGATTTCGATGCTGGACGCGCGGGCGGGATCGCCTCCGACCGCGGAAGAACTGCTGGTGCGGCTCGCCCGCACGCAGGGAAACTCGGGAATGGACCAGAGGGTCCTGGACCAAGTGCTGCGGGACTGGGAACGGTGGGCGGCCGAGTTGCTGGAGAGCCAGATTTCGTATCCGGCGCTGACTTTCTTTCGCTCGCAACACAGCAATCAGTCGTGGCTGGGTGCGCTGACGACGATGTTGGACGTGACGTCGCTGCTGATGGTCGGAATTGAAGGAGTGCAGCCGGAACAGGCGAAGCTGACGTTTGCCATGGCGCGGCATGCGGCCGTGGATCTGGCCCAGGTGGTGAAAGCGCGGTACGAGACGGCTGCGGTCGACCGCTTGCCGGCGGCGGAGTTGGATCGGCTGCAGGGATCGCTGGCGGCGGCTGGACTGCGGCTGAGAAATGATGAAGCGGCACGCGAGAAGCTGGCGAAACTGCGTTTGATGTATGAGCCATATTTGCACGCGATGTCGCGGAATCTGATGCTGCCTCTGCCGCCGTGGAGGTATGCCGCGAAGCCACGCGATAACTGGCAGGCGGGGCCGTGGGATCGTCTGATCCAGGCGCGTGGACTGGCCGTGCTCGGACAGAATCGGCCAAGGCTCCGGGGAGAAGACCACTTCTGAGTCGGGAAGGACGGTCGCCGGAGGCGGCGCGGGCGTGTCGTGGTGCGTGCTAACATCCTCTTGCCTGATCTTGACGAAATGAAACATACCGGCGAAAACGTAGTGCGTATCGAGGCAGCGGCGCTGCGGGCGTTGGCCGATCGCATTAGCGGGCCGATGGCGGCACCGTTTCAGCGGGCCGTCGACTTGATGTTCTGCTGCGCCGGGCGCGTGGTGGTCACGGGCATGGGGAAGAGCGGCCTGATCGCGCGCAAGATCGCGGCAACGCTGAGTTCAACGGGAACGCCGGCGCTATATCTGCATCCGGTGGAGGCGCTGCACGGCGATCTGGGCATGGTGGTGCAGGGAGACGTGGTGCTGGCGCTCTCGGCCAGCGGAGAGACCGAGGAAATTCTGCAGTTGCTGGCGACGATCAAACGGCTGCAGGTGCCGCTGATCGCGATGACCGGGGATGAGATCTGCGCTGCAAGTGTGGCGCGGGCGCTCCCGCCCGCGCGTGGTGTGGGGGACTCAAAGCCCAAGTCAAAGGCAGCGGGCAGGAGTGCCCGCTCCACACCAGCAAGTTCCACACAGGTCTCCACGCTGGCAGCAGCCGCGGATGTGGCACTCGATTGTTCCGTAGCGCAAGAGGCCTGCTCGCTGGGGTTGGCGCCGACGGCTTCCACCACCACGATGCTGGCATTGGGCGACGCCTTGGCGGTCACGTTGAGCGAGCGGCGCGGATTCAAAGAAGAAGATTTTGCCAATCTGCATCCCGGCGGAAAGCTGGGAAAGAGACTGGCGCGGGTAGAGTCGTTGATGCACACGGGGGACGCACTGCCGAGGGTGACTCCGCAGACCAAGATGCCCGATGTGATCTATGAAATGTCGCGCAAGAAACTGGGCGTGACCGCGGTGGTGGAGGGCGAGAGGCTGGTGGGGATCATCAGTGACGGCGATTTGCGCCGGTTGCTGGAAAAGCGCGGGAAAGATGGGCTGGACCTGGCGGCGGGTGAGGCGATGACGCGCGATCCGAAGACGATCGGCGCCGGGGAGTTTGCGGCGACCGCTCTGGCGCTGATGGAAGAAAAGAAGATCACCGCGCTGATGGTGGTGGATGGCGGCGGGAAGCTGGAAGGGATCGTGCACCTGCACGATCTGTGGGGCACCGAAATGATGTGAATTGAGTAATTGCGTAATCGGGTAATTTTGTAATTTGAAAAGCAAAGCTGCGAGCGTCCAGTTTTCAATTACACAATCACCAAATTACCCAATTACTCAATCGAGGGTTTATATGTATCACTACGATCCCAAAACGGCGCTGGAAGAATTGACGGAAGATGCGACGCTGCCGAATCCGGTACACGTGCGCGACATGATTCTGCGCAAGCGGCTGTCAGCAGATAAGTCGCTGGAACTGAACCGGCTGTTCGTGGAGTATCAGAAGTTTTTCGGCGAGGCGCAGAAGCTGGGGAAAGAGATTCTGAAGCGGTTGGCGGCTTAGTCGCTAGTCCCGAGTCCTCAGTGGCGAGCGCCCCACTGCCTGTCCGGGTTTGAGACTTGGACCCATAAGGACCACGAAGGACCAGAAGGGCAGACATCCCCACATGAGGTCGTCGCCAACCAATCGTTTACAATAAGCAATTCCCTTGTGAATTCGAGAGCTGCGCGTAGCTCGGTACTCGCTGTTCGCGACTCTGGACTTAGGACTCACAACTATCTATGCATCGTTGGTCAGAACTGTTCATTCCCACATTGCGCGAGGCGCCGGCGGATGCGGAAGTAGCCAGCCATAAGTTTCTGGTACGGGCAGGCTACATCCGGCAACTGGCGGCCGGAATCTACTCCTACCTCTTCCTCGGCAACCGGTCGTTCAACAAGATCATGGTTATCGTGCGCCAGGAGATGGACAAGATCGGGCAGGAGTTTTATTTGCCGGCACTGCATCCGCGGGAAGTCTGGGAGGCGAGCGGGCGCTGGGCCGTAATGGGCGAAAACATGTTTCGCCTGAAAGACCGTAAGGGCGCAGACATGTGCCTGGGCTTTACCGAAGAAGAAGTCATGACTTCCATTGCCTTGAAAGAGCTGCGCAGTTACAAGCAGCTGCCGCAAATCTGGTACCAGATTGCGCCCAAGTTTCGCGATGAGCCGCGGCCCAAATCTGGGCTGCTGCGGGTGCGGCAATTCATCATGAAGGATTCGTATTCGTTCGACATGGATGCCACGGGGCTTGACCTGTCGTACCGCAAGCACTACGACGCCTACTGCCGAATTTTCGACCGCTGCGGATTGAAGTACATGGTGGTCGAGGCGGATTCAGGAGCGATGGGCGGGAAAGAATCGCACGAGTTCATGGTGAGGACTCCGGCGGGCGAAGATCAGATTGTCAGCTGCGACGCATGCCAGTACGCGGCGAACCTGGAGAAGGCGACGTCAAAGCTGGACGCGGTCGAAGATCTGAAGCCGGAAGGTGACGGCAAGCCGCTGCTGGTGCACACGCCGGGCAAGGGCGCGATCGCCGATGTGGCCGAATTCCTGAAGGTTTCTCCCCAGCAGGACATCAAGGCTGTTGCCTACATGGCCTTGAAAACCAGTGAAGACGGCGCGAAGAAGCTGGAGCAGCCGGTGGTGGCGTTTCTGCGCGGTGACCACACGGTAAGCGAGACCAAGTTGCTTGGGCTGGTGCGGGCTAGTGAACTGCGGCCCATGCAAGCGGACGAACTGGAACGTTACTTTCAGGGGCCAGCGGGTTTTATCGGTCCGGTTGGTTTGGTTGTCCGGTCGAAGGATCTGCTTGGGCTATGGCTGGATTCGGGCAAAGACGCGGTCAAGAAGGAACATTCCCAGCTTGCCGCTGTCATCGACGATCCGCGCAACCTCAATGTTGTGTTGGACTCTGCGCTGGTAGGGCGCAGCAACATGATCTGCGGCGCCAACCGGCTGGACTATCACTTCAAGAACGTAACGCCGGGGAAAGATTTCCAGTTCACCATCGCCGCGGATATCCGCAATGTGACGGCGGGAGAGGCTTGCCCGAATTGCGGCAAGCCGTTGCCCGAATTGCGGCAAGCCGCTGCGCATTGATACGGCAGTCGAAATCGGCCACATCTTCAAGCTGGGTTACCGCTACTCGGAGTCCATGGGCGCGCGCGTACTCGACAAGAACGGCAAGGAAGTCACGCCGATCATGGGCAGTTACGGGATTGGCATTGAGCGAATTCTGACCGCGGCAGTCGAGCAGGGAAATGACGAGGACGGCTTCTGGCTGCCGGCGCCGATTGCGCCGTTCGAGGTGGTGGTGTCGCCAGTCAACACAAAGGACCCGGCGGTGAAGTCGGCGTCGGAAGACGTGGCCAGGCGGCTGGAGACGGCGGGGTTCGATGTGATCCTCGATGACCGGGACGAGCGGCCAGGGGTCAAGTTCAAGGATGCGGATTTGGTCGGTATCCCCTTTAGAATCACTGTGGGAAAGAAAGTTACCGAAGGTACCGTGGAAGTCGTTCTGCGCTCGACTGGGGAAGTGCGCGATGTTACGATCTCGGCGATAGTCGAATATTTTCAGGGCTTGCTCGGGCGGACGGGATAAGTTTCGTTCCCGCCTTGGTGGATTCAGCCTCGGGCGGCGGATTGTGGGACATGGGAACAATTAAAGCCATCGCCGGGATTTTCGCCATCGTTTTCGTCGTCTACGCCGGCTTTCAGATCGTTCCGCCGGAACTGAACAACTATTCGTTCCAGGACGACCTGCGGAATGTCGCGATGATGGGGACGTCTAACCTCCACCAGTCAGATCAGGATCTGGTGGACGCCGTGCTGAAAAAGGCGCAGGAACGTGACATTCCGCTGACTCCTCAACAGGTGACGGTACAGCACATTGGCACGCCGGGAGCGCTGGCCGTTTATGTTGGGGCGGACTACACCGTTCCGGTTAGCCTTCCGGGCTATTCCTTCACTCTGCATTTCACTCCTTCGAGCGGCAACAAAGGGATCTAACGCCAATGCTCGGACCGCGCCGCTAGCATTGGTGCGGACCGTCGCCGCATGTCACCGTGGGCGAAACTGAGGTCACTCTGGGTTGCGAGCTTCCGGCATTGCTGGTGAGCATGGGGCTGGCAAAGCGCGGCTTGCGAACTGGCCAACCAGCTAAAGTGCAGGACGAGCGGAAACAGACGGCAGGGCTGGGTCCCGGAGCGAAGGCGTCCCAGATCCTTACGTGAGCGGCGGGCATGGAGACGCTGGGATGCACCGCGACTGCCCCCCGACTCTTCTTGGAGCGTTGCCCATGCGCGCTGAAGCGCGGTTCGATCGGCCATCGGCTCGGTCGCAGGATCTCAACCAGGCTGGATAACCTCTAGAAGTTGAAACTACGATCCGACCCAGGCCAAGGACTGGCGAATACACGCCACGGCGAAAAGCGGCCAAAAAGTAGTGCAGCCCCGCGGAGTGGGCTGCACTGCGAATCAGAAGAGGTTTAGGAATTCGTCTATGCCTAAGGCTACTTTGCCGACGGGCCGCAGATGCCCTCTTGTCCGCTCTGGCCGCTCGCGCCAGATGCAACCGGGATATAGATGGGATTCGAGGTGAAACCCCGGTACGTAGCGACGATCGTGTAGTCTCCCGTGAAGAACCAGGAGGGCGAACTAAGCTGGGTGCTTGTCGTATTTGCGTTATACCAGGTGCAAACCCCGTTGCCGTTTTGATCTGCGGTGGCCGTGATCATTCCCGTGTTATTGAGCTGAACTCCGTACGGAGGCGTGGGCAGAAGGGTTTTCTGGTCCCACTGGTAGCCCTCGGGCGTAATCATGTAGGTGGCGAAATTGGTTTCGTCAATCGACTTGCCGCTGGTGTAGTTGGCCATCACCTGGAGTTGCATTGTGCCGCCGAGGCCATAGAGGTTCACCGTACCGGTCTGGCCGCCGGCCGTAATGGAAACGGAAGCGATCTTATCCCCGCTGCCGCAGCTGCTCGACAGCAACGCAAGGGTAGCGAGAAGAGTGACGAGAATGCGTGTACGTTTCACTGGAAAACCCTCCGCGAGATTTCAATTCGCATGTTGGCAGTTCCCAATTTTGGAGGCAAGGAACGAATGTGCACGTCCGATGGTCACCAGGCGGCGCGAAGCGGGGATTGAAAGATGGGTACTGGGAGGGCGCAAAGCCGCATGAATACTGGGTGGAATGCAGATGGTGAGAGCGGGCTCCAGCCCGCATCGGGAAAGAATTCGCGCGAAGTTACTTTCGGAATGATGAGATCAGGGGCGGTCCCGGAGGGCGAACAGGGCGCGGGCGATCCAACCGGGCCCGCGATGCTGACGTGAGGGTCGTAACGGGGTTCGCGAAGTCACGCTGCAGGCACGTTTCAGCCGTGCCCTTTGATTGCGTTCAGCGCACTCAAGTTCGTCCCGTCCGGGCAGACGGCATGAACCCGGCGTAGACGGGCACCGGACTACGACCAGCCTCCTGCAGACACCCTGCCCCTACATTCTTGCATTCGATCACAGCCTGGTCACGGGCAGCGCTGGGCGAGTGGTGCGGTTGACGGGATCGGTTGCCTTCAGCGACGGACAATGACATTCGTAACGTTGTCACCACGTTACTCCTGTCCTAGTATCGCGATGGGGAACGGGTGTCTGGCACTTCATCGCGATGAGCCGGTTTGCCAGCGGAGAAGCAGCAGGCATTCGGGAACATGGTTCGTCTCCGACGCACGCAGCCAGGATGTTCGACATCCGCGAAAAAGTCAGCTGGAGGCAGTACATGAAGAATCTGTATAAAGTGCTTGTGATGTTGCTGGTGATGGCGGCGACGCTGTTGCTGGCGAATTGCGCCGGCGCACCCGGATGCCCGCAGGTTGCGTTCGGCGGGACGGCCTGCACAACGGGCGGTGGTGGCGGCTTTGGCGGCGGCGGTGGTAGTGGCGGAGGAGGCGGCGGTGGCGGCGGCGGAGGCTCAAGCTCGCCTACGGCCTTTGCTTATGCCGTGGATCAGAACGGCACGATGGACGGATACGCGTTCAGTGCCGGCGGCAAAACATTTGGGCCCATCAGCGGTTTCAGCGCACCCGCGATCGCCAAGAACACTGGCGGCGTGGGATCGGTAGTCGCGCAGGGCAAATATCTCTACACGGTGATCGAGGATACACAGCAGATTTATGGCTGGACGATCGGTTCGGACGGCAGTCTGACGGCGCTGGCCAATTTCCCAATATCGATATCAGGACTGACCGGCATCGCGGCCACCACCTATAACCAGCAGGTCGTGATTACGAACCCGTCGGGCACGATGCTGTTCATCGACCAGTTCATTCCCGAGCAGATTTTTGTGTACCAGATCGCCAGCACGGGACAGCTGACGGCGGCTACTGGATCTCCGTTCTCGACGCTCAACCAGACGCTTGAACCGCAGAACATGGCGATGGACGGCCTGGGCAGATTCCTCTACGTGGCAGAAGACTCGGGCGCTCACTCGGGCGCTTTCGTGGTGGGATATTCGGTTTCGGGCACGGGCCAGCTGACGCCAATTCCCAACTATTTCACCTGGGGTAACATTCCCATCTGGCAAATGCAGGGCGAGCCGAGCGGAAATTACATGCTCGGGATCAGCGCGAAGGTGCAGTTCATCTATGGCTCCGACGATCCGCATATCTACGTTTACAACGTAGACCAGACGACCGGCGCGCTGTCACCGGTGGCAAACTCTCCATTCGCCACGACGTACGACCCGTTCAACATCGCAGTGCAGCCTACGCTGAGCAACGGCGAGTATGTCTATTCGTTCAGCATCAATGATACGGATACGGCGGCCAATCCCATCGAGGCGTATCAGATCAACACCACGACGGGAGCGTTGACCGCAGTGAAAGGCTCTCCCTTCGGCGGTTTGACGCCAACCGCCTGGGGACAGTTCGACCAGAGCGGGCAGTACCTGTTCATCTACACCGGGGTTTCTCCAGACTTCAGCCTGGGCGTGCTGAACGTGAGCAGCACGGGAGGCCTGACGGAAACAGTCGGGACCACAGCGCTTCAGACTAGCGGCTACTTTGCGGTCGCGGACACGCCCTAAGCACAGGCCTCGGAATCGAGGCAAAGGTGTTGACAGCTCAGAGACCCGCATGAACTGCGGGTCTCTTTTTGTTTGCGCGGCGGGGGGTACAATAACGAATGTCCCCTCGTGCCCGCTGCGTGGCCGGACTGTCGACGGCGGTGGGGACCGGTATCTCGAAGCGGTGAGGAACTGGTGAGTTCAAACCTTTTTCGGCGCGGCTACGTCTGAAAAAGAAGCAAGCAGTGGGGCCCTGGTTAATTCATAGCGGCGCGACCGGCAGAAGACCGTGACCATCAGAATCAGAATCCCGAGGGGAAGGGGCGGGGACGAAGGCAAGAAAATCCGCGGGCTGCCGCGCGATCCAGTGCTGCGGGCGGCGCTGGCCGCATTTCTGATTCTGGCGGTGTCGTGCACGGTTCTGTTTTCCTACTACTACATCAAGTACGCCCGCATCATCGAGCGGCGGTTCAGCACGCCGGTGTTCAGCAACTCGGCGAAGATTTATGCCCTGCCGCGAACCGTGCGCACCGGAGAAAAGATCGACGGGAAGGAGATCGCGGCGGAGTTGCGCCGGGCCGGGTACGTGGATAAAGAAGGGCAGTCGAAGCTGGGCAGCTTCCGGTTGGTCAGTGATGGGATCGAGATCACGCCTGGGCCAGAGTCATATCACAGTCCGGAACCGGCGTACATCAGCATTGAGGACGGGCAGGTCGATCGCATCGCCAGCAAGGGGAATGAGCTCTCGGCTTACGAACTCGAGCCGCAACTGGTGACCGCGCTGTTCGACGCCGAGCAGCGGTCGAAGCGGCAACTGGTGAAGTACAACGACATCCCGCCGTTGATGACGCAGGCGGTGCTGGCCATCGAGGACCGGCGCTTTTTCGAGCACAGCGGGGTGAATTTTGTCCGCATGTTTGGAGCGCTCTGGGCGGACCTCGCGCGGCGAGCAGGAATCAGCCACACCCGCTATGAGCAGGGCGGATCGACCATCACCATGCAACTCTCGCGGGGATTTTTTCTGACTCCGGAGAAAACAATCAAGCGCAAGCTGACGGAGATGCTGATTGCCGAGGAACTGGAGCAGAAGTTCACTAAGCAGCAAATCTTCGAGTTCTATGCGAACTGGGTGAACCTGGGACAGCGCGGGTCATTCGGGATCAGCGGATTCGCCGAGGCGTCGCAAGCCTACTTCAACAAAGATTTGAAGGACATCACGCTTCCCGAAGCTGCCCTGCTGGCAGGAATCATCCAGGGCCCCAGTTGGCTTTCTCCCTATCGCCATCCGGAGCGTGCTCTGGAACGCCGCAACCTGGTGCTGGATGCGATGGTAGAGACCCACGCCATCGCGCGGGAGCAGGCGGAAAAGGCAAAAGCCACACCGTTGAAGTTGGCGCCGCCAAATGTCGAAGCCAGCGATGCGCCTTATTTCGTGGACATGGTGCGCGACTCTCTAATCGGGAAGTTCAACGAGCGCGACCTGAACGACCAGTCCTACCGCATTTACACCACGCTGGATCCCGATCTGCAGAAGGCTGCGGCACAGTCGGTGGAAATGGGCATCAAGCTGGTGGATGAGCAAGTGAAGAAGTTGCGCACCAAGCGGGTGAAGGTGGGGAAAAAAATCGAGACGCAAGTGGAACCCGGTCCCCAGGCGCAGGTGGCGCTGGTGGCGCTCGATCCGCACACCGGGGCGGTGCTGGCGCTGGTGGGAGGGCGCGACTACAGCTGGAGCCAGTTGAATCACGCGGTGGCGAAGCGGCCGACGGGATCGATTTTCAAGCCCTTTGTGTACGCGACAGCGGTGAACACAGCTCTGGACGGCTCGCAAGCGGTGCTCACACCGGCCTCGACCGTGACCGACGCGCCTTCCAGTTTCGCCTACGGCGACCAGATCTACGAGCCGCGCAACTACAAAGAGGAGTACCACGGCGAGGTGACGCTGCGGTATGCGCTGGCGATGTCGCTGAACAACGCGACGGTCAAGGTGGCGGAAGAAGTGGGCTACGACAAGGTGGCAGACCTGGCGCGGTTGGCGGGCATCACGTCGGTGAAGGCGACGCCGGCCATGGCGCTGGGATCGTACGACGCTTCGCCGGTGGATATGGCGGCGGCCTACACGGCCTTCGCCAACAATGGAGTACGGCTGTCGCCGATTCTGGTGCGCTCGGTGCGCAACAGCAAGGGAGACGTGCTGGCGAATTACAGCACCGACCAGCGTCCAGTGCTCGACCCGCGGGTAGCCTACGTCATGACCAACATGATGGAAGGCGTTATCAACAACGGGCTGGGGTTTTCCGCGGTGCGCGGGCGGGGCTTTACGCCACCCGCAGCCGGCAAAACCGGCAGTTCCCACGATGGCTGGTTTGCGGGATACACCTCGAATCTGCTGTGCATCGTATGGGTCGGCTATGACGATTACAGCGACCTGCGGCTGACCGGCGCCATGACCGCGGGGCCTATCTGGGCCGAGTTCATGAAGAAAGCAGCGGATTTGCCGCAGTATGCCGACATGAGGGAGTTCGTGCAACCGTCGGGCGTGGTGGATGTGGAACTGGACAAAGCCACGAACCGGTTGGCTACGCCGGCTTGCCCGGACGACTATGTTACGGCTTTTGTAGCCGGCACTGAGCCGCGGGACACGTGCGACTCGCAGGCGGGAATCAAGGGATTCTTCTCCCGTTTGCTGGGCAGCGGGGAAAAAGTGCCGGCGCCGGCCCAACCGGCAAACGGGCAGGATGCCTCTCAGCAGCAAGATGCCAACAAGAAGAAGGGCTTCTTCGGCAAGATTGCGGGAATATTTAAGGATGACAAGGCTACGACTCCGGAGTCTAAACCAGCAGACGCCGGTCAGACCGGGCCGCATTGAAGGCGGTGTCAGGTCTTAGGTGTTGGGTCTTAGGTCTTTGGTCTCGGGATAAGACAAGGCCCCAATGCCCAAAGACCTAACACCTAGGGCCTGACACCTAAGACCTGATGGGAAATCTTCACCGGGCGCGCAAAACTGTGCCAAAATGAAGTCAATCGGTGGTTCTTGGGGGTGGTTATGTCGTCCTGCCCGAGAGTGTTTCTGGTTCCCGGATTTCTTCTCGTGGTTTGCTCCCTATCGTTGCCCGCCGCGTCATGGGGGCAGGCTTCCCACTCAGAGCAGGTTCAGGTCACGCCGCCAGCGATTCGGACAGTGGACCCTCCCGCACCGGACGCCACAGTGGCCGATCTGGAGGCGCGCGGCGACCAGTTGCGGACGCAGAAACTTTATCTGGACGCGCTCGACTACTACCGCGCCGCGCTGGCCAAAGAGCCAAACTCAGCCCGGCTGCTGAACAAGATGGGCATTGCCGAGTTGATGATGCAGCGCAACCGCGAGGCGAAAAAGGCGTTCGAACGATCCATCAAGGCGAACCAGGCGTCGGCTGATGCCCACAATAATCTGGGCGTGGTGTATTACGAGGAGAAGCATTACGGCCCTGCCATCAAGGAGTATCGCAGAGCGATCGCGCTGGACGACATGTCGGCATCGTTCTTCAGCAATCTGGGAGCGGCGCAGTTTTCCAGAAGGGAATTCGACCAGGCCGCGGTCTCCTACGAGCACGCCTTGGAACTCGATCCCGACGTATTCGAGCGCACTTCACGGGGTGGGGTGCAAGCGCAACTGCCCAGCCCCGAGGACCGGGCACGCTACGACTACACGGTCGCGAAGCTGTACGCCAAGATGGGTTTCTCGGACCGGTCGCTGGAATACCTGAGAAAAGCGATGGAAGAGGGGTACAAAGACTTCAAGAACGTGTATAAGGACACCGAATTCGCTGAACTGCGCAAAGACAAGCGCTTCGCGGAGTTGGTGGCGATCAAAGTTCCGGCACTGCCGGAATAGGGCGCGGCGTAGTCCTCCCACTTGCGGCGTCTGCTATAGGGCGCAAGAATTACAAACTTTTACAAAATTAGACGAAACTTTCCGAGGTTCTCAGGTTTAATGCGTGTACATACTCCTGAAAACAACAGGGTGAGTAAGGAGAAACGGTAGCCCATCGGATGCTGACCCGAGCACGCCCCAAGCAAGCGTCCGGTGGGTTTTTTGTTTGCTTTTAGCTCTTAGCCTTTAGCTCTTAGCTCAAGACCAAACCATTACCGCAGAGGACGCTGAGTACGCCGAGGATCTTAGGTATTTCTTTCTCCGCATCCTTTGCGTCCTCTGCGGTTTTCACTTGTTTTTCACCGCTGCGGTGGGGCTGCGCTCCCCGATGTAAGCTTCCACGATCTTCTTCCACTTGCCTTGCGCCTTCAGGATGAATTCGACGGCGTCGCGCAGGGCGCCGTCGCCGCCGGCGTGGGGCGTGATGTAGTGGGCCTCCCGCTTCACTTCGGCGCGAGCGTTCTTCACAGCGATGGCCAGGCCCCCGGCGCGCATAGCGGGAAGATCAATAATGTCGTCGCCAACGAAACAGGCTTCTTCCAGTTGGAGTCCTGCTTGCCGCACGATTTCCTCGAAGCAGGTGCGCTTGTCATCAACGCCCTGACGCACGTATTCGAGCTTCAGGTCACGCGCGCGGAGGGCGACAGTTTCGGAAATGCGCTTGGTGATGAGCCCGGTCTTGATGCCCGCGAGACGGGCCAAGGAAATTGAGGTGCCGTCGTGGGCATGGAAGCCTTTGGCTTCAATCATGCTCTGGCTATGAAAGCCAAATCCGCCCTGGCCGCCGTGCCGGGCGGACTGTTCTTTTTCTCTTTGATCAAGAACGCTCTGTTCGGTTCCTGGAGGGGCAGGGAAGATGAAGAGCTTGCCGTCGGTGAGGACGCCATCAACGTCGAAAAGAAGAAGTTTGATTTTGCGGGCGCGGGAGTGAGCCGAAAGTTTTGGCATTGCATGAATTCTAGCAGTCGTGCGGTATGTGCCGGAGCTGATCCTGTACGCTGCGGGGGCAGGGCACCAGGGGAGGCTAGCCAATGAGCGATTTTTCGCCAACCATGCGGGCAAAACTTCGGGCAGGTCACGTCCCGTCGGCAGTCCGGCGGGCGTGTTCCCCTCCACCAGGCGAGCCTGCTAAGAGCTGACCGGGGCAGGTCTCACAAATTGACTTGCGCTGATCCTGGGCGCCGCTTTGGGAATTCGTAGAATCATCAACCCTGCGATGAGCGCCGCCGCCATCACAAACCTCAGCCCCAAAGAGAATGACGCCCCGGTGCGGGTGTACACGTAGCCGAAGAGGTAAGGCCCGGCAAATCCCGCTATGCTGCCGACCGAGTTGATGAGTCCCACCGCCGTGGCTGCTTCTGCCTGGCTCAAGATTTCGGTGGGGATCGCCCAGAAGGTGGAGAGATAAGCTGTGAGAACGCCCGCGACCGTGAACCAACCAATGGTGAACACAACCGAGTGGCCCGGAATGGAGAGGAAGAAATAGGCGATCCCGGCGACGAACAGCGGCATGGCAGCATGCCACCGTCGCTCCGCCTGCTTGTCGGAGTGCCAGCCATTGACCTGCATAGTTACGAAAGCGGCCAGGAACGGCAGAGCGCCCACCATCCCAACGCGCATATCGGTGAAGCCCGTCAGCCGCTTC
>OMOD01000127.1 GCA_900290255.1 Candidatus Sulfotelmatobacter kueseliae
TCGTTCGTTTGCCGGGCGCGAAAATATGTGGGTAACGCCGCCACCAATGATCGATCCGATGATGCCCAGCACGATCGTCCAGAAGATCGTTATATGCACGTGCATCACCGATTTCGCTATAACCCCCGAGATTAGCCCAATAAGAACATACCAGATTATGTGAAACATACTCTTTCCTCCAGCGTTTGCCTTCAAGCGAACCGATCCTAATCAATTTCCAAACGATCACCATGGCAGGGTAGTTGTTGCCAAGCGATCGCTTGTTCGAGAATCGTTACTCCGTACTCAGACTACGCAGCTTTACGCCCTCCGGTCGTGTCGGTCTTGCCCGGGTCGGTTTTTGCTTCCTTCGTAAAAGAGAGATTTTGGCCTCTCGTCTGCTCCGCAAGTCTTCGTTTTTTCCACCGGTTGTAAAGAGGGACCGCTGCGCCTATGAGGAGTACCACCACGACAACAGAAACTAACAACCCTGCAGACCGGCTCGTGGACGCCTTTGCAGCAGCTTCGGCAGGTGCAACAGGGGTACTGGCAGTCTCCGAAGATGGGCCGACAGGCGCGGTAGGTACAGCCGCGTCCGCGACAGGTGTGCTGACAGGCTCAGCGGGTGCAGCTGCGGCAGCGGGTGTTGCGGACGACTTCCGAGGTCGTGCTGCCGGCTCCGTTCGGTGAACGGGGGTGGCCGCAGGGGGCGCGCTGGCAGTTACCGCAGGCGTGCTGACAGTCGCGGCAGGTGCGGCGGCAGCCGCAGGAGGCGTGCTGACCGGCGCGCTGACAGCCGCATCGGGTGCATCCGCGGCAGGTGCGGCAGCGGCCGCAGGAGGTGTGCTGATCGTCTCCGGAGTCGTGCTGACAGTCGCAGCAGGTGCAGCCGCGGCCGTCGCGCACTGTTCGGAGATCATATTGAATTCGGTGACAGCAATGCTGTTCTCAGCAGTACCTGCTTTGTGCCCAATGAAGTTTACGTCCTGGCCCACATACGCCTTGAGATCGGCGCTGCTGGTGATCTTGAAAATCTTGCCCGTGTTGTCTTCCGCAACAGTGTAGTTGCCGTACGAGCCACCCAGGCAACCTTTAATGTTGATCTGGTCTGTATTGTCGCTCGCCGTGGGAGTCTGTGCAAACCCCATCGCGACCAGCAGGGCCGGTACTACGATCAGCAGGAATATTTTCTTCATGGAATCCTCCGAGAAGTCTCGCCTTGCGGCGGTCTGAACTCCGCTTGGGTTTGATTGTGCCTCCGATTTCTCTGTCGAATTCTTGCGCGTTCAGGCCCCGGCTGGAAAACTTGGAGCACCCAAGTGAAACAACAACACAACCTTACCCGGTAAGAAGTGGGACAGTCTGTGCCAAATCGCTCACATCACCGCTCAGATCTAGAGAAAGGCGAACTAGGTATCGATCAGACTCTTCCAGATTGCGCTGCTGTTCGAGTCCGTGCCCATAACAAGCTTGATGGGGGATGGTTGGCGTAACCAGGCGATTGCACTCACGATGCCGGCATTCGTCCCGTAATAATGCCGCATAATGCCGCCCGGACTCGTCGGCATATCTCCTTCACTTCGCTTCCGGGAGCAACACCAGTTTGCCACTCAAGCCGCCGATGATAGCTCCCACCACAATTGTGGCCACGAGAGTGTAATCGACTTCTATCAGGAGCACATCGTGCGATTTCAGCGGAATCACGTTGACGAGACCTCGCTTTCTTACTCGGTCTCATGCTGAAGTTACCACGGCGTGTTCGTCCGACGGCAATGGCCGAAACCGCGGCCGCGCGCGCGCGTGCTATAGTGCGTTGACGCTATGGGATCGTTTCTCTTCTTCGCCTTTTCATGGTGGGGGATTGTGGTGCGGGTTGTGGCGATTGTCCACTTCATCCGGCGGCGTCCGGATTTCTTCTGGATTTGGGTAATCCTGATTCATCCAATCGGGGCGCTGGTCTACATCGCGGTCGAGGTAATCCCGGATGCGGGGCTGCTGCGCGATTCTTTTCAGATGTTCCCGCGGCGGCGGCGAATCGGCGAACTGGAGCGGATTGTTCTGGACAATCCGGCGGCGGGAAACTACGAAGAACTCGGCCTGCTCTATCTCGACGACGGCAACTTCGCCAAGGCCCGCGCCTGCTACGACAAGGCGATTTCCTCGCGCACTGACCACGTAGATCCCTTCTACCGGCGCGGGATCGCCGAAATCGAACTCGGGGACTTTGCCGCGGCTATGCCGGATCTGGAACACGTCGTCAGCTCCGACACCGACTATGACTTCTATCGCGCGATGGGACTGCTGGCGTGGGCGTATGCGCAGACCGGCCAGAACGAGAAGGCGGACGCGCTGTTTCGCGAGGCTACGAGGATTTCGACCATTTCGGAGACGTATTACCACTATGCGCTTTTCCTGCAGTCGCAGGGGCGCGGGGCCGAGGCGCGCGAGTGGGCGCAAAAGATTCTCGACAAGAAGCCGACCATGCCGGGATATTTGCGACGGCGAGAACGGCCATGGTTCCGCAAGGCTAGCGGGTTGCTGGGGCGGCTGAAGGCCGGGTGAGATGTCTCAGCACGGGCGACCGTCCCCACATGGCCAGATGCTAAAATTACGGATGGTGACGAGTTCCAAGGGTTCTATCCGGCTGCTGGCCACGGATATCGACGGCACGCTGCTCAATCCTCAATTTCAGATTTCCGAAGGCGACCTGGCGGCGCTGCGGCAGGCGCACGCGGCGGGCATCGAAATCGTGTTGGTGACTGGGCGGCGGCATACGTTTGCCTTGCCCATCGCGAAGCAGTTAGGGTTTGATTTGTGGCTGATCAGTTCGAATGGCGCGGTGACGCGGTCGCTGGCGAGCGAGACGTTTCATCGCGACCTGATGCCGGCAGAAACCTGCCGGCAGCTCTGCCGGGCCATGCAAGAATTCCGCGGCAACACGGTTCTGACTTTTGATAGCGAATCGAAGGGAGCCATCGTACTGGAGCGGCTGGATGAGATCGGGCCGAGCATCCGGCGCTGGGTGGAGAAGAACATGGAGTTCATCGAGTTCGTGGTGCCGATCGAAAAGGCGGTGGTGCGCGATCCGGTGCAAACCATGTTCTGTGGAACGATGGCGCGGATGAATGAGGCGCTGCGGGCGCTCGATGCGGCAGGAATGGATGGCAAGATCACGGTCCTACGGACGGAGTATCCGGCGCGGGATTTGTCCATGGTTGATGTGCTCAATGCCGGCTGCTCGAAGGGACATGCGCTGGAGCGATGGGCGGCGCACCGCGGCTACCAGCGCGATGAGGTCATGGCCATCGGTGACAATCACAATGACGTGGAGATGCTTGAGTTTGCCGGGCACCCGGTTATCATGGGGAATGCCTGCGAGGAGTTGCGCGGGCGCGGCTGGAGGGTGACCCGCGGCAACGATGATTGTGGGGTCGCGGCAGCGGTGGAGGAGATCGTCAGTGGCCAGTGGCCAGTGGTCAGTGGTCAGTGAACGGGCGGGCGAATGCGACGGTTTTGGTCATTTCGGCTGAGGGGTGCAGCAATCGCGATCATCGCGGTGGCGGTGCTTCCCTGCTTTGCCGCAGAAGTTGCGGTGCTTAGAAACGGGTTCTCGATCCGCTATGAACGGCGGGAAGTGGTAGGCGATGTCACACGGCTCTATGTCAACGCCGACGGATCGAGTTATGTGGACGTGCCCACGGCGGAGATTGAGCACTTCGAAGCGGCGCCGGAGTTGCCAGCACCTTCTTTCCTGGGAACGGCGAACGATGGGCGATCCGAGAGACCTGGGTTTCCCGGGCGACCGAACACCGACCTGGGTGAAGTCGTGAACGAGGCCAGCGGGCGCTACCGGCTGGATCCGGACCTGGTGAACAGCGTCATCAAGGCGGAGAGCGGATTCAATGTGCGGGCGGTGTCGCCGAAGGGCGCGCAGGGATTGATGCAGCTGATGCCGGGAACCGCCTCGCAGCTGGGCGTGCCCAATGTATTCGATCCGCGGGCCAACGTCGAGGGTGGGACGAAATACCTGCGGGAATTGCTGGAGCGCTACAACTTTGACCTGGTGAAGGCGCTGGCCGCTTACAATGCCGGGCCGCAGCGGGTGGAGCAGTTTGGCGGCGTGCCTCCGTATTACGAGACGCGGGCGTATGTGGCGCGTGTGGTAAGAGATTTCAATAAAAAGAAAGTGGCGCAGAAGGCCGGGTCGGCGACAGGGCAGAAAACGGCTCCCGCCAAAGCGACCAGTGCGCAGGGCGCCGCAAGCAAGGGCCACAATTCCGGATCTGTGAATCAGAACAAGGCCAGCGCCGGGCAGGCGAGCGAGTAGGGCGAAACCAAAGGCCGCGGGCAAGAGTGCCCGCGCCACACAACCGAGAAACAAGGAAAGATCAGAGCGCGGGTGAGCGCGCCCGCGCCACAGGTTTGACCCGGTGCGCGAGGTCATTTACCTTGGGAACTGCCGTTTCCCACTTCGCGTTGCAAGGGCCGCGGCGCGGAGATACTCTCCCCCATGGATCGAAAGCGCATTCTGGCCAGCGTGGTGGTGTTCCTCATCCTGGCGGTTCTGGTTTATCTGCAATACCGGCACTGGCGGACGTTTGACTGGCCAACTTTCTGGAGCCAAACCCACCGTATCAACAAGTTTCGCGTTTTGTACGCAGTCGCTCTGATCTATTTCGCATACGTTCTCCGGGCGGTACGGTGGAAGATTTTCCTGAGGCCGGTAAAACCGACAGTGAAAGCGGCCGAACTGCTCTCGCCCACGCTGATCGGATTCACCGGGATAGCTTTGCTGGGGCGTGCGGGAGAGTTCATTCGCCCGTATTTGATCGCGCGCCGGACAGATCTTCCCTTCTCCTCGCAACTGGCAGTTTGGGCGGTGGAGCGAATTTTTGACATCGGCGCCTTCGCTTTTCTCATCGTGCTGGCAATTTTTCTGCCGAGCGCGCTGCCTTCGATTCCGCACCCGGAATATTACACGCGCTTTCGTGAAGCGGGATTCCTTCTGATTGCGTTGGTGTTAGCGACCACAGCGGCAGCAGTGGTAATCGGTCGCAAGGGTGAGGCGGCAGCGCGATGGGTAGAGCAACGGTTCGCGCACGTGCCGTCGAAAGTCGGGGCGAGCTTTGGGCACAAGCTGGGGCAAAAAGTGCGGGAATTCGGCATCGGGCTGAACACGATTCATGGACCATGGTCGCTGCTTTGGCTGACGCTGGTTTCGGTGGGCATGTGGTACGTGATTGCGCTGGCGTACAAAGCGGTGACGCATTCTTATGGAGCGGATGCTTTAGAGATTCCAGTTTCACAGTTGCTGATTCTGATGGGATCGAGCATGGTGGGATCGATGCTGCAGCTCCCGGCCGTGGGCGGCGGATCACAGATGGCGACCATTGCGACGCTGTCGAGCGTGTTTGATGTGCCCCCGGAGATGGCGGCCAGTTGCGGGATCCTGCTATGGCTGGTAACGTTTGCGGCGGTCGTTCCGGTCGGATTACTGCTGTCGCATCACGAGAGATTATCGCTAAGGAAGTTGTCGGTGGAGAGCCATCACGCGGAAGAAACGGAGATGGGAAACCCGCCGGCGAGCTGAGGCTCGGCTTTCCCGGACTCATCGTGCCCCGTGCGGCTTGTCCGGGTTCCCTCGACTTCGCTCGGGACAGGCTCCGACCCGGACCCACACCAGCACCTGCACCCGCACTTCGCCGCCGCTACTCCGTGACCACCGACTTCACCAGGTTCCGGGGATGGTCTACGTCATATCCCTTCTTTGTGGCAACGTGGTAGGCGAAGAGCTGCAGAGGAATCACTTCCACCACGGGCAGCAGCAATTCGGGAGCAGCGGGCACGTAGAAAACATGGGCCGCGATGTTGGCGACTTCGGTGTCGCCCTCGGTCGCTACAGCCACCAGTGATCCGCGGCGGGATTTCACTTCCTTCATAACCTCGAGGGTTCGCCGATAGCGCAAGACGGAATCGGGATCGCTGTGGTCGCAGGTGGCGAGCACGACCACGGGCAAAGTCTCATCCACCAGGGCATTGGGACCGTGCTTGAGCTCGCCCGCGGGATACCCTTCCGCGTGGGCGTAGGAAATTTCCTTCAACTTGAGCGCGCCCTCGCGGGCAATGGCGTAGTGCACGCCGCGCCCAAGATAGAGGAACTTTTCCGCCTTGAAGTGGACGGCTCCGAACTCCTCGGCGAGATCGTCCCATGAGCGCAGGTTCTGCTCGATGGCCTGCGGAAGGCGCTCGAGGCGCTCCAGGTACACGCGGGTGACTTCCGAAGTCATGCGTCCGCGCTTGCGGGCCAGAAACAGTGCCATCAGATGGAGGATGGTCAGCTGCGCGGTGAAACTCTTGGTGGCGGGAATGGCCAACTCGGGGCCAGCTCCTGAGATCAGGGCAGCGGAAGCCTCGCGCACAATCGTGGTCCGATCCACGTTGGAGACGGCGATGGTCTGCACCCCGCGCCGGGAAGCCTCGCGTTGTGCCGCGATCGTGTCCGCAGTTTCTCCCGACTGGGTAATCACCATCACGATGGGAGCAGTGGCGGCATGAGTCGAGCGATAGCAGTATTCGCTGGCGTATTCGACGTCAACCGGTATACCGGAGAGATCCTCGATCATGATTTCGCCGGCGAGGCCTGCGTGACGGCTCGATCCGCTGGCGGCGATGATGAGCTTCCCGAAGGTCAGCAGCGAAGTTTCAATGGCATGTAACTCGCCGGGAAAAATCATATCGTCTTTGACGTGCTTGGCGACCGTCTTGGCGATGGACGCGGGCTGCTCGTAGATCTCCCGCCGCATGATGTGGGAATGCTGGCTGGTACCGTTTTTCTTCGGTTTGATCGGAGTCATGGGGACAAGGCGAGACTAAATCATTCGCGGGGCGTGGGGCAAACGAGGGCGTGCGATTGCAGATTTGAGATTTTAGATTTCAGAGTCGAAGATCCGACCCTATCAGAGCTGTTCTGTCTTCGTCCTCATCTGCTTTTCAATCTGAAATCTGCAATCTGAAATCGGCAATGCCTCAGTTTGCGCCCTTGCCTTCAAAGTGGGCTTCGATTTCCTCCAGCGTTTTCCCTTTCGTTTCCGGGAGGAACCAGACGGCTGTGATGAAGAAAATCACGGTGCAGGCAGCAAAGCCGAAAAACATGGTGGAGTAGCCGTACTTGCCGACCGTGGGAAGAAAAATCGCCGCGATTCCGGTGGAGACTCCCTGGTTGAGCACCAACGCGATGCTCATTCCATTGGAGCGGATGCGGGTGGGCATCAACTCGGAAAGGGCCAGCCAGACGCACACGCCCGGACCAATGGCAAAAGATGCGATGAACAGGAAAAGGGTGAGGGCCACAAGCCAGCCATTGCCGGTGCCCGGAAGGGGCGTGATCAACGCATTTTCGATCCTCAGGGGCGCCTCGCGCGAGGCATCGAGATCGCCAAACGGATTGGAGAAAAAGGCTACGACCTTGTTTACAGGCACGCAGCCCGCGCGCGTAATTTGGATCGGCTTGGAAGCCGGATCGTCGGAACGCACGGCCTGGCTCGCCGCCCGGAAATCGCCGTACGAATAGATGACGACCAGCGAGGTTGTCCGACCCGACGCCGCATCGCTGCTGCCGCCGGTTTCTTTCAGGAGCCTGCCGGCTAATTCGTCGTTGTAGATCAGGGTGAGTTTCTGATCGGCGCCGACCATGCCCTGCACCGCGCCGCGCGTGTCCACGCGCTGCTTTTCGGTTCGAACAAACAGCAGGCCGGCGCAGATGACGGAAACGATGATGCCGGCAGTCCCGATTCCCAATAGAAACTTTCGGCCCTTGCGGTCCACCAGCACCACCGCCACAAGCGTCACGAAAAAGTTGACAAAGGTGAACAAGACGTAGCCCACATGGGCAGCCAGGTCGGAAAGCCCGCTCTGCAAAAGAATGTTGGTGTTGTAGGCGATGATCGAGTTAATGCCCGTGGCCTGGGTAAAGGCGAGAACGATACAGGCCAGAACGAAGGGGATCACGTATTTGCGGCGCAGGAGGGACTCTTTGGCGCCACCAGCGGCCGACGTGTTCTTCTTTTCGGAGGCAAGGACTTCCTCCATTTCCCGGATTTCCCGGTTCGCCTGCTCCGCGTCGCGGGAACGCAGGAGGGCGGCGTAGGCGGCATCTTTCTTCCCCCGGCGCAGCAACCAGCGCGGCGACTCCGCCACCATCAGGCTCCCGATCAGAAACAGAATGCCGCCAGGCAGAGCAGCCCAGAAGATCCCGCGCCAAGCTGAGTCTTTGAAGTGGAAGATAGCGGCCGGATCGGCAAGCTGCGCCACATGCTCCAGACGGAAACTGAACAGTAGACCGATGAGCGCGGCAACCGCGATTCCGGCCGTCAGCATCCACTGGAACATGCCCGCTCCCTTGCCACGGCCCGAGGCCAGCAGACATTCCGCCAGATAAAGCGGGACGGCCACTCCGATCAGCCCCACACTGAGCCCCTGCAACAACTGCCCGAGCACCAGCGGTCCGTAACCGTGGGACAGAGCAATCATCGGAATGCTGATGACGAACAGGAGGCCGCTGACTGTCATCAGAGACTTGCGGCCCATCCAATCCGCCAACAGGCCGGCGAAAAGAGTCGAGAGCACGGCTCCCAACATGGGAGCGGCAACGACATAGGACAGCTGGCCGGCATTCAGATCGGAGGTCGCCTGCAAGTAGGGCAGGGCGCCCGCAATGACGCCGACGACCGCTCCGTAGAGCAGGCCGCCCAGGCCGGCCACCGCCAGCAACAATCGGTTGTAAAAGGATAAGGACTTTTGATTGACCACAGAGTTTGTGTTGCTTGCGATCTCAGCCGTCATAATGTGTTTCCACCGTTCGTCGTCACTGGTTGATATGAAGAGCGGGCCAACTGCCTAACAACTCAAACGCATGATTGTAGCCCAGACGACAGGGCTTTACTGATCGAATCGCATGTGTCGATTGCGTGGCGCAGGGATGCAGAAGTCGGCCTGCCTCACGAAGCAGTGGCGACAACCGGTCCTCGTGGTGCCTGCCCCGCAGCAGGGTTTTTGTCAATCGGCAAGCTGAAGGAGAAAACTGAGCCGCTTCCCAACTGGCTGACCACCCCGATTGTGCCTCCGTGGGCTTCGACGATGACCTTGGCGATGGCCAGGCCCATGCCCGTCCCCGGCGCGGTGTAACGCTGATTCTGGCCCCGGTAGAACTTCTCAAAGATCAACGATTGCTCGAAGGAATCGATGCCCGGCCCACGGTCGGCAACGCTGATCACAACCCGGTCCTCCTTGACCTCGGCGGTAATTTTGATGGGCGATCCCGGAGGGGAATACTTGCCCGCATTCTCCAGCAAATGCATGAGCACTTCGCGAATGCGCGGGGCGTCCATGCGGAGGTTGGGCAAATCCGCCGCGGCCATGACTTCGACCGGGTGATTTTCCAGCGGCAGCCTGGCGTCCTCAAGCGCGGGTTGGAGGGCATCCTGGAGGGAGTGGAGCCGCAGATCGAGCTGAAACATACCAGCATCGAGCTGGGCCATTTCCGCGGCTTCGCCGACCAGGCGATTCAAACGATCGGTCTCCTCGTCCATGACGGTCAACAGTTCCCTTCTGCCTTGATCGTCGAGGGTCGCGCTGGACAACAGGGTGGTTACGCTGGCCTTGATGGAAGTGAGTGGGGTGCGGAACTCGTGAGTTACGGAATCCAGCAGGGCAGATCGGAGGCGCTCATGCTCCTGTTCCGCCCGGTGCTTGCTGAGCGCCTCCAGAGCGCGGGCGCGCTCGATGGCCAGACCTACCAGACTTCCGAGCGCGTCGAGAGTCTCCCGCGAGAGTTCGTCGCCGGTGACAGCCAAGGCCCCCACCGTGCGCATTCCCAGGCGCAACGGGACGTAAGAGACGCCGGTCTGGGTGATGGGCTCTCCGCGCAGCAAAGTGGAGCGCAGCACACTCTCTTCAAACACCATATCGAGCGAAGAACGATGGATCGTGGGGCGGTCGGCTGCGACCACGGCAACGCTGCCGACCGAGAACGTTTCTTGCACATAGCGCGGCAGGGCGTCCAGCAGTTCGAGGACATTCTCGGAAGTGAGCAGGCGCTGGCTGAGGCCGTAAAGACGCTCCACTTCGCGCCGGCGTCCTTTGGCGCGCTCCGCCTCGCGGCGGGCGCGCTCCGCCAGATTGCTAGCTACAAGCGCGGTCACCAGAAAGGCAAACAATGCCACCCAATTCTGAGGATCGGCGATGGTGAAGGTCTTGATCGGTGGCAAAAAGAAAAAATTGAACGCGGCCGTGGCTCCTAGAGCCAGCACCACCGCGTAGCGCAATCCCCAGTAGGCGGAAGCCAGAAGCACGGCCACTAAGAACATCAGGGCAACGGTGGTGGGATTCACGTGCAGGCGGAAGTCCACCGCCGTGATCAAGCCGATGGCTGCAACCACCGCCACATAGCGAAATGCCTGCTTCGGAGGGCTGGTTTTCACACCCGCATTGTACGATGGACGTGACAATTTCGGCGCTCCGAAAGACAATAGCTGCGATGACTAAAACGCCCGAGGAGTGGCTGAGCGAGATTTCAACCGAGAAGACCCGGGGCATCTTCAAGCTTTTTCTCGGCTATGCCCCTGGAGTTGGCAAGACCTACAACATGCTGAGCGAGGCGATCCGCCGTGCCAGCCGCGGAGAGGACATCCTGTTGGGCGTGGTCGAGAGCCACGGCCGCAAAGCCACGGCGGAACTGGCCACCAAGCTGGATCGTGTTCCACCGCGCAAGCTGGAATATAAGGGCACGGTCTTTGAGGAGATGGACGTGGACGCCATCCTGGCCCGTAAACCGGCGGTCGCGCTGGTTGATGAACTGGCTCACACGAACATCGAAGGCAGCAAGCACCACAAGCGCTACGAAGACGTCATCGAATTGCTGGAGGCCAAGATTGACGTGCTCTCGACCATGAACGTGCAGCATGTCGAGAGCCTTGGTCCCACCGTGCAGCAGATCACCGGGGTGCAGGTGCGCGAGACGGTTCCGGACTGGGTGATGCAGCGGGTGGACGAGATTGTGCTCGCCGACTTGACCCCCCAGGCCCTGCAGAATCGCATGCTGCGCGGCGACGTGTATCCCGCGGACCGCGCCCAGCGGGCCCTTTCGCACTTCTTCCGGCCGGGCAATCTGATCGCGCTGCGCGAGTTGGCGCTTCGCCAAGTCACGCGCGTGGTCGACCGCAGTCTCGACGCCTATCTGGAAAAGGATGACGAACAGCAGGCGCACACCGTGCGAGAGCGCATCGGCGTCTGTGTGAGTTCGAATCCGGCGGCGCAGTATCTGATCGCTCGAGGCTCACGCATGGCCCAGGCCATGGGCGGCGAGTTTTTCGTCTTCTACATTGATGTTGGCCGGGATACGCGTCCCGAGGACCAGAAGACTCTGGCGGAAAACATCAGCTTCGCCGAAAATCTGGGCGCGCGCGTGGTTCGCACCGCGGGCCGAAGCATCGCGGATGGGCTCGCGCAACTGGTGCGCGAGCATCACATCACGCAGGTGATTTTTGGACGGTCCGCCCGCACCGGCTGGCAGCGATATTTGTACATGTCGGCCATTCAGCGGTTTCTGCGCGACTCGCCTTCGGTCGATGTGCACATCGTAACCCAGGAGGCGCGTTGATGGCTGATCCGCCTCACATTCTCGTGGTGGATGACGAACCGCAAATCACCCGCGTGCTGCGCACCAGTCTCTCGGCCCAAGGCTACGACATCCGGGTCGCCAACAGCGGCGAAATGGCGCTGGAGATCATGAAGGACTGGTCGCCCAATCTGATCATCACCGATCTTTCCATGCCCTCGATCGACGGGGTGCAGCTTTGCCGCGCCGTACGCGCGGTGTCTCACATTCCCATCCTCGTGCTCTCGGTTCGCGACCAGGAGCGACAGAAGGTCGAGGCGCTGGACGCGGGGGCTGACGACTACGTCACCAAGCCGTTCGGCATGAGCGAGCTTCTGGCGAGGGTGCGGGCGAATCTTCGCCGCGTCGCCACCGAAAGCGAGCCGGAGTCGGTGATCGAAATCGGCGATTTCCGCATTGACACGGGGGCGCGCAAAGTTACGGTGCGGCGGCGCGAGGTGCGGCTCACTCCCAAGGAGTTTGAACTGCTGGTCTATATGGCGCGCCGGCCGGGCAAGGTCATCAACCACCGCACTTTGCTGGGCGCGATCTGGGGCGGGCAGAGCACCGAGCAGGTGGAGTATCTGCGCGTTTTCGTCGGCCAGTTGCGCAAAAAGCTGGAGCCGGATGCGTCGTCGCCGCGCTATATCGTGACCGAGCCGTGGGTGGGATACCGGTTCGAACCGGGGGAATAAGCCGCCTATCACGCCCGGGGTGTTCCGGTTACTCTCGACAGTTCCTCTTACGAACATTCTACGAACTCTTTATTCAATCTTTACGCCCTTCCGTATCAAATCCTCTGAGCGCAAGCAAAACGAGGCTCGTTGCCCTCTGCGCGAATGGGGAAAGAGCAATCCAGAAAGGCGAAGAGTCTATGTGGTCGATTCAGGATGTTTCGGCGGAAGAGCTGGCGAAGTTATTCCATCACTATCGGGGAGCGCTGGCGCATGACTGCGATGGTCACAACGGCGAGCAGGAAACGTCTTCCTGGGATCGCACCCCGCCGAGCGAGCGCAAGTTGATGGTCGCCGCAGCCCGTCTGGCGCTGCTCGAACTGGCCGCCACGGCCGCGCCGGCCGATGCCGGCCGGCCGTATTTTGCCAAGCCCGGCGAAGCCGATTGGGGCTGCTGAAAGGCTTTTTCGACCGCCAGCCTGGTTTCAGGCAGGGCCAACCAGAGTAATCTGTCAGGCACCCTTTACGAATTCTTTATGAATTCCTGATCCCGCTTTTACGCGCGGCAGTATCCAATCTGGTTGGGAACCCTTTTCCGCGACAAGTGTTCGAACGATGCTAAGACTGGGAATGGTGGTGCTGTGTGTCGGCACGGTGAGCTTCTTCGTGCGGGTGTTGGTTGCCCTGGTCAAGGAGAGAATTAGCTCGCCGCCGCACACCCTGCAGGTCTACCTGGCAAAGTTCACCCCCCGCAAACAAGGAGAACTTATTGTGATGAATCCTGAGGCTGTGAAACGCAAATGGCCAGCGCACACTGGCGAGCGGGCCGCTCTGGTCGCATTGTTGGCGGCAGGACTCGCGCTTCCTCTGCATGGTCAACAGCCAACCCATAGCCCTGCGGCCGAAAAAGAAAGCACCAACGGTTCGCAAGTTGGCGGCAGCACTGCGCAGGTGCCCAGAGAGATCCTGGAAGAGCTGGAATCGATGAAGAAGCGCATCGAGCAACTGGAAGCTCAGCTCAAGCAGCGTTCGAGCGCGGGAGACTCTGGCCCGGCTGCTCCCGCAGCGACGGAGGCGGCGACCGCCGCGGTCTCGCCCAATGTTCCTGTAGTCTCTTTTGCAGGCACTCCGCCGGCGGTTGCGGCGGTGCAGTCCGAGCCCACACCGGCGGCAAAGCCACCGGCGTCTGAGCCTTTCGCTTTCGCCGACTGGACGTGGTTGAACGGCAATCCGCGCACCAAGGAAGCGGCATTCGATTCGAAATTCTTCACTCCGGAAATTCGCGCGGACGTTGACTATACCTACGACTTCAACCACCCCAGCGACGACTCGATCGGTGGATCGAGCGAGGTCTTCCGCTCCAACGAAGTGAACATCACGCAACTCGGAGTGGGCGGCGATTTTCACTTCGACCACGTGCGGGCGCGCCTGATGACGCAGTTCGGCATGTATTCGGAAACCACGCCGCGCAACGATGCCAGCTATTCGCGCGGCCAGTGGAATCTGGCTGACGCGTATCGCTACTTGTCTGAAGCCTACGGCGGGTACCATATCGATGTGCTCCACGGCATCAACGTCGACGCCGGCATCTTCATGTCGTACGTCGGGCTGTTCAGCTATTACAACTTCGACAATTGGGCCTACCAGCCTTCGTATGTTTCCTCGAACACGCCGTGGTTTTTCACCGGCATGCGCATTCAGATTTTTCCAACGGAGAAGTTGAAGATCGAGCCCTGGATCATCAACGGATGGCAGTCTTACGGCCGCTACAACGGCCGGCTCGGCCTGGGCGGGCAGGTGCTGTATCGTCCGAACGGCTGGGTTTCGATGCTTTCCAACAATTATGGAGTCGGCGCCGACGACCTCGGTATCCCCAATCGCACCCGCATGCACACCGACAACAGCCTGGAAGTGAAGTACTACGATCATCCGGAGCGTTTTCTCGACAAGATGGCTTTCACCTTCACTGGCGACGCGGGTTGCGAAACCGGCGCGGGAGTAAATTGCCTGACCAACCAGAAAAACGCATCGGGCCAGATCGTCTCCTACAAGCAGAGCTTTCTCGGTTACATGATCTATAACCGCTGGTGGTTCAAAAAGGACCGCTACGGGTTTACGCTGGGCGGCGGAAAGATCAACAATCCGGGCCGCTACCTGGTGCTGCTGCCGCCGATCGACGGCGCAACCGCCACTTCGGGAACGCCGTACTTCCCGGAGAGTCCCGGCGATCCGTTCAAGGCCTGGGATATATCGGCCACATACGATTACATGCCCAGCCAGTACATTACGTTCCGCTGGGAGTTCAATCACCGCCATGCCAACGTGCCCTACTGGACCGGCCCGGGTGGGATCACGCCTCCGGGAGGCAACAACGGAAATCCCGGGAGCTACACCTGTTTGAGCGGCTTTACGACTTGTAACGGTTCAGGGCTGAACACGTGGTACCCGGATTTGCGCCAGACCGAGGATCGCGCCACGATGGCAATCCTGGTGAAGTTCTAAGCAGTGGTTAGTGGTCAGTGGTCGGAGGGTTGACGATCCAAGCCGCTAACCAGCGGGCCTTGGCCCCTGCCGCAAGGAGAAAACATGCAAGACCTGATTTGGACTGCGGTAACAATTGCGTTTTTTGTGCTGTCGGTCGCTTATGTACATTTCTGCGACCGCGTGAGGTAAGAGGAGCTTATGGACACCCAATCTCTCATCATGCTCATCATCAGCGCGCTGACCACGATTTATTTGTTCTACGCGCTATTGCGTCCGGAGAAATTCTGAGATGACGATCAACGGCTGGCTACAGATCCTTGTATTTCTGGCACTGATCTTCGCCGTGACCAAGCCCATGGGAATTTTCATGGCGCATGTGTTCGCGCGGGAGCGCACCTTCCTTGATCCGGTGCTGCGCCCGGTCGAGCGCCTGCTCTATCGCGTCACCGGGGTTGACGAGGAACACGAGATGCCCTGGACTGAATACGCGACGACGATGCTGGTGTTCAGCGGCGTTTCAATGCTGGTGCTGTATTTGATCCAGAGGATTCAAGGCGCCTCGTGGATGCCGTTCAATCCGCAGCATTTTGCGGGGGTCATGCCCGAACACCTGGCGTTCAACACGGCGGCATCATTCACCACCAACACCAACTGGCAGGTCTACTCGGGCGAGACGACCATGAGCTATTTCACGCAAATGGCCGGGCTCGCCTATCACAACTTCATCTCGGCCGCGACGGGAATTGCCCTGGCGATCGCTTTCATCCGCGGCATCGCGCGGCGCCAGATGAAAACCATCGGCAACTTCTGGGTCGACATGGTGCGCGCGACTCTCTGGGTGCTGCTGCCCTTCAGCGTGGTTGGCGCACTGCTGCTGGTTTCGCAGGGGGTGGTGCAGAACCTCAAGGCGTACGACACGGTGAAGCTGGTCGAACCGCAACAGGTCCAGCGCGTGGGTGCGGACGGCAAACCCGTGGTCGATCCGAGCGGCAAGCCGGTGATGGACACAGTCTCAACCCAGACCATTGCGCAAGGACCCGTGGCTTCGCAGGAGATCATCAAGGAGTGGGGAACGAATGGCGGCGGCTTCTTCAATGCCAATAGCGCGCATCCCTTCGAGAATCCGACGCCGCTTTCCAACCTGATTGAGCTGTTTGCCATTTTTGCGGTGTCTGCGGGGCTTACCTACACGCTGGGACGCATGACCAACTCTCCCGCGCACGGATGGGCAGTCTGGGCGGCAATGGCGATTCTTTTTCTCTGCGGGGTAACCACCGCCTACTGGGCGGAGTCGCAAGGCAATCCGCTTTATCCCTCTACGGTCGCACAGCACGTGACGAATACGCAGCCGGGCGGCAATATGGAAGGCAAGGAGACGAGGTTCGGCATCGCCAACTCGGCACTGTTCGCGACGGTCACCACCGATGCGAGTTGCGGAGCGATCAACGGCTGGCACGACTCGTTCACCCCGCTGGGCGGCATGGTCCCGCTGGTCAACATCATGCTGAGCGAGGTGATCTTCGGCGGTGTCGGCGCGGGCCTGTACGGCATGCTGATCTATGTGGTGCTGGCAGTGTTCATTGCCGGCCTCATGGTCGGGCGCACGCCGGAATACCTGGGCAAGAAAATCGAAGCCTATGACGTGAAGATGGCGATGCTGGTATCGCTGGTCTTTCCGCTCATCATTCTTTCGCTGGCCGGCATTTCCGTGGCTAAGAACTTCGGGACCGTGGGCATCTTCAATCCCGGCCCGCACGGCTTCAGCGAGATTCTGTACGCGTTCGTTTCGGCAGCGGGCAACAACGGCTCGGCTTTCGGAGGAATCATCGCCACCAATCTGTGGTATGACACGGCCATTGGGATGACCATGCTGATCGGCCGATTTTTCATGGTCATTCCCATGTTGGCGATTGCCGGCAATCTCGCGGAGAAAAAATACGTGCCGCCGTCGGTGGGCACGTTCCCGGTCACGACGCCGCTGTTCACGTTCCTGCTGATCAGCGTCATCCTCATCCTGGGCGCGCTCACGTTCTTCCCGGCGCTGAGCCTGGGGCCGATTCTTGAACATCTTCTTTTGTATGTAGGAAAGATTTTCTAGGGAACCTTATGGCAAGCCATCGCAAATCGGTCTGGGATCTGAATCTGGTTCGCAACGCCGCATGGAGTTCGGTGTTGAAACTGGAGCCGCGCAACATGATGGGGAATCCCGTCATGTTCGTGGTCGAAATCGGCAGCGTGATCACGACGGTGCTCCTGCTTCTGCATCCGCACCAGGCATTTCGTTTCAACCTGCAGATCACGCTGTGGCTGTGGTTTACCGTTCTTTTTGCCAACTTCGCCGAAGCCATGGCGGAAGGCCGCGGAAAGGCGCAGGCCGAGACCCTGCGGCGCGCCCGATCCGAGACCATGGCCAACCGCCTTCTCCCGGACGGCACAATTGAACAGGTCGCGAGCGCGAAGCTGCGGGCCGGCGATCTGGTTTCAGTTTCCGCCGGCGAACTGATTCCCGGCGACGGCGAGATCATCGAGGGTGTCGCCTCGGTGGACGAATCCGCCATCACCGGCGAGTCCGCCCCGGTGATTCGAGAAGCGGGCGGCGATCGCTCGGCGGTTACCGGCGGCACGCGCGTTCTGAGCGACCAGATTAAGGTGAAGATCACGTCGAATCCCGGCGAGACGTTTCTCGACCGCATGATCGCGCTGGTGGAAGGCGCGGCGCGGCAGAAGACGCCCAACGAGATCGCGCTCAACATCCTGCTCGCCGGCCTGACCATTATTTTCCTGCTGGCGGTGGTTACACTGCAGCCCTTCGCCATCTACTCCGGATCGCCGCAGACGGTTTTCGTGCTGGTCTCGCTGCTGGTATGCCTGATTCCTACCACGATCGGCGGATTGCTTTCGGCCATCGGGATCGCGGGTATGGATCGGCTGGTGCAGCACAACGTGCTGGCCATGTCAGGACGCGCGGTGGAAGCGGCCGGAGACGTCAATACTTTGCTGCTCGACAAAACGGGCACGATCACCTTCGGCAACCGCCAGGCAACGGAATTTCTGCCCGCTCCGGGCGTAACCGAGGCCGAGATGGCCGACGCGGCACAGCTCTCCTCGCTGGCTGACGAAACTCCCGAAGGCCGCTCGATCGTGGTCCTGGCCAAAGAAAAATACCGGCTGCGCGGCCGCGACTTCGCCAGCCACGAGGCGCAGTTCATCCCGTTTACCGCGCAGACTCGCATGTCTGGCGTGAATCTGGATGGCCGCGAGATTCGCAAGGGTGCGACCGAAGCGATTGCCCGCTACCTTGAGCAGAACAACGGAACAATGCCCCAGGAAGTTCGCAGCGCCGTGGACCGTATCGCATCCTCCGGCGGCACGCCTCTGGTGGTCGCCGAAAATCGGCGCGCCATGGGAGTGATTCATCTCAAGGACGTGGTCAAGGGCGGAATCCGCGATCGTTTCGCGCAACTGCGGGCCATGGGCATTCGCACCGTGATGATCACGGGAGACAATCCGCTCACCGCGGCCGCAATTGCCCGCGAGGCCGGGGTGGACGATTTCCTCGCCCAGGCTACGCCCGAAGACAAACTGAAGCTGATTCGCAGCGAGCAGGCCGGCGGCAAACTCGTTGCCATGACGGGCGACGGCACCAATGACGCTCCCGCGCTGGCTCAAGCCGACGTCGGCGTGGCCATGAATACCGGCACGCAAGCTGCCAAAGAAGCCGGGAACATGGTGGACCTGGATTCCAATCCCACCAAGCTCATTGAGGTGGTTGAAATCGGCAAACAGTTGCTGATGACGCGCGGCGCCTTGACGACTTTCTCCATCGCCAACGATGTCGCGAAATATTTCGCCATCATCCCCGCCATGTTTGCCGGCACATTCCCGGTGCTGAATGCGCTGAACATCATGCACCTTCGAACCCCGCAATCAGCGGTGCTGTCGGCGGTCATCTTCAACGCCCTGATCATCATTGCGCTGATTCCACTGGCGCTGCGCGGCGTAAAGTACCGCGCCATGAATGCCGAGGCGTTGCTGCGCCGGAATCTGTTCATCTACGGCGTGGGTGGACTGATCGCGCCCTTCGTGGGCATCAAGATCATTGACCTGCTGATCAGCGCAGCCCGGTTAGCCTGAGGACTCTTATGAAAAAGCATCTGATGACCGCATTCCTGATGACGATCGCAACCACGATTCTGCTGGGACTGATTTATCCCCTTGTCATCACCGGCCTGGCGCGCGTCCTCTTCCCCAACAAAGCCAATGGCCAGATCATCTATCGCAACGGCGAAGCCATCGGTTCGCGCATCATCGCTCAGCCCTTCACGGCGGCGAAGTACTTCCATCCGAGGCCGTCTGCGGCGGGCAACGGATACGATGCCGCCAACTCCGGAGGTACGAATCTCGGGCCTACCAACCAGAAACTCATTGACCGCGTTCGCGCCGATGCCGCCACACTGCAGCAGGAAAATCCCAGCCAGCCGGTCCCGGTGGATCTGATCACCACGTCTGCATCAGGCCTGGACCCTGAGATTTCTCCCGCGGGTGCGGAGTTTCAGATTCCGCGCGTGGCGCGGGAGCGGGGCTTTCCCGAATCGAAGATCCGAGAGCTGGTGCAGAAGCACACCCATCCGCGCGATCTTGGCCTGCTCGGCGAGCCTCGGGTCAACGTGCTGGAACTCAATCTGGCTCTGGACGAGCTGGGGCGTAAGAGATGAGCCGCGTCCGTTAACTAGCGCGTTTGCTTTAAGAGGGAATGGGGGCCCCGGGCAGAGTCGAACTGCCGACCAACGGTTTAGGAAACCGCTGCTCTATCCATCTGAGCTACGGGGCCTGTTTGGTGCAAATCCATGATTTCACAGTGCTATTGCGTTTTCAAATCAGCCGTAACCGCCGAATCTAGAGCACAATGCTTGCGCCTGTTCTTTCCGGTAAAGTACTTCTTCAGGCTCTTGGGCACTTCGCGGCAGCCGCAGTGCCTTTGATGTTCTCTGTGCCACGCGATTCTCTGAGCCAGCGTCGCTTTGGCGGGCATTCGGTTATTCTGGTGCCAGATCGTATTCAGCACGACGAACGCTCCACAAAGACACGCTCCACCAAGCACATATGAAGAACACCGTCATTCTCCTCACCAGTTGTCCTGACCGCAAGGGCGAAGTCGCGACCATAGCCGATTTCGTCTACCGGCATGGCGGCAACATCCTGCACGCCGACGAGCATGCCGACCAGGAATCCGGCCTGTTCCTGATGCGGGTGGAATTTGATCCCAGGGATTTCGACATTGACCTTTCTCAGAAAGACCTGAACGACTTCAGCAGGCACTTCGCCCCGGTAGCGGAAACTTTTCACATGACCTGGCGGGTGGCGCAGTCGTCCCGCCGCCCGCGCATGATTATCTTCGTTTCGAAGTACGGACACTGCCTGGCCGACCTGCTCTTCCGCCGGCAGAGCGGCGAACTGGCTTGCGACATTCCCCTGATCATCTCCAACCATCCCGATAACCAGCCCATTGCGGCCTTTTACAAGATTCCTTACGCCATGGTTCCGGTCACGAAGGAAAACAAAGGCGAGGCCGAGGCCAGAATCCAGGCCCTGGTCGACGAGCACCGTCCGGATCTCATCGTGCTGGCGCGCTACATGCAGATTCTTCCGCAGGACTTTGTGCAACGCTATCCCCATCGCATCATCAACATTCACCATTCCTTTCTGCCGGCGTTTATTGGCGCCCGGCCCTATCACCAGGCCTTTGAGCGCGGAGTAAAGATCATTGGAGCAACCAGCCATTACGTCACCGAAGTGCTCGACGACGGCCCCATCATCGAGCAGGATGTGGCCCGCATCTCCCACCGCGACGAGGTCGAAGACTTGATCCGCAAAGGCCGCGATCTGGAGAAGGTCGTACTCTCGCGCGCCGTCGCCTGGCACGTGGAGAACCGCGTTCTGGTCTACGGCAACAAGACCGTGGTTTTCTGAGCTTGCGTTTCGGCCGCAATTTTTCACAGAGGCAGGGAGCCACGGTTACCAAACATCTTGATGAGGTTCTGCTTGTATCTCAGTCTGAAATCTAACGCCTGGGGAGTCATCCCGATGTCCCGCGCTTTTACCAGCGGGACGAGGGATCTCCCACGCAATAGGTTTGTGCACGGGAGATCCTTCGCTCCGCCTGAAAGACGGCTCCGCTCAGGATGACGCCCTAGACGGGCACACTCTTTGATAGTTCAAACTGATCCCCGTGTTTCTCTGTGCCTCGGGGTCTCCGTGGTGAGAAACCCGCGCCCGGAGCCCCTGCGCGGAAGTTCATGTACTCCGGGAAGGTGCTCATTCCACGGCAAGAAAGTGCCGCTCCGGTGGTAACTTGCACCGGAAGTAACCTATCGTTTCTACTCATAGGTTAGTAAAGCCTTAGCGTAATTTTTGCTCTCGGGGGCATTCTTGGCCGAAGATCTTCGGTTTGAGCTATCCATTCTTGCGACCGTTCAAGGCTTCTATCAGAAGCTTTTGGGGGACTCGCTGGGTGGAGAATTACCCGTACCGAGAGACCTTGACGAGGGCGCGCTGCGGCGTTCCGGGCAGGAACTGCCGAATACTCTCACGCGGATGACCCGCTGGCTGCATCTTCTGGACATGGCCATCACTCCGGCGATGCTGCGCCAGGCGCTTACTCCCGACACGGATTCGGAAGTGGCCGAGGCTCTGCTGCGCTATTTTGTACGCCGGCGCGAGCCCAGCGATGTGAACCGCGACAAGACCGATTTGATCGCGACCTTCCTCTACCGCCATCCCCGCGTGCCCGGCCAGTGGGAACAAAGCGGTTATGGACTGGACGGAGCGCTGCCGCTTTCGCCCTTCGAGATCGCGCTGATTGAAATTCTGGCCGACACCGATGTGCCTTCCCTGCGCGAGGAGCACGTGCAGTTGCTGCGCCGCTTCGATCCGCTGCGGGAAGAGGTTTCCCGCTTCCGCGACTTTAACGGGCTGATCGATTCCGGCTTGATCGGGCGCGTCCGCGAACTGAAGCAGTGGCTGGATTCGTCTTTTTATCATCCCGGCGTGCTCGCCACGGTCGCGGCTTACAACGCCTCGTTCGGCAAGAAGTTCGACGAATTGTTCGAGAACGCACTCGCCGAAATCAAGCAATTCGGACAGGCGCTGGAGGAAATGGGCGGCACGATTCTCAGCACCGTGGATGGAGTGGAAGTCACGGTCGAGCATGTCGCGGCCATCGAACAGAAGCAGATGCTGCAGGCCGATTACGGCAGCACCCTGGAGAAATTCCGCCGCGTATCGAAATTGAAAAAGGAACTGGACCGGCGGCCGCCCATCCGCCGCTCGCTCCTGAGCCCAGCCGCGCGCACTTCCCACGCAGCCGGCGGCGCGGCTGCCGCGCCTAGAACTGCCCGGGCCGCCAAGGTGAAGGCGCCTCCGGCAGCACCCGTGTTCCAGCCCCCGGCCATTACCGCGCACCAGATTGCGACCGAAGAAGGTAAACTGCGCCGGGTCGAAGAATCCATTCGCGTCTTTGTGCGCGTCGCCGACCCGAAATACCGCCAGGTTGTGCCCATGCGCTTCTTCAACCTCACGCTGACCGTGGCGGAAGCCGACGCCTACAGCGCCGCGTTCCTCGAAGAGAAGAGTCTGCGTGCCGACGTGGCCCGCACTTTGATTCGGCTGGTCTCGATCTCGGCGCGCATCTGCACTGAACTGGAAGATCTGAAGCGCAGCCAGAAGATGTCATCCCTGTGGAAACTCCACGCCGACGCGCTGGTCGTCCTGCTCGACATGGCCAGCAGTTCCACCGAAGAAGCCGGCAGCGTAGCCAAACTCGCCGAACAAGCGGGCGCAGGCCCGGCTGCCAAGTCCATCCACGAGTCCGCTCTGAAACTGCGCGCCCAATCCGATGTCGCGGCGAAAACCCTGGCAAATGTGAGCTAGAAACACCTGGAAGCCGTGCCTTTACGGCGTGCGCACGCGCTTGCTCACATTTGCCCCTAGCCGCTGGAAATCTCGCGTGTTCCAGGTGTAGAGATTATCCGCCTTCGCTTTGACAGCGCAGGCGGTGCCACTACGGAGATGCCCCAAAGAAAACAAAAGACGGGCGATCTCGCCCGTCTCTCCTTGGCTCGCGACTCGCGACTCACGACTCGCAGCTAGTTGATGTCGAACTGCTCCTGATGCACGGCCGGATCGCTCTTTACGATGATGGTGCGCTTGGTCAGTTCTTCCATCTCGTTCAGCAACCGTGCGTTGTTCCCTTTCAACTCCTTGGCCACGTCGGGATGCACCCGCAGCATCACGTCTTCATGTTCCAGATGCTTCGCGATCTTGCGCATCTCCACGTAAATCTCGTTGCAGATCGTGGTCACCGATTTCACGTAGCCGGTCGCCTGGCAATACGGGCAGGGCGACCCGATAGTGCGTTCGAGCGATTGCTTGACCCGCTTACGCGTGATCGCAACCAGCCCGAAATCGTTGAACTGCAGCGTCTTCGACGGGGCACGGTCGCGGCGCAGTTCTTCTTCGAGCGCCTGCATCACGCGCTGGCGGTTGCGCCGCTCATCCATGTCAATGAAGTCAATGATGATGATCCCGCCCAGATCCCTGAGCCGAATCTGCCGGACAATTTCCTTAATAGCATCTACGTTGGTTTTGACGATCGTGTCTTCCAGGCGTTGCGTCTTGCCCACATACTTGCCGGTGTTAATGTCGATGGCCACCAGCGCTTCGGTCTGGTTGATCACGATGTAGCCGCCGCTCTTCAGCCACACTTTTGACTTGAGCGCCTTGTTCATTTCTTCAGCCAGGCCGAATTGCTCGAACAGCGGCGTTTCTTTGGTATAGAGTTTCACGCGCTTGACCAGAGCCGGCTGGAAGCGGTTGAAGAAGCGCAGGATGCGCTCATACTCCGGCTCTGAATCCACCCAGATCACGCTGAAGTCGCTGCTGACCTGGTCGCGCAGTACGCGTTCGACCACGTTGAGATCGTGGTAAATCAGTGCCGGCGGCTTGGAACCCTCGGCCCGCGTCCGGATATCGTTCCACAATCCCTTCAGGAATCGGATGTCGGCGCGCAGCTCTTCTTCGCCGGCGTTCTGCGCGGCCGTGCGCACGATGAATCCGCCGTGGCCGTTGTCGCGCTCGCTCTGGATGATCCGCTTCAGGCGTTGCCGTTCTTCCTCCGACGAGATTTTGCGCGAAACCCCGGTGTGGTTGACCGTGGGCATATAAACCAGAAAGCGTCCCGGCAGCGCGATGTGGCTGGTGATGCGCGCGCCTTTCTTGCCGATCGGCTCTTTGGCGATCTGGACCAGAATCTCCTGGCCTTCCTTGAGCAGGTCGCTGATCAGCGGCACCGGCGCCGACTCGCGCCGGCGAAAACGCCCTCCTCCGCCGCCGCTGCCGCCGCGGCGTCCGCGCTGGCCGCGGCGCTCCCATGCCGGACGGGGCGCGCGTTGCGTCAATCCGGCTGTGCTCAACGGCGCCCGCACTTCCACCCGCGCATCCACCGTGCCGTTGGCGCGGGCCTCGGCTTCCAGCATGGCTTCCGCCTCGGCCTGAGCTTCCTCGAGTTCCAGTTCTTCACTGTCTTCTTCGCTCCCGGCCGGAGCCGCTTCCGCGGCATGCGTTTCGCCCGATTCCGCCAGCGACGACAGGTGAATCTCCGTAACCGCCTCCCGGGCATCGCCGTTCAGATGTGCGGGGCCGGCCGCCTGCGTCTCCTCTTCAAATTCGTCGTAATCCTCTTCGGAAGACGACTCGTAGCGGATCGCGTCCGCTTCCTCGTCTTCGATGGTTTCTTCCTCCATCGTGCCCGGAGCCGCAAATACCGGTTTCTCTTCCTCGCGTGGCGAAGGGACAGGCTGATCCGCGCGCTCAGGGGCAGCGACCGCCTGCTGGCTCACTTCCTCTTCTTCGTCTTCCTCTTTGGGGATTTCTTCCCTGACTTCCTCCTGCTCAACTCTGACGCTGGCTTCGCCCGGCCACCCGAGCGCCGGCAGACTCTCCGGTTCCGGACGCCGAAATTCCGCATGGCGAAATTCCTGGTTCCACTCCGCGGTCGTCGCCACCGACTCGGCGGGTTCTTCCGCGATGGCGCGAATTTCTTCGTGCTCTTCGTGCAGGGGTTCTGCCACCGATTCCGTTTCTGCAAAGATGGGTTCATCCTCGGGGAACGCTGCGGCCACAGGCTCGGCAGCTTCGCCCGGCGACGTCACTTCGCCTTGGCTTGCCGGTTCGGTGGCTGGCGGCGCCGCTGCAGGAGCCTGCTGCTGCGCCCAGCGCTGATACTTGGAAATGGACTCTCCCGGCAACAGGATCGGCTCATATCCCGCGGGAGGTCCCGCGGGCTGGGTTCGCCCATCCTCTGGACCACGATGTGTCTCCGGCGGCCGCGCCGGTCGCGCGTCTGCCCCGCGCTCCGGTCCACGATCAAATCGATCCCGGCCATCCCGGCGTCCGCCGCGGCGGCGACGCCGGCCGCGCCAGCCTCCGCGGTCACGGTTCTGAAAATCGCCCCCGTTGGCCGGCTCCTGCGATACCGAAGGTTGTGTCTCCCTCGCCGCTTTCTCGGCAAATCCTGCGCTCGATTCCGGCTCCCCACCAGCCTCGGCTACGGTTTCGGTCTCGGACGCCTCCGCCGTAACATTCTCCTGTTGCGCCGACTGCGGCCGCAAATCCTGCACATCGCGGCCGGCCGGCACGGCTTCGGTCAGATCCTCGTCCTGATCCTCCAGGTCCATGAAATCGGAAACATACAGGAAGGCGTCACGCTCCAGGCCGATATCCACGAATGCCGACTGCATGCCGGGCAGCACCCGCGTGACTTTGCCTTTGTAGATGGACCCGGCCAGCGTGTACTCGTTCTCGCGCTCCAGATAGACTTCTGCAAGTAGATCGTCTTCCAGCAATCCCACCTTGGTTTCGTGAGGCGTGGACGAGACAAATAACTCTTTGTTCATCGCATACTCCGGTCCCTGCCCCGGCGATTCCAGAAGCCGGGCGGGGTTCAACGGCGCGGAGTCAGAGAAGTTGCGGGAGGATTGATTGCGGCGATATTACCCTGGATAGGGGACCAACTCGGCCACACGGCCGTTCCCCTGGACGGGTTCGTTGCACAAGCTTGGGAATCTTCTGCACTTATCGCTTTAACTTCCGCCGGGTTTGTGACCGCACTCTCAGACCTTTCTGGTCGGGGGGCCGTTCCCTGCCCGGCTGCTCAAGAAGCTTCAATCCTGCCCGGCCTTCCACTGTCCTTTTACAGTGCAAACCGGCCGGTGAAATGCCCTCTTCACGCGAGGGCGATCGATATGTTTTTGTGGCTGCGCCTCCCGATTTGGCGGAACGACGCGCAGCTTGCTACCTACCCTGCCTTCCCCTTTTGTCCACCCTCGTCAGAGCCAGCTCACCGGCTAGTTTACGAAGCGACGCATACGTACGTTCATAACCATCCCCAGCGCCAGAAACATGAACAATACGGAAGACCCACCATAACTCATCAGCGGCAGGGGTATTCCAGTGACCGGCATAAAGCCGACCACCATGCCGACGTTGACCAGGATATGGAAGCTAAGCACAGCCACCACACCCATCACCAGGAACGTGCCAGCGCGGTCGGGCGCTGTTTGCGCGTTCTGCGTCAAACGCATCAGCACAATGAAGTATAACAGCAGAACCCCGAGAGCGCCTACGAATCCATGTTCCTCGGCGAACGCCGCGAAAATGAAGTCGGTATGGGAAACCGGCAGGAAAGCACCGTGTGTTTGCGAGCCTTTCCCGCCCCAAAGCCCTCCCGAACCTACCGCAATCATGGATTGCTCAACTTGGTACCCCGAGCCCTGCGGATCCGCCTCGGGATTGAGAAAACTAGTCAGACGCTGCCGCTGGTACGACTTCAACACGTGCACCCGCGGGACCAAAAAGACGGCTCCAATCCCTACCGCAGCCAGCAAAGCCACCGCCAGACCCTGCTTCCACTGCAAGCCACCCAGAAACACCCCCATCACGGCAATGGGGACATAAGTCAGCGCCGTGCCCAGATCGGGCTGAGCCAGCACCAGCAGCATGGGTACGCCGACCATGGCTCCCGCCTTCATGAAATCTGACCAGGAGAGATCGCGATGGCGCAGTTCCGCAAAATACTTGGCGACGGCCAGAATCAGGATCAGCTTGACCCATTCCGACGGCTGGAAGTGATTGCCGCCGGGCATTCTGATCCAACGCTTCGCCCCCAGCGCCTTGGTGCCGAACACCAGCACGGCCATCAGCGAAGCCACCGCGGCAATGTAGAACCAGTGGATCTTGTCGAGCAGCGCCTGGTAGTTGATCAGGCTGACCAGGAACATCAGTCCCACCCCCGCCAGCACCCAATAGATCTGGCGCATCTGGGCTCCGGCGAACTTGGTGTGCATGGTGGCGCTGTGGATCTCCATGATCCCCAGGCCGCAGATCGCCAGCACGAAGCCCAGCAGCACCCAGTCAAAATCGTGAAATGAAACGTAGCGGGACATGGATTAGTTGTCAGTTGCCAGTTGCCAGTTGCCAGTTAACCCTTCATGTTGTCATTCCGAGCGGAGCGAGGAACCTGCTGTTTGCCGGAGCAGGCAGAAAATCAGATTCCTCGCTTCGCTCGGAATGACAGCGTCACTTACTGAGCAGGCATCCCCGGCGCGGCGGTCGCCAGCGGCAGATGCCTCTTCGCCAGGTCGACGGCGAATCGCCCGCCGTGCAGCGCATCTTTTCCTCCATCGGAATCCGGGTCCGTCCACAGCGCGCCGACGTCCACTTTTCCGCCGTTCTTGGGCTGCTCCACCATCTTCTGCGGCGAGCGCCGCTGCTTCTCGACATACGCCTTGATCACCTGCGCCGCCACGCGCGCGGCCAGCGGCCCTTCCTCGCCGCTCTCCCACAGCACGGTCACCACGATCTCCGGATTGCGCCGCGGGCTGATGCCCACAAACCAGGCATTGTTCTTGAAGCGCGCCTTCCCGTTCAGCAGTTTGGCCTTGGCTCCCGCACTGATCGTCTGTGCCGTCCCCGTCTTCCCCGCGAAATCGATGCCCTCCAGGTGCGCCTGCGAAGCGGTCCCGTTCCATTTTCTGCCGGTCGAGTCCACGACCAGCGGCGAAGTCACGTCGGCCATCGCATCGGTGATGATCTGCCAATTCTTGGGGTCAATCGGAACCTGCACCTTATCCGGCACGCTGGACGCCGGAATCACGTTGGGCGGCAACTCACTGGGAAACGCCACATGCGGCTTGACCAGCATGCCGTCGCTGGCAATTCCGCCAATGGCGCGCGCCAACTGCATCGGCGTCACCGCGACCGCGCCCTGCCCGATGCCCACCGAAATCGTTTCGCCCGCAAACCATTTCTGCTTGAAATTGTGGATCTTCCATTCCTCCGACGGCATCACCCCGCTCACTTCCTGTGGCAGATCAATTCCCGTTTTCTGTCCCAATCCGAGCATGGTCGCGTATTTCGCAATGCGCTCAATGCCCAGTTTTTCCGCCAGGGTGTAGAAGAAGACATCGCAGGACTGATAGATCCCCTTGGTGATGTCCACGATGCCGTGCACGATGTGTTTCTCTTTGCTCCAGCATTCGAAGTAGCGCCCGTAGAACTCCGCGCCTCCGGCGCAGTTCACGTGCATGTCCTGCGCGATGCCTTCCTGCAGGCCGGCCGTCGCCATGATGATTTTGAACGTCGAGCCCGGCGCCAGTTGCGCTTGAATCGCTTTATTCAGCAGCGGCTTGTCGCGATCGTTGACCAGCTTGCTCCACTCGTCCCGCGAAATGCGCACCGAGAAATCGTTCGGATTAAATGATGGCCGGCTCACCATGGCGAGGATCTCGCCCGTGCGCGGATCCATGGCCACGATCGCTCCGTTCTTCCCTTCCAGCGCCTCTTCGGCGGCAATCTGCAGATCAATGTCAATGGTCAGCTTCAGCGGCTTGCCCGGCACGGCTTCGGTTTCGCCCAAACGTCCCACTTCCCGCCCGTGGCTGTCGACCACCGCTTGCCGCGATCCGTTCGTGCCCATCAGCACCCCGTTGTACTGCCGCTCCACCCCCGAAATGCCGACCACGTCGCCGGGGTTGTAAAGTTCGAATCCCGGCTGGTTCAACATGTCTTCGCTGACCTCGCCCACGTAGCCGATCAGGTGCGCCATGAACCCGTTGCGCGGATACAGCCGCCGGTGCGCCATGATCGTATCCAGCTCCGGCAGTTCGTTGCGGTGCGCATCGATGAACTGCAATTCGTCCGGGGTGATGTCTTCCTTCAGAAAAATCGGCTGGTATTGCGGCATCGAAGCAAAGCGCCGGATGCGGGCCCGCACTTCATTGGGATCAAGGTGCAGCCCCTGCGCGATCAGGTCCGCATCGGCGTTCAGGTCGCGCGAGGAATCGCGCAGCAGCAGCGCGGAAAACGATGGATAATTATCGACGATTACGCGCCCTTCGCGGTCCAGAATCCGGCCCCTTGGAGCCAGCACGGGCACGTTGCGAATGCGGTTTCTCTCCGCCGCCAGCGAGTAGTAATCGCTCTGCATCACCTGCAGATGCCACAACCCGTACGCCAGCACCAGGAAAATCGCCAGGATGATGTACTGCGCCGCCGTGAGGCGGATTCCCGATACTTTGTCGTCGCGGCCGAACATCAGTTATCAGTGGCCAGTTGCCAGTTGCCAGTTAAGAGCTGGTGAGAGCACTTCCGGTCCGCAACGTGTCACTATCCTCGCTAGGTGACGTGAAGTAGGCGTTAAGAATATTGTAATGCTTGCTGGGATTGCGGCATTGCCAAAGAAGGTAACGGAAGTCACGGCTCTTGACTGGCAACTGACCACTGGCAACTGGCAACTGCTTTCAGGTTCTCTGTTTAAACTTATCCAGCAGGAAGAACAGCACGACGCCGAACACGGCGTTGGCCAGTCCAGCCACGATACCGTGGCTCCAGCTCCAGTTCAGGTTGAGGCTCACCAGGCCGCGCGCCACCGTGAAATAGACGGCGGCATGCACCAGATAAAAACCCAGAGTGACCAGAAACCGCGCTCCCGCGTTCTCCACGTCGAGTTTCACTCCCAGCGATGAAGCGCCATAGCCTACAACCGTCTTGGCGATTCCGTACAGGCCCAGCTGAAGCCCGCCGAGGGAATCCTGCAACAGGCCGATGACCGCCCCGGTGAGCAGGCCGGAAATCGGGTTGCGCCGCGAGATGCCGAAGAAGATCGTCACCAGCAGCGGCAGATCGAGGTAGGAAAGGAACGGAAACCGCCGCGGCAGGAAAGCCTGCAGAAACAGGGCCAGCAGCGGAATGCCGACGGTTGCCGGCAAACTGAACCGGTAAACCTCAACCTGCTCTCCCGATGTGTAGGTGATGGGCACGCTAGTTTGGATTGTCCTGATCGGTTGGCGGCTGGGTGTTGGCAGGCGTCGCAGGCGGCCGCGCAGAGGGATTCGCGGTCTGAGGTTGCGCGCCCGAGGGCTTGGGTGATACCGGCGGTTTCGGGCCCGCTGACGCCTGGGCTGCCCCACCCATCGCGTGGTTCGATGGGTGGGATATCTTGCTTCCCGCAGTTGGAGTCGAGGAAGGCTTGGTTTCGCCCGAGCCCGCATTCGCATCCGGCGGTTTCTCCGGCACCGATGGCAAGCGCTGCGCCAGAATATCGGCCGCGCGGGTGTGTCCGGTTTCTTCCGCCACCGCTTCCTGCTGCTGTTTCTCCACCAGGACCAGCACTTCTTCCAGCTTGCTCAGGTTGGCAGCCGGCCTGACTTTGACATTCAGAAACAGATCTTTCCCGGCACCTACCTTGGTCACCGTACCGACCGGCAAGCCTTTGGGAAAAATCTGGTCGCCGCCGCTGGTCAGCACGGTTTCACCCGGGGCCACTTGCTCGTCGCTCATCACCCGCTCCAGCGTGACCTCGCCATTGACCGTTCCCCGCAGCACACCCTGCAGCCGCGATTTTTCCAGGATCACTCCCACTCCGCTCGACTGATCGTTGATCAAGAGCACCTGCGAGACGGACGGGTTCTTGTAGACCAGCAGCACCTTGCCCACAATTCCATCCGCCGTAATCACCGGCATGTCGCGCTTCAGACCCTCGTCCTGACCCTTGTCAATCCAGATGATGCGGGACTGGTCGCTGCCGCTCCAACCGATCACCTGCGCCGCCTCGGTTTTCGCGACGAACTGCTCCTTGAACGCCAGCAGCGCCTGCAGGCGGTGCGCCTGGGCGGCATCTTCGGTCAGCCGCACCTGCTCCAGCCGCATCTGCTCGATCTGCTGCTTGAGTTCGCGGTTCTCGGTGCGCACGCCGCGCAGATAAAAATAGTTGTGCCAGAGATTGCCGGTGCTGTTCTCGACCCAGACCAGGCCGCGCTCGAAAGGGGTAATCGCGCCAACCGCCCAGATGCGGATCAGGCGGGTGTTTTCCGTGTCGTTGCCGCCGCGCTTGACCTGCACCGCCAGCCCCAGCACCTGCAGAAACAGCACGCCCACCAGAATGATCAGGTTGCGGTAGCGGGCCAGCACGGATTCCATAAAACCAGTTGCCAGTTGTCAGCGGTCAGTTGCCAGTTTGTCGTGGCCAGGGTTCGGTAGCGAGTAGTGATGCGCCACTGGTCAGATGGATTTTGACTGGCAACCGGCAACTGGCTACTGGCAACTGTCTCCCTATTCGATCGATATTTTCCGTAGCAGCTTGAAGTCGGAGAGCATCTTGCCCGTGCCCAGCACCACGCTGCACAGCGGATCGTCAGCGATCGAGACGGGCAGCCCGGTTTCCTCGCGGATGCGCTTGTCAAGATTTTTCAAGAGCGCCCCGCCGCCGGTCAGCACGATGCCGCGGTCGCTGATGTCGGCGGAAAGCTCGGGCGGTGTCCGCTCCAGCGCCACGCGAATCGCATTCATGATGGTCGAAACGCACTCGCTGAGCGCCTCGCGGATTTCTCCGTCGTCGACTGTGATGGTTTTGGGCACGCCCTCAATCAGGTTGCGGCCCTTGATCTCCATCGTCATCGGCTTGTCGAGCTGGTGCGCGGAGCCGATTTCCATCTTGATCTGTTCGGCCGTGCGCTCGCCGATCAGCAGGTTATATTTCCGCTTCAGGTAATTCATGATGGCTTCGTCCATCTGATTGCCGGCCATGCGCACCGACCGCGAATAGACGATGCCGCTCAGCGAAATCACCGCGATATCGGTCGTGCCGCCGCCAATATCGACCACCATGTTGCCGCTGGGTTCGGTGATGGGCAGTCCTGCGCCGATCGCCGCCACCATGGCCTGCTCCACCAGGTGCACTTCGCTGGCCTTGGCGCGATAGGCCGAGTCCATGACCGCGCGCTTTTCCACCTGCGTGATCTCGGAAGGCACGCCGATCACGATGCGCGGATGCACCAGCATCTTGCGGTTGTGCGCCTTCTGGATGAAATAGTTCAGCATCTTTTCGGTGACTTTGAAGTCGGCGATCACGCCATCCTTCATGGGCTTGATGGCGACAATGTTGCCGGGCGTGCGGCCCAGCATCTCTTTCGCCTCTTTGCCCACCGCCTCCACTTCGCCTGTGTTTTTGTTGATGGCGACGATGGAGGGCTCGTTCACCACAATGCCCTTGCCGCGGGCATAGACCAGCGTATTGGCGGTGCCGAGGTCAATGGCCAGATCGCTGGAAAAAATGCTGAACAGCGACCGAAGGTTGTGGGCCCGCGTTGAGCCCGAATGAAATCCGTTGTTTGACATGACGAATGTTCCGTCTTTCTACTTTCCTGCTCTGCCGGGAATATTCCCGGAATTCTTTGTCAGGGTATTGGCTGCCCTTATTCTAAGGGATTGCCGTCAACCCTGCTCGAATTCAAAGTTTCAAGGTTTCAGAGTTTCAAGGTTTCAAGCGTAAACCAAGAACCACAGCACATGCCGGGCTGAGACTTTGAAACATTGAAACCTTGACACTTTGAAACCTTGCTCTTACTGAATAATGATCTTCTGCTGCTGCGTATTCACTCCGCCCTGCGCCGTCTGCGCCGTCACCGTGATCACCGCTTCCCCGGTCGGCAGCGGCGGCGTGAAATAATGAAAACTGCCATCCGCGGCCACCATCGGCACTTCGCTGCCGTTCACCATCACCCGCGCCCCATTCTGTGTCTTGCCTGTCACCTCGATCACGTGCCCGTGCTGAATAAACGGGTCCAGTTCCAGCTCGATCGCTTCCGTCTGTTTGCCTTTGACCACGATGTTGAAGCGATTCTTCTCGCTTTCCACCGATTCGTTTCCCGCCGCATCGTACGACTGTACCATCCAGTAATACGCGCCTTCGCCCAAACCGCTTACCGTAACCGCAGCGGTATTAACCCGCTTGTCAACCAGTGTAGAGGAAAAATATGGGTTGCGCGAGATGCGCAAACGGTAACCAGTCGCGTTCGCCATCGGCGTCCAGGAAAACGCCACGTCTTTCGTCGCTTCGCCCGAAGAAAACAGCGGCGCCATGTTGGCCGGGGCAATGGGCGTGGGCGGCCCGGTTTCTTTCGCCTTCTCCAGGTGCGTGTCCGCCCCCCCGTGGAAGGACACTTTCTCCCAGTTGGCCAGTTGCACGGTTTCGCCGTTGCGCGTGACCTCGCCCGCACCTTTCTTCATCAGGATTTCGTGCTGGTCGGCCTGAGGATCGTTGTGCACCTGCGCCGCTGACTCCGGAGCCAGTGAGGCGGTTGCTCCCGCCACGATCACCTGCGATTTCGAACCCTGGCTGTAGGTCGCGGTCGAAAGATCCACGGTTCCTGTGCTCACCGCAACTGCGACATTGGTCTGCTGCTGATCATTGGCCGAGTTCTCCTCGATCACGATCAGCGAATCCTGTTTCACCGTGTAACTGGTGCCGTCGTTGAAAACGACCTTGGCCATGCCTTCCGAGCCGGTCTGGACGATGTCGCCCTTGTCGAGCGGCACGTTGTAGTCGGCCGTCACCCAGCTATTGCCGTTGGCTTTCTTCACCCGCACCGTGCCGTCGAGCGCCGTGAAGTGCGCCTGCTGCGCCGTTACCATGCCAGTGCCCGTTGCCGGAGCCATGTTCGCCACTCGCTCCAGCAACTTGCCGACGAGATCGTCGGTCTTCTTGACGCTGCTCTCGGTGAATTGCGGAAACGCCACCCGCATGGCGATGAAAAGGATCGCGGCGGCGGCCAGGATCAGCAGCGCCACGCTGCGGTACGTGATCGTCGTCCAGGCAATGTGGATTCCCGGTTTGCGGTTAACGGAAGACACTTTGGGCGAAGAACCTCGAAACTCCGTAAATACGCGGTAAAAGAAAACGGTAGCACAAGCAAAACAGGGGACAGAACAGGTAATGAGTTTGGGACATTACCTTGGTGCAGACTCGTCACCACCCCGGACCCGAACGGCCCTGCGAGGCCAATAACCCTTCGAAACTCTCCTCATGGCTGCCGGCCAACCGGCAGAAGCAGCTCTGCCCCGCCCATGGCGCACTCCCGCCGGGTCGGCTATGCTTTAGGGCTGCCTTATGGACAGGAGTCCTGCCCTCTCTGCTCCGGATCGCGACCGGCAATGGCTCGCCAACGGCATGGCCATCGTCTGGGCCATTGCCCTGGCTGACCTGGTTTTCCATATCTACTTCAATAATCGCTACGGCTATTTCCGCGACGAGTTCGATTACATGTCGTGCGGCGAGCATCTGCAGTGGGGATACGTGGACCAGCCGCCGCTCATCCCGTTCCTGATTCACGTCTGCCGCGCCGTGCTGGGAGACTCCCTCCGCGCCATTCGTTTCGTCCCCGCCGTGGCCTCTTCTCTATTGCTCGTCCAAACCGCAGCCATCGCGCGTGAACTGGGCGGACGCCGCTATGCCCTGGTGCTCAGCGCCATCTGCGCCCTGGTCTCGCCGCAGTATCTGTCCAACGGCAGCCTGCTCGGAACGAACTGCCTCGAACCCAATCTCTGGATGGGCTGCGCTTACTTTGTCATCCTCGCCATCAAGCGCTCCGATCCCCGGTATTGGCTCTGGTTCGGCGTCACAGCCGGCCTCGGCATGGAGAACAAATATTCCATCGCCGTCTTTGGCCTGGGCATTGTCGTCGGCCCGCTGCTGACCGCGCAGCGCCGCGTGTTTCTCAACCCCTGGATCTGGCTGGGCGGAGTCGTCGCTTTTCTCGTCTTTCTGCCCAACTTGTTGTGGAATATCCACTACGACTGGCCATTCTTGCAGTTGATGCACAACATCCGCGCCGAAGGGCGCGACCTGGTGCTGGGACCATTTCAATTTTTCTTTCAGCAAGTGCTGGTTTCCAATCCTTTGAACGCTCCCCTCTGGCTGGCGGGACTATTCGCTTTGCTTTTCTCGGCCCGCCTTCGGCCCTACTGCGCGCTGGGCTGGGCCTATCTCGTTTCCTATGCAGCCTTTTTCGTTCTGCACGGAAAGAACTATTACCTGGCGCCCATTTATCCCATGCTCTTTGCCGCAGGCGCCGTGGTTCTTGAGTCCGGGCTCGATCGCCGCGACGCCGGCCAGCCCCGCCTGCAATGGCTGAAGCCAGTCATCGCAGTGGTTCTGTTGGCTAACGGAGCGTATCTGGCTCCAATCGTTATTCCCATTCTTTCCCCCGAGCACTTCCTCGCCTATGCGAAAACCCTGCCTTTCAAGCTTCCGGTGAACGAGTACTCTCACGCCCGCGCTGCGCTGCCGCAGTGGTATTCCGACCAGTTCGGGTACAAGGAGATCGCCGACGAGGCGCTCGTGGCCTGGGACCGCATTCCCGCGGCCGAACGATCTGACTGCGGCATCTTCGGACAGGATTACGGTCAGGCCGGCGCCATTGATTTCTTCGACCGCAAGCTGGGCCTGCCTCCGGCTTTCAGCGGCGACCGCACCTATTGGATATGGGGACCGCGCGGCTATTCCGGCAATTGCCTGATCGTGGCCGGCGACAGGAGAGAACGTCTGGAACAACTCTTTGGAGAAGTCGACTACGTAGGCACGTCCGCGGACAACCCTTGGGCGTTGGAGTCGAATATCGGCTTCTACATCTGCCGCAAACCGAAGTTCGGCAAGCTCGCTGAGTTGTGGCCGCAAATCAAGCGCTGGCGCTGAGGCGAATTCCTGTGGGGAAGGCCGCCCCTTCGGCCGGCTGCCGAAGGCGCAAAATAACCGCGACGACTGAACGTCTTCCTCCATGGTTAACTCTTGTGTTCTCTATGTCCTCGGTGGTCCCCGGCGGTTAGGCTTTGATCTCGCTCTCCTGTCCCACAACCTCAAAGTCACAATCTCAGCCTGGATCGGCTGGAGGATTAAAGTTTTCTAATGAACAAGATGCAAGCGTGCTCCTTACGTTGGTAATCTTGCGCGCCTACTCTCCATCTCCTACTGTGGTCGGAAGCTGGGGGGTGGTGTCCGAATTTATGCTTACGGGATTGGGGAGAAATCGGGTTTGCCAGGTCGTGCGTGGTCTCAGCGGAGGATTGGTGTGTCTGGCACTGGCGCTGTTCGTCGTCGCCACCGCTGCGTGGGCCCCGAGTCTGCTGGCCCAGACGACAACGCAGGAAGAGTCGGGCCGCAAGCTCATCGCCACCGTAAAGCCGGAATATCCCGCCGCCCTGCAGCACGCTCAAATCGGCGGATTGGTCCGGCTGAGCGCGACCGTGCTTCCTAACGGCACAGTTTCCAAGGTCCAGATTCGCGGCGGCAATCCCGTTCTGGCCGAATCCGCGGTGACTGCCGTTATGAAGTGGCGATACGCCCCGGGTCCGGCAGTAACCAACGAAGAAGTCACCGTCAAGTTCACCCCGCGCTGATCCCGCACAACGCAGGCCAACCTCGGCTGCGCGCAGCTCCAGATTTCTCTGCTGCTTCCGCGTCCTCCGCGGTTAGAATTTCCTGATGGCGCTCACTCAATCCCGCGAAATCACTGCTGCCTCCCGTCTTGATAATGTCCGCTATGCCATCCGCGACCTGGCCTCGGTCGCCGACGAGGTCATCGCCCAGGGCCACAAGGTTCTTCCCCTGAACGTCGGCGACCCGCTCAACTTCGATTTCCAGACGCCGCCGCACATCATCGAAGCCGTCTACAAGGCGATGCGCGACGGCAGGAATGGATACGCGCCTTCTCCCGGTGTTCCGGAGGCGCTCGAAGCCATTCGCGGTGAAGCTGCGCGCAAGGGCATCCGCACGGTACGCGACGTTTTCGTCACGTCAGGGGCCAGCGAAGCGGTGGATGTCTGCCTGGCCGCCCTGGTCAACCCGGGCGAAGACCTCCTCACACCCAGCCCCGATTACCCGCTCTACTCGGCGGTGCTCTGCAAATTAGGCATCCGGCTGAACACTTACGATTTGAACGAAGACGACCAATGGCAGCCGGAACTGGCCGACATCACGCGCAAGCTCACCCCCCGCACCCGCGGCATCGTGCTGATTAATCCCAACAATCCCACCGGATCGCTGTGCACGCGGCAGATGCTCGAGCAGATCGCCGAACTGGCGCGCCGCCACAACCTGATCGTGTTTTCGGATGAAATTTACGACAAGCTGATTCTCGATTTCGATTCTCAGAAAAACGAGACGCCGCACCTGGCCTTCGCCGCGGTCGCGCCCGACGTACCCTGCGTGACCTTCGGCGGCATGTCGAAGAACTATCTCGTGCCGGGATGGCGCATCGGCTGGGGCATCGTGTCGGGTGACGCCGCCGCGGTTAAGGCTTACAGCGAAGGCGTGCACCGCCTGCTGCGCGCCCGCTTGTGCGCCAACCATCCCGAGCAGTACGGGATCAAGCCCGCGCTCGAAGGCCCGCAGGATCATCTCCTCGAAGTGCGGCGCAAACTGCGCTCCCGCCGCGATCTCACCCAGAAGTGGTGCGAGTCGACGGCGCGCGTGAGTTGCGTCGCGCCGCGCGGCGCTTTTTACGCTTACCCTAAAATCGACATTCCGGAGAGCGATGAAATCTTCGTGAAGGAATTAATCCGCCAGAAGCACGTCATGGTGGTGCACGGCTCCGGCTTCGGCCAGAAGCCGGGCACGCAGCACTTCCGCATCGTGTTTTTGCCGGATGAGGCGACGCTGGCGAAGGCGTATGCAGCGATCGCGGAATTCCTTCGCGAGCGGTACGGGAACTGATTCAGCGCAGACGGAAAGAGAATCTCGCCGCAGACACCGCGGGGTAGGCAGAGAAAGTGGCTTGTCATTCCGAGCGAAGCGAGGAACCTGCTTTTCGATGGCGTTGGCGAGAAGCAGGTTCCTCGTCGCTTCGCTCCTCGGAATGACAAGCGTTTAGAAGGAACATTTTCTCTGCGTCCTTTGCGCCCTCTGCGGTGGAAGATTTTGATCTCCGTTCCCGCCCCGCCAGTGGGAGAATGGCTCAGCGCCACAGCACCACGCCAATGTCAGATTGGATTAACCTCTTCGGGCCTGTCGTCATCATCCTGATCCTTGTCCTTCTGGGTTTCTGGGCGCAATCACGCCAGAAGCGGAATGAAGTGCTCGAGCAGTGGATCGCGCTGGGCAAGTGCGGCCCTGCCGAGTCGTTCCTCGGAACTCTCGATATCGCTGAACACCGGCCTGGACTTATCCGGCTGGCAAAAAGCTCTCAGAAAACCAAATGGCTGCAATTTCAGTATCGCTGGCTGACCGGACTGAGCGAGCAAGCGACATGGGACGAGGTCCTTTTCGATGGCTCGCGCGGCGCGATCGAACTGAAACGAAAAGAAAAGGTCACCAGCTTTCCGTTTTCGAAGTTCTCGGCGATTCGCATGCGCGAGATTTCCCAGGGCGAAGCTGGCTCGCTGTGGCACATGGAGTTCCTCGCCGTGGAAGGCAAGAATGTCCTGTTCGCAACTTCCGCCCGCGGCAACCGGCGAGTTGGATTCGAGAATTCCGCTGGCCTCGCCCTTGCGATCTCTGCCATCACTTCCCTTCCGGTTCACGTCGTGATGGCGGGCAATGTGTGGACGCCGGGCTGGCCGCCGAAAACTTTGTAACGCCGCCTCGTTCCCCTTTGCGTCCTCCGCATCGTCTCTCCTTTGCGGTAAGGCTCTTGATCTTCCTCTTTCCCCTCGAATCTGCTTAAATCAAGACAGGCGCAACTGCGGCGCGCGCCCGGTGTTTCCAGAAATCGCCGTTCCAGAAAACGGTGCTCCTGTAACCGTGGTTGACATTCATTCCCACATTCTCCCCGCAGTAGACGATGGTCCCAAGACCTGGGACGAGTGCGTGGCCATGTGCCGCGCCGCGGCCGCCGGTGGCCATGTGCCGCGCCGCGGCCGCCGATGGCATCACCCACATGGTGGCCACGCCGCACGCCAACGACCGCTACGCCTATGACCGCGAATACTCCGAGGGCCTGGTCAGGCACCTGCAACAGCTTGTAGGCGATGCGCTGAAGATCGGCCTGGGCTGTGATTTCCATCTTTCCTACGACAACCTGCAGGACGCGTTCGCCCATCCGGCGCGTTACACGATCGAAGGCACGCGCTACCTGCTGGTGGAGTTCTCGAACTACGGCATCCCGCAGCAGATCTCGGATTCGCTGCTCCGGCTGGGCGATTGCGGCGTTACCGCGATCGTCACCCACCCCGAGCGCAACCCGATTCTGCGCGAGAATCTACCGCGCGTGGCCGAGTGGGCGGAACAGGGCTGCGTGATTCAGATGACCGGCTCGGCGCTCACCGGCGCGTGGGGCGAACGCACGCGCCGCGCGGCCGAGTGGCTGCTCGAACATCAAGCCGTGCACGTGCTCGCTACCGACGCTCACGACCTGGAAAAGCGCCCGCCCGTGCTCTCGACCGCGCGCGATGCCGCCGCTGCCATTTGCGGCGAAGATGTCGCCGAGGCCCTCACCGCAACTAATCCTCGCGCCATCGTCACCAACCAGCCTTTGCCCTACTTCCCCGAGCCGCTGAGGACGAGCTACCGGACCGGGAAGTAGGAATCAGGGGCCAGGGGCTAGTGGTCAGTGCTCCCGCTGGGGCATTTTCTCGGCGAACTTCGGGGCATTTCTCTGCGGACTCTGCGTTCTAAAGCTTTCAGATCACAGGCACCCATTGGGGATGTCCGATTGGAGCGCGCGGTCCTCAGATCCCTTCGCGACCTTCGCGGCGTTTCTTTACGATCTTCGCGGTCCAGAGCTTTTGTGAGCTGATGGCTCCGTGAAATGCCCCGCGCGGCGATTCCTGAACCAACTGCTGGGCGCGGGCGGAACAGGCCGAGGGCTCTCGGGATGGGTCGCGTTCCGCGGCCCTGCATCGGGGAGTTCAATCGATTTAACTGCCGGATTTAAGTGGCTTGTTATCATTGTGTTACAAGGAATATTTCCCACAGGGGTAATTATCCCTTGACAGTAGGTACGGATTTTGCTACCGTCAGGGTAGGTAAGTCAGATGCCAGAAGATAAATCAAACTGTCCAGTACCTTCTGGGAAACCGGACTTGCAGACTTCTCTGGCGGAGGCATGGGAACAAATCCACGTTCTATTAGAGAAAGTAGACGAGCTTGATCTGCAACAGACAGCGACCCTAATTGCTCTCGCAAAGACTGCTCCCAGTTTTGCGCTTGAGTACGAGCGCGCCTACAAAGCCATTGCAGGGCACGAAAAAAACAGTGAAAACGAATTACCTCCCAACGTTCGGGAGCTATTTCACCGGCTACGTAATCGTCTGACATAGGTGACCTCCATGGCTCACAACAACCGCAAGCCGAACATGCTGCCGTACACATTGAAAGACTTCCAGCGACAGTTCCCGGATGATGCAACCTGCCTTGAATGGCTTCGCAACTATCTGTACCCGACAGAAGGAATCTACTGCGAGACCTGCGAAGCGACGACCAAGCATCACCGCATCAAGAGCCGTCCGTCCTACTCTTGCGATCATTGCGGCCATCACGTTCACCCGACCGCTGGCACGATCTTCCATAAGTCGCCCACTCCGCTCACGACTTGGTTCTATGCGATCTACCTGATGGCGCAGACGAGGTGCGGTATCAGCGCGAAGCAGATTCAGCGGGAAACGGGAGTGACGTACAAAACTGCGTGGAGAATGTTCAGGCAGATTCGCTCGATGCTTGACGACGAGAAAATGCCTCCGCTCGGCGGCGGACGCAAGCGGCCCGTCGAAATGGATGAGATGTACTACGGCGGAGTCCGCAAAGGCCAGGGCGGGCGACCGATGGCCGGCGACATGGGAAAGAAAGTCACCGTCATCGGCATGGTTAAGCGCAAAGGAAGTGTCCGCGCAGTCGTCGCGCAGGACGTTCAAGGTTCCACAATGCTCGGCTTGGTCAAAGAACATGTCCTGCCCAAGAGCACCGTGTTTACCGACGAGTTCAAGGGTTACAACTCTCTGGATCGGCACCTGAACCAATATGATCATCGCCGCATCAATCACAGCGAGAAGGTGTACGTCGTGGGCGATGTGCATACGAACACCATTGACGGATTCTGGGCGTTGGTCAAAACCGGCATTCGCGGCGTCTACCATCAGGTTGGCCGTCACTATCTGCAAACCTACCTGAACGAGTACAGCTTCCGCTATAATCGCCGCTTCGACAGGGCGCCTATGTTCCACAGTTTCCTGCATCAGATCGAGAAGCGGGATGCGGTTGTGCGGCAAATCCCGGTTGAGGTTGAACCGTTCTGACTCAGCGTCGGGAAACGAACGCGAACGCGCTATGCACGCAATACATCAGCAGTTCTTTCTGAAATGCGAGTGCGGTCATGCCATTCCTCTGCCTCATCCCACCCTCGAAGAAATGCCTGGAGATGAGACGCAGCGAGATAGGGCCGCTCGGACAGCAGTGTTTGCATGTACCGACTGCGGGCTTGTGTCCGCTTACACCTCACTAAATGTCCACGAGACGTTTCTTCCCACACCGGACCCACATCTGGCAGGGAGGCTGACTCTTGGCTACATAGAGCCCGAGTGTGAAGGAAAGCACTGCGAAGCTCCCAGACGGATATATATGCTCGGGAGCGGGCCGGAAACAATCGGAGTGCTGCCGATGCGAAAAACGCTGAGAGGCTGGCGAGTTTCGCCGTCAGCGAAGTGCGAGGCGGGACACACGCTCGCGCTTCGCAGCGCGATGTATCGCTGGTTCGAGTCGGACGATTTTCCATTGTGATGAGGTTTATTTTGGTTGGATTTTGCGACTGACCTTCTTTAGCGTAGTCTCGAAGTCAACTTTTGTGAAAGGCTTTTTCGGCGAAGCCGCATCTGCCGCGGGAAGGTTGGAATCTCGGGTCTTTTCGTCCATCTCTTTACGCATCTGAACTAACTCCGGATGATGCAACGTTTCGAGAATCTTTTTTGCTGGAATGACAATTGCCACTCCCATGTTAACAGCTTCCTCTTGCTCTGCCTTCTTGAACTTCATCGGCAAATCCCAATGGCCGTGCATTAATCCAAGAAGTTGAATGCGAGAGCCTGTTCCTGCGAGTTGTACCTCCTCGCCCTCTGCGGTTCTTCCCGGCATGTAGACGGTGTTGCGGACGAACACTGGAGAGCCACTTAGACCACCGATGGACCTACCTTCAACTAAATATCCTTCAGCTTCGCCGAATCCTTTCAAGGGAATCCGCTGATGTGGCATCATCGCAAGATTACCGATTCTTACGATGGGCTCAAATCGTGAAGTTCCAAAAAACCGCGTGAATAATCCAACTGTGAAAATCTCGTCGCCTAGACCGACACCATATTGCATGAGGCTACTATCACTCGCAAATATCGTAGATGGGATGCTCTCAACGTCATACTCATCGGCCATTCCAGGAGCAAAATAAGTGACTGCCACGTCAACGGAATCGCTCTCGGTCGGGTGATACCACCATCGCGCATCACCGCTCTTAAGCATCAGCTTTGTCCCGTCTTTGGCGTTCATCCCTATGACGAATGGACCGGGATCAATAAGCTCAGCCACATGCTTAGCGGTGACTAGGTGAGCATAGCCGCCGCTCGGATCGGCTTCGGATTGGAGCGATACCACGAAAACAGTTCCAAGGTAATCCGACTTCGGCTGATCATGCGAGATAAAGCCGACGCATTTTAAGACCTGATGCGGAATTCGCATGTTGATGTCTTTCGGCGGGCAGAGGTAGCGCGTATCCAGCCCAAATAAGCGGCGATCTACACATCCCGCCTTGAACGACACCTTATTCTATACCTACTGTCAAGGGATAATTACCTCCCACAGGGGATGAAGCCTGTAAGGGCGTTGAGAATCAGCGCGTTGCGAGGAACTTCACCATTTCTGGTTCAGCTAGAACCGGTCCGATTACTGCGGGCTGGAAGGATCCCCTTGGCCGGAACTTGTCGTTGGTGCTGTCGCGGGAGGAGGCGGGTTGGGCGACGCTGGAGCAGGAGAAGGCGCGGGAGTAGCGGTGTGAGGAGCCGCGGGCGACGCTGCCGGCGACGTCTTCTGCGGGCCGGTGGTCATGGCGCTCTCGGGATTGAGCAGGTGATCCTTGCTCGGCCCCAGGCCCAGACTGATCAGCGCGCGCGAGTCGGGAACTTCCTTGGTCTGCCAGCCGTGGTCGCCCTGATAACGGCGCATGGCGTCTTCGCTGGCCTGGTTCCAGGTGCCGGTCGGTTCTCCCGTGAGGTAATGCTCGCGGATCAACGCTTCCTGAATGGTGCGGGCTCGATCCGCGTCAATTTTCTTCTGACCTCGCACCCGGGATGATTTCTTTTTGCGCGAGGAATGATGCGCGGAAGACGCGGTATGGGTTGCAGTCGCGGATTTCGTCGCGCTGGCCGGAGAACTTGACTTCGTGGTGGAATGTTGCTGGGTCGCAGGCTTCTTCGCCGCCGTGTCGGCGCTGGCGTCTTGCCGGGCGCTGGCCACCGGAACGAAGACACAGCTGGCCAGCAGCGCGCTCAGCGCACTGAATCGTGCTCTGCGGATTCTCCTCAAGTCGCTGATCATTAGGCGAAGATCGTCAGCCAGCTAACTTCCGCCAGCGAAAGCGTCAATCTTCGAAGGGCCGGAGGACTGAGCAGTCCGCAGCCAACAAAACGCCCAACGGACGCTGGCATTGTAATCATCCCCGATGAGGGGGTACAGTGCCAATTCCCGTTGGGCTGACTTCGGTTACGGAAGTGTACCGGCGTCGAAGATCATTCCGTCTGCCCGCGTCGAACCACGCGGGCGAACCAGGAATACCACATCCTGGCCGCTCTTCATGCCGGCCTCGATTCTGGCGAAATCTTCTTCGCTGTTCACCGGCTGCTTGTTGATTTCCAGCACGATGTCGCCTCGTATCAGATTGACGTCTTCGGCAAAAGAGCCCGGCTTCACATCCTGCACGATCACGCCTTTGCCGACCGGCAGGTCGAGTCGCTCCGCCATTTCCGGAGTCACCTTGCGCACGGTTACGCCGAACTTGCTCGGTTTGGGAGCGCTCTCGCCGTTCTCCTGATCCTCTCCCAGCTCGGAAGCAAACAGCTTGGCGCGATCCGCAATGGTCACGGTTGCATCCTGCTGTTTGCCGTTGCGAATGAACGTCAGCTTCACCTTGGATCCAGGTTTGCGAGAGGCAATGTCTGACACCAACTCGTCTCCCTTGGCGACTTTCTCGCCATCCACCGCGATGATCGTGTCGCCAACTTTCAGGCCGGCCTCGTCGGCGGGACTGCCCGCGACTACCGTAGACACCGTGATCCCGGAACCGGCGCCGTAGACCCGGGCGATAGCCGGGTTCTCGAGCTGGCCAAACCTGATGCCGATCGAGCCGCGCGCTACGCGATGTTCGGGCTGGATAAGTTGGTTGTAAACCTCAACCACGGTCTTCGAGGGCAGGGCAAAACCGACACCCGCGTAGGCATCCGTCTGGCTGAGAATGGCGGTGTTGATGCCGATCACTTCCCCGCTCATGTTGACCAGCGGCCCGCCGGAATTGCCGGGATTGATGGCGGCGTCGGTCTGAATAAAGTTCTGGAACTGACGGCCTTGTACGATTTCGCGGCCCTTGGCCGAAACGATGCCGGCGGTCACGGTCTCCGACAAGCCAAACGGACTGCCGACGGCCAGGACCCAATCGCCCACCTGCATGGCGTCAGAGTCGCCCATCTTGGCGGCTGGCAGAGCATGGTCCACATCCACCTTGATCACCGCCAGATCAGTCTCCTGATCCGTGCCGATGACTTTGGCGTCGTGCTGCACGCCGGGCGGATCATCCTTGAAGCGTACCCGGATGCGGTCGGCCCTCTCGACCACATGCCGGTTGGTGACGATGTATCCCTTGGCATCGACAATTACGCCGGAACCGAGCGAGTGCTCGCGCATGGGGCTTTCGCCCTGGCCCAGCGGATTCTGGCCGCCGGGACCACCGAAGAAATGATTGAAGAAATCGTCCATGCCGCCTTCGTCGTCATCATCCTGGTTGCCGCGGCGCCGGTGCACCTGCTTGATGGTCGATTCGGTGTTGATGTTGACCACGCTCGGCTCGAGCTGTTTGGCGACCTGGGCAAAAGCGTTCGAAAGCTGCTGCGAGAAACCGCTCGCGGGCTGCGACGCGGTGATGGCCAGCGGGGATGCGTCGCCTGATTTCTGCCCCTCCTTGCCCTTCACCCCGTACGAGATAACCGTGCCGATCAGAATGCCGACCGCGAGAGTTGCCAGAATGCTCAACGAGTAGGCCCAGCGATGGGCCCTCATGCGCATCCACATTGCGCGCGAATCCATAGTCTTACTTCCCTCCGAGAATCAGAAACCCCTTCCATTATACCCATTTACACGACCCCGTCGGGACCGCGCCCGGGGGCGGCGTTGGTAGCGATTCGCCGCTATGGTGGGGCTACAGCCTATTAGACGCAGAAAAAGGCAAAATCGTTTGATGGACTACCGAGATCGCCGGCGTCCTTGCCTCCCACCCTTTCGCAAAGAACGCGAAAGGATGGGGCACCCGCGCCACGGCGTAGTTGAAAAGAACTAGAACGGCGGCCGCGCGGGGGGTGCCCCACGCTTGAGTTCTGTGCAAGGGGTGGGAACCTCGGACCTACGACTTAGCCGTTGAGGCCCTTGCCTCCCGCCCTTCGCAAAGGACGCGAAGGACGGGGCACCCACTGTGGTGGCGTAGCCAAAAAGAACTAGAACCGCGACCGCACGGATTCACTTCGCCTCGTAAATCGTCTTGCCACCCACGACGGTGCGCAGGACTTTGGTGCCCAGCAACTTCTCGGCCGCGGACGCGGTCACGTCGCGGTCGAGGACGACGAAATCGGCCAGCATGCCGGGCACGATCTTGCCTTTTTCTTTCTCCTCGAATTCGGCGAAGGCCGAGCCGGTGGTGTAGGCGGCGATGGCCTGATCCATGGTGATGCGCTGCGCCGGGAAGAACTCCTGCTTGCCGTCCACACTCTTGCGGGTGACGGCGGCATAGAGTCCGCGGTAGGGCGAGACCGGTTCCACGTTGTAGTCGGTGCCGAAGGCCAGGGTCACGCCCTTATTCAAGAATGCTGCCCATCCGTAGGAAAGCGACGCCCGCGCCGGGCCCAGCCGCGCCTCGGCCCAGCGCATATCGGTCAGCACGTGGCTGGGCTGCATGGAGGCGATCACTTTCAGCTGCTTGAATTGTGCGATTTGGGCAACGGTGGGGCACTGCGCATGTTCGATGCGCAGACGGTAATCGTCTCCGCCGTTGGCCGCCTTCACTTTCGCTTCTTTAGCGGCCTTCTCAGCCGCGGCGAAGGCGTCGAGCGCCATCTGGATGCCTTTGTCGCCGATGGCATGAAATCCGATCTGAAAGCCGGCGAGCACGCGCTCCGTGGTCATCGCATTCAATTTCTCGGGATCGTAGCGAGCCAATCCGTAGTTTTTCGGATCGTCGGCGTAAGGTTCGGAAAGCGCAGCCGTGTGCCCGCCGAGAGAGCCGTCCATGAAGCCCTTCAGCATTCCGGTGTGCAGCATCAGGTCCGACTGTGGATGCGACGTGCGTTTCTTATCGAGTTGCTCGACCGTTTCGTCGAAGGGCAGCCATTCTGAGATGCGCGCGGTCAGCTTGCCTTCCTTTTCGAGTTCTTCGTAGATCTGAAAATCTTCCCAGGCGGAGTTGTCCTGGGCCGAAGTCACGCCATTTTCCGCCAGTTCTGCCAGTGCGACTTCGATCGCATGCCGCCTCTGGTCGTGGGTGAGTTTCGGAATGGCCAACTGCACTGCGTCCTGAGCGGTATCGCGCAGGATGCCGGTGGGTTCGCCGGCGTCGTTGCGGTCAATGTGCCCGCCCTGAGGATCGCGGCTGGCCAAGGTAATGCCGGCAAGCTGCAGAGCACGCGTGTTGGCCACCGCGAGATGCCCATCCACGCGATCGAGAAATACCGGATGGCCGCCGGAAACCTCATCCAGGTCCCAGCGGCTGGGCAACGCTTTCACCAGCCAGGCGGTTTCATCCCAACCGCCGCCCAGAATCCAGTCGCCGGGCTTGGCCGTCTGCACCTTGGCCGCCAGGCGCTCGCGCATTTCGTCGAGCGACTTCACGCCATCGAGATCCACGCCGAGTTTCTGCTGCCCGGCATCGGCGAGGTGGAGATGCGCGTCGTTGAATCCGGGCATGACGAAGTGCCCGCCCAGGTCGATCACCTGCGTATCGGGCCCTTTCAGCTTCATCAGGTCGAAGGTCTTGCCCACGGCCTGAATGCGGTCGCCGCGCACGGCAATGGCCTCTTCGCGCAGGATGGAACTGAACGGAGTATTGGCGGGCACGCCGGTGTAGATGTTGGCGTGCATGAAGATGATGTCGGCCTTTGGCTTGGCTTCCTCGGGCTTGGGCGCGGAGGTCTGAGCGCGGCTGGGGAGTGAGGCCAACAGACAAGCAGAAAGAACCCCACACGCCATGGCTTTCATGCTGAGACAACGGCTCAGCCTCACGTGTGCGGCTCTGCTTTGCGTCCTTGGCGCACTCTTTGCGTCCTTCGCGGTTGATCTTTTCCTCACCGCTAAGTTCACGAAGAACAGCCGCGAAGACCGCAAAGAAAACGTCGTCTCGGAACTCGCCAGTGAGCCGCCGTTCATATGGTTGTTCAGATTCATTCTCCCACCCCCGCCAGCGCGAGCATGGTCAGCAGAATGCGTTTCAAGGCCAGCTCGCGCCCGTTGGAATCGAACCACTCCTGCAAAGTGTGCGCCCCACCGCCCGATCCGCCGCCGCCGATGGCCACGGCTTCCAGGCCGAGCGACAAGGGGATATTGGCGTCGGTGGAGGCGCGCTGGACGTGGGCAGCGTTGCCCAGTTGCACGTCCACGGCGCGCACCACCTGTAAAATCCGCGCCCCCGCCGTCAACTCGCCCGCAGGACGGCTGCCGATCACCACCACTTCGCAACTGACGCCGGCGGGACGTTTCTGCGCCGTGGAGCGCATCTCGGCCGCCAGTGTTTCTTCTTCCACGGCGCGATTCAGCGCCTGGCGCATCGATTGTTCCAGCCGCTCCATTTCGGCCATGGAAGTCGAGCGGATATCCACTTTCATGCTGGCCGACTCGGGAATCGAATTCACCGAGGTGCCGCCGCGAATGACGCCGATATTGAACGTGGTTTTGGGCGAGGCTGGAACCGGCGTCGCGATGAAAGTCTCGATAGCTTTGGCCAGAATCACGATAGGGTTGGGCGCGCCAAAATCGCTCCAGGAATGTCCGCCCGGCCCGCGCACGATCACTTCAAAGCGGCGGCTGCCGAGGGCTTCGGCGACGATGGTATCGGCACCCGCGCCATCGAGCACAACGGTGTAGGCAATCGAATCTTTCCAGCGCGGGGTGGAAAAAATGTGGCGCATGCCGCGCAGGTCGCCTTCGCCCTCCTCGCCCACGTTGCCGATGAACACGAAGGGCAGGGCGTGGCGGATGCGCACCGAGCGCAGCAGCGCGGCGATCCCCAGCATGGCGGCCACACCGGCGCCGTTATCGGAAACGCCCGGGCCGTACATGCGGCTTCCCTGCTGGCGGATATTCAGCGGCGTGTTGGCGGGAAAAACCGTGTCAATGTGGGCGCTGAGCGCGACGTAGCGGCGGCCGAAGCCAGGATGCGTGCCGAAAACGTTGCCCACGTCGTCAATGCGGACGTCGTCGAGGCCGACTTCGCGAAAGCGCTCGGCCAGCCAGGCGGCGCGCGCCGCCTCGCCAAAGGGAGGAGCCGGAATGCGCGCCATCTCCATCTGCCACTGCGCCATTTGCGGCTCTTGCGTGCGAAACCAGTTGAACGCCGAGCGCACTTCCGGAGCCGCGGCCAGGCGCGAGACTTCGTGCTGCAGCGCCGAGGCAAGATCGGGCATGTCCGCACGTGGGGGAGTGGGGCTCATGAGAGTTATAGAGGTCAGTTTACAACGCGTGGGAAGGAATGGGGATTGGCGAGAGGGAGACGGCGGGGACCTGGATGGGTTGTCATCCTGAGCGGAGCCATTGCTTCTCCTTTGGCGAAGCAAATGGCGGAGTCGAGGGATCCCTAACAGCGCCCGAGTGGAGATAGGGATGCTTCGACTGCGCGGCGTCCCCGCCCTGCGGAGACGCTGCTCCGCTCAGCATGACAGAGACGCCGAGATACCAGACTTCTGCTCTACCGCGGCAACCAGGCTCCTCGTAACCGGCACGTCAATCCCATGCCGATGAGCGCCGCGCAGGATCGGTCCCGCGATGGCATCGAGTTCCGGCGGCTTGCCCTGAGCTACATCTTTCTGCATGGAACTGCGCATGTTGCCGGGCATCTTCATCATGAGGGCGAGCACCGCGTCCACATCAACGCTCGCTCCCTCGGCCTTGGCGACGGCGCCGGTTTCTCGCACGCACGCCTCCAGTTGGCGTCTCCATGCGGGATCTGACGTGATTTGCCCGGTGGTGAGGTCTCCCGCGGTCGAGGTGAGGGCCAGCGGGGCGAGGAACACGAGCTTGCTCCACATCAGCGTGGGCTCGTCGTCGACGAAGCGGCAGTCGAAGCCCATTTGCTGTAGCTGTGCGACCGTGGGGCCGAGCAAGGCTTGTCCTCTGGAGGAAACGCTGAGCCGGGCGAACGGCGACCGGTAGATGATGTGTCCGGGAGCGACGCGTTCGGATTCCACACCGATCGTCGCGGCGATGAGTTTGTCGGCACCGTACCGGGAACGAAGCAGAGGGATATGGTCGATGCCATTGAGCAGGGGAACGATCGCACCGACCGACTCGGGCCTGGTCAGCGCGTGCAGGGCTGGCTCCAGTTGGGTGGCCTTCACCGTGAGCCAAAGCACGTCGGCGGGTGGGACTTCCGCAGCGCGCGAAACCGGCACGCTGAAGTTTCCGAACGCGCTTTCGAGTTGCAGTTGTTCGGGATATTGGGCGAGCGAGTCGCGTCTTACCACCAGCGTGACCGAAGCGCCGGATCGCGCCAGGCAGGCGCCCATCAGGCCGCCAACACCGCCTACGCCGAGAATCGCATGATGCAGTGATTGCGACATTTTGTTAGTGCGTCATCCTGAGCGAAGCCGCTTTTCAGGCGGAGCGAAGGATCGCGCGCGAAGCTTTCTCGCAGCTGCCCGCGAGATCCCTCGCCCCGCTGGTGAAAGACGCGGGGCTTCGGGATGACGCAGCCCAAATCTGCATACCGCAGTGATCACCTCGGCTTAACGCCGGCATCCACACCCTCCATTATCTCCGCATCCGTAAGCGTGTGGTCGCTCTGCTTGGCGCGCTGATAAATTCGATCGACAATGTCGTCGGTAGCTCGAATGTCATGGCGCTCCAGCCAGAACAGAATATTCGATTTGCCGCTCATGGGGCCGACGTCAATGATCTGGTCCAGGCCGAACACGTGCGAGGGCACGCCGGAATAGACGGTGTTGGCCAGCACGACGTCATTTTTGTGATAGGCCTTGATGATGGCGGCGGCGTGCACGCCGGTCGCGGTGCGGAAAGCATCGTCGCCAACCACGGGATAATTCTTCGGAATGGGCACACCGGTGGCGCGCGAGACCGCCTGGCAATATGCCTTCAGCCTGGTCAGGTCCTGCTGGTCCCAGGGCGGAATGCCCATCAGCTTGAGATTCACTAGCATCTGATCAATCTGGGTGTTGCCGACGCGCTCGCCCAGGCCGATGGCGCATCCGTGGACGCAATTAGCGCCGGCGATGATCGCCGCGATGGAGTTGGCGATGGAAAGGCCGCGATCGCTGTGGCCGTGCCAATCCACGCGAATCTTTTCGCCCGAGGGCTTGACCACTTCTTCGATCACGAACCGCACCAGCGCCAGCGCGCCCATGGGCGTGGCATGACCCGCGGTGTCGCAAATGCAGATGGCGCGCGCGCCGCAGTTGATGGCGGTGGAATAGAGGCGCTTCACCGTTTCGGGATCGCAGCGGCTGGTGTCTTCGGTGACGTACATGACGTCGAGCCCGAGCGAGACCGCGTACTTGATCGCTTTTTCGGTGGTGTGCAGGAGAAAGTCGTCGGTCCATCCCTCGGTGAAGCGGCGGATCGGACTCGAACCGATGAAGGTTGCCGCCTCGATGCGCAGGCCCGTTTTCTGGACGATCTCGGCGATGGGGCGAATGTCGTTTTCGTGGGTGCGGGCGGCGCAGTTAGCGCGAATCTTCATCTTGTGCGCCACGATTTCGCGCGCCAGCGCAGTCACGGCTTCGACCGCGCGGGGCCCGGCGCCGGGCAGGCCGAGATCGAGGAAATCGATCCCGAGCGCTTCCATCAGATGAAGAATTTCGATCTTTTCTGGAACCGAAGGATCGCGCACAGAGGGCGATTGCAAGCCATCGCGCAGACTCTCGTCGTTCAACAACACTGGCCCTGGATGCTTCATTCCCGGCGGGAGGATATTGTTCCAGTCGTAGATGAGGTCGGAGGTGTTCATGGGAAAGCTGCTAGCTCCTAGCTTCTAGCGAAGCCCTATGTACGAGCGTCCATACCGACCCTCGACGCGGCGCACAAAGACTCGCATTTTGTTGGTCCCCAACGGCCCCACAATCTTTGATGGTTAGCAGCTAGAAGCTAGGAGCTCGAAGCTATTTTTCCTTCGGCGGCAGCGTCAATCCGAACACCGAGATCTGCCCCTGCCCAGCTACATTCACCTTGGTCTCGCCGGGAGTGGGCAGGTAGAGCGTCTTGCAATTCTCGCAGCGATACACTTCGGCATTCGGTCCCCAGGCCTTCTCAATGTCGCCGCACTCGCGCTCGACCACGTCTTTCATGTAAAACCAGCGCTTCAGGTGCCCGCCGCAGAACTTGCCCTTGTCGTTTTTTTCATTGCAGGCGCGCTGGCCGGATTTCTTGACCTTGACCTTGTGATGAGGAAGTTGCTGGAGGTTGGTAGAAGCGGAAGTGGTGACTGCGCTGGTCGACAAAGGATATACCCTCGTTCGTAGTTGCGAGTCCTGACTCGTGAGTCCCGAGAATGCACGGCCCTCGTTGGCGACTCAGCACTCAAGCCAACATTGTATCTCAGGTGCGAGCCGCGCCACCCGAGTCCGAGGTTGCGAGTCGCGAGAACAAATCTGTTCTCGCTCGCGGCTTTGCGGCTCGAAAGTCGGGACTAGGGCAGTGGCTGAATTTTGGATGTGGTTTGGGTTTTAGTGCTGTGGAAAACTTCTAGAGTTCAAATTCAGCCACTACCGGGACTAGGGACTCGCGACTCCGGACTGTCGTATGCTGAAGAATCATGATCACGATCGTTTCGGAACTTCCCCGCTCGGGCACTTCATTGATGATGCAGATGCTGGTGGCGGGCGGAATGACGCCTCTTTCCGATGGCGAACGCCGGGCTGACGAGGACAATCCGCGGGGTTACCTGGAGTGGGAGCGGATCAAGCAACTGCCGAAAGATCCCGCCTGCATTGCCGGGGCCGAAGGGAAAGTGGTGAAGGTAATCTCACAGCTTCTGCTGGCGCTGCCGGCCGGGCATGAGTACCGGGTGATTTTCATGCAGCGTCCGATGGCGGAAGTGCTGGCCTCGCAGGATCAGATGCTGCGGCGAAGAGGCACGTACAAGGAGGGCGCTGACCAGGCTGCCGTTTCCGCGGCGTTTGAGAAGCATCTGCGCGAGGTGTACGCGTGGATGGAGGGCAAGCCGTATGTGAAGAGTCTGCGTGTTCCTTATCACGATACATTGCATCAGCCGGAGGAAGTGGCGCAGCAACTGGAGCAGTTTCTCGGGATCAGATTGAACATCGAAGCGATGGTTCAGCAGGTAGATGGGTCGCTGTACCGGAATCGGGGGAAGTAACCATCCTGCACTATTCATGAAGCTGCCTTGAAAGGGCGCGGCTTCCAGCCGCGCCGCCATGGCACCCTGGAAAACTGGGGCTTCAGCCCCCCGGGACAAGCGTGGGCATCTTTGTTTCCGACACCCAGGATGCTTCGAAACGCTCACCTCAGCGGCTAAAGCCGGAGCTGTTCTTGCCCGTGTCGGCGCGGCTGGAAGCCGCGCCCTTTCAAAACCCCAGCAACGTCCGGGCCAAGAGCTTGCACCGCACGCTCCGCCAGGAAAAGCCGCAGCGGTCGCAAAGGAAATCAGCTCTTAGAATTCGCGCTTGGGCGGGGTTTGATCGGCGCCCACGCGGCCGATTTGGATTTCCGCCTTGTGGTAGTTCTCGCCCTTGATGGGCGCGCCCGCCATGCGCCGCAGGATGGCGATCTGGCCGACGTGCGTGAGTGCGTCGGCGACCGGACCCTGAAACAATTTTTCGAACGGCGCCTGAACCGCCTCCGGGGAAGCCAGAAAGTCGTCGAATTTTCTCAGCGCGGCGAAAAATCGCTCGACCTCTTGATCCCAAGGCATGGGCTGCGAGTCCTGCCACTTCTGCTGGCCGGCGGCAATGGACAGCGCCCAATCGAACAGGTCGCCCATGTGGGCCAGAATCTGTCCCGGGGTGCGCAGGCCCTCACCACCACGAAAGTCGGCGAATCCGGCGGGCGCGTGGCGCAGGGTCTTGCCGCCGCGATAAGCCAGCGTAGCCAGGGTGTGGCGAAACAATTCGCGTTTAGGATCGGACGGGTGGGTTGGGGCAGGCGGAGTCATGGCGACAAGATTACAACACTTAAGTCCGACTGCGCATGATCGCCCGCAGTCGAAAGCAAGGCTTCCGACAACTGGTTATATTGAGTTGTGGAGATTGTGATGAAGCCTTTGATCTTTGCTTTCTCTGTTGTGTTTGCGTGCGGCGGTCTGAGCGCGCAGACGCCCACCTGGCAGCCGTCTCCGGGACATACGCAAGTGGCGATATGGCCGGGTGTGGTGCCTGATGCGGTGCCTGTCGCGGGGCCGGAGGTTTTCGCTGACGGGACGGATAGGGACTTTCTGGTTGCCGGCAGGCCGGTGGCTGGGGTGGGCAAAGTCTCCCGGCCTACGATGACGGTTTATTCGCCAGAGGGAAAGAACACGGGTGTTGCGGTCGTCGTTTTTCCTGGCGGGGGCTATTGGGCTCTGGCCATCGATCTTGAGGGCACAGAGGTCTGCGACTGGCTGACGTCGAAGGGGATCACGTGTGTGCTGTTGAAGTATCGCGTTCCGGGTGAGGGACTATTTCCGAAATCGGGGCCGTATCCGAAATCACCGATGGCGCTGGAGGATGCGCAGAGGACCCTGGGGCTGGTGCGATTTCACGCGGCGGAGTGGAAGATCGATCCGCACAAGATTGGCGTGCTCGGGTTTTCGGCAGGCGGGCATCTGGTGGCAGCGATGAGCACGCATTTTAAGAAGCGCTTGTATCCGGCTGTCGATGCCGCCGACAACGAAAGCTGCCGCCCGGACTTTGCGGTGGCTATTTACCCGGGACATATGCTGGAGAATACTTCGCAAGAGTTTGAGTTGAATCCGTATGTTCCAGTCATCCGCGAGACGCCGCCTACATTTATTCTGCAGGCGGAAGATGACCCGGTGGACCCGGTACAGAACTCGCTGGTTTACTACGCTGCGCTGAAGAAGGCCGGGGCACCCGTGGAGATGCATTTGTATGCGCACGGCGGGCATGCGTTCGGGCTGCGGCGCACGAAGCTTCCGGTGACGGCATGGCCTCAGTTGGTGGAGACTTGGCTGGGAACAATCGGAATAATTCCGGAGTGATTCGTATTCCATTGATCGCCGGGAGGGGAAAAAAGTGCAGCGCAGGCCACGCAGAACGCGACTCATCTCAAACTGTTAGAATCTCCCGCATGTCGACGACGTTCGTCCTCGTACACGGCGCGTGGCAATCGACCGGCACGTGGGACCGGCTGGTCCCGTTGCTGGAAAAGCAGGGCCATCGGGTGATAACACCGGTCCTCAGCGGGCTTGGCACAGACCAACGCCGTCTGTCTCCCGGCATTACGCTGCAGCAACATGTGACGGACGTTTCGCGCGAGCTTTCAAAGTCCCCGGAGCAAGTGACCCTTGTAGGCCACAGTTACGCCGGCATGATCATCAGCGGCGTGGTCGAGACGAACCCAACTCAAGTCGAGCGATTGGTTTTCCTGGATGCCTTCATTCCAGAAGATGGGCAAAGCGCACTCGACTTGCTTCCGCCTGAGATTGGCGCCCATTTTCGCGGCGTCGCACGAGAAAAGGGAGATGGCTGGCGGTTACCGGGCGGGGAAAACCAACTTGATCTCTGGGGACTGAAGCCGGGCGAAGCGCGCGATTTCGTGCGTGCCCGGCTGTGCGATTTCAGTCTGCGTTGCTTTGAGGAGCGGCTGCGTCTTCCGGCCAACCGGAAGGCCGGCACTCCAGCCACCTTCGTCAGCTGCGTCGCGGAAGGATATCCGGCGAGGCCGTTCTTCGAGCCGTTTGCCAGAAAGGCTCGTGCCTCCGGCTGGGAGGTGGCTGAAGTGAAGACTGGCCACGACTGCCACGTCGAGCGGCCGGACGAAGTCGCGAACATTCTGCTGTCGGCCGCGCCGTCTCATTGAAAAACCGGGCTGGAGCCAGGGAGATCAGGCCAATGAACAAGCTATGCTTCCTGCTACAGGGAAAAAGCAGGTTCCTCGACTTCGTGGCGTCGCCCGCTAACGGGCAACTCCACTCCGCTCGGAATGCAAGCTTTGAAGTTTGGCCGAGATTTCCGAGTAGTCACAACTGCTTGCGCCGGACCACTGCCGCCGCGCGCAGCGCGCCGCGGACGCGCTGTCCTAATCCCCGGGCAAACTGAAAATCGAGAAAGCCTTCCATCTGCTGCGCGAAGCGTTCGCCATAACTGTACCACCAGACCTTTTTCATTCCCGGCATAAGGTCTACGTCCAGATATTTCAGCCGCACCATCTCTTCCAGACCGAAACGCCCGTGAGTGCGGCCAAGGCCGCTCGATTTGAAGCCGCCATGCGGAGCTTCGCTGATGCCGAAGCAGGAAATCACATCGTTGACCATGACGGTGCCGGCTTGAATCTNNGCCGCGTTTCGAGTCGCGGGTCCACACGCTCGCCGCCAAGCCATACTCGGAATCGTTGGCCAAGCGCACGGCTTCTTCGTCGCGGTTGAACGGCATAACGGGCAACACCGGGCCGAAGGTTTCTTCCCGCATGATGCGCATCTGGTGGGTCGCGTCGGCCAGTACAGTGGGACGATAGAAGTTCCTGCCGAGCTCGGGAATTCGTGTGCCGCCGGTCAAAACCCGCGCCCCACGGGCCTTGGCGTCTTCGACGTGAGCTTCGACGATGAGCAGTTGCCGCTCATGGATCAGCGGGCCCACGTCGGTCTCGGCGTCCATGCCGTTCCCCACGCGCAGCTTTTTCGTTTTCTCCGCGCACGCCGCCAGGAACTGCTCGTACAGACTGCGATGCACGTAGCAGCGCTCGACCGACAAGCAGGCCTGCCCCGCGTTCACGAACGCTCCCCAGACGGCGGCGCTCGAAGCCACGTCAATGTCGGCATCATCGAGCACGAGCATGGGATCTTTCCCGCCCAGTTCCAGCACCACGGGAAGCAAACGCTCGGCGGCCGCCGCGGCAATGCGCTTTCCGGTTGAGACGCTGCCGGTGAAAACCAGCTTGTCAATGCCACGGTGCCCCAGGGGCGAATGCACGAGAGCCGCGCCGGTGGCGCCGTCTCCGACGATCACCTGGAAGATGCCTTCGGGAACTCCTGCGGCATGCAGCATCGAACGCAATTCCAGCGCAACGATGGAGGTAAAGTCCGACGGTTTCAGCACCACGGCGTTGCCCGCGACCAATGCGGCCAAGGTTTCGGTCGCAGGAATCGAGAACGGATAATTCCACGGAGAAATGATCCCCATGACGCCGTAGGGCTCGCGCACCAGCTGCCCGCTTTTCATCCTGGTGGCAAGATTGCCGTGGGCTATGGGTTCGTCGGCAAGCAGACGGTGGGCATGGTCGATCAGGAATCTGGCCGCGTCGAGCACGACCAGAACTTCGGTGACCAGCGCCTCGGCTCGTGGCTTGCCGGCTTCGCGGGTTATGGCGGCGGCAATTTCCGATTTCTTATCGTGCAGGCGCCGCTGGAACTCGCGCACGATGGCAATGCGGTTCCTAAGGCCCAGGTCGCGCCATGCCGGCTGCTCGGTGCGGGCGCGCGTTACCGCGGCGAGAACATCGTGTTCCTCGGCACAGGCGAACTCGCGGAGGAGCTCGCCCGTCGCGGGATTTGACGAAGTGATTTTGCGGCCCTTCGTTTGCGGGATTTGAATGTCGGTTGCCACGATCTTCAATTCTCAGAGTCTGTGTCGTCCCGGCGGAGTCGGGGTTGTAGCTTTTCTTTCGCCCTTCCGGGGCTTGCCCATTTCCCGCTGACGGCCCACGGCTTACGCCGTGGGCTGCATTCTTGCGCCGCTTCGCGGCTAGCGCAGCCGGACCCTACCCAAAACCTACTTGCGCAGCCGGTTCTAGTACTCGTTTGTAGGGCCGCTTCTAGTATTCGACATCCACCAGATACAGTCCGCCAGCGGGCGCGGTCGGCCCAGCCGCTGAGCGGCTGTGCGCCTCAAGGATGCGCGTCACGTCCTCGACCTGCAGCGTGCCTTTGCCGACGAGGATGAACGTTCCCACCAGATTCCGCACCATGTGGTGGAGAAATCCAGAACCGCGAACGGTGTAGACGAATTCATCTCCAGTTCGCTCCCACGTCGAGGAAGAAATGGAACGCACATTCGAGACTGCGTCTTCGTCCCGGCCGCGCTCCGGATCGACCGCGGCAAACGAAGTGAAATCGAGCTCGCCCACTACGAGCGACGCGGAGCGAATCATCGCCTGCTCATCCAGCGGATAAGGGTAATGCCATACATAGCGCGCCAGAAAGGGCGGGCAGATTGCTTGCCGATAGATGCGGTAACGATAAGTTTTGGCCCGCGCGGAATGGCGGGCGTGAAACTCCGGCGGTGCTTCGCTGACTTCCAGCACCCGCACGGCGGCCGGCAAAATATCGTTCAGCGCTTTAACGAAATTCTCGGTAGGGACCAACGACTCCGTGACAAATGTCATGACTTGCGCCAGGGCATGCACGCCCGCGTCGGTTCGGCCCGAGCCCTGCGGCAGGACCTTTTCGCCGGTGATGCGTCCAATGGCTGAGGCCAGTGTGCCTTGCACCGTAACGACGTCAGGCTGCACTTGCCATCCGGAGAACTCCGATCCGTCATAGGAAAGAATCACTTTGAGATTGCGCACGCTTTGATCTTTCGGACAACGATCTTTCGAATCTCGCATCGGAATTATGCCATCCAAGCATTTTCAGGCTTGGCGGGACTGGCGGACATTCCCTTCGCCAGCAATGTACCAGTTCCGCGGACGACGCGTAATGTCTGAGTTTCGCGGCTGGGACGGACTGCGCTGTCGAGCTAAGCTCGACCGGACAGCCGGTGGCGGCTGTCCCCACGTAGTTGTTTCCGCGAACTTCGACATTGTCCACGGTGCGGTGAGAGTCAGGCAGGATTCAGGTCAGCTATACTGGAAGGCTTCCGTCGGAACTCTAGGCTCCACGAGTGAAGGTTGTGCGCTACTGCGTCGCCTGGACTGGAGAGGCGGGAGCAGTGACGGGCGGAAGCAAGAAACCGGCGCAGCGTCGGGAAGGTGGTGTTCTCCAGCTTTCAGGAACCTTCCGCACGTCTTTTGCGTACCAATGCTTGACCAGGACTGTGATTTCCGCAGTTTGCGGTCTCAGGGAAATGCGGCCTCCCTTGCTGAAGGCCTTAATCCATCGGTCTTACGAACGGAGACAAGTAGATGCCATTCGCACGTTTCGCTTCGACCCTCCGGCTGGCTGCTGCGGCAAGCCTGCTCGCCATGCTGACTCTCGGGTGCTGGGCACAGGAAACGCCCACGGCGCCGGCTCCGCAGCCGTCGGCGGAGAGAGCGCTGCCGGTTCTGAATTATGCCGAGCCGGTGTCGCACTTCCCCAATCCGATTGGGCCGTACACGGCCCGGCACGCGGCTCCGCCGAATCTGGCGAACACGGCGCGGATTGACCAGCTCATGCACGACGGCAAGCTGTACTTGTCGCTCAATGACGCGATCGCTCTCACGCTCGAGAACAATCTCGACATCGCCATTGCGCGCTATAACCTGAACATCGCCGACACCGACGTGCTGCGGGCCAAAGCGGGGTCGGCGATTCTGGGCGTGCCGCTGGGCATCGTGCAGAATACGCCGGGCGGCGGCGTGGGCGGATTTGGGACGCAAGTCGGCTCCGGCACTGGTGGAACCAGCCTCGGAGCAGGCGGTGCGGGCGCAGGCGCTGCAGGCCTGACTGGTTCCACGCTTGGGGTGGGACCGCAGATCACAAGCTTTGATCCTGTTCTCACGGGGACCCTACAGGAAGATCACTTTAGCCAGCAAGCAACCAGCATATTCCAAGGTGTAATTCCTGGCACTTCGCTCGCGCAAAACACCGGAACAGTGAACTTTGCCTACCAGCAGGGGTTTAGCTGGGGCACAAACCTGTCGGTCGGCTTCAACAACACGCGGTCAACTACGAACAACTTCTTCAGTGCCACCAGCCCACTGATCAACTCCGGCTTCAGAGCCACGGTGACGCAGCATCTGCTGCAGGGATTTGGATTCCCGGCGAATACACGGTTCATTCGCATTGCCAAGAACAACCGGGAACTTTCGGACGTCGCCTTCCGCCTGCAGACTATCACCACCGTGGACCAGATCGAGAACATGTACTGGGACCTCGTGTATGCCTATGAAAACCTGCGGGTAAAGCAGGAATCGCTGACGTTCTCAGAAAAGACGCTCTCCGACACCAAGAAGCAGGTGGAAATCGGCAGCCTGGCACCGATCGAAGCGGTACGCGCGCAAAGCCAGGTCGCCGCGGACCAGCAGGCTCTGACGGTGGCCAGAACCAACCTGCAGTTGGAACAGCTGCTCATGAAAAACGCGCTGAGCCGGACCCTGCACGATCCGACGCTGGCCGGGGCGGAAGTGATCCCAACTTCCACCCTGGAAGTACCGGAGACCGAGCAAATCCGCCCCACCGAGGACCTGGTGAACGAAGCACTCCGTCACCGTGCCGAATTGGTGGAGTCACGCATCCAGTTGAACAGCCAGGAACTGAGCAACAAAGCGGTGCGCAGCGCTTTACTGCCGACGCTTGACCTTTTTGCCTACTACGGCGGCTCGGGTGTCGGAGGAGTGCAGAATCCGCAAAACCTGTGCGCCACCCCAGGTAATCCAGGCTTAGCCTGCGCCGGAACCGGAACGGGCGAGACACCGATCTTTCCGACCACGAGCTACGGCGCTGCCTTGAACCAACTCGTCAACTCCACTGCTCCTGACAAGGGCGTCGGCCTGCAGCTCAACATTCCGCTGCGCAACCGCGCTGGACAAGCAACGCAGATTCGCTCCGAACTGGAATACCGACAGCTGCAGATGGCTCTGCAGCAGACCGAAAACCGCGTCACCATTGAAGTTCGCAACGCACAGTTCGGAGTGGAGCAGAACCGGGCCAGCGTGGCTTCGGCCCAGGCTGCCGTGGACTATGCGCGGCAATCGCTCGATGCCGAGCAGAAAAAGTATCAGTTCGGCACTTCGACCACGACGGCGGTTCTGCAGACGCGGAGCGCGCTGGCAACGGCCGAGTCTACGCTGCTTTCGGCCATGGCCGCGTATGAGAAGTCTCGGCTCGAACTCGACCGCGCCACGGGTGAATTGCTCGATCATGCCGGCATCAGCATTGATGACGCTGCCAAGGGCCAGGTCACGCGCATGCCCAACGTGCCTTACGTTGCGCCGCGCAAAGACCTGCCGATGGCGGCACCGCAGATGCAGCCATAGGTTGTGTGGCGCGGGCACTCCCTTCGACAGGCTCAGGGCAGGCTTTGCCCGCGTCCCGCTTTCAGAGACTGCATGCAGCGCGGGCAGGAGTGCCCGCGCCACACCGGACACCAGACGTCGGACCTCGGACTTCAGACCTCAGCGATCTGTCCAAAGCGCGGTCCGAGGTTCGAGGTCTGAAGTCGAAGGTCTGACGTCCGACGTCTGAGGTCTGCTGTTCAACAATTCTTTACAATCGCGCGCGCCTCCAGCCAACCTTCTCCCGTTATGATGAAGTGACATGGCGCGCTTTCGCGTCTCGCCGACAATCCTGGAATCTCAGAATTCTGGTGTGAAAGAATCTGTGTTCGCTGTAGAGCGAGGAGAATATTCATGCTCGTACCACGTTTGATTTTCCCGGTCCGCTTGCGGTTTTATCTTGCCGCCGCATTGTTTCTGATGTTTACGGCCGCGCTTGGCGCGCAGCAGGCAACGCCTCCTGCGGCGCCGCAGCCGGTGCAGCCGCAACTCATCCACCTGAAGGACTACTCCGTTCCACGCTCGGCGTTTCCGCGCGTGCTGCAGCCGTATCTGCCGGCGGAACTGGCGCAGCCGAACCTGGGCAACTCGCCGCGCATCGACGCGCTGATGAGGGACGGCAAACTTTATCTCTCCATCGACGACGCGGTCGCGCTCGCCCTGGAGAACAATCTCGATATTGACATCGCGCGCTATAACCTGAACATCGCCGAGGCCGACTTGCTGCGGGCCAAGTCCGGCGCAACCATTCTCGGCGTTAACGCCGGGATCGTGCAGAATACGCCGGGCGGCGGAGTCGGGGGACTGGGCGGCACCGTCGGCTCCGGCACGGGCGGCACCACCGTCGCGGCCAGCGGCGCCGGCACGGGCACCAACGGACTGGTCAGTTCGACTCTGGGCATTGGCGCGCCCATTACCAGCTTCGATCCGCAGGTGACGAGCACGCTGCAACTCGACAAGAACGACATGGAATCCACCAGCGCGCTCAGCCCGGTCCCGATTCTTGCGCAAAACACATACACGGCTAATTTCGGCTACACGCAGGGATTTCAATGGGGCACCACGATGACGGCCGCCTTCAACAACACGCACCTCACGACCAACAATCCCACCAGTCTTTTGAGCCCCGCGCTTGCGTCCAACTTCCAGTTCCGCGTGACGCAAAATCTTCTGCAGGGCTTCGGTTCCCTGCCCAATACGCGTTTCATCCGCATCGCCAAGAACAACCGGGAAATTTCCGATGTGGCCTTCCGCCTGCAAGTGATCACCACGGTTGACCAGATCGAGAACATATATTGGGATCTGGTCTACGCCTACGAAAACGTTCGCGTGCAGCAGGAATCGCTGACCTACGCCCAGAAAGCGCTCGACGACGCCAAACATCAGGCGCAAGTCGGTACTGTGCCTCCCATTCAGGTGGTGAGCGCGCAGAGCACGGTCGCCACCGATCTGCAGAACCTGATCGTGGCGCAGAACAATCTGCAATTGCAGCAACTGCTCACGAAGAATGCGCTGAGCCGCAGCATCGAAGATCCAGTGCTGGCCGAGGCCGACGTGGTCCCCACCTCCACGATGCAGCTTCCACAGGAAGAGACTGTGATTCCCATTCAGGACCTGATCAACGACGCGCTGCGCCATCGCGCCGAACTGGTGGAGTCGCGCATTGATCTCAACTCGCGCGACATCAATAACAAGGCCGTGCGCAACTCCATGCTCCCCAGCCTGGATCTGTTTGCCTACTACGGTGGATCCGGCGTGGGTGGAGACCTTATTCTTCCCGCATGTTCCGGCACTGCCACCCTCCATTGCTACACAACGATCCCGCCTCCTTTTGCGAACACCACATCAGTCGGCTACGGCGCCACCCTCAACCAACTCGTGAACTCGACCGCGCCCGACAAGGGCATCGGCCTGACGCTCACCATCCCGCTGCGCAACCGTGTAGCACAGGCCAACCAGGTGCGTGCCGAATTGGAATACCGGCAGGCGGAGGTGCGGGAGAAGCAGCTGGAGAATCAGGTGCGGATCGAGGTGCGCAACGCGCAATTTGATGTGCGGCAGAACCGGGTCGCGGTGCAGGCCGCGCAATCTGCCGTGGATCTCGCCCGCCAGACTCTGAATGCCGATCAAGAGAAGCTGAAAGTGGGCCTCACGACCCAGGTCACAATTCTGCAGGACGCGGCTACGTTAACCACCGGCGAGTCGAACCTGGTGTCGGCAAAGGCCGCCTACGAGAAGTCGCGTGTGGAACTCGATCGCGCCACCGGACTGCTGCTGGATCATGCCGGCATTGACGTGGCTGACGCCACGCGCGGCGCGGTCACGCATTTGCCGAACGTTCCCTACGTCGCGCCGCGGCCGGATGCGGTACCAACGGCGCCGTCATCTTCCAACTCCGCTGCGGATCCATCAGCGCAGCAGGGAGGCCAGATGTAGCGTAGCTCCGCAACTCCCTTCGCTCGGTCCGAGTCCCCACCCCTTCGGCTCGCTGGGCTCGCTCAGGGCAGGCTCTTGCCGCACAGAACGCGGCCAGGATGGGGCACCCGCGCCATTTGGTCCGGCCCGTCCTGATACACTATCGCGCGATGGTGAAACCCTCCCGGCCTGCGCTCCCCAGATTTTTTCTCTGGCTCTTGCCCCTCTCATTTGTTCTGCAACTGGCGGCGATCGGAGTACTCCATCAATATCGAATGCGACCGGGCGAGGACAACTTCGGGTTCGGCTTCGAGATGGGCCGCATCGGCCGCTCGATCGCGCTGGGCCACGGTTTCAGCAGCCCCTACGAGGGCAACACCGGCCCGTCGGCCTGGGAGCCTCCGCTTTATCCGTTCCTGATCGGCGGGGTGTTCAAACTTTTCGGTATCTACACGCCGGCGTCGGCGTGGGTGCTGCTCGGCATCAACTGCGTGTTCGCCACGCTCAACACAATTCCCATCTACTGGATTGGTCACCGGACCTTCGGCGAGCGCGTTGCAAACTGGTCGGCGTACGGCTGGGCTTTGAATCCCTGGGTGTGGTCTTTCGGCGTTCACTGGATCTGGGATGTGACTTTCACGCCCCTAGTGCTGACCTGCATATTCTTTCTCGCGCAGGAACTGCAGGAGTGGCCGGGATGGCAGGGCTGGGTGCTGTTCGGGGCGCTGTATGGCGTCGGGGCTCTGGCCAATCCGACCATGCTGGCTTTTCTGCCGTTCTGCGGGTTATGGATTTGGCGGCAGAGGTATCTTCGGGGGCTGACGTCGCTGACCGGAGTAGCGCTTGCTTCCGTCACGTTTTTTCTGGTTCTCTCGCCGTGGCTCATACGCAATTACGAGGCGTTTGGGCGCTTCGTTTTCATCCGCAATGATTTTGGATTGCAGTTTCGCCTGGGCAACAGCACTGGCGCCGACGGCATGCTGATGCCGTATCTTCAGCCCAATCTCAACAAGCTGGAGCTGGAAAACTTTCAGCGCATGGGCGAGATGGCATATGCCGCCGATTGCAAGCGGATCGCGTTCGACTGGATTCGCGCGCATCCGGGACGGTTTGCCGTGATCAGCCTTAAGCGCTTCTTCTACTTCTGGAATGGCGTGCCCCGGCCCACCAGCAGCGTCGCGCCAGTGGATTTCCGCAGTTCAGCGTTTCTGGCTACTTCGGTGCTGGCGTTTTGGGGACTGTTGCGGGCGTTGCGCCAAAAGCGGCCCGGAGCATGGCTTTTCGCGGGGCTGGTGCTGACGTATCCGACCGTGTATTACTTCGTATTTCCGCACGCGCGCTACCGGCATCCGATGGAGCCGGAGTTGCTGGTGCTGATTGTGTTCTTGCTGACGGAAGTCGGGAAAAGTCAGAACTCAGAAGTCAGAATGCAAAAGTAAAACCAGGTTGGCGTTACTTCTGCACTCTTACTTCTCACTTCTGCATTTGTCGTGTGAGACAATACCGCGTTTAATCCCTGAACCATGACGATTTCCGTAGCCATTGCGGCGATGGATGAAGAGGCGAACATAGGCCGCACGCTGGCCAGTGTGCGCTGGGCCGACGAAATCGTGCTGGTAGATTCCGGGTCGAGAGACCGCACCTGCGAGATCGCGCGCGAACACGGGGCGCGGGTGATCGCCGAGCCGTGGCGCGGATACGTCGCGCAAAAACAGTACGCGATTGAATTGTGCACGAAGGACTGGATTCTGCTGCTCGACGCCGATGAAGAGGTCAGTCCGGGTTTGGCTGAGGAGATTCGAGCCGCGATCGCCGACCCAAACGCCGCGAGCGGCTACCGGTTGCCGCGGAAGAATCTGTTCCTGGGCCGCTGGATGCGCCATGGCGGTTTCTATCCTGATCCCAAGCTGCGCCTGTTCCGCCGCGGACAGGGATTCGTGACCGGCCACGATCCGCACGACCGCTGCGAACTGATGCCAGGAGTGCCGCAAGATGCCCCGCAGCGCACGCGCCAATTCAAGAATGCGCTGGTGCACTACACGTATCCGAACCTGACGCTTTACATCGCTCACATGAATCGTTACTCGTCGCTGGGAGCACAACTGGCGGTCAGCAAAGGCCATCGCAGCTTCAGTTTCATCAATATCGCGCTGCGGCCGCTGGCGACATTCATGTACAACTATTTCTTCCGTCTCGGATTTCTCGACGGCCGCGAGGGCCTGCTGCTGCACATGTATCACGCCCTTTATGTTTCGTGGAAATATGCCAAGGCGTGGGAATTGAGCCGCAATAACCGAACTCAGCCCGATTAATGATTCTTCATTGATGTTCCTCTGCGTACTCGGCGTCCTCTGCGGTGAAGGTTTTGTCACTAACCGACCGGTCGTTCCGGTTCCACTTCCTCACCTTGCTCCCGCGGCTGCGCTTCCCTATTATCGAGACAGAACAGTGGGGTTCGCGGGTTCGAACTAACGATGCCAAAGAATCCATCCAAGCCGCAAGTCGCAGAGAGTCCACTCGCCGACATTGTCGAGAATCGTCATCCCTCTGAGGGCGAAACCAAATGGGCTGAGAAAACGCTGGCGCCAACGCTCGAAAAAGCTCCGGAGCGGCCGATCGGCGCGCCCACGGGCGTGAATCTCGATGAGCGCGGCCAGGCGCGATTCACCACGATTTCCGGCGTTCCGATTCGCCGGCTTTATACGCAGGCCGATCTGCCCGCGGACTGGAGTGAAGAGCAGTATCTCGGCTGTCCCGGCCAGGCGCCCTTCACGCGCGGCATTCACGCCACCGGATACCGCGGCAAGCTCTACACCATGCGCCAGTTTTCCGGCTTCGCGTCGCCCGAGGAAACCAACCAGCGCTACAAATATTTGCTCGAACACGGCGGCAGCGGACTTTCCGTAGCATTCGATCTGCCCACGCTGATGGGCTACGACTCCGATCATGCGGCGAGCGAAGGCGAGGTCGGCAAGTGCGGCGTGGCCATTGACTCGCTCGAAGACATGGAGATTCTGTTCCGCGGCATTGATCTCGAAAAGACCACGGTCTCGATGACCATCAACTCGCCCGCGTCGGTGCTGTGGGCGATGTACCTGGTGGTCGCAGAAAAACAGGGCGCGGACTGGAAAAAGATTTCCGGCACGATTCAGAACGACATTCTCAAGGAATACATCGCGCAGAAGGAATACATTTATCCGCCGGCGCCGTCGATGCGGCTGGTGATTGACACCTTCGAGTTCGGGTCGAAATTCACGCCGCGCTATAACACGATTTCGATCAGTGGGTATCACATTCGCGAAGCCGGCTCGACCGCGCTGCAGGAACTAGCGTTTACGCTTTACGACGGCGTCGAGTACGTGGAGTGGGCGCGGCGGCGCGGGCTAGATGTGGACGAGTTCGGCCCGCGGCTGAGTTTCTTCTTCAACGCGCACAATGATTTCTTCGAGGAGATTGCCAAGTACCGCGCGGCGCGCAAGATCTGGCATCGCGTGATGAAAGACCGCTTCGGCGCGAAGAACCAGCGCACTTGGCTGATGCGCTTTCACACGCAGACGGCGGGAGTGTCGCTGCCTGCGCAGCAACCGATGAACAACATTGCGCGCGTGGCGCTGCAAGCGCTGGCCGCCGTGCTGGGCGGGACGCAGTCGCTGCATACCGATTCTTACGATGAGGCGCTGGCCCTGCCCACCGAGGAAGCGGCGCGCATCGCGTTGCGCACGCAGCAGATTATTGCTTATGAGTCGGGTGTCGCACAGACGGTCGACCCGCTGGGCGGGTCTTATTTCGTTGAAAACCAAACCCTCCAGATGGAAAACGGCGCCTTCGATTACTTCGGCAAGCTTGACGCCATGGGCGGCATGGTGAAGGCCATCGAGCGCGGCTATCCGCAGAAGGAGATTGCCGAGGCGTCTTACCAGTACCAGCGAGCGGTCGAGGCGCGCGAAAAAGTGATTGTCGGCGTGAACGAGTTCGCCATCGAGGAAGAGCCGCCGCACATTCTCTACATTGGCGAGACCGTCGCTCGGCAGCAGACGGTGAAATTGAAAGCGCTGCGGGCGCGGCGGTCGAATGACGACGTGCGGCGCGCGCTCGATGCGCTGAAGAAGGCGGCCGGCCAGGAGCCGAAGGCGGCGTCGAACGGCAATATTTCTTCTGCCAACACCATGCCCTACATCGTGGATGCGGTCCGCGCCTACGCCACCGTGGGCGAAATCTGCGAGGCGCTACGGCAGCTGTACGGCACGTATACGGAAGTCAGCATCACCTGACGACCTCCGAACAAGCTGCCGCGGTGCAGGCGCGGTGCGAGGTCTCGCGGCGCAAAGCCCGGTTTTTCGTGCCCTTATTGCGAAACTAGATTGCTGTGACTCCAGGCAACTGCCGAGCTGCGCTCGGCTTGGACGGGCGGGGGCGCCCGTCCCCACACGAGCGGACTACAGCAACGCTGAATTCGCTCTACCGCACCGCGCTGGTGGTCAGCCGCTTCGGGCCGGCCTCCAGGATCTGCTCCGGGCACTCGGTCATCATCAGCTTGAAGTTCTCGATGAAGCGGGCGGCGAGAGCGTCATACTTGTTGTAATACTGCTCCTGGCTGGGCCAGGTGTTGGCGGGATCGAGAATCTGCGAGGGCACGCCTTCGCACTTCACCGGCACATCGAAGCCAAATACCGGGTCTTTCTTGTACTCCACGTTCACCAGCGATCCGCTGAGCGCGGCATTGAGCAGGGCGCGGGTGTGATGGATGCTGATGCGCTTGCCCACGCCAAACGGCCCGCCGGTCCAGCCCGTGTTCACCAGCCAAACGTGCGCACCGTGCTTCTGGATTTTCTTTTTCAGCAGCTCCGCGTAGGCCAGCGGATGATGCACCATGAACGGCCCGCCAAAACAGGTGCTGAACGTCATCTCCGGCTCAACGCCCAGGCCAATCTCGGTACCGGCAATTTTGCTGGTGTAGCCGGAAATGAAGTGGTAGATGGCCTGGTCAGGGTTCAGCTTGGCAATGGGCGGCATTACGCCGGAGGCATCGCAGGTCAGGAAAATGACGTTCTTGGGATGCCCGGCGCGCTTTTCCGGCATGCAGTTGTCGATGTAGGAAAGCGGATAGGCCGCGCGCGTGTTCTCGGTTACGGTGTAATCGTTCAGATCGAGCCGCCGCGAGACGGGATCGAACGTGACGTTCTCGAGTACGGTGCCGAAACGGCGGGTGCAGGCGTAAATCTGCGGCTCGGCTTCGGGCGAAAGACGGATCACCTTGGCGTAGCAGCCATCCTCGAAGTTGAACACGCCGTTGTCGCTCCAGCCGTGCTCGTCGTCGCCGATGAGGCGGCGCTTGGGGTCGGCCGAGAGCGTGGTCTTGCCGGTGCCGGAAAGGCCGAAAAAGATCGCGACATCGCCCTCGGCGCCGACGTTGGCCGAGCAGTGCATGGAGAGGATTCCTTCGAGCGGCAACAGAAAATTCAGCACGGTGAAAATGGTCTTTTTGATCTCGCCGGCGTAGCTTGAGCCTCCGATGATGGCCAGCCGCTCGCGGAAATTGATGATGATGAAGGTCTCCGTGCGCGTGCCATCCACCATGGGCGAGGCCTGAAACGACGGCACTGCGATCACGGTGAATTCGGGTATGTGGCGCTGCAGGGCGTCCTGGCTGCGAATCTTGAGGAACATGGTTCGCGCAAACAGGCTGTGCCACGCCTTCTGCGTGATGATGCGGATGGGCAGGCTGTGCTCGGGGTCGGCGCCGGCGTAACAGTCCTGCACGAAGACGTCGCGGCCCTGCAGGTAGCCCTGCAGGCGGGTGAGCAGCGCGCTGAAGCTCTCTCCCGTAAATGGCCGGTTGTACTGGCCCCACCAGATTTTTTCTTCGGTGGACTCTTCCCGCACGACGAATTTGTCGGCCGCAGCCCGGGCGGTGTGCTTACCTGTGTTCACCACCAGCGGGCCGAGGTGCGAGAGCGTCCCTTCCGAGCGGAAAATACTCTCTTCGTACAGCGCCGGCGTGGGCAGGTTCCAGTACACGCGTCGCAGATTCACCAGTCCGTGATTCTGCAGGCCATAGCTCGAGGCCAGCTTTCCGGCCTCTTTCACCGCGGGAGATTGGACGTCGAGGTAGATGTTCATAGCCACTCCCTCACCAGCTTGCGGTCGCCCAGGTAGAGTTCGTTCGCCGAGTTCGGGTCGAGCGCCCATTTGATGCGATCCAGGCCCTCGGTGATATCGCGGATGGTCCCGCAGTAGCTGAGCCGCAGGTGCCCTTCGAAACCGAACTCCTTGCCGGGCACGGTGACGACGCGGACTTTTTCCAGCAGGAAATTGGAGAGCTTCTGCGAATCCTTCATGTAGGCGCTGAAGTCAGGGAAGCAGTAGAACGTGCCGTGGGGAGGGTTCACCTTCACGCCATCAAAAGCCATGAGGCGGTCGATCATCACGTTGCGGTTGTTCTGCAGCGTGACGCGCAGGTTCTCGATCGACGATTGCACGCCGTTGAGCGCGCCGACGGCTGCCCACTGCGTCGGCGCAGCCGGTCCGGAAGTCTGCTGCGACTGGATCGTCGCCATGGCTTCGACCAGCGGTTTGTTGCCGATCGCCCAGCCGATGCGGTAGCCGGTCATGGCATACATTTTCGAGACGCCATTGATCACCACCAGCTTCGATTGTTCGAGCGGCGCCTTCATGAAGTCATAGCAGATGGCTGCTCTGCCGCCGTCGAACACCAGCCGGTTGTAGATGTCATCCATGATCAGGTAAAGACTTTTCTTTTCGCAGAACTCGACCATCTCCTGGACGAACTCTTTCGAATACATCGCGCCCGAAGGATTGTTGGGGCTGTTGATAATGATCGCCTTGGTGTAGGAGCTGACCACGTCTGCGATCTCTTTGACCGTGGGGCAAAAGCTGCCGTCCTCGGCGGTCACGGGCACGGGAACGCCGCCCGCCAGCTTCACCATCTCGGGATAGCTCACCCAGTAGGGCGCGGGAAAGATCACTTCTTCCTTGGGATCGAGAATGGCGTGCAGCAGCACCATCAGCGCCTGCTTGGCGCCACCGGAAGCGATCACGTTATCGGCAGAGACCACTTTCTGGTAGTGCTCCTCGGTATAGCGAATGATGGCTTTCTTCAGCGCGGGGATGCCATCGGGCGGCGTGTAGCGGACTTCGCCGGTGTTGAGCACGGCGGTGCAGTTGATTACCGCATCCAGCGGGCATTTGGTCTTGGGCTCGCCGCCTCCCAGATGAATGACGGGCTCTCCTTTTTCGCGCAGCAGAGCGGCGGTTTCATTCAGCTTGAGAGTGGCTGACTCTTTGATGGATCGTGCAAGCTGACTAAGGCTCATGACGTTTCCCTTCCCTTCCCGGGTAGATACAGCTTTCCCTGACGCAGTTAACAGAGATTAACGGACGGCGCTGTGGAAGCAGTGTGATCAGAATCACGCGCCGGCGTGACTGGAATCGTCCGGCGAGCCGGAATGACACTACGGACCGAACAACCGGGGCAGGACTTGGCCGGCGTTGCCCAGGTGGCATTCCGTGAAAGAAGAAGCGTTGGCCGGATGCTCGGGACCGACATAGATCGTGCGGGCGCGGCCGCGGACGTGCGCCACAAAGCTGGCGGCGGGTTCGACAACGCCCGAAGTTCCGATGGCCATGAAGATGGTGCACTCGTCCAGCGCTGCGTAAATTTGATTCAGGCCAAAAGGAACCTCGCCGAACCAGCAAATGTGCGGACGAATCTGGCCGCCGCAGGGGCAACGGGGAATCTCGGCAGGCGGCTCGTAAAGATGGGAGTCGTCAAAAGGCGGGCGGTGGCAGGTGTCGCAACGACTCTTGAAAAGTTCTCCGTGCATGTGAATCACGCGGCAGGAGCCGGCCTTCTCGTGCAGATTGTCCACGTTCTGGGTGCAGAGAAAAAGGCGCTCGCCGAGAGTTTGCTCCAGCTTCGCCAGGACAAAATGGGCAGGATTCGCTTTGGCTGCGGAAGCGACCTTCCGGCGCATGGAGTAAAACTCCCACACCAGCCGGGGATCTCGCTGCCAGGCGTAGGGCGAGGCTACCTCTTCAATGCGGTAGTTGCGCCAGACGCCGCCCACGCCGCGGAAAGTCGGGATGCCGCTCTCCGCGCTCACTCCCGCCCCGCAGAGGATGAAGACGCGGTCGGTGGAGGAAATGGGGAGCATGGGCGGGTTCACGGCATGGGAATTTTATCTGCTCTCGGATCTTCAAGATTGTACCGGTTGACTCGTCCCGTAGGGACGGGCCGAAAATAGCCCGGCCTTTCAAGGCCGGGTTCGAGCGTCCTCTTAGGAACGCCCGTCCCGGAGGAACGGCTGAAACCGGCGGTGGTAGATGTGCTGTTTCAGCCGTGCCTACGGCACGGGTTTCCCATTTCGCTGTCGGGTTCCCGCCAGTGAACTTTTCCCATTTCGCTGTCGGGTTCCCGCCAGTGAACTGGCGGGCTACCTTCAGAGGTGCCTCCGGCACCGGCTTCGAAATCATACGGGACGATCCACAGCCAAACGAGAACTGAGCTACGCTGCCGCAGCAGCGAGCGAGGACGCCCACCGGACCACCGCCGGACGGGCGGCGTCAATCAAAGATTCCTACGCTGCTGAATTCTGATTCGTACAATCCGGGTTCGCGGCATCGGTGTGAGCGACCAGCTGGGGCATCGCGATGCCCAGCCATTGTCCCAGGCGGCGGAAGTGCTCGAGCCAGTCGTCTCGGATCGTGCCGTGGCCGTTGCCGGCGACCGCCTGCGAGAGCTCGTAATACGCGTTCTGCGACTTCCACAGATTCAGGTCGAAGGGCTGCGCGCGGGAAAGCGCAACGACGTTCTCCACTTCCTCTAGAATTTGCGGATTCCCGGGATTCTGCATCCAGAGATCCACAAGCGTGTTCAGCCGATGGCGCAGAGCCGATTCCAGGCTGGAAGCGTCAAGGTTGAAGCCGCTTTGCCGGGCGCAGTCGAGCAGCGAGCGAACCATATCCAGGCCCGACGCCGGATCGGCCAAAGCATGCCGCACGGTGCTGGCCAGCACGAATTCTGTGGTGAGGCGCAGAACTGGCGGCAATGGAAATTGCAGTTCCGAAAGGAAGCACATCAGCGGAGCGTGGTCCTGGTAGACCCGGCGGTAGAGCGCCTCGGCATCGCCGAGAGTCGAGTCCACGATATGGCTGAGGACCCTGGTTCGCTCGTCCGGAAACAGCGATTTCAAAGAATAGGTTGAGCCCGGGAAGTGGCGGTCAATCAGGCGCAGGCAATCCGGCAGATCCGCGCCGGAAAAGGCCTTTGAGGCTTGCTCCAGGAAGCGGTCAAACCACGGCTCGTCGCACCTTCGCGCGTCGCTCCGTTGCTCGTCGCCGAGTGGACGCACGCCCGCGCTCAGATTGTGATCACCGAAATGGAGCACTCCAAAACCCACGGTCAAAGAAGTGTCGGTGATTTCGGAGCTGAGGCGAGCGACCCCGGCGGCGAACTTCGTTTTCCCCGACTCGAGGATCTGCGATCTTTCCAGCGCGACGCGATAGCACATCACGCGATCGTGGTCGTGAAATCCGTCAAACATGGAGCGAACTACATAATGCGCAGCCACTCCGACCAGGTCCAACATCGTGGGCTTGATGAAGCGCTCGTAAACGTGACGGCCGTTGCCCAAGCCGGGGACGTTGCTCCACGCCTCTTGCAACCGGGCGAGGAAAGCTGCCTCTCGATCTTCGCCCGAAACTTGCTGGCTCAACTGCAGGGCGCGCCCCGCATATTGCAGGATCTGCAAGGTTGCGGGACCGGTCAGTTCATCGAAAAACCAGCCGCAGCTGGTGTACATCAGCATCAGATGACGCTGCATTTCGAGCAGGCGCAGGGCCTGCACACGGTCGGCGGGAGAAAGCGGTTCTTTTGCATGCTTGGCCAGGAAGGCATCTTTGTTGCGGGGAGAGCGCTCAAGAACTACATCGATGTAGTCGTCGCGCGCGGCCCAAGGGTCATGGAACAAGCCGGCGCTTTTCGTCTGGTAAACGGCGCTGAGATCATCGCGCAGCCAGTCGAGGGCGGAGCGCAAAGGACGGCGCCACTGCTGATTCCAGCCCATGCCGTCGCCAGAGCGGCAGCCGCAATCGCTGGTCCAGCGCGCGATGCCATGGCAACAACTCCACGAAGTGTGCTCGATGATTTCCACTTCCTGCGAGGGCGGGTTCTCGGCCAGATATTCGCCATAGTTTGTGATGCGGGCGAGCTGGTTGCGTTCGAGATAATCGAGCGCGTAGGCCAGGGCCATATCGCCGTGCGGACAATGGTGGCCGTAGGTTTCGCCATCGGTGGCGATGTGTACGATCTGCGGCCACTGGCGCGCGTCGTTGAAGCCGCTCAGCAGACGGTTGGCGAAGCGGACACCGTCGGCCAGCAAACTCTCGAACGCCACCGCGTGGGAGATCGGGCCGTCGTAGAAAAACAAACTGATGGTGCGGCCGGAAGGCAGGTAGCACTGGTAGGCGCGCGTGGGATCGATCGTGCCGCCCTCTACACTGTGCCATTCTTCCCAGAGGCGGTTGCGGGTCCGGCGAGCCTGATGGGGAGCGAGCACCGTGAACTTGATTCCAGCCGAACTCAGAAGATCGAGGGTTTCCACGTCCGCGGCGGTCTCCGGCAGCCACATGCCCTCGGGATCGCGGCCGAAGCGGTGTTGAAAGTCGCGAATTCCCCAAATGATCTGCGTACGCTTGTCGCGAGGGTTCGCGAGCGGCGAGATCATGTGGTTATAGGCCTGCGCCAAAGCTGATCCGTGGCCGGAAAAAAGCTGCCGGCTCAGGCGGTCCGCGGCGAGAACCTGCTCATAGGCGTGAGGCGCGTTCTGCTCCATCCAAGAGAGCAGAGTCGGACCGAAATTGAAGCTGATGCGGGAGTAATTGTTGACGATCTTGGCGATTCTGGACTGCGCGTCGAGAATGCGTGCCGCTCCGTTCGGCAGGTAGCATTCGGCAGTGACCCGCTCGTTCCAATCGTGGTAGGGAGAGGCCGAGTCTTGTATTTCGACGGCTTCGAGCCAGGGATTCTCCCGTGGCGGCTGGTAGAAATGGCAATGGATACAAACGTAGCGTTCCATCGCGTCGAGGCTCCCGGAACGGCTCACGCAGAATCGGGACTCAGGTTCTTGCGTGCGAGGCCGCTCCTCGCGCAAGAAATCGGGGAACCGGTACGCTCGCACGCCACCAGTTCCCCACAGGGCAACAGTACCGCCGCGGGGGGCGGGGAGGGTATAGACATCTGTGGTACCCCTGGGGCACCTCCGCAGCGCGGGAACGCGGGGACGCAGATCGGCGACGTTGGCCTTCAACGAACTGGTTTCACAAACGCTCTTGGTCGCGCCGTGTGGCAAGCCCTCAGGGGCTAAAGCCCCCATTATTTGCGTTGCTGAACGGCACGGCTGAAGCCGTGCCCTACCCAAAGCCCATTCGTGAAACCAGCCCAAGAATTGGGCATCGCCACGCGCACAGTCATCTGCCAGTGTGACTGACCTCACAGACGGGATAGGGGTATCCTCCTACCATTGACCGTTTTGCATGGCGGACACTGCCCGCGGAGTTGACGACCGCTTTCAGGGAGATCCTCGATGCCCGAACTCGAAACCAAGTTCCTTCCCGAGAATGCCTACCGGCCGCTGGGGGCCAAAGAGCTTTACCTGCCGATCGTGCCTGCGGAAGCAAATCTGCCGGAAATCACCCTGCGATCCGTTTTGTGGGGTACGGCATTTTGCGTGATCTTCTCGGTCGCATCGGCCTATTCCGCCCTCAAGGTGGGCCAGGGAATGGAGGCGGCGATTCCCATCTCCATCCTTGCCATCGGCCTGGCACGCATGTACCGGCGGCGCTCTACGGTGCTGGAGAACATGATCATCACCGGCATGGGGGGCGCATCCGCCGCCGTGGTCTCCGGAGCTGTCTTCACCGTGCCCGCGCTTTACGCACTCCACCTGGACCCGCATCCGGTGCAGACCATCTTTATCTGCCTGGCCGGCGGCTGCCTGGGCATCCTGTTCCTCATTCCGCTGCGACGCTACTTTGTACGCGAAATGCACGGCAAGCTGCCCTTCCCGGAAGCTACGGCGATCACCGAAGTGCTGGTCACCGGCGAAAAAGGCGGCTCGCAGGCCCGACTGTTACTTCAGGCCACCGTAATCGCAGCTATCTACGACTTTTTTGTCACCACCTTCCACGTATGGAAGGAGTATCTGAACTTCCAGTTCGTGCCTGCGGTGAAGTCCCTGGCCGAGCGCGGGCGCATGGTCTTCAACTTCGACGCGGTCAGCTTCATCCTCGGTCTGGGCTACGTGATGGGTCTGCGTGTGGCCCTGATCTTCTGTGCGGGCGGCGTTCTGGTGAACTTTGTGCTCGTTCCGATGATCTGGTTTATCGGCAGCCACCTGGGTGAGGTCACGGTGTATCCGGCGACCATTCCCATTTCGCACATGGGAGCTTCGGACATCTACCGGAATTACGTGCGCTTCATCGGCGTGGGCGCGATTGCGAGCGCCGGCCTGGTCGGCATCATCAAGTCGCTGCGCGTGGTTGTGGAATCGTTCAGGATCGCGCTGCACGCTTTCCGCCACGGCGAAGCGCCGCACATGGAGCGGACCGACCGTGATGTTCCCATCGTTACCATCCTTCTCGGCGTGGTGCTGGGGGCAATTGCAGTGGCTATCTTCTTCGGGCAACTTCATGTTTCGTGGACCGTGGTCTTCGTGGGCCTGTTGCTGACGCTCGTGTTCTCGTTCTTCTTCACCACGGTGGCGGCCAACGCCATTGCCACCACGGCCAACAACCCGGCCAGCGGCATGACGCTGTTAACGGTCATCGTATCCGCGGTGGTGTTGCTGAAGTTCGGACTCTCCGGCACCACCGGCATATTCTTCGTCATGGCCCTGGCCGGCATGGTGTGTGTAGCCTTGTGCGCCTCGGGACAATTCATTACCGACCTGAAAACCGGCTACTGGATCGGCTCCACGCCTGGAGCGCAGGAGAAGGTGAAGTTCATCGGGGTGGTAGCGGCGGCCATCACGGCGGGACTGACAATCATCCTGCTGGCCAAGGCATTCCAGTTCGGAGAGGCCGTGCCCGGCGACCTGCGGCAGGTGTTGGTAGCGCCGCAGGCCTCCGCGCTGAAAGCGGTGGTGTCGGGGTTCATGAGCGGCCAACCGGCCCCCTACGTATTGTTCGGCATCGGCGCCATGGTCACCGTAGTGCTGGAGATGCTCGGCCTCTCTTCCATGGTCTTCGCGCTGGGAATCTATCTGCCGCTGCAATTAACCACGCCGATCCTGGCTGGCGGCTTCCTGTCGCACCTGGTGAACAAGCGCGGTGAGAAGATCGGGGGCGAGCAGGGCAAGAGCGTCCGCGAGCGCGGCATCATTCTTGCCGGAGGTTTGATGGCAGGCGGCGCTCTCGGCGGAGTGATTGGCGCGGCCCTGCGCGTGCTGCCGAACTTCAAAGAAGAGTGGGTTCAGACGCCGTTCTACGAGAACGTGCCGGTTTCGCAAACCGTTTCGGCGCTGGCTTTTGTTGGCCTGTGCCTGTATGTCTGGTTCAGTTCGCTGAAAACCGAGAAGGAGCATGCTTAAGTCTGAATTGTTAACGATTTTCTCTCGACGGCGTCATCCCGAGCGCAGCCGTCCTTCAGGCGGAGCGAGGGATGACGCATCCGAAGAGGCGATAAGATTCAAACGGAGACGCCACCGTAACAAGGAGGAGTGATGGATCAAGCAGGAAAATATATCGCCGACGCTGTGCTCGGCATTGACACGCTGTGGGGCGGCGACGTCATGTGTCCTTCGGGCACGGGGCGCTTTATCGCCGATTGCTGGTTCTCGGATGAGCCGCTGCCCGCCGCCTACACGCATCCCGCGGCGGCGCGGTTGCGGCAATCGGGCGGCGTTACGGGCAAGAGTATTGATCGGGAAGCAGTGGAGGAGTATCTGCGCGCAGTGAACCTACCGCAGGCGATCGCCGGAATCGAAGACGAGGCGGCGAAGATTCGCGGGCTGCGCAAGCCTTACCTGACCGGGCTGGCGGACTGTCTCACCGTGATGTGGGACCTCGCCATGGAAGTGCTGGGCAAAGGCGAGGCGGTGCCATATGCGCGCTGTGTGGAGGCGGCAACGGGCAAGCCGCCGGAGCCTTCCCAGCCAGAAGCGAAGCGGGAGCGCGTAGCGGAATTGCTGGGCCGGGCGGGCTACGCATCCTCGGGTGCAGGCGGGCTCTTGTCAGCCGTGGATGGCTGGCGGCACGATCGCATAAGCCCCATGGCCTCGGTGCGCGCGCTGAGCGCGTCGGTCATCTCCAATTTCGATAACCTCAGCGCAAAGAACTTACTGCCGTATCTTCCCCGGACGCTGGCCAAGGTGCCGCGGGCCAACATCGACTTCCTGCCCATCAAGGACGCCTGGTTTTCCGGTTCGATGAACTACATCGGGCGGGCGCGCAACGCCGACGGGAGCCCGAAGTATGAAGCGACTTACGAGATCAACGCCTCGTTGCAGATGTCCTTCCCCGAGTTTGAACAACTGGTGAGCCACGAAGTCGTACCCGGGCATGTTACGACCTTTGCTTTCCTGCAGGATTTGTACGTCCGCGGAAAAGCGGATTTCGAAGCCACGGTTCTCACCATGAACACGCGGGCTGCGACCCTGTTTGAAGGAATTGCCAACAACGCGATTCTGATCGCGCATGGGGTAACGGAAGTGGACCAGTTGCCCGACGAAGACTTGCAGATCGGCGTGCTGCTGGCCCTGCTGCAGGACGATGCCAAGAATCAGTCGTCGTATCTGACCTGGGGCGAGGGAAAACCGCAGGCGGAAGTTGCGGCGACGCTGCGCCGCGATTTTCTGGTCACCGAAGAACGTGCCGGTAAATTGTCGGGAGCCTGGGGACGGCATCCCTTGCTGGGACGGATGTACCTGCCGGCGTACCGCTCCGGCACCGAAAAAGTTGCCCAATTGCGGCGGAAGCATCCCGCGAAGAAAGTGCTTCCCGTCCTTTACGGATGTCATGGACTGGTGGATATACAGACAATCGAGCGGGTTTTGAAGAGCTAGAACTGAGTAAGGAATTAGGGGTTGTTTGGCCATCGTGACATGCTCCGACGCGGACTGGGCAACCGTGGAAGAGCGGCCCTTCAGGGCCGCGTTAAACGCTGTAGAGATTTCCGGGCTTTAGCCCCGGCGGACCTCAGGGCCTGAAGGCCGGTTTCTTCAGGAACTTCGAACGCGGCGCTAAAGCGCCGCTCTTCCACGGCGACTCCCAACGGAATCGCAAGAAAGCCGGACGGTTTCCGAATAAGCCAGGCAAATCAAGTACGCACTACATTCGATACAGGAGAATCTCCCATGGAGCCGTTTCGTCATCACATATTCGTCTGCACCCAGGAAAAGCCGGAAGGCGTCACCTCGTGCCCCTGCAACGGATCATGGCGAGTCTTGCAGGCACTGGAGCGCGAACTCGTCACGCAGGGACTGGACAACGATGTTCAGGTGACCACCTGCGGCTGCCTCGGGTTGTGCGATGAAGGCCCTATCATGATCACTTACCCCGAAGGCGTCTGGTACCAGAAAGTGAAGGAGGAAGATGTTGCCGAGATCGTGAGTTCGCACCTCGGTTCCGGCAAAGTGGTAGCGCGCCTGGCGTGGACGGATGCGCCGGCGATGAAAAAAGAATCGACCGAGCATCGCGACCGCTATCGCGCCACGGTCAAGGCGAAAGACGAAGCGGGCATTCTTCCCGACGATCTCTATGAAATGACGCGGGCGTTCATGCCCAGCCGAGCGCTGCTCACCGCGCTGGAGTTGGATATTTTTACTGCGGTTGGCAGCGGCGCTTCTGCCGAACAGGTGGCACATAAGATCCACGCCGATCCCCGTGCCACCGGGATGCTGCTGAATGCCCTGGCGAGCCTGAACCTGCTGGAGAAAAGAGAGGGGACTTTCTTCAACTCTGCGCGGAGTGCCCGGTTCTTCTCCGCGGGTTCGGGCGATAATGCCCGCGACGGCCTGCTGCACATCGCCAACATCTGGCACAGTTGGTCCACGCTGACCCAGTGTGTGCGCGCCGGGACCTCGGTCGGGACCCGCGAACGGGATGCGGCTGTCGTGAAAGCCTTCATCGATGCCATGGATCGCAATGCCCGCGAGCGGGCGGGCGCGCTGGTGAAGGCGGTCGGAGCCAGCGGCGTCAAACGCATGCTGGACCTGGGCGGCGGGTCCGGAGCGTATTCCACTGCCTTCGCGCGGGCCGCCCCGGAAATGAAGTCGGAAATTCTGGACCTGGGCGAGGTCGTTCCTCTGACGCAGGAACACATCCGCCAAGCCGGTCTTGCCGACCGAATCCGCACGCGCGTGGGCAACATGCTGAGCGATCCGCTGGGAAACGACTACGACCTGATTCTGGTCTCCCAGATCTGCCACATGTTCTCCGAGGAAGAAAACCGCGGACTGTTCCGGCGGGCCCGCGCGGCACTGGCACCCGGCGGACGGTTTGTGGTGCAGGATTTCATTCTCGAACCAGGCAAGACCGCTCCCCGCGCTGCGGCCCTTTTCGCGCTGAACATGCTGGTGGGAACGCGAGCCGGCAGCACCTACAGCGAACCAGAATACGCGGACTGGCTGCGGGATGCGGGTTTTGCCGACGTCCGGCGGGTGCGCCTGCCGGGACCAGCCGGGCTGATGATCGGCGTACGCGGCTGAGCGCTGATCGAGATTAACGCGCTGCCATGGCGCCGACCATGGACTGAAATACTTTCAGCCCGTCGGTGCAGCCCAGTTCCGGCTCCGCGGAGCGCTCGGGGTGAGGCATCATGCCGACCACATTTCCGCCGCGACTGCAGATTCCCGCGATGTTGTCGAGGGAGCCGTTGGGGTTGGCCTCGGCAGTGATTTCGCCTGCGGGCGAGCAATAGCGGAAGACGATCCGATTGTCGCGGCGCAACTCCTCGAGCGTTTCGGGGTCGCAGAAGTAGTTGCCCTCCATGTGACCAATGGGGATGGTCAGCACTTCTCCCTGCCGGCAAGCGTTGGTGAAGGGAGTGTCTGCGTTCTCGATCCGCACCTGCACCGGCTTGCAGACATATTTGAGGCCGACATTGCGCATCAGGGCGCCGGGCAACAGGCCCGACTCGCAAAGAATCTGAAACCCATTGCAGATGCCGATTACCAGCCCGCCGGCATCGGCGAACTTGCGCACGGATTCCATGACGGGCGAGAACTTGGCAATCGCGCCGGTGCGCAGGTAATCCCCGTAAGCGAAACCGCCGGGGACGATTACGGCATCACAGTTTTCCAAGTCGTGCGATTCATGCCACAGGAATGTGACCGGTTGCTTGGCGACTTGCTGGATGGTCCAGTAGGCATCGTGATCGCAATTGGAACCGGGAAAAATGATGACGCCAAACTTCATTGCTGGCCTCGGTTGTCGGGATTTGTGGCTAGTGTAGCACGCTGAGCAGGCCCGTTTTCACCACAGAGACACAGAGGCACAGAGAAAGGCGATTCTTGATTTTTGATTGCTGATTTCAGATTGTTGATTCTTGATTGGTTTTCTCTGTGGCTCTGTGCCGCTGTGGTGAAATTCGGCGCGGAACTATGGAAAGGTAAGGAAGGAAGCGATGGGCGCGCGGCGACGAAATGGAGGCGCAACGGGGCGCGCGCCCAAGCCTGGAAAAACCGTCCTACAAGAGTCCTTGCGACCGGAAGCGCGTAACTGGGTCGACTACCGGAACTTGCTGCCGCCGAAAAATCCAGCGGGCCACCGCGAAGCCAAGCGCCGCATAGCACAGATGCACGAATCGCATATCCACCCTCCCACCAACGGGATCGACTCGACCTATCCACAGGGGAGGAACCAACATCAGACTCTATCGGCACAATAGCGCCGCGCTATCGGGCGAACAAGGCACGAGAGTGCCATCTTCGTGGCACGGAAGTAATAGGCGTAATGTGGGAAGTCAACCTATCTGGCGGTGGGTGCCCCATGTCTCGCTGCCTTTGCGAGACATGGGATATCGAGCGGTCGAGCTACGCTCGACCGGACAGCCAGGGGCGGCTGTCCCCACATGATTTCCCTCCGAGCCGATCTCAGTGGGCGGCGACTTCCTCGTCTACCCGGCCGGCGGGCGGGACTACTACGGTCGAGAGACTGCCCTCGGCGGTAAGCTTCTGGAAAGCAGCCAGATCGCGGCGTTGCACGTCCTCCCACCGTGCCAGCAGTTCCCCGCTCTGCCGCTTCAGCTTCTCGAACTGGCGTTGCTCGGCTTCGGTGGGGGCGGAGTCGGCGCCGCCCGCGTGCATGGCGAGGACAGCCAGCTTAGCGTCCAGTTGCGGAGGATAGGCCAGCGAGTCTTCGTTGGAGCTGATGGTGAGGTTGACGATTTCGTCCCGGATCGCGACCAGCTTCTTTTCCAGATCGTCGGCCGCTGCGCCAATCGTCTTTGCGCTGACATTTTCCGGCAAACGGCGCTTCAACCCGGCCAGTTGCGAACGCACGTCCTGAATCTGATTGACGGTGTCGAAGACGCGGTTGAGTTCGTCACGGGTTCCCAGCAGCAGGGTGAACTGCTGCTCCAGGTCGGCCTGGCTGACGTTCACCCGCGGATCGAGCTTCAAATCGAACCCTGCAGTCTGGCTTTGCCCGCCCACGGTCAGCCGCACCTGGTAATGGCCGGGAACGGCCACGGGGCCGCGCGCACCGCTTGTGTACTCCCAGAGGTAATAGCCGGGAACATGGTGCGCCTCCTCGTAGCGCAGATCCCAGACGAAACGGTTCAAGCCCGCTTCCGGCTTGATCTGCTTTTCGGGCTTCTTGTCATCCGGATCGAGCGGCTCGTCCAGCGGCTCCAATTCTGCGCTGGAGTATCCGCGAATGACTTTGCCGGAAGCATCGAGGATTTCGATCTTGACCTCCGCATCAGCCTTCGGCGCATCCTTGAGGAAGTAATCAATCACCGCTCCCGCGGGAGGATTCTGGCCAGCCCGCTTGGAAGGATGCCGTTCGCCGCCGGCTCCCGCCTGAATGCGATATGCCGTCGCGGGCGCGTACAGGAAAACGTCTTTCTGGGCGATCTCGTCGCGGTAATCGCGCAACGGACTCACGTCGTCGAGAATCCAGAAGGAGCGGCCGTGGGTGGCGACGACCAGGTCATTATCTTTGATCACGAGGTCGTGAACCGGCGTGGTCGGCAGATTTAATTTCAGGGGACGCCAGTTCGCCCCGTCATTGAAGGAGACGAAGACGCCTTGCTCCGTACCGGCATAGAGCAGGCCGCGCTTCTTGGGATCTTCGCGCACCACACGCACGAACGTGGTGTCGGGAAGCCCCGTGGTCAGCCTGGCCCAGGTCTTGCCGTAGTCGCTGGTCTTGTAGATATAGGGGCGCAGGTCGTCGAACTGATGGCGATCCACGGCTACGTAGGCGGTTCCGGCATCATGCGGCGAGGCATCAATCTGGCTGATGCGGCTCCACTCCGGTAAGTCTTTGGGAGTGATGTTGGTCCAGGTCTTGCCTTCATCCTGCGTCAGCTGAATCAGGCCGTCGTCGGTACCGACCCAGAGCAAGCCTTTCGTGATCGGCGATTCCGCCAGAGCGAAAATCGTGTCGTAGTACTCGGTGCCGGAGTCGTCGATCGTGATGTCGCCGCCGGAGACCTTCTGCTTGCTCTTGTCGTTACGGGTGAGATCCGGGCTGATGGCCTGCCAGTGCACGCCGCCGTCGGTCGTCTCAAACAAGCGCTCGCCGGCATGGTAGAGCGTGTTCGGGTCATGCGAAGAAATCAGGACGGGAGCAGTCCACTGGAAGCGGTGCTCGAGATTGGCGGCGCCGTGAGCATCGGAAGGCTCCGGTTGCTCGGTAACCGACTTCACCTGCCCAATGTGGCGATCGTAGCGCGTGAGGGTCGCCTGATAGTCCGCGGCATAAACAATGTTGGGGTCCGGCGGATAGGGCGCGATGTAGCCCGCTTCGCCGCCGCCCACGTCGTACCAGTCGCTGCGGTCGATCGAACCTTCGTCGCTGCGGCTGGCAATGGCTACCGAGCCCGCGTCCTGCTGCGAACCATAGACGCGGTAAGGCGTCGCCGAATCGGTCATGACGTGGTAGAACTGCGCGGTGGGCTGGTTGTCTTCGGCGGTCCAGCTCTGGCCACCGTCAATCGTCACGGTGACTCCGCCGTCGTTCGAGGCGATCATGCGGCGCGTGTCGAGGGGATCGATCCAGAGTCCGTGATTATCGCCGTGGGGGACTTTGACCTTGTTGAACAGGTGTCCGCCGTCAGTGGACTTGTAGGTTTCAACATTCATGATGTAGACGACGTTCTCGTCGCGCGGGTCGGCAATGATGTGCATGTAGTACCAGGGCCGCTGCCACAGGCTGTGGCTGGGGTTCACCAGTTGCCAGGATTCGCCGCCGTCGTCCGAGCGATAGAGGCCGCCGTCAGGATTGTGAGCTTCGATCAGGGCGTAAACGCGCTCTGAGGTCGCGGCTACGTCCACGCCGATCTTTCCGTAAGGCCCTTTCGGCAGGCCATGCTCCTCGATGCGCTTCCAGGTTGTGCCGCCGTCCGCGGAGCGGTAAAGACCGCTGCCTGGGCCGCCGCTCGACATGCTCCACGAGGTGCGGCGCGCCTGCCAGAGCGCGGCAAAAAGAATGTTGGGATTGTGCGGGTCGAAGGCGACATCAATGCCGCCCGTGTTCTCATCTTTGTATAGAACTTTCTCCCAGGTCTTGCCGCCATCGGTGGTGCGGAAGATGCCGCGTTCGGTGTTGGGACCGTAAGGATGGCCGAGAGCAGCCACGAAAACGATGTCGGGATTCGTGGGATGAATAATGACCTTGCCGATAGCCCGCGAGTCGCGCAGGCCGACGTTTTTCCACGTCTTGCCCGCGTCGAGCGATTTGTAGATGCCATCGCCATGCGAGATGTTGCCGCGAATACACGCCTCACCGGTTCCAACGTAAACCACGTTGGGATTGGAATTGGCCACGGCAATGCTGCCGATGGCCGACGTGCCTTCTTTGTCAAACACCGGCGACCAGGTTAAAGCACCGTCCGTGGATTTCCAGACTCCGCCACCGGTGGCGCCGAAGTAATACGTGGTCGGGTCGCCGGGAATGCCCGCCGCGGTCAGCGACCGTCCGCCCCGGAAAGGACCGATCAGGCGGTACTTCATTCCATTGAAGATTTTGTCCTCCGGCTTGGCGGATTCAGAAGCATCGCTGCTCTCGGCCGCCGCCGGCTGGGCAGTCTGAGCGGTTTTCGCCGGCTTCTCCGATTTCGATGGGTGTTCGGGCTTGGCCTGAGAAAATGCAGCAGTGGCGAACAGAGTTGAAACTGCGATTACAAGAAACAAACGTGCGAAGAACGAATCATTCCTGCAAGAGCTGTCTGAGCCCATGTGAAGGTTTCTCCGGGAAGAAGTGGACAATGCGCTCTATGGTAATCTCCCCGGGGGCTGGCTGCAACGCGGCAGAGACTGCGGGTCGTGGAAAACCCGCACCTGACCGCGTCCGCCGATTACTTCTTCGACAGGAGAACCTTCTTGGCCGCTTCCAGTTCCTTGCGCTTGGCGTCGTCCACCTTGGGATAAGCCAGATCAAGAGACTCGAGCGTGGCGACGATCACCGTCGACACCACCAGGCGCGTGAACCATTTGTTATCCGCCGGCACGACGTACCAGGGGGCATGTTCGCTGGCTGTGTTGCGGATCATAGCTTCGTAGGCTTCCTGATAATCGTCCCAGCATTGCCGCTCGCGAATATCCGCCGCCGAAAACTTCCAGTTTTTCTCCGGTTCGTCGAGCCGCTCGAGAAACCGCCGCTTCTGCTCTTTCCTGGAAACGTGCAGGAAGAATTTGCGGATGACGGTTCCGCCGCGCGCCATATGCCGCTCGAAACACCGGATGTCTTCGAACCGCTCGTCCCAGATGTTCTTGCCGATCAGACAGTCCGGCATCTTCTGACTCTTGAGGATTTCGGGATGAACCCGCACCACCAGCACTTCTTCGTAATATGACCGGTTGAAGATGCCGATGTGGCCGCGCTCGGGCAGGCAGCGGGTTGTCCGCCAAAGAAAATCGTGCTCTAATTCCAGGTCCGAGGGAGATTTGAAGGAATAGACCTGGCAGCCCTGTGGATTCACTCCCGACATGACGTGTTTGATGACGCCGTCTTTCCCGGCTGCGTCCATGGCCTGAAAGATCAGCAGCATGGCCCAGCGGTTCTGGGCGTAAAGCTTGTCCTGCAACTCCGCCATGCGGGCAATGCCCTGCTGCAAGGCCTGAGCGGCATGCTCCTTCGAGCGCCACTGGCCTGTATCCGCCGGATCGAAATCTTTGAGCCGGAAATGCTTGCCGCTGTCCACGCGGAAGGTGTTGGCAAGTTTGTCGGTCTTCATTCTGAATTCCTCTGCATCAGAACATTAGACCGGACAGTGCACGATAGCAACCGGCGGACAAGAAGTGATCCAACCTTCACTGGGTCATGGAGTGCATTCTTTCACTCCGTTCAGCGACACCTTCTGCGGCGAGCCGGAGGCATTGTCGCTAACGTCGAGCGTACCGGCGGAATCGGCCAGCGACCACCGGACTGTGATCGCGCAGGACTTTCCCGCTGCCAGACTCGGTCCGCAGTTGCTCGCCTGGGTAAAAGCACCGGTGGTTGAGATTCCTTTGATGTCCAGCGGCGCCTTGCCCGGATTACTCAGGGTCGCGGTTCGAGTGTTGATGCACTGGCAGCCGGCATTGGGCACGTTCCTGCAACGGAACAGCAACCTTGTTGGCGACAGGGTGGCACTTGCCCCGGAGCTTCCCGAAGACCAAGAGTAGCTGTGCAACTCATCTCCCTGCGTGGCAGCCACCAGCACGGCGGGTCCGGCATGGATCGCCAGCGCAGTGAACACCAGCACTGCAATAAAGCACAGCAATTTCCCTGATTTCATTGTCTTCCCCCATTTCGATCGGACGAATCCGCCCCAAGAGGGGTCGGTACTGATGCCCGGGGCCTTAGGAGCCCATAACGTCAGGAAGGACAATAGGGCCGATGGGCTAGAAAGACGCACCCCACATCTAGGCCGAAAGCATGCGCTCAACTGGGATGCTTGTCAATGCGGAGGGGTTAGCAACCGACCGATTTACTCGATAGTCAGAGCGACCTTCCCCGGCCTACGCGGGCAGGGGAGAAATGAACTCCAGGCCAAAGCAGAATCCGTTGCGGGAACGAACGATGGCCGAGACGCGCGAGTGGTAAGGCGCATCGAACTCCAGTTCGAGCAAGTCGCCCGGGTTCAGCAGGATACCGGCATACAGGACCATGCCGCCTTCACTCAATTCGGTGCCGCGGCCGGGAACCACCGTGGTCGAGAAGCCTTTGGAAGTCAGCACGCGGACGGGCAAGTCAACCGGAAGCCGGTTCCAGCGGCGGGTGTTCTGAAGATTCAACATTGTTGTCCCATGATTGGCCCTGCGGGCAGAATCTATCAAATTACGAAGGGGAAATCGGCGACTGATCGCGAGGACAAGGTAATCACCGGCAATCCGCTACTGTTACCAAAGGGCGCTTCGGGATAAGGCCCGACACCGCGCCCGGCGCGTCAGGAACGTCAATTCCGCGTGCTGCGCGGGGAACTGGTCACGAGCTACAAGCGCGTTCTCACGGCCGTAAGACCCGGAACGAACCGTAACTGATCTGAAATCATGGCCGGGATTGCTTCCGTCTGACTACCGCACTCCGTCCACCAGGAACAAATCCGACAACTCTCTGCAGAACGAATAGCCATAAGCTTTGCCGTCCGCTGTCACGCGCGCATTCACTCCGAGCTCCCGTGGGATTTGCCGCGCCGGATTTAGGCTCGATCGGACCCTATCGGTTCTGGCGCAGGACCTCATGGAAGGGCCTGGTCTTCCACTGCTTCACATCAAACGGTGTGGATACCCGCACGGATGTGTATTCGCTGGGCGTGGTGCTCTACGAACTGCTTACGGGCGTCTTGACCAAGCCCTGCTTAGAAGAGAAAGTCGAAATCAAAAAATACCCTGCGACTGTAATTGCCGAAGAAATGTCCATACTGCGGGTCAGCCACATTGGAGTGGATTTCCAGCGCATTGAAATGATTGGTCAGGTTGATCACCGTTGCAGACAGCCGAATGGCATGTTTGGGGTTGACTTGGATGTCCTTCGAGGCGCGAAGGTCGAAGGAGAAATATCGCGGGAAGCGAGGCTGGGCGCCTGGAATAGAAGTAATGTACTGCTGCAGTAAATTTGCGGGTTGATAGGGAAATCCGCTTCGATCTTCGATCTTCGGCATCAGCCGGAATTTCTTGGGCAGGCTGTACATCCCCCACAGCAGAAAGCGATTCGGAATCTCGCTTGGCAAACTGGCAACGAAGTTAGGGTTCATGATGGGGAACGGCAGGTTGCCGAGATAAGTGTTCGCATCGTTGACTGTCCCTCGCGCATACTGGCGGACGTAAGAAAAGAATATCTGGCGTTTCTCCTGGCCGCCAAATCGGGCGGTGAATTCCAGTTGCCGAGTTTGCGCCGAGCCGGTCGAACCGAGAACCAGCGCAGGCTGGTTTTGAACAACCTCGGGCTGGATCGTCAGCATGTCGTGAGCCTGACCCTGTAGATACTTGACCCGGAGAGTCATGAAGGGGGAAAAGCTGCGGTCGAGTTCTACATTCCAGCCGACGGTGTAGGGAGCAAAATTCCCGCTTTTCTTTGCGCTGTCAATGAAGGGAAATTTCGACTCTGCAGCCTGCTGCGTGAGATTGATGTACTGGATCGGGCTGCCGATCACTCCCCCCGCGCTGTTGTACATGGTGACCGTCTGTTGAGGATAACTGCTGAATGCATAGGTATTGAGGGGCACATTGTCATAGAAGACTCCGATGCCGCCACGAATAACAGTTGTTTGGCTCCGGTCAGGCGTCCAGGCAAAGCCTGCGCGCGGGGCACTCCTAAATGTATGCGTGATGGTCTGACTTTCTAAACGCATTCCGAGATCGAGTGCGAGATTGGGGCGTAGCAGCCAGTGATCTTGCACGTACAAGGAGGGGTCAAGATCGCTGACCGCAAATGATCCTGCGCCGCTGAAATCTATGCGGCTCGCCAGTTGGCTGGTCGAGTCCTCGATCAAGACCGGCCGGGCAATGAAGTCTCCTGCATCTTCGGCGTGGGCAAGGACCGAGCCAACCTGCACACTATGGACTCCCATAAAATGGAGGTCTCGCGGCCGCCAGTTTTCAATCCATTGAACCCGTGTTGCCAGGCGCGACTCCTTAGCAAAGTAGTTGCCCTGATTTCCGATTGGGGTGAGGATCATCTCCGAGTCGCCTTGCGGATCGATCCCGGTGCTGACATGTGTTATGGCGAGCGTGTTTTGCAGTAGTCCATCCCCGATGGCCAACCGGTGGATAAGCGTGCCGGTAGACTCGTGCACGTTGATGTCCGGCGTCACGGGCTGGGGATTGAAGTAGTCCAGTCCCGAATAGGTCAGCAGGTGCGGCGCCAGATGGAAGCTCGCGCTGAATGTCTGGTCAGGGGAAAGGAGCGCGGTAAACTGCGTGAAAGAGTTGATTGAGGTCGATGTGGTCTGGTTGAAGGGGAACGGAAGCGTATACACTTCCTGTTTGTTGATGGCGTATTCATCGTCTTGCAAGAAATAAAGCTTCCGGTCAATGAGAGGACCGCTAAGATCCAGCCGGGGCGAGGCATCCTTCAGGCCTGCCAGATGGGCGCTTCTGATGCGGAAATCAGGCAACGGATCGTTAAGACCGTAGTGCCATTTCTGGTCTCCTTGACGCGTTTCCGCAGTGACCACGCCAGCGGTGAATTTTCCATATTGCGCCAGGTAAGGCATCTCGGAAACCGAGGCATTCTGGACGCTGTCGATGGGCACAGTCAGCCCAAACATGCCGGTAGCGGGATCGGTTACGTCGACCGAGTTGACCAGGAGAGCACTGTGATTTTCTCCGTAACCTGCGATTCTCACACTGCCATCACTGGCGCGGACGACGCCGGGAATCAGGGGTAATGTATCTGCCAAAGTCGCCGGCCGACCGGGTATTTCTTGAGCTTGTGCAGGCGCTATCGCCGACTGACTGCTGGACTCCTCGACGACCGGATTAGAAGCCGTGCCGTGGACCTCTATGCTCTGTTGACTCAGTTCGGCCTTCGATAAGACAACCTCGACTTCCGTAGGACCGGTATTTGCTTTTGTCTCCAAGACTGTGCTGGTCGCGAGATAGCCTTGCTTGCTGACAGTCAGGCGTAGGCCAGATCGTCCTTGAAGGGTGGCGGTTGCTCTGCCAGCAGCATCGGTCAATGCAGTGGCCAGAAGCTGGCCTTGGGCGCGGATTTCGACCCGCGCTTGTGCAACGGCCTGGCTTTTGTCATCGACCACCGACAAATCTATGACAACGGAACGAGCTGCTTGTTGCTGCGGAGTCGCCGATGCCAGACAAACGCATCCGAATAGAACCAAGAGCGCCATCTCAAACCGCAAGCGTACCGATGAAAAACCGAAATCGGTATCAGCGACATATTGCACTGGATTCATAGACGCTCGACCCGGTCGCAGGGCATCGCGCAGACGGTCCTGCCGCGTTGGTTGACTTGTTGTCCCGAGTTCCTAGCCCGATCACCATGGCCATGTCTTTGGGATAGACTACATCGCGTCCTCGCGCCAGAAAGTGGTAATAGGTGGACATCGCCGCTCCATAGGATCCGAATCCCGCCGACACTACCCGCGAATGCGCCGCCAATCCCACAATCATTCCCACAAACCGGAATCCGGATGCGCCATTCGCCGCGCTGTGTCCAGCTTCTCCCACGCTCGGATTCCCCTGTCCCGCGTCGCGATCCGGCGCTGCCTGTGTAGCTGCCAGCATCACCTGAATACCGGTCGTCAAATACCGCGTTCGCGGCGTGGTTACCTGAGCTCCACCTTCGGCATCCAGCTTCAAGTGCTCGTCTTTCGCCACAGCCACACCTTCCAGATTCGTCTCGACTTTCTGCTCCAGCCCATTCGGCGGCGCAACCTGATGAAACAGGATTCGCAACTGGCCGTTGCGTCCCATCCGCCGCGCGGGCTGCGCCTGCACCACTGAACCTTTAATCACGCTTCCCTCCGGCAGAATCAGATGATCCGACACCACAAGCGGCGCTGTGATCAGCGCCTCAACCGGGTCTCCCTGCTTTGCTGTCGACGAACTCAGCGGTGTCACCAGCCGCGCATGCACCACGCTTCCCGTTGGAGGTGGAGTTCCGATATCGGTCAACGCTTCCGGCTTCAGCGCCTCCATCCCAAAATCCAGCGGCTGCAGTAGGTCCGCGTTAAAGGTCGTTCCCGCGTCAATGTATTGCGGATGCACGGGAAGCTGGGCCAGCGCAATCCGTTTCAGCTTGTGCATCTTCCCTGGTTCGTGGATCTGCTTCTGCAAATCGTTCCATTGCCGCCGAATCTCTTGCCGGGTCGCCCTCACTTGTTTCGACGCCGCATCCTCCACTTTGTTTTTCTTCTCCGCTTTCTCATTCGCCGAGACAAAACGAAGAACTCCATTGGGCGCGGGAGATGCCACCGTTTGCAGCGCCACATGTCTCCCGTCGGCCATGACCAACTCATCAAACTGGACGTGTACCTGCCGTGCCGGAGAGAAATTCCCATCCGTCGCATCCAGCAGGCGCGTCTTCCCCGGTACACCATCGATCGCCGAGATTTTTCCGTTCACCAGCGTCCCAGCCGGAACCAGCAGCTTATCGAATGCATACACCGGCTCCACTGTTTTGCCATGGATCGGCTGCCCCACGCTACGAATTCGCACCTCCGAATCCAGAGCCACCTTGATGGGTGTCCCCGCCGCAACGCTCATCGGCATTGTCACCGGCGCAGCCACCACTTTTTCCTCCGTCGTCAACGACATAGCTGCACCACCTGCCTGCGCCGTCCCCGCCGGAGGCCGCTGCGTCAGCGTCTGCGCAACGCTCAGGGCACTCAACAAGCTAACCGCAAGCACTGCTCGCCCTAATACAATTCGTCGCATCGCAATAACTCCCGATCGTTCTGCGTGTGGAAGAGTCGCACTTCAAGGCCGCATGAATCACAGGGCGAGGTAGCAAATACCGGATGCCCAAAAAAGCGAAAGAAACCGTGCTTACTATGAAGTCGCAAGAATAGAGAATGGTTGCAAACCACAGACCGACATCGTGGTCCGTTGATGGAATCATATCGGCAGTGAGGAGGGAATGCGACGAATAGTCCCGTGGATGAACAAATTGTCATCTTCCGGAAAAGGCACGGTAATGTTCCGGACATATCTTAGGGGTGGGCGCCTCGTTGCGACACGAGGCCATCGCGGCATCGGAAAGCGAGAGGTGAAGGATGTTGAGGAATGTCTGGTGGAGTTGCGTCCCCGGCCTTCTTGCCGTTTCCCTGTTCGGAACTTGGTCTCCGTCTCTGATCGCTCAGACGTCTGGGAAGGGTGCATTGACGGGCAGGGTTACTGACGCGTCTGGTGGCGCGGTTGCGAATGCCACCGTGACGGCGACGAGCGTAGAGACTGGACAAACGCAAAGCGCGACCACGGGGCCGAACGGCACCTACACACTTGACGTGGCTCCCGGAAATTACCGGGTGCAGTTTGAGGCAGCAGGTTTCAAGACTTTGGAGATCCCTTCGGTAACGGCCAGTGGGACTGAGACGGCGGTTCTGGACGAGAAACTGGAGGTGGAAGAACCAAGCACCGGCAAGCCGACGCCGGCCCAACAGGAGAATTTGCCGAACGCACCGTCCAGCAGTACAACGGCACCTTCGCTTGAGGATCTTGGCCTTTCTCCGGAGCAGACTCGGGGAAACCCACAGGAGCAGGCCCTGCTGGATAAACGGACACACATGCTGAAGATCCATCAACGGATGGGTTTGATCACAACTATTCCCTTGATTGTCACAGTTGCCACCTCGCTCAACGCCGGAGGCAAGAGCACCAGCACCGCCTCGCGCGATCTGCATACAGCTCTAGGCGGGCTGACGGGAGATTTGTATTTCATGACCGCGTACTATGCCATCCGCGCGCCCAGGGTGCCCGGAACCGAAACTCGCGGCCCGATCCGATTCCACAAGGTCATGGCTTGGATCCATGGCCCCGGCATGATTGCGACACCCATCCTGGGAATTATGGCTTTCGATCAAAAAAACAAAGGGGAAAGAGTGCATGGGATCGCCCGGGCGCATGGCCCGGTGGCCATCGTTACGGCCGGGGCGTTTGGCGCTGCTCTTCTGTCGGTTTCGGTAAAGTTCTAAGCACAGTTTATGAATAGGAAAATACTAATTGCGTTCTTGTCCTTAGCCATTCCCACGTTTGGAGCCGACAGCCAATGGGTCCTGCAACAGAGCACCCTCACGTACCACGTGTCGCACCCCCTGCATCAGACCGACGGTCTGAGCCATGCGGCCAAAGGGAAAGGTGTTTGCCACGCCGGTCAATGCGAGTTCTTGATCGCGGTACCGGTGAAGTCGTTTGATTCCGGAGACAGCAACCGCGATCTTCATATGCTGCAGGTGACGCGTGGAGCGGAGTTTCCCATCGTGACCGTACGCACCCGCCTGCCCGAATCGGCTGCCGCATCGGCGACCATCAATGCCGATCTGGAGATTCAGTTCGCTGGCCAGACTGTCCAGTACAAGCAAGTTCCTCTCCAACTGGAGACACAGGGCGGTGAGGCTCACATTACGGGGACCATTCCGGCCACACTCGCCGATTTCAAAATCGACCCGCCGTCGCTGTTGACGATGCCGGTCAAGAATGAAATTCCGGTGCGCGTAGACATGACCTGGCATCTGCAATGAGCCAGCCGACGAGAGGATTTGCACACAGTTTTGCAAGAAGAGCTTTCAGGCAGATCTTTTCAGGCGATTCGGCTGGTTCAGTTCGAATGGCATTCAACGTTTGAGAGGTTTCCTGCATCCCCTCTGGAGGTGTAAAGTCTTGGACTGGCGGGAAGCTCCTATGCGATTGCTTTTGGTAGAAGATGATTTATCGATTCAGCAGTTCCTCAAGCGGGCGCTGGTGGAGGCCGGATTCCAGGTGGATGCAGCCAGTAACGCGAAAACCGGGGAAACGATGGCCTTGGAAGGCATTCACGATGCTTTCATCATCGATCTTGGCCTTCCCGACGGTGATGGATTGGACTTAATTGCCCGCTGCCGCGCCCAAGGCAGTTCGGCACCAGTTTTAATCCTGTCTGCCCGGCGTTCCGTGGACGAGCGTGTCCGGGGACTTGAGCAGGGCGGAGACGACTACCTCACAAAGCCGTTCGCCCTTCCGGAACTGCTGGCAAGGCTGCGGAATCTCCTGCGCAGATCTGCTGTTCCACAAAGCGAATCCGTGCGTCTGCAGGCGGCCGACTTGCAGCTTGACCTGGTTCGTCGTGAAGCACGACGCGGCGATCAATTGTTGCAATTGACTCCACAGGAGTTTTCTCTGTTGGAGTATCTTTGCCGCAATGAAGGTCGGGTGGTAACTCGCACTATGATTCTGGACCACGTCTGGCGGATGCGGATTGATCCCGCAACCAACGTGGTGGATGTTCATATTTATCGTTTGCGCAGCAAGGTGGACCACGATGCCCCGCGGCCACTGATCCACACAATTCGTGGGGTTGGCTATGTTCTCAAGAATGCCTAAGAGTTTACGCGCTACCGCCGCGTGGCGGATTTCTATTTGGACAACTCTGGCGTTCGCGCTCGGAACCGCTGTGGCTTTCACCATAGTTTACTTCCTTGTCGCTCAGGGCATTCGAGAACGCAGTGATACCTGGCTTAGCGGCGAAGCAGAGGTTCTTGCCCAGGTCTCGGCCGATACTCCGAGCGATCACCTGTACAAGCGGATAGTTCGAGAGGTGGCTGAACTTGCTACTCAGGAAGTACCAGACGAGCGCAATGCCCGCGGCGAAAGGCTGAATTCTGTTTTCTTCTTGGCAGCAGACCCCAATAACACCGAAGCTCCGTTGTGGGTAGGCCCAAGCTCCAAGGATGCTTTTGTCACAGCGATTCAACGAGCGAAGCTGGTTCCGGGACCTCCGAAGTCCATAACAGTGGACGGATATCGACAAACGTTTCGAGTCGTTGTGAAGGCGCAAAACGGAAGAACTGTTTATCTGGGACTCTCGGATCGTGGCGCCCAGCATATGCTACACACATTGGTCCGTCGTTTTCTCATGGTCTGGGGCGGCATGTTCCTGCTCGGTTTTGTCATCTCCTACTGGAGCGTACGTCGTACTCTGCATCGTGTTGAACGAATCACGGAAACCGTAGCGCGAATTGGCACCGAAGATTTAGAGGAACGCCTGCCTGAGCCTGTGAATTCGGATGAAATCTCGCGGTTGGCAAAGACTTTCAATCGCATGTTGGACCGATTGCAGTCCTCGGTGAACCAGCTTCGCACCGTCACCGGTGCCGTCGCGCACGACCTCAAAAGTCCAGTAACCTTGATTCGTGGAACGCTCGAATCCGCGCTGTGCGATGAAGGGAACGAGAAGTGGCGCGACTCGGTGGGAGAAGCAATCGAGGGCCTAGACAGGCTCTCGCAGTTGCTAAACACCACGCTCGATCTTGCCGAAGCGGAGGCCGGCGCCCTTCACCTGGACCGCCGCCCAGTTGACTTCTCCGATGTTGTGCGACAACTAGTTGATATTTACCAGCCGGCAATGGCAGAGCGACATCACGAAGTCACGGCTAATCTCGAAGAGCATGTCGTCGTGGATGCGGACGTGATGCTGCTGAATCGTGCAGTTAGCAATCTGCTTGAAAACGAATTGACTCATTTGCCATCGGGATGCCGGGTAAACATTCGACTCCGGTCGCATGATGGGTCAGCGGAGCTGGTGATAGAAGATAACGGGCCGGGATTCCCGCCTGATATCAGTAGCCAGGCTTTCAAGCGATTCGTAAAGGGGAAAAAT
>OMOD01000079.1 GCA_900290255.1 Candidatus Sulfotelmatobacter kueseliae
CGCAGGCGCCGGCATCGTGGGCGCGGCTTGCGCCGACGAGTGCGCCCGCCGTGGCCTGCGGGTCGCGGTAATTGAGCGGGATATCGTCGGAAGCGGAGCCACTGCCGCCGGGATGGGGCACATCGTTGTGATGGACGATTCCGATGCCCAGTTCGCGCTGACCCGTTACTCCCGGCGGTTATGGCAGGACCTCCGACCCCAATTGCCGGACGATGTCGAATACGAGCAGTGTGGAACGATCTGGGTAGCGGCCGACGAAGAAGAAATGGCGGAAGTCTGGCGCAAGCACGACTACTACAAGAAACGAGGTGTTCCGACCGAAATATTGGAGGCTCAGACCCTGAGGCGTCTGGAGCCTAACTTGCGCGATGGCATGGCCGGCGGCCTCCTCGTTCCCGAGGACGGAGTGCTGTATCCGCCCTGCGCCGCCCGTTTTCTGCTGGAGCGTGCCCAGGAACGAGGCGCCGAACTCCGTTTGGGGGCCTCAGTAGGGCAGATGGGCGAGGGACATGTTCGTTTAACGGACGGCTCGGAGATTGCGGCAAAGGTCATTGTGAACGCGGGCGGAGCCAGCGCTCCAGAACTTACCCCGGGAATTGAGATCAAGAAGCGTAAGGGCCACCTGGTGATCACTGACCGCTATCCCGGATTTTTGCGTCACCAATTGGTCGAACTCGGCTACCTGAAGAGCGCTCACTCCCTCAGGAGCGACTCAGTCGCTTTCAATGTCCAGCCCCGGCGGACGGGGCAGATTCTGATTGGTTCCTCGCGGCAATACGCAGCCGAGCACACGGAAGTCGACAACGACGTCCTCGCACGCATGCTCCGGCGCGCACAGGAATACATGCCAGGGCTCGCAACTATGTCCACGTTGCGTGTGTGGACTGGATTCCGTGCGGCCACGCCGGACAGGCTGCCGCTGATTGGCCCCTGGCCGCAAGACAAGTCCGTCTTCCTGGCGACTGGGCATGAAGGTCTGGGCATCACGACCTCACTCGGAACCGCGAAAATCCTCGTCGACCTGATTACAGGCGCGAAACCGGAAATTCCCGTCGAGCCCTATTTGCCCTCGCGAGCGACGAAGGAGTGCACTCATGCCTAGTCAGGTCACACTGACCGTGAACGGGTCAACGGTGGAAGTGCCCGCAGGCGCAACCGTAGCGGTTGCCGTGGCCATGGCCGGGCAGGCATGTCGGATCTCGACCAGCGGTGAGCCGCGCGGTCCACTGTGCGGGATGGGCATCTGCTTCGAATGCCGCGCGACCATCAATGGGAACGCACATTGCCGAAGCTGCCAGATTTTGTGTGAGCCGGGGATGGAAGTGGAGACGGATGAGTAGAGATTCCCAGTACCGCTTCGATGTTCTTGTGGTCGGCGGAGGCCCTGCCGGCATTGCGGCTGCAGTCCGCGCCGCCGAGTGCGGAGTCCGCGTCGGAATTGTGGATGACAACGCGACCCTGGGTGGGCAAATCTGGCGGGCGGGCTCCGCAGAAGGTGACAAGAAAGAAGCGGCAGGATGGCGCCGTCGTCTGCGCCCAGCAGGCGTAACCACGGTTTGCGGAAAGAGAATTTTCCACCAGTCCGAACCGGGCGTTCTGCTGGCAGAGGGAGCCGATGATCTGATCGAGTTGAGCTATCGGAGTCTGGTGCTGGCGACCGGAGCGCGGGAACGATTTCTCCCCTTCCCAGGTTGGACGCTCCCGAATGTGATGGGTGCGGGCGGATTGCAGGCCATGGTCAAGTCGGGCCTCCCGATTCGCAACCAGCGCGTGGTGGTGGCCGGGACTGGACCCCTGCTGCTCGCCGTCGCTGCTTACCTTCGCAGCCACGGCGCCGAAATACCCGTCATCTGCGAGCAGGCATCCTGGAGCAGCCTGGCACGGTTCGGCGCGGCACTGATCAGCCGGCCGGAAAAGATCGTCCAGGCGTTACAACTGAAGAAAGACCTTGCCGGCGTTCGCTTGGTCGCGAACTGCTGGCCGCTGGCTGCGCACGGGCAGGAGAGTCTCGATAGCGTCACTCTCTCACGAGACGGAAAACCGGAAAGCATCCAGTGTGATTATCTGGCGTGCGGCTTTCATCTGGTTCCCAACATCGAGTTGCCGATTCTGTTGGGCTGTCAGATCCGCGGCGGCTATGTAGAGGTTGACGATTTCCAGGAAACCACGGCGCAGGGAATTTTCTGTGCCGGCGAACCGACCAGCATCGGAGGTGTGGACCTGTCGCTCATCGAGGGACAGATTGCCGGCCTCGCGGCCACCGGTTCCACGGGAGAAGCCCGAAAACTGTTTAGAGCTCGGCGGAAAGCGCGGCGCTTCGCGACTATTCTGGAACGGACATTTGGTCTGCGCCGCGAACTCAAGAGCCTGCCGTCTCCGGAGACTGTAGTCTGCCGATGCGAGGACGTTCCGCACTCGCGTCTCCAGAGGCATACATCCTGGCGCGCCGCGAAGCTGCAGACCCGTTGCGGCATGGGCCCCTGCCAGGGAAGAGTATGTGGGCCGGCTACACAATTTCTTTTTCAATGGAACCCGGCTTCGGTCCGCCCGCCAGTTTTCCCCGTCCGAGTCGAGAGCCTGGCGGGCTTTCCCGACGTCATGGAACCGGAGCACACCGTCGGAACAGGAGGCACAGCATGAACTGGAAGGGCGTGATGCCTGCAATCACCACGTGTTTCCGCGAGGATTTCAGTGTCGACCATGGTTTCATGGCGACGCACTGCAGTTGGCTGCTGGATAACGGCTGTACCGGAATCGTCGCGCTGGGATCGCTAGGCGAAGGAGCAACCCTGTCGCTCGACGAGAAGCGGCAAATCTTGCGCAATTGTATTGACGCGGTGCATGGGCGCGGATCGGTCGTCGCTTCGATCTCGGCTCTTACAACATCCGAGGCGGTAGCCTTGGCGAAAGCAGCCACCGATCTGGGTTGCGACGGCCTCATGGTCTTGCCTCCCTTTGTGTATCAGGGAGATTGGCGCGAAATGAAGACTCACGTCGCCGCCGTCTTCCAGGCAACCCCACTTTCCTGCATGCTTTATAACAACCCGGTCGCGTACGGAACGGATTTTTTTCCCGAACAGATTCACGAACTGGCAGCCGAACACGAGAACTTCGAAGCAGTCAAGGAATCGAGCACCGATGCCCGGCGAGTATCTGCCATCCGTGCGCTGCTGGACCGCCGGCTGCAAATATCCGTCGGCGTGGATGATGCGGTGCTGGAAGCCATTGGAGTCGGAGCGACGGGATGGATTGCCGGTTTGGCCAATGCCCTGCCCCGTGAATCGGTGGAGTTGTTCAACTGCGGAATCAATGGCGAGAGTGATAAGGCATTCGAGTTGTATCGCTGGTTCTTGCCCTTGCTCCGGATGGACACTGTTCCCAATCTCGTCCAACTCATCAAACTGGTGCAAGCCGAGGTGGGCATGGGGAATCCCCATGTGCGCCCGCCACGGCTGGAGTTGGTGGGGAGAGAACTGGAGCAGACCAGGAAAATCATCTGCGACGCTTTGCGCACCCGGCCGCAGTCGGCGAGCACCTACGCGTCGCCGAATAGGAAGTGACTATGTTGGCATCCATGGCAAAACTCTCAGGCCGGTCGTTGATCGGGTTCCGTGAAGGCGCGGGTACAGCAGAACTTCTATACGCTACCGACCCGACCACCGGCCAGCACTTGCAGCCCGGCTTTATTCCAGCAACTGGAGAAGAAGTCGAACTTGCTGCTCGCCTGGCGGCGGAAGCCTTCGAGGTCTACCGGCGCGCGCCCGGGCGCGAACGGGGTGCGTTCTTACGCAAGATTGCCGCCAAGATCGAATCGATCGCAGAGGAGGTGGTCGAGCGCGCCGGCCAGGAGACAGCTCTGCCGCGGGCACGCCTGCAAGGTGAAACCGCGCGCACCTGCGGCCAGCTTCGGTTGTTTGCTCAGGTGGCAGAAGAAGGATCCTGGGTCAACGCGCGCATTGATCACGCTGACCCCGGCCGCAAGCCTCTTCCCAAGCCCGACATCCGCTCCATGCTGCGCCCGCTGGGACCTGTGGTGGTGTTCGGCGCCAGCAACTTCCCCCTGGCTTTTTCGGTGGCTGGAGGCGACACAGCTTCAGCGCTCGCCGGAGGAAATACGGTGATCGTGAAGGCGCATGCGGCCCATCCCGGCACCAGCGAACTTGTGGGTCGCGCAGTGCAGGAGAGTGTGCGCGAATGCGGCCTTCCCGAAGGTGTGTTCTCACTTCTGTTTGGCAGTGGTTCGCAGGTCGGCACGGCACTGATGAAGCATCCTCTGGTGAGGGCTGGTGGTTTCACCGGATCGCGCACCGCCGGAAGAACTTTGATGGACGTGGCCGCATCGCGCCCGGAGCCGATTCCGTTTTATGCGGAGATGAGCAGCACGAACCCCGTCTTCATTTTGCCGGGGGCCCTGCACCAGCGTGCCGAGACCATTGCAGCTGGACTGCATGCGTCGTTCACCCTGGGCGCTGGCCAATTCTGCACCAAGCCGGGAATGGTGTTTCTGCCACAGGGGACTGACGCGGAATTATTCACCCGCAAGTTGCGCCAGCTGGTGACCGAGTCGAGTCCATTCCATCTCCTGACGAGGAGCATTCACCATTCTTATGATTCGGCGATTGCTGGGCGCAAGACGGACTCGGCTGTCGAGCTTGTAGCCCAGGGTCTGCAAACCGGGGCCACAGGTTTTGCCGCGAATTCCGCGCTTTTTGAAACCGACGCGTCAGCCTTTCTCGGGTCGGACCTGGACGCGGAAATCTTCGGGCCCACTACGATTCTTGTGCGGCACGCAAGCCGCGATCAAGTGCTGGCGATCGCCCGCTCCCTCGAGGGCCACCTCACCGCCACAGTTCATGGCACGGATCAGGATTTGCACGAGTTCGCCGATCTCCTCGCCATTCTCGAGACAAAAGTCGGCAGGCTGGTCTTCAACGGCTTTCCGACCGGCGTCGAGGTTACCCATGCCATGGTGCATGGCGGTCCCTATCCCGCGACTTCGGATGGCCGCTCCACGTCGGTCGGAAGCCAGGCAATTTTCCGCTTCACGCGACTGGTCTGCTATCAGGGATTTCCCGACACGGCCCTGCCCGACGAACTCAAGGACTCCAATCCTTTAGGACTTTGGCGGATGCTCGATGGAAAAATGACCGACGGGCAAATGTCGCGCGATGCCAGTGCGCCTGCATCTGAGACCCGGGCGTAGTCGTGGATAGCGGAAAGAGCATGCAGGCGGAATCGCCAGAGCGTCTAGAGGCTATCTCATAAATGGTTTTGGGAAGGGCACGGCTTCAGCCGTGCCGCCCAGAGCCAACAAAGACGCGGGCTTTAGCCCCTGAGGGAGCCGACGGTTTATCCCTTTGGTTCATTATGAGATGGCGTTAGCCTGAACCCAAGATCTGCTCAGCGTGGATTCGTGGTCATCAACGCTCGACGTCCGGTGGTGGTCCGCCAGTAATCCATCCACCGCTCCCGAATAGCATTTGCCCGCTCCACGAGTTCGGGGCTTGGACTTTGACCGTGCTCAACCATGACGACGATCCCGGTGTTGAACTTCCTTTGCGAGTGATCCACGTCGGGCAAGCGCGGTCCCTCGGCGGCGATTACGTCTTGAATGGTCACTTTCGTTCGGTCAGCTTTGAATATCGGGTGCCCGTTTGCATCCTTACCGGCTGGCACGAGGTTCCTCAACAAGAAGAAGTCAGGCACCTCCGCGGCAGAGATCAGGCCCATCAGATACAGATCAAGATAGGAATAGCCCGTGGCCGGCACATAGTAATCGTCATCGAGCTGCGTGTACGTTCCATCGAAGTTATCCTGCCAGACGCCCCCTCCCATGGCAGACGCCTCCGTAGGACGCTGATAAGGAAACGCAACCGGGGCTTGCAATCCCCGCGCCCAGTGGACCGGGCCAAGCGAAACGGTTTCACCGTTGACTTTCGCCGAGACAAACGCGGACCAGCGATGGCCCATCTCGTGCCCGATCTGCGACATCGCATAGTTATAGGGAAGCATCTTTCCGTCCGGTGAGCTTTCCGCGAGCTGGTGAGAGTAAAAGGTTATGTCGCGGTCGCTCCCGACCGGCGCTCCTTCCGGAGGACGTTCCTGCATTTGGCTCGAGCCGACGTACACGGGCTGCACGAATCCCCACTGGAATCTGCCTTGGGTGCAGTAGCCTTCCAGGTCGTGTTGCCCCTCCCCGGTTCCCATCACATTGCCGCCCTTGGGCCCGTCGCTTGGAGTGCCCGCTTCCTGGTTGTCAATGCGGAAATCGGAGTAGTAGGCAAGGAAGTCGAACTTGTCGCCCAGAGCCTTAATCACTGTGCAGGACAGATCCTGAGGGCGCGGTAAAGACAGGTAGTGGAACGATTCGTACACGACGGCAAAGGGACCATCTTTTCGCGTCAGGGAAGAAAGGTGAGCTTCAGGATTGCGAATTCCAGCCAATCGAACCGGATGTGGCGACAGCCGCTCCACCGGCGCGGGAGTCCCGGGTGCGCTGATCTCAGCGTAAACGGCAACCTGTTCGACTCCGCGGAGAGCCGTCGGCAGCACCCCCTGCAACGTGATCGTGTTGCCCGCCGCTTTCACCCTCCGCGAAACGCCGGGGCCGAATGCAATGTACCTTGAGGGACGGCCGCGCCATGCAATTCCTCGCACCGTCCAGGCAAGCGTTGGGCGTGCAGCGTCGGCGCTCGAAGGCAGCGGTTCGTGCGCGTCAAACAAGACGCGGTAGGTTATGCCGTCCACTGCTGGATCGCCTTCCGCCAGCACCGGCCCACGCGTCTCGAACGTGACTTTCAGAAGGACGCTGTCAACAACGGCGAGCTTGAGATTCCGGACATCTAAATGTGCGGCGACTGCCGGATGCGGCTCAGCACTGAGCGTCGCCAAAGGCTTTTCCGCGCCCGCGGGCACGGGGTAGATCCCAACGATGGCATCCTTCGCGGCGAGTTCTTTGTAGGACATCTCAATGGACCCATCGCGATCGAGCACCGCCTGAAAGCGATTGGTCGTCTTGAACCAGGTGAAATCCTGAATATTCCCAAACGGCTCCGTGACATCCCAGGTGATGACCACACGATCCGGCAGTTCCTTCACATAATGGGGCCCGGACATTCGCGGCTTGAAGAACACACACATCGCCGGAGCGCTATCGATCAATGTGCTGGCCGCTTCTGCCAACGGGTCGAACCGGCCAATAGAGACTCCTCCGTCGCTGGAGCCGCGCGGGAAAGGGTTGCTGTCCTTCTCTGGCGTGCCAAAGCGGATCGATCCGGTCGTGCCTACATGAAATGAAGTCCACTGCTGACCGGAAAAAGGAAAGGCGAACTGATGAAGAGTAACTTCGGCGCCCGTGAGCTCAGGGCCGAAGTCCGAATCCCACTGCAGCGCTCCAGTCTCCACGCGATAGCGGGAACCATCCGGCACGAAACGCAGTGTGTGACCGACGAGGTCGAACAGGTTGGCCTTTCCCAGAGCACCGTCATCCAATTCCATGACGATCAGGTCTCCCTGGGTTGAGACCTTACCGATGGAGTGTCCCGGCTCGATCCGTTCGTCCTCTTGCCCTGACGACAGGCTTGGACACAGAAGGAGCCCACACAAAACCAACATCCCAGCAAGCGATAGACAACCCGTGCGTACCTTCATATCACCTCACGGTCTGCAACCCTGGCAAGACTGAAGATCTTGCGGACACGGCTAAAGCATACATCGCCTATATCAGGTTCGGTATCCTATGAAAATCTGAGCTTCGTTCGATCCTTGCGGGCATGGGAGTGACGGCGTCTGCAATGTTACCGCAACCCGGTGAGCACGAAATCGGCGCCGGATTAACCCGACGTCAGTATACTGATCACGCACAAATTCAGTACTGCCCTCATGAGCGCCATCCTGACCAGCGTGCTGTTAGGCCTGACCGCGGCCGCGGCCAACGTCTTCGGCGGAGCGATCATCGTGCAGCGCAACTGGGAGCGCCGCTATCTTCGCTATTTTGTCGCTCTGGGTGCGGGTTTCATGCTGGCCACGGCCATGGTTGAAATGATTCCCCAGAGCATCGAGTTGAGTGGAAGGCACGCCGCATGGCTCGTCCTGCTGGGCTATTTGATCATTCACTTTTTCGAGCACACCGTCACGCCGCACTTTCATTTCGGCGAAGAAACGCATCGCGACGAGTTCATTCATTCCCACAAGAGCTATTCGGTACTTCTCGGGCTGGTTATTCATACCTTCTTCGACGGAATCGCCATCGCATCCGGATTTCTGGTCTCGAACTGGCTGGGTTGGTTGATCTTCTTCGCCATCTTCCTGCACAAAATTCCCGAGGGATTCACCGTGAGTTCGGTCATGCTGGCCAGCGGACGCAGCCGGGGCATCGCCTGGGGCGCGTCGATGATCCTGGGCGGTTCAACCCTGGCCGGCGTTTTGACGATGGCCCTGTTCCGCCATCACGTGGGCGCCGGGCTGCCGCTGGCTGCGGGAGTTACCATCTACGTCGCCGCTTCGGATCTGATTCCCGAGGTCAACAAGGAACCTGCCATGAAGATGGCCCTGCTGGTCTTCGTAGGTGCAGGGCTGTTCCTGCTGCTGGACCGACTGTTTCACGTCTAAGGGCGCGGAAGGAAGCCGCCTCGCGCTTCGTTTGCGGTCATGATAGGTCCCGTTGCATAGTGGAAGCCATGGCAACGGAGAATATCGTCTTACAAGGTCGCCACGTTCGTTTGGAACCGCTGGAGCAGCGCCACGTGGACGGATTGGCGGCGGCTTCAGCGGGCGATCCTTCGCTCTATCGGTGGAGTCCCGTCCCGCAGGGCAAGATTGAGGCCGCCGACTACATCGCCAGCGCATTGGTTTGGCGAAATGCCGGCAAAGCCGTGCCTTTTGCCACCGTGCGGGCCGAAGACGGCGTTGTCCTCGGCTCGACGCGCTTTTTCGATCTGGAGCGATGGTCCTGGCCGCAAGGCCATCCCTTACACGGGCGCGACGTCCCCGACGCCTGCGAGATCGGCTACACGTGGCTGACTGGTTCCGCCATCCGCACGCCCGCCAACACCGAAGCCAAGCTGCTCATGCTGACCCATGCCTTCGAGAAATGGGAGGTGCTTCGGGTCTGCTTCCACACCGACGTGCGGAACCAGCGTTCCCGTGCCGCACTCGAACGGATCGGCGGGCAGTTCGAGGGAATCCTCCGCGCGCATCGCATGGCCGCGGATTTCATCCCCCGTGATTCGGCTCGCTATTCGATCGTGGCCTCAGAGTGGCCGGGCGCTAAACAGCGGCTGATACAACTTCTCGATCGCACCTGAAAAAAGACTGCTCCATGAGGAAGAAGGGACGAACAGACGCGAGTAGCAAAACGGGAGTACTGCATGAACGCCGATGAGATTCGTCAGTTCTGTCTCGCCTTTCCGCAGGCGACAGAGAAACTGCAGTGGGGCGACGACCTCTGCTTCAAAATCCGCGGCAAGATCTTTGCCATTGTCAGCCTGGACCACCGGAAGCTGTGTTTCAAGTGCACGGCCGAAACGTTTGCCGAACTGATTGAGCGCGAGAATATCCGCCCGGCTCCGTACGTCGGACGCTACAAGTGGGTGATGCTCGATCGCCTGGATGCGCTGCGTAACGACGAGTTGAAGGACCTGATCCGGCAGTCGTACGAAATGGTGGCGGCCAGGGCTCCCAAAGCCGGGGCTCGAACGTCGAAGCAAAAGAAAAAGCCTGGTGGAGGAACCGGCCGCACTGGCGCAAAGAGGAGTTGAGATCCCGTTGGCGGAAAAACGCTGGCTCCAGCGCGCGCGCTTGACATCCGTTTCCCCGCGGGCATGTTAGCCTTTTTGTCAGGGGTGGGGCATGCCGGTGACCTACTGTATCGATGCTCTGGGGAGGATCATTCGCACGACCTGCAGCGGTCCGGTGAATCTGGCGGAGGTGTTGGAGCATTTCCGAGCTCTACAGGAGGATCCCGCCTGCACCGGACAACTGGATGTGCTGTTGAACGTCTGCGAGGCCCAAGTCTTGCCGCAAGCCAGCCAGTTGGGTGCCGTCAGCGCCGCCGTGGGCATGATTCGCGAGAAAGTACAGTTCGAGTTTTGTGCCATCGTTGCCAGTGGCGACGCCATGTTCGGCATGATGCGGATGTTCGAGGTCTTTGCCGACAAGTATTTCCGCGCAGTCCGTGTCTTCCGGGAAACGGATAAGGCAGAGTCCTGGCTGGCTGCCCAGCGGGCAGCCCAGGACTCGGCGCCCAGATCGCATCCACGCGATACCTGAACCATGGAACCGCACCGCGCGCCAGGATTTGACTCCGCTCCCGGCGGTCGGCTAGCCTCAAGAGTCCCGGGCAAGTCCGGACATCTTCAACCCGCATGCAATCTCCGCATAAATTCTTGATTTTGCTGCTGATGGCGGCTCTGGTGCCTTCGGCCGCGGCTTCCACTCGACCGGTTCACGCCCAGCACGGCATGGTGGTGAGCACCAACGAACTGGCGTCGCAGGTGGGTGTGGAGATCATGCAGGAAGGGGGCAACGCCGTGGATGCGGCCGTGGCGACCGGATTCGCTCTGGCGGTGGTGCATCCCGCGGCGGGAAATATCGGTGGCGGCGGGTTCATGCTCGTCCGCATGGCCGACGGTAAGACGCATTTTCTTGACTACCGCGAAAAGGCTCCAGGCGCGGCGACGCGCGATATGTATCTGGACGCGCAGGGCAATGTAATCGAAGGCGCCAGTAAAATTGGCTACAAGTCGATCGGCGTGCCGGGGTCGGTAGCGGGCATGACGTACGCCGAGCAGAAGTGGGGCAAGCTCACTCTGAAACAAGTGATGGCTCCTGCCATCAAGCTGGCTCGCGATGGATACCCGCTGACTTGGGAACAATCGGGAGATCTTCACGACCAGTATCTGGCCATATTTCCCGAGTCGCGCCGCGTGTTTCAGCGCAACGGCGATTACTACAAGCCGGGCGACATTTTCCGCCAGCCTGATCTGGCGCGAACCCTGGAACGAATTGCCGAGAACCCGGAGGACTTTTATCACGGATCTCTGGCCAAAGAACTGGCCGCGGCCATCGAAAAAGGCGGGGGGCTGATCACCCTCGACGATCTGGCCCGCTATGAAGTGAAAGATCGCGAGCCGGTGCGGGGCACCTATCGCGGATATGAGATCATCAGCGCACCTCCGCCGTCGCCGGGTGGAACGGCGTTGATTGAATCGCTTAACATTCTCGAAGGTTACGATTTGGCGAAGCTCGGAAACCGCTCGGCGCTGGCCATTCACATCATCATCGAAGCTTTCCGGCGGGCGTTCTTTGATCGCGCCGAGTTTCTGGGAGATCCTGATTTTGCCAGGATTCCGGTGGCGCAGCTGATTGACAAGAAATACGCGGCAGCGTGGCGGGAAACAATCGATCCCGCGCACGCCAGCTCCAGCAAAGACCTGAAGCGTCCGGCCGTTTTCAGCGAACTGGAGCAATATGCCGCGGCGCATCCGCCCGCCGCAGCGCCGCACGAGTCACGTCACACAACGCACTATTCGGTGGTGGACTCCGAGGGTAATGCGGTCGCGGTGACTACAACAATCAACGCTTGGTTCGGATCGCGAGTCACGGCTGACGGTCTGGGCTTCCTGCTGAACGACGAGATGGATGACTTCTCGATGAAGCCGGGCGTATCCAATAGCTATGGGTTGCTTCAAGGCGCCGCTAACGCAATCGGACCGGGGAAGCGGCCGCTGTCGTCCATGACACCGACCATCGTGGTGCAGGACGGCAAGCCGGTGATGGTGCTGGGCTCGCCCGGTGGTTCGCAGATCATAACCATTGTGGCCAATGTTCTGATGGGTGTGGTGGACTACGGAATGAATATCCAGGAAGCGGTGAATGCCTCGCGTTTTCACAATCAGTGGATGCCCGACGTAGTGAACGTGGAAAATGGTTTTCGCCCGACACCGTCAACGCGTTGCGGCAGATGGGTTACAGGGTCGAGATCGGGCTTCCCGAAGGGGATCGCGTCTCCGCTTATTGGGGCGATGCCGAGTGCATTGCCATTGATGAGAAGAGTGGCGCCCGGCTGGGAGCCAGCGACGTCCGCAGTAACGGCAAGGCTGTGGGATACTGAGGATTGCCGACTGTCGATTGTCGATCGCCGATTGAACGCGGCAGCCTGAAGTTTGCAATCGGCAATCGAAAATCGCAAATCGTAAATTCCGAAGGATTTGCATGCTAAAGGCAGTCTCAACCTATCTATTCGTGAAGGAGCGCCTGCACCCGGGCATTCTGGACGGGCTCGCCCGCAGCGGTGTGCAGGCGATCGAGATTTTCGCGGCCCGCCAGCATCTCGACTACGCCAACCGCAAAGCCCACGTCAAGGAAATCGCCGAGTGGTTCCGCGGCAGCGGCATTCCGCTGCATTCGGTCCATTCGCCGCTTTACGCCGACTACGAATGGGGCCGCGCCGGCGCACCGCCCTTGAACATAGCGGCCACAGACCGCGCGGCGCGGGTCGAGGCCATGGACGAAATCAAGCGCGCCCTTGAAATTGCCGAGCAGATTCCGTTCCGCTTTCTGGTGCAGCACGTCGGCACATCCAACGAGAGTTTCGGCGAGAAGAAATTCGAAGATGCCATGACTTCCATCGAGCACCTGCGGGCGTTCGCCAAACCGCTGGGCGTGCGGATTCTGCTCGAGAACATTCCTAACGAGCTTTCTACTCCCGACAAGCTGGTTGAGTTGATCCACAGCGCGCATTTTGACGACGTGGGCGTGTGCTTCGACTTCGGACACGCGCACATCATCAGTTCGGTGCGCGAAGGGTTCGAGATTCTGCGCAGCCACATCCGCTCCACCCACGTGCACGACAACGCCAAAGACAAAGATTCACACCTGTGGCCGGGACAAGGAACGATTAACTGGAAAGAAGCGATGGAGTTGCTGCGTTCGGCACCGCAGACTCCGCCCGTCTTGCTGGAGCTCGAAGGCGACGAGAAGGTGAATCCGCTGGAGAAGCTGGGCGACGCGTTCGGGAAGCTGGAAACGGCTTAGCATTTTCGATTTCCGATTGTTGATTTGCGATTGAGATCGAGCTGTAGTGATGAAATGTGAACAATTGGAAATCGGCAATCGAAAATCGGAAATTTTCAAGAATGCCATCAACTGTTACTACCATCGCAGAAGTCGGCCGGCACGAAGGCCAGTCCGTCGTCATCCGGGGCTGGCTCTACAACCTGCGCGAGAGCGGCAAGTTGCTGTTCCCGCAGTTTCGCGACGGCTCGGGCATTATTCAGGGCATCGTGCCCAAAAGCGCGGTCCCGCCGGAGGTCTTCGAGGCGGTCAAAACGCTCACCCAGGAATCGAGCGTGATCGTCGAAGGCAAGGTCCGCGCCGACAAGCGCGCACCGGGCGGCTACGAACTCGATGTGGCCAGCGTTCAGGTCGTGCAGCGCGTGCCTGAGTCGGACCCGTATCCCATTACTCCTAAAGAGCACGGCACCGATTTCCTCATGGAGCACCGCCATCTCTGGGTGCGCTCGCAGCGGCAGGCCGCGATTCTGCGGGTGCGGGCGGAGATCATCAAAGCCGTGCGCGACTTTCTCGACGAGCGCGGCTTCACGCTGACCGATCCTCCCATCATCACTCCTGCCGCATGCGAGGGTACAACTACTCTCTTCCCCGTCGATTACTTCGAGGAGCAGGCCTACCTAACTCAGTCGGGACAGCTTTACATCGAGGCCACGGCGATGGCGCTGGGCAAGGTGTATTCATTCGGCCCGACGTTTCGCGCGGAAAAGTCAAAGACGCGGCGCCATCTCACTGAATTCTGGATGGTCGAGCCGGAAGTGGCTTACGCGACGCTCGACGACCTCATGGAACTGGCCGAGCAGTTTATCAGCTTCGTCGTGAAACGCTGTCTCGATCGCCGGCAAGTAGAACTGAAGACCATCGGGCGCGACACTTCAAAGCTCGAGAAGGTTGAGCCGCCATTCCCGCGGGTTAGTTACGACGAGGCCGTAAAGCTCCTGCAGGAAGGACACGCCAAAGGCGCTCTCGAAACGAAATTCGAGTGGGGCGGCGACCTGGGCTCGCCCGATGAAACCTATCTTTCCGCGGAGTTCGACAAGCCGGTCATGGTGCATCGCTATCCGGCGAAGGTGAAGGCTTTCTACATGGAACCGGATCCGCAGCGGCCGGAATTGGCGCTGTGCGTGGATGTGCTCGCTCCCGAAGGCTACGGCGAAATCATTGGCGGCTCGCAGCGCACGGCCTCGCACGAATTACTGCTCGAGCGGATTCACGAGCACAACTTGCCGGAGGAAGCCTTCAAGTGGTATCTCGATCTGCGCAAGTTTGGCAGCGTGCCGCACAGCGGTTTCGGTATGGGCATCGAGCGCGCCGTGGCCTGGATCTGCGGCCTCGAGCACGTGCGCGAAACGATTCCCTTCCCCAGGATGCTGTACCGGCTATATCCGTAATTGCCGATTTTCGATTTTCGATTGCCGATTGGGGCGACGGTTGAAAATCGGCAATCGGCAATCGAAAATTGGAATTCCCGTGAGGACTTTATGAAAAAGTCTCTTTCTCTCGCCCTATTCTTTCTGTTTCCCCTGGCCGTCGCGGCTCAGCCCTCTGCCGGTGCACCCGACGTTCCAGTCGAGAAGTGGACCGGCAAAACAATTATGCTGATCGGCGCTCACGCCGACGATGACGCACTTTCCCATGGCACGCTGGCGCTCCTTCAATCTCACGGGAATCAGATCTACATCGTAACCCTGACGACTGGAAATGTCGGAACGCAGGACCCGAACCTCTCGCGCACGCAGCTGGCACAGATTCGCCGCCAGGAGGAACTGGCGGCTTTGGCAGAACTCGGCATCTCCGGAGACCACTACATCAATCTGGGATACGACGACGGCCTGCTCGAGTTTGAAGACCGCAAAGCGGTGGTGGAGAATCTGGTTCGCTGGATTCGAAAATTGCGGCCCGATGTGCTCATGTCCTGGGACCCGGGCAAGAACTATCAGCGCTGGCACAAGTCCGATCACCGTGCCGCCGCTTACCTTTCGGCCGATGCTGCCCGTGCCGCCATGTGGCGGCTGCTGTTCGAGGGCCAGATCACGCAGGAAGGTCTGAAGGAATACATGATTCCCGAATACCTCTTCTACAACGACTACGATCACGGTGACGAGAACACCTGGGTAGACATCAGCGGCTACGTCGACAATAAAGTGAACGCATTTTCGAAATACGTCAGCCAGTACGGACCAGGCTGGAAGAACTACCAACCGAATCCTTCAGAGGCAGAGTTGAAGGAAATGAAAGATGCCGCGCGCCGCCGCATCATGATGAAGGACGGGAAACCGGTGGAAGGATTCCGTTACTACAAGGGACTGCCCGATGCCATGGGAAAATAACCGCACTTATGACCATGACCACACTGCCCACCAACATCGCTGCTAGAAAGATTCGTGTCATTGGCGTGCCGCTGGACTTGGGTCAATCACGCCGCGGCGTGGACATGGGGCCGTCCGCCGTGCGCGTCGCCGGCCTCGAAGCGCGGCTGGAAGCTCTCGGGCATGAAGTTGAAGATGGCGGTAACATCGCCGTCGCCATCCCCGAACAGAAGAAGGAAGGCGACGCCCACGCCAAGTATCTGAAAGAAATCACGGCCACCTGCACCAAGCACGCCGAACTCGTGCTCAAGACGCTGGAGGCCGGCAAAGTTCCGCTGGCGCTCGGCGGAGATCATTCCATGGCGGCGGGCACGGTCTCCGGTGTGGCCGAATTTTACCGGCGCCAGAATCAGCACATCGGCTTGATCTGGATTGACGCCCACACCGACATCAACACGCCGGAATCCTCGCCCAGCGGTAATGTGCACGGCATGCCACTGGCGGCGATCATGGGTCTGTGGCCATCGGAGTTGGCGCGCATTTACGATTTTTCTCCCAAGGTGAAACCGGAGAACTGCGTGCTGGTCGGCGTGCGCGACATTGATGCGGTTGAGAAGGAAAATGTGCGCCGCACCGGCATCGGCGTCTTTACCATGCGCGATATTGACGAGCGCGGCATGCGCACCGTCATGGAAGAGGCTCTCCGTCTGGCTGGACGCGGCACCGCCGGTTATCACATCTCGCTCGACATGGACTGGGTCGACCCCGAAGACGCGCCCGGCGTGGGCACTCCGGTGCGCGGCGGCGCGACTTATCGCGAGGCTCACCTCGCCATGGAAATCATCGCCGACCACGGCCGCATGCTGAGCTTCGAGATTGTCGAAGTGAATCCGGTGATCGACGAACACAATCAGACTGCCGACCTGGCGGTCGAGTTGGCGCTGTCAGCGTTCGGGAAGAAGATTCTGTAGAAGCGGGAAGGGCACGGCTTCAGCCGTGCCGTCAGCGCCACGGGAGGGTCGCGGCTTTAGCCGCTGAGGGCTGGCATTTACCATCAGTAGACTGCTACTCCGCAAAATTCAGATTGAAGACGTCTGCGGCCGGCATGCCGGGTCCGTAGACCACGAGTTGCACCTCGAGATGGCGGACCACCACCGGACGCCGCTGCAAGGCCTCGGCCGGGAGTTGCGCCGTAATTCGCCGGTCTTCTGCCTTAACGTTTCTCAATTCCACCGTGGTGCCATCCACCTGCGCTTCGGGCGTACAGTCGCAGCGCGTGAACTGCGCCCCATCGATCGAAATGGAAACTCCGACCCCGGGCGCAAGACTTCGTTTATCGATATAAGCCGGACCTACGAGTCCGATCTCCTTGCTCGACGCGGATTGCGGAAACTCCGTAGGATCGCTGCCCATGATGTACCAATCCGTGTTGCCGTATGAACAATGCACCCGGAAGCGCACCGTCGGCCCCAGATCGAAGCTCGAAGCATCGAGAAGAAACTCGATTTGCGCGCGCGGCTGCACGTCCACGTTGAACCTTTGCACCTCACCGATTCCGCGGGCGTAGATTGAGATATACGCCTTGGTGGCTTTCTCCGCGTGGTCAATCTCGTAGGTCAGCGAAAAACGTTGCATGGGCGCGTGTCCATCGTGGACGACGATTGTTTCCGGCGACATGCTCACGATCAGCGGCGAAACCTCGTTCATGAAGATGCGGTGATGCCGTTCCTTGGACGCAGGCGCGGCGGGCGCGGAAGTGGGAGCGGCCTGGGCAGCATTTTCGGTCTGCGGCGTTGCGCTCGTCTCCCGAGACTTGCGGCATCCGCTAAAGAAAAGGATCCCCGCAGCTAACACCGCACAATAAACTCGACACCTTTGGTTCAACATGCGAGGTGGATACCTGCTTCCCGCAGTGTACCAATCCTGCGATTGACGGGGAACTCCGCTCGCGTCCACACTGAGAGGTCATGAAAAAGCTTCGCGTCGGCATCCTGTTTGGCGGGCGCAGTGGCGAGCATGAAGTTTCCCTGCTCTCGGCCGCGTCGGTTCTTAACGCCATCGACAAAGAAAAATACGAGGTCGTGCCCATTGGCATCACCAAGGACGGCCGCTGGCTGACCTCCGAGCACGCCGAAAACCTGCTGACCGGTAAGCTCGTGCTCGAGCCACGACATCTGCGCGCCGGCGATCCCGAAACTACGCCCGCGGCCGCGGTCCTGGCTCAGGGCGAGTCGGTCGTCGTGCCACCCGAGCCGGCGCACCACGAAAACGGCCTGATGCCCTTTCAGACCGATGCCGCTCATCTGCGGCGGGCCAGCGACCGCGCCATCAACGTGGACGTGATTTTTCCCGTGCTGCACGGCACGTTTGGCGAGGATGGCACCATCCAGGGCCTGCTCGAACTGGCTGACATCGCATACGTGGGAGCGGGCGTCTTGGGCTCGGCCGCGGGCATGGACAAGGACATCATGAAGTCGCTGTTTATCGCGGCGGGCATCCCCATCGTGAAGCACGTCACGATTCTGCGCAGCGATTGGGAAAAAGATGCGAAGAAAGTCGAACGATTGGTCGGCGGCAAGCTGACGTACCCGGTATTCGTGAAGCCGGCGAATCTGGGATCGTCCGTCGGCATCAGCAAGGCGCATAACCGCAAGGAACTCGGCCCTGCCATCGAAGAAGCTGCAAAATTCGATCGCAAGATTGTCATTGAGCAGGGCGTGGGCGGCAAGAAAGAAAAGGCCCGCGAGATCGAGTGCTCGGTGCTCGGGAACGACGATCCGGTGGCGTCGGTGCCCGGAGAGATTGTTCCAGTGAAGGAATTCTATGACTACAACGCGAAATATCTCGACGAGGGATCAGAGCTGATCATTCCTGCGAGGCTGACCAAGGCGCAAACGAAGAAGGTTCAGGAGCTGGCCGTCGCCGCATTCAAGGCCGTGGATTGTTCCGGCCTGGCGCGCGTGGATTTTCTGATGGACGGGAAGACGCAAGCGATCTACCTGAACGAGATCAACACCATGCCCGGGTTCACCTCGATCAGCATGTATCCCAAACTGTGGGCCGCGTCCGGGCTGGAGTACTCCGAGTTAATCGATCGGCTAATCCAGCTTGGCCTGGAGCGCCATGAGGACAAGAAGAAGAATCAATACAGCCGGTGAAACAATTATTGATTGCTGATTTCTGCGATTTTGTGCGGTACGGAATATGAGAAAGAGATTGATTGGCGCGCTTAGTGGCATCCTTGCGTCAGTCATTCTCGCCGTCAGTGGCTTCCTGTTTATTGAGAGCCATCATCAGCGAAGCAAAGCTTACGAATGCCTTCGAGAGATTGCCTCCTTGCGGCTAGGCACCGCCACATTTTCGGATGCGCAACAACTAGCCAGGAGGTATGGGGGACAGCCGTGGAGTGGCACCGCTCGGCAGCCAGAGTGCTCCGTGCAAGACTGCAATTTAAGATTCGTCTTTGAAAATACGATGCTCAATCATCTTCAGAAATAGAAGAGGATATCTCTGATGGCGGGCGTGTGGGTGAAGGACGGATACATCGTCAGCAAAGAAGTTGACTATTCAATAATGACAACGACCGAATACTCACAATTCCTATACTTTATGTTCGATCGGCGTGCAGGCGCCGGAGTACAGGGCTACGAGGTGAAGAGGTTCCAAGTCGACGAGCACAACGTGCCTCACGTACTCGAAGTGACGCTTGGCCCGGATGCACCTGCAGCCGTGAGGAGCCGAGCATACGCCCTGGATCTCTCGTGTCTGTCCCGCTTTTATGGGTGCAACGATGGTCTTTCGATCTTTCCGTCGGGCCTGTAACAGCGTCCTAACTTTGGGAGGGCAGCCGAGAACGTAAATTCACGAGATTGCTCTTGCGATAACCAGTTCACCAACTCGGTTCTGCGCCGAATCTCTCGCTCCCTTCATGAAGGTGCCGCAGAATCCGATTGCGGGCTCTATTGCCCTCCCGCCTTCTCCATGAACGCAGCCTGATCCGCTTTCATCTTCTTCAGGCCATCCACCGGCAGGTACACCATATGTCCTGACTCGTAAGTCGCAAACGAGATGTTCGCGCGATACTTCTCAGGCAGGTTCAGATGGTCAACGGTGTAGTTGGCCGCGAAATACGGCGTCGCCAGATCGTAATAGCCTTCCATCACCAGAATCTTCAAGTACGGATTCTTCACGATCGCCTGCCGCATCGCCGAAGCCGTGTCAGGAAATCCCCCGCCTGCCGATCCCCAGTCCCAGGTGTCATTCGGGCCTCGCGGCGCTCGCACGTTGTACGGCATGTCCACTTTGTATCCCAGTTCCGTGCGCAGGTAGTTGTTGAACACCGACGTAAACGGCGGCTGCGTAGCTGAGCCGGTCGGATCATAGAACGGCGTATCGAGCAGGCCGTTGGGATCGGGGCCGGTGTAGCGTCCGTCGAGCCGGCCGACGCGCACTTTCCGATCAATCAGCAAATAATGCGTGAACTTCTGAACGTTAATGCGCAGGTTAGCCTCGTCGATCACTTCTTTGCTCAGGCCGGTGTAGCGCGCCAGTTGGTCAATCACTTTCTGCCGCTCCTCGGGCGTAAGCGCGTCGCCTTTGTCGAGGGCGCGCTCGTATTCGGTCGCAGCCCACAGCTCCGCCTCTTGACGGGCGTGGCCCATATCTCCGGCGAGATCAGGCGCGAGTTTGTGGTGATAGCCCGCGATCATGGTGAACGAAGGGACCAGAAAAATGTACGGCTGATCGTTGGTGAAGTTGTCTTCAAGCGTTTCGAAATTCAGCACGGTCGAAAGCAAGGTGATGCCGTTGAACGAGATGCCGCGATCGGCCAGGTATCCCGCGATTCCAGCGGCGCGGGTGGTCCCGTAACTCTCGCCCAGAATGAACAGGGGCGACGACCAGCGTTCGTTGCGGCTGATGTAGAGCCGAACAAACTCGCTGAACGCTTCGATGTCTCCCTTCATGCCCCAGAATTTCTTCATCAGCTCGGCGTCAGCGGCGCGGCTGAATCCGGTGCCAATCGCATCAATCAGCACGAGGTCGCTTTTGTCGAGCAGCGTGTAAGGATTGTCTTCGATGTGGTAGGGCGCCGGGGGCATAAAGCCGTCTGCCTGCAGCACGACTTTGCGCGGACCCAGCGCTCCCATGTGCAGCCAGATCGAAGCCGATCCCGGCCCGCCGTTAAAGGCGAACGTGAGTGGCCGCCTGGCCGCCTCCTGGCCGTCGAGCGTGTAGGCGACGTAAAACATTTCCGCCTCCGTCTTGCCGTCGCCGCGCTTGATCGGCAGGCGCCCGGCCGTGGCCGTGTATTTCAGCGGTTTTCCGTCAACCGTGATCTGATGGTGAGTCACCACCGGTGCCGCTTCAGTCATGTCGTAGCGTTCTTCTTTATCTTTTTCCCTGTCGGCAGCGGTCTCGCGCGGCGCGGCCTTCTCCTCGGCCGGTGACTCCGGCTTGGCCGCTGTCTCCGCCGGTTTTTCACCGGACTGAACCGCCGCTGGTTTCTTTGCGGCTTGAGGCTTCGAGGAGTCTGGTTGCTGGGCGAGGGAAGCGCCCAGAAGGATCACGACAGCGATGAGCGTGCGGCAAATAGTTTTCATAAATTTGTTCCCGCGCATTGACTGAATTTTGCGAGTGCGAGGAATTGTACACCTCGGCAGCGAGGAGGAGCGTCTGGGACGCTGCCTACCCTTTGGCAGTGTCGGAATTTCCTTTTTGCCACCACAGAGTCACCGAGTCACGGAGAAAACCTCGAACCTGCAAGAACCAGGAGGGGTGGGAGTTGCCAAGCAGTTGGGTTTCTCTGCGTCTCCGTGACTCGGTGGTGAAAAAACTGAATTCAGCCACTGCCTACCTTTTGGTGCGGTTGACGCATCTCAATTTCCGCGCTTATGATGTCCGTTTGGCCTTTTCGGTCGGGACGCCTTCGGGAGGAGGCGTCCCAAGACTTTTATTGTGGCGGCTTGGGCCGATTGAAGTGACCTATGGATAAGAAGAAACTGGATGCCTTTAAGAAACGTCTGGAGACGCGCCAGCAGGAATTGCGCCGCATTGTGAATCGCACGCAGGCCGACGGCCGTTCGGCCGACGAAGACTCGACGCAGGATATCGCCGACCGCGCTGCCAGTTCCTACAACAAGGAATTCCTCTTCAGCCAGAGCAATAACGAACGGCAACTGCTGCAGATGGTGGAGAAGGCGCTGGCCCGCATCCGTGAGGGCAGCTTCGGCGAGTGTATCCACTGCGGCAAAGAGATTAACGCCAAGCGGCTGGAGGCCGTGCCCTGGACGCGTCACTGCATCGAATGCCAGGAAAAGGCGGAGAACGGAATGCTGGAGGAAGCTTCGCGGTAAGGGTGAATCGGCTGTGAACCGCGCCGCCGGGAAATCGGCGGCGTTCGTGTTTTGGCGGAAGATGGGGCTCGCCGCTGTCCTCCGACGGCGTCATCCCGAGCGCAGCCGCTTTTCTGGTAGACCCTCGGCTTCAGCCGGGGGCGAGCGAAGCGAGGCGGAGCGAGGGATCTCGCGCGGGGCGTCTCGCCGGCGCGCGCCGGCTCCCTCGGCCTTCCACACATCCGCCTTCTTTGACGCCTCGTTTTCCCGCCTGTTAAGCTATTAGTTTGTCCACTCATCGTTTACTACCCGAGGGAAGTCTGTGCGCGCAGAAACCCGCCATCAACTGAAGCAGGACGCATTTAGCCGTGTCACCATCGAGGCGGCCGAGAAGACGGCCCACTGGACGGTGGAGCACCAAACCACCCTGATCATTTCCGGCATCGCAATCGCCCTCCTATTGGCCGTCGGTGTGGGCGGCTGGTATTACCTGGGGGTGCAGGACGAAAAGGCCAGCCTGGACCTTACCCAGGCCGTTCGTACCCTGGACACACCTCTGCGTCCTGCCGGCGCGCCCGAACAACCCGACTTTCCTACCTTCACTTCCGTCAAAGAGCGCACCGAGACCGCTCGGAAACAGCTGCAGGCGATTGTGGATAAGTATCCGCACACCCGCACCGCCGACATGGCTCATTACCTCCTGGGCGTAACTGCGGTCGATTTATCGGACAACGGCACGGCCGAGCGCAACTTCAAAGAGGTCGCTTCGGTGCGCAACCGAGACCTGGCCGCGGTCGCCAAGCTTGCCCTGGCCTCGCTCTATGGGCAGACAAGCCGGACGAAGGATGCGGTCGCGCTCTACCAGGAGCTGATCAACAAGCCCACCAACTCCGTCAGCAAGGTGACGGCGCAGCTGCAGTTGGCTGAGCTCTATCAGAATTCCAACCAACCCCTCGACGCCAAACGGATCTACGAACAGGTCAAGAAAGAGAATCCGGGCAACGAGGCCGGGCAGTTGGCCGCGCAGAAACTGGCGGATTTGAAGTAGGGTCCAAGCGTCACTGTTTGGTAGCTTTTCAGTCCGCCTCGCATTACCTTGGTAAGACAATTCCACGTCTTTTTGCTGAGTCCCTCGCCTGACTCAAGGAAAATCTAGGGGGAGTCCATTTCTTTTCCTTGAGCGAGGACCCATGACGATCTGCCGGAATTGGCGCCAACTTCTAGTGGTCTCCCTTCTTGGCTTGTCTCCCGCAATTGCCTTCTGCCAGAACGATGCTTCCTCGCAGAGTCTGGGCGATGTTGCCCGCAAGTTGCGCAAGGACACGACGGACGAGGTCCGCATGACCGACGCGGATGCCAAGCGGCTCTTCGAGTCGGTGGACAAAATCGTTGACTTCGCCGCGGAAGATACCGGCATGCCCAAGCGTGCCGTCGTAAAACGCCGCATGGTCAGCAAGGCGGACGTTGAGAAGTACGCTCGCGGCCGGCTGGCTAAGGAGGAATTCACGCAACGCTTCGCCCAGGGAGAACTGAGCATGAAGAAGCTCGGCTTCCTGCCACGCGATTTTAATCTGCCCGAGTTTCTGGTGAAATCCACGGGGCAAGGGGTCGCCGCTTACTACGATAACGAAACCAAGACCATCTCTCTGCTGAATTGGGTTCCGTTCGACCGGCAGGAGCCCATCCTTGCCCACGAACTCACTCATGCATTGCAGGATCAGAACTTCGACCTGCGGAAGTGGATGCAGGCCCCTCTGAAGCCGGCGGGAAAAGGCCCCCATGACGTCGACAACGACGACGGCGCGACCGCCCGCAGAGCGGTGGTGGAAGGCCAGGCCATGGTGGTCTATGTGGATTACGTCCTGGCGCCCCTGGGACGCAATCTGATCGATACGCCTGATCTGATCTACTCGATGGAAGAGCCGGCGGTAAAGGCCGTCGCCGACTCGCAGATGTTGCACGATGCGCCCATGATTCTGCGCGAGTCCGGATCGTTCGCTTATAACGAAGGCCTGATCTTTGAGGGCGAACTGCTGCACAAGGGCGGCAAGGAAATGGCCTTTGCCGGGGCTTTTGCCCGTCCGCCGCGCAATTCCCACGAAATCCTGCAACCCGATGCCTACATCAATGGTGAGAAGCTGCCGCCGGTGGGCATGCCCGACTTGAAGAAGCTGTTGGGCGGCCAGTACGACGTCTACGACTCCGGCGGGATGGGCCAGCTTGACGTGCGCGCGCTGCTGAAACAGTTCGGCGAACGCAGGATTGCCGACGAACTTTCCTCTTCCTGGCAGGGCGGGGCGTACGTAACGTACCATCGCACCGACAAAGTGGTCGCGAATTCTTCCCCGACCACGGCCGACCTGGCTCTGCTGTATGTTTCGCGATGGAAAACACCTCAGGCTGCCGAGCGCTTCGCGCGTTTTTACGCCAGCGCGGTCTCCCAGCGTTATAACAGCGCCACGGCTGAAGCCGCACCCGCCTGCTCCGGGTCAAACTGCCCGGTTTCGAGCGCCCAGGTCATGACCGAGGAGGGCCCGGTTCTGGTTGAGCACTGGGGCGACAACAGCGTGATCGTCTCCGAAAGTTTCGACGCTTCCACCGCTGCTCTGGTGCACCGCGCTGTGCGGGAGGAAACCGCCGGCACGCGCGCCCAGATTTTTCCGCAAGGCGAGATTGGGTTGCGACTTTACGCAATGCCGGCTTTTCGCGATTTTGCCGAGCGTATCGGTGTGGAGATCGAGCAGGCGATGATGCCGAGCCCGGCACGCTAGTGGCCTGAGCCGGAAATCCTTCGCATAATCGCTTCGTATCAGGGCACGGCTTCAGCCTTTAGCCTGCCCTGAGCGACCCCGAGGATAACGAGGGGGAGTTGAAGCGTGCCGGTAGGGAAAAAAATAACCCCGGCTTTAGCCGCTGACGTGTCCGCCACCCATTTCCCTTTTCCCGCCGGTTGAGTACCATGTTGTCGAGTTTCTGGACCAACATGGCCAACCTTACGCTCCGCGTTAACGGTAGTGAAAAGAAAGTCGACGTCTCTCCCGAGACGCCGCTTCTCTGGGTGTTGCGCGACACCCTTGAACTTACCGGAACCAAATTCGGCTGCGGCGCCGGACTGTGCGGCGCCTGCACCGTCCACGTTGACGGCGACGCCATTCGCTCCTGCTTGACTCCTGTCTCACAAGTAGCAGGTAAGAGCATCACGACGATCGAAGGGATCTCCGTCAATGGATTGCACGTTTTGCAGGCGGCCTGGATCGCGGAAGAAGTTCCGCAGTGCGGCTACTGCCAGACGGGACAGATCATGTCGGCCGTGGCTCTACTGGCGAAAACGCCGCACCCCACCGACGAGCAGATCACCCAGTCCATGAACGGCAACCTCTGCCGCTGCGGAACCTATGAGCGGATTCGCAAGGCGATTCACCGCGCTGCCGCCGACGGAGGTGCGCGATGAGCCCGCTTTCCCGCCGCGAATTTGTCGCCATCGGCGCCGCCGCCGGCGCCGGACTCGTAATCGGCTTCTACCTGCCGCACGACGCCGGATCGAAAAGAGATTCCTTCTCCCCCAACGCCTACCTGCGCATCACCCCTGACAACAAAGTCACCATTGTCGTCGCGCGTTCCGAGATGGGCCAGGGGGTTCGCACTGCGCTGCCCATGATTCTGGCCGAGGAACTCGAAGCCGATTGGAAGCAGATCGAAATCGAACAGGCTGGAGCCAGCACCCTGTTCGGCGATCAGACCACGGGCGGAAGCGCCAGCATCCACACTTGCTGGGACCCGATGCGCAAGGCCGGAGCCGCGGCGCGCGAAATGCTGATTTCGGCCGCGGCATTGACTTGGGGCGTTCCACGATCGGCCTGCACGGCTGAGAACGGACGCATCCAGCACGCCACCTCCAGCCGCAGCGCGAGCTACGGAGAGCTGGCCGGCCAAGCTGCAACCCTGCCCGTTCCCACCGACCCGCCGCTGAAACAATCCAAAGACTACAAGCTCGTCGGCCAGCGGCTGCCGCGCCTGGATTCGCCCGCCAAAGTAAAAGGCGAGGCAGTCTTCGGGATTGACGTCCGCGTGCCCGGGATGAAGCTCGCCGTGCTCTCGCGCTGCCCGACCATCGGTGGAAAAGTCTCGGGCTTTGATGATAAAGACTCGAAAAAGATCTCCGGAGTCAGTTACGTCGGCAAGGTCGGCGAGTCCGCCGTTGCCGTAGTCGCCGGGAGCGTCTGGGCCGCGATGGAAGGCCGCCGCGTGTTGAACGTCACCTGGGATGATGGTCCGAACAAAAATCTGAACACTGCCACCGTCATCACGTCGTTGAGGCAGGCCGCGTCCAGGAAGGCCGCGAGCATCTACCTGGCAGGCGATCCCGCCAAGACCTCTGGGCGCCACATTTCCGCCGAATACGAATTGCCCTTTATGGCTCACGCACCGATGGAGCCGGGCAACTGCACCGCACACTATCAGGGCACAAAGTGCGAACTGTGGGCGCCCACGCAAGTGCCGCAGGATTGTCGCGACGCAGTAGCGCAAGCCGTCGGGCTCGATCCCGACCAGGTCAAAGTCAACGTGACCCTGATGGGCGGCGGCTTTGGCCGCCGCCTCGAACACGACTATGCGGTTGAAGCCGCGCTCGTGTCGAAGGCGATCCGCGCGCCGGTGAAAGTCCTCTGGACGCGCGAAGATGATATGCGCTTCTCGACTTACCGCCCGGCGAGCTTCCATCAACTCAGCGCCACGCTCGATGGCTCTGGATTCCCCATCGCGCTCACCCATCGTATCGTCGCGCCCTCGATCAGCGGGCAGAGAGGTCAGCCAGGGCCGAACAACCTGGACCCCGATCTGCCGGACGAGGCTGGCCCGGTCTATGGAATCTCCAACTACTCGATCGAGTATGTGATGATCGAAACTCCCGTCCCGCTGGGCTGGATGCGGTCGGTCTACGCACTGCAGGCGGCGTTCGCGCTGGAGAGTTTCATTGACGAACTGGCGGTCGCGGCCGGCAAGGATCCGCTCGAATACCGGCTTCACCTGCTGGCCAAGGATCAGGACCTGCAGTTTTTCACCACGACCTGGCACACTGCCCGCATGCGTGGCGTATTGCAGACGATTGCCGAAAAAGCGGGATGGGACAAACCTCTGCCCGCCGGGCGCTACCGCGGAGCGGCTTGCTTTGGCTGCTTCGATTCGTACATGGCCGAAGTCGTCGAGATCAGCATGGAAAACGGCCAGCCTCGCGTGCATCGAGTGGTGGCGGTCGTGGACTGCGGACAAGTCGTCAATCCCAGCATTCTGGAGCAGCAGATTCAAGGTGGAATTGTCTACGCGCTGGCCAACGCCCTGCGAGCCAGGATTACGATCAAGAACGGCGGCGTAGTAGAGGGCAATTTCGACGATTATGCCCCGCTGCGCATGGAAGAAACGCCCGCGGTTGAGGTTTATGCTGTTCCCAGTGCAGAAGCTCCCACCGGGATCGGTGAGCCGTCCGTTCCGCCGCTCGCTCCGGCGCTGTGCAACGCGATTTACGCGGCCACGAAAAAACGAATTCGCGCGTTGCCGGTTCTGAGCTAGCGATGGCGGTTTGCGATTCCGCAACACAAGGCAACCCTGTCATCCTGAGCGAAGCGAAGGATCTGTGTAGTTGATCGCGCGAGCACATAGAACTGGTTTCACAAAAAGGTCTTGGGTAGGGCCCGGCTTCAGCCGGGCCGCCAAGGGCCGCATAAACGCTGGGCTTTAGCCCCTGAGGGCTTGGCACTCGCCGCACGGAAGATCATTTGTGAGACCAGTTCTAGGTCTTTCGCTTCGCCCAAGATGACGATGCCTTGAGGAGGAATCGATGATCCGCAAGTGGATTGCTGTCCTTATATTTCTGGCGTCCGTTTCGTCGGCGCAGGCTCAGACCGCCGCCCAATTGCCGACCTCCGTTCCTGCCTCGCGCCTCGCTCACCTTCGCCGCGGCATCAACCTCAGCGAGTGGTTTGCGCAGGTTTACGATCCCAAGGGATACACCAAAGAACATTTCCAGACCTGGAGCACCTCCGCTGACATCGCGCTGATCAAGTCTGCCGGCTTCGACCACGTGCGGCTCAGCGTGAATCCACAGCCGATGATGGAGGCGGGCGAGCGCCGCGACGGCGCCGCCGAATATTTCGGTTACCTCGACGCTGCGGTCAAGATGATTCTCGATGCCGGTCTCGCTGTCGAACTCGACATGCATCCCGAGTCCAACTTCAAGGCTCGCCTGGCGAAGGAAGACGATGCGGTCGAACGTTTCGCCGATTTCTGGCGCATGGTGGCGCAGCACTATTCCTCATGGGATCCGGAGCGCCTTTTCTTTGAGATCCTGAATGAGCCGGAGTTTCAGGACCCGTATCGCTGGTATGGCGTGGAGGCCAAGCTGGCCGCGGCGATCCGCCAGGCCGCGCCTGGGCATACGATTCTTGCGCCCGGCGCGCGCTGGGACGACGATGACGACGTGATCTTCCTCGAGCCTCTGCGCGATCCCAACGTGATCTACGTTTTTCATTTCTACGAGCCGCACATCTTTACCCATCAGGGCGCAACCTGGGGAGACTACTACTGGCACTGGCTCAAGGGGCTGCATTATCCCTCCCAGCCGGAAAATGCCGCGCAGGTTGCGACTCTGGTTCCGGAGGCGCTCGACCGTTTGTATGTGATCCGCTATGGCCAAGATCACTGGGACGCGTCACGCATCGAAGCTGAGATCAACCAGGCCGCCGAGTGGGCAACGCACAACGGCGTGCCGCTCGTGTGCAATGAATTCGGCGTCTACCGGAATTTTTCAGAACCGCAGGACCGCGCGGCGTGGCTGAAGGACGTGCGCACGTCGCTCGATCGCCACCATATCGGCTGGGCCATGTGGGATTACTCCGGCGACTTCGGTGTGGCGGCGAAAAAAGACGGCAAGGCCGCGCTCGATGAAGTCACAGTGCGAGCCCTGGGCTTGAATATGCCTGTGGGTCAGCGCTAGCTGCCCACGCAATCACGGCAGAACTCGATGGCCTGGAAATGCCCGCGGCGAAGTCGTGCCCAGCCGTCAGCTTGAAGATCTTGATGTTGTTCCCGAACGCGCGGAAAGGCAGGTCGTGAAACTGCGGGATCTCGCTGCGCAATCGCGCGGGCAGATCTGCTCCCCATCCGGCTTGAAAAATCCAGATCGGCTCGCCTGGCTTCACGCCGCAGGTCTCGGCCAGATTTCTTTCCAGGCCGAGAAAAACTTCTGGCGTGAAGTTCGTAGCCGTTGTTCGTTTGGTGGAGACGACGCGATATCCGCCGCAAGAAAACCTTTCGAACTCCGAGCCGAGGTCCTGCACCGAGATCGGCTTCGCGTCGCACAAATAATGACCCAGGACAAGGCCGCTCTCGAAGTCGGTGAAAATCACCCCTGCCGGAGCCACATTCTCCCTTAGAAATGTCATCCCCTCGGTCATTCGCTCCCGGCTCTGATCGGCGCGCGTCATGTAGGGCTGGTGCTGCTTGCCGAATGCCGCAGAAATCACCACTAGGACGAGAGCCAGCGCCACCCCGCGCGTCCAGCACCCAGCTGCGATTCGGGCAGTGGCAAGACTCACGCCGGCTACCGCCGCAATGATCAAATAGGCAGTATGCCTTGTCCCTCCGTAGGGATACACATGGGCCAAGCTTGCGCCGCAAGCCAGCGCGAATAAGAGCGCCAGAAAGAAGGCCAGTTGCCGCGACGCATTCCTCGTCTCCGCCGGCGACCGCCACAGCAAGCCCAGACCAGCCAGAAACAGCAACCCGGCGACGTCGCCCACCGCAAGCTGGCCAAACACAAACTGAAAGACTCCAAAGCTGTGGCCGAGAACAAACAGCAGTGGGTTATCGCGTCCCGCCTCGAAGTAGGATCGGCGCAGGTAGAACTCGCTCATCCACCCTTGCAGCACGGTCCGCGACTCCCCGTGCCCCAGGTGCGAGAGATGGGTTTTGTAAAAGAACACCAGCAACGCCACTGCCCCCAGTTGCCCCACGACCCAGACCGCAACGGTGCTTCTCGAGGGTGCCCGCGCCGGCTCGTGCCAGAGAATCTTCAGCACGGCGTAGAGACCCATCCCCACGACGAAGAACAGTGCCGAGTAGTGCGACAGCATCGCAAGGTAGATACACACCGCCGACGACATCATCAGCCAGGAAGAGTTCTCCCTCAGCGCCCGCTCCAGGAAATAGAGCGCGCCAGCCAGGAATGCCAACAGCAGCGCATACTGCCGCACCTCTGCCGATAACCGAACCACGGGCGGCAGGAAGGCAACCAGAATCAGGCCAATGAGGCCGGAAAGGCGGCTCATCACCTGCGTCAGCCACCGGAAGAACAGCCAGCAGAAAGCCGTCCCCGCAATGACGGATGGCATGCGCAGCCAAAGCTCCGACGCGCCGAGCCCGCGCACAAAATACAACAACCAGTACAGCAGTGGAGGATGCGACTCGGTCAGGCTGGCGCGGTACACGGCTGCCAGCGAAGCCTGATTCGCGATGCCAAAGTGCAAGGCCTCATCCGGGTTGAGAAACGTCCCCGAGGCGGCCCACATCCGCGCCAGAAATCCGGCCACGATCACCACCATCGCGATCACGGTGGCGCGGTCCGCAAACCGTTTCTCGGCGGAGTCTTTGATCGGCACGTAGGCCGGCGGCGTAGTCATTTCTGGTTAGAATCTGAACTCCCAGCCATTCTACGGCCTCGGACGCGGTAGAATTCCGGCGCGGCTCAGAACGCGCCCAGCCACTTCACGGGCAGGCGAGCCGCCAGCGCGTTGGCCAGGCGTTCGTCGGCCGTGATCAGTTCGCTCCTGGATTCCATCGCTAGTGCAACGTATAGGCTGTCGTAGACCGTGCGGCCATGGCTTAAGGCTAACTCCAAGGCTGCGGGCACGAGATCCAAGGAAGAAGCCGTCACTATGCCGAGGTTGCGCACAAATGAGATTGCTGACGCTGCGCTCTCCTCCGCAATCTCTCCTCTTCGGACCGCCTTCCACAGCGCGTTTGCCAACTCTGCCCAAAACAGATCGGGCACCAGAAACCGCGTTTCATCGCGGCGGCAGGAAGCCAGCAGTTCTTCCGCTTGCGCGACAAACTCCTCCCGTGGAGAAGGGAGGCACCACTTCACCGCAACGCTGGCGTCAACGACGACGCGCGTCACCTCTCGCGATCCTCACGGATCATTTCCTCAGCCGAGGGGAAAGGGCCGGGGTTGAGAGGCGGCTTCGCTCGAAGCCTGGCCAAACCTTCAAAAGCTTTGCGCCGCCGCTTCAACTCTTCCGCAGTCGGAATATTCTGCTCCAGGAGCGAGATTACTTCTCCGGCAATCGACTTGCGGTTAGCGCGGGCCCGCTTGCGCAGGGCTTTGTAGATCTCGTCTGGAACGTTTTCCACATAAAGTGTAGCCATATGGATTCCCTAGCAATAGTCTAGCATATGCCAAGGCAAATAGGTCATACTTTTCTTGACACTCTCGCCTCCCGCCCTTTATCCTAAGTCTTGCTCCTTGCGGTACTTACGCCTCTTGGCGTGCTCCGCGGGCCGGTCCGGCACGATTGCCGCGGAGGTTTCTCGGATGTTCCTCGACATCAAAGAACTGGAACGTCATCCTCTCGATTTTGAGGAGGAGTTACAGCCCGATGTCATTGACTTGGGCGACGAAGTCCGCCAGCGCACGCCGCTGAAGACCGCGGGGCGCGCCGAACTGGTCGAGGAACATCATGGCAAGCATAAGATAATTAAAGACATACGCCTGCGCGGGCGGTTGTCGGCCGGCCTCGAAATGCAGTGCGCACGCTGCCTGGAGCCGGTGCCACAGGAAGTCGCCCGCGACTTTGAGTTGCTTTATCGGCCCCTCGGCGCCGACGCTGGTCGCGATGAGCTTTCCGTAACCGACGCGGAAGCCGAGATCGGCTATTATCAGGGCGAAGGCATTCTGCTCGAAGATGTGTTGCGCGAGCAGGTGTTGCTGGCACTCCCCTTGAAGGTCACCTGCCGCGAAGACTGCAAGGGCTTGTGCCCGCATTGCGGCAAGAATCTGAACCAGGAACAATGTTCCTGCGTGGTTGCGGCGGACGACCCGCGGTGGACCGCGTTGAAAGACATTCGCAGCAAGCTGGAGCACTAGAAGCTGTCAGCTATCAGCGGGTGCCCCGTCCTTGTCGCGTTCTTGGCGACAGAGCCTGCCCTGAGCGAAGTCGAAGGGGCGGGGGTTTTGACTGAGCGCCGGCTGCTCTACAGAAGTTATCGAGAAGAACAAAGTTGGCGGCTGGCCCAAAGGCCCCGCGAGAGGAACTCACACCCATGCCTAATCCGAAACGGCGACACTCCCAGAAGCGCACCTCCACCCGGCGGGCGCATGACGCACTCAAAGGCCATTCACTTTCTGAATGCCCCAACTGTCACGAGAAAAAAATGCCCCACCGCGCCTGCCCCAAGTGCGGGTACTATAAAGGACGCGAAGTCCTCGATGTCGAAGAAGCCAGCTAACTGACACACACCATGCCTAGCGTGATCGCGCTGGATGCGATGGGTTCGGACCGCGCGCCCAAGCCTGAGGTCGAGGGCGCGATACTGGCGGCGCGCCAGTACGGCGTGCGCGTGCTGCTGGTCGGCTCCGAAACCACGATCAAGATGGAACTGGACCGCCACGGTGCGGCCAGAAGACTGCCCATCGAAATCGTCCACGCCAGCGAAGTCATCACCATGGATGACAAGGTAGAGGCCATTCGCGCCAAGCGCGATTCCTCCATGCGCGTGGGCTTGCGTCTGGCGCGCGAAGGCCAGGCCTCGGGCTTTGTCACGGCCGGCAACACCGGCGCCGCCATGGCTACCGCGAAAGTTGTGCTGGGCGCGGTTCCCGGCGTCGACCGCCCCGCGCTGGTGGCAGTCTTCCCTACTGCCCCGGGAACGCCCGCCATCCTGCTCGACGTCGGCGCCAACGTCGACTGCAAGCCGCAGAATCTCGAACAGTTCGCCGTGATGGGTGACGTCTATTTCCGCGCTATGTTCGGCAAGCGGCCCGGGACAACCGAGCCGCGCGTCGGATTGCTCTCCATCGGCGAAGAGGAAACCAAGGGGAACGAGTTGACCCGCGAGGCCTTTCAGTTGCTTAAGCAGCTCCCCCTGAATTTCGTGGGCAACGTGGAAGGCCGCGATCTTTACAACGGGAACGTTGACGTCATCGTCGCCGACGGTTTTGTCGGCAACGTGGCACTGAAGATTTCCGAAGGCGTGGCCAACCTGGTTCGCACCGCCTTGAAAGAATCGCTAAAGGCGACCATCACGCGGCAGGTCGGCGCGCTGCTCTCGCGCAGCGCATTTACCGATTTCAAGAAGCGCCTCGATCACACTGAATATGGCGGTGCGCCACTGTTGGGCGTAAAGGGTGTCTGCATCATCACCCACGGTTCTTCCAACGCCAATGCCATGAAGAATGCGGTGCGCGTGGCCGCCGAGTTCGCCGAGCGCGGCGTCAATCAATTGATCGAGAACGGCCTGGCAGCATTGCGGCCCGCGGTAGGCGTCGGTACCCTGTGACTTCTGCAACTGAACTCAGTCTGTCATCCTGAGCGCGTCTTTTGCGCGAAGGATTTATGTAACTCGGCTGCAGGCCAATTGCATAGGTCCTTCGCTTCGCTCAGGATGACAGAACTTTATTTTCATCCACTTCATGCCTGAAAACACCATCGCACTCCTCTTCCCCGGCCAGGGTTCCCAGGCCGTCGGCATGGGCAAAGACCTGGCCGAAAAATATCCCGTCGCCCGCCAGACTTTCGAAGAAGCGAACGACGCTCTCGGCTACCAGCTCTCGAAACTCTGTTTCGAGGGCCCAGAGGACGTCCTCCGTCTGACCGAAATCACGCAGCCGGCGATTCTTACCGCGTCCGTTGCGGCACTCCGGGTGCTGGAAACGCACATTCCCAGGCCCAGCTTCGTCGCCGGCCACAGCCTCGGCGAATATTCCGCGCACGTCGCCTCCGGCACCATCGCCTTTGCCGACGCCGTCCGCACCGTCCGCAACCGCGGCAAATACATGCAGGAGGCCGTGCCGGTCGGTGTGGGCGCGATGGCTGCGATTCTCGGTATGGATCTCGAAAAAGTAACCGCCGTCTGCCAGGACGCAGCCCAAGGTGAGGTCTGCCAACCCGCCAACATCAACTCGCCCGAGCAGATCGTCATCTCCGGCAATACCGCCGCGGTGGAGCGCGCCGCCAAGCTTGCCGATGAGCGCGGCGCCAAGAAGGCCAAGCTGCTGCCAGTCAGCGCTCCCTTCCATTGTTCGCTGATGAAGCCGGCGCAGGACCGGCTCGAAGCCGATCTCAACACGCTGCGCATGCAGAAGCCGGTCTATCCCGTCGCTTGCAACGTCGACGCCGTGCTGGTCACCGACGAACTGCGCGCCCGCGACACGCTCGTGCGGCAGGTCACCGGATCCGTGAAGTGGGAGCAATGCGTGCGCCTGCTGATCGAAAAAGGCGTTCACACTTTCATCGAAGTGGGGCCGGGAAAAGTTCTCTGGGGATTGATGCGCCAGATCGACCGCTCGAAGACCTGCCTGACGGTCGGAGACGAGACAACACTGGCGAAAACGCTGGAGTCGCTGGGGAAAACAGCATAGAGGATGTCTAACTCGTTTCTTGGACAGGCATGACTCGGGAAGGGCACGAGTTTACTCGTGCCGTCAAGCGTGTCTATTAGTTAGGGGCTTTAGCCCCTGAGGGTCTCCGCACGCCGTTCAGTGAAACATCAGTTCACACGGAGGATAGCTCATGGTGTGGTCCGATTTTTCCACCCACACTTGCGCGTGTTCGGCGCGGTCGTTCACCACCACATCCACGACGATTCCACTGCCGCCGCCCGGGCAAGTGCTCGCGCCATAGACTTTCTGGGTCTTGATGAGTCCCCACTCTCCGCCTGGCCCCCAGTCGCGATAGAAATCGCCGAACGGATATTTCGGATGCCGCTCCGGATGCTGCCGCCAGTCCACATCCTGCATCCAGATGCCATAGGCCGTGTTGTAATCCTGTTTCTCGATCGCGTCAAAGAACTTGCCGGCGACGTGTTCTTCCGGCCAGTAGCGAAACCACCAGCCGTGACCAAGCAGGAAACCAAGGAAACCAATAGCCAGCACGCCGACCACGAAAACAATTATCGCGGTCGTCCGGGTCTTGCGTTTCCGCGCTTCTCTCGGGTCATCCTCTTTCGCGTCCAGAAGGGTCATGCCTCTAGCATAATGGACACAGCGGGCAATGCAAAAGTTCCCGAAAAGAATTTTCGATTGGCGATTTCCGATTGCCGATTTTATGAAGCCTGCGCCCGACGATTTCAATTGGCAATCGAAAATCGGAAATCGCAAATCTCCTACAGGGTTCGCTTGAACAGCGGAATCGCGATCCCCAGCGTGGCCGCGGCGAAAAGTCCCAGGAACAGCATGTCTCCCCAGACGGCGGCGAGCGTCGTCTCCTTCAGCAGCAGGCACTTGAACCCGTCCACCGCATAAGTAAACGGATCAACTCTCGCAATCGCCCGCAGCCAAGGCGGAAACGCCTGGATGGGATAGACCGAACCGCTGGGAAAAAACAACAGCGTGTTGAGGATGCCGAACATGGCGCGCGGCACCAGCGGGTCTTCAATGCGCACCATCAGCAGAAACATCATCGTGTTGAAAGCCAGCGAAGTCAGCACGATCATGATCAGCAGGCCGACCACCGTCGTGGGATTGAAAATTGTCCCCACGCCCGCCAGCAGCGACCCGATCCCCACGATGACCACGCCCGTCATCACCGCCTTGATCGCCCCGGCCAAATTCAGCCCCAGCACCAGTTCGAGCTTGGTGATGGGCGTGACCAGGTAGCCCTCGTGCACCCCGCGCGCCTTGTCGTCGATGTAGAGCATGCCGCCGCCAATCATCACCGACACGAACATGGCCAGCGCCAGCGACCCCGGCAGCAGGTACTTCATGTATTCGATGTACGGATAAAGTTCGACAATATCCAGCGCGGTCTGTTGCAAAATCCGCGGCGACACCGCCGGCTGGTTGAGGTTATTGGTCAGATCGGTCAGTTCCGATTCAACCGCTGAGCTCATGAAATTGTCGCTGTTATCCACCACCAGCGCGATGCGCGGATGATTCTCTTCGTACACGCGCCGCGAGAACTGTGGCGGGATGATGACCGCGCCCTGCAGCCTGCCGTCACGCACGTCTTCCATGGCCTGCTTGTCGCTGTCGTAAGGGATCGGCGTGAAGGTGCGAATATTCGCCCGCACCGCGTCAAACGCCTCCCGCACTCGCAGCGCCTGCGGGCCGCCATCCTGGTCCACGATGGCGATCTTGGCGTCGTGAATCTTTCCGCCGAAAGCGTTGCCCAGAACAATCAACTGCACCAGCGGAAAGATCATCGAAGCCAGCATCAGCGTCGGCGAGCGGAAGAATTTGCGCATTTCGCGCTCGACAATGGCCATCATTCGATTCATACGCTAGTCCTGAGTCCTGAGTTGCTAGTCCTGAGTCCCGAGCTCCGGGTCCTGAGCCCGCTCGCGCTCCTTCAGAGAGTTAATCAAGCCGCTCAATATGCGCCCCAGTTCGTCGAGTTGCTGAGTCAACTTTGTTGTTGTTGTGGCGGGCAAATACTGGCGCTGTTGTGCAATCAGGACCTGCGTTTCGATCTCCGCCAGAGACCCGCGGGCGTGGCGCAGAAATCTCACAAAATCGCGGTTAGAATAGTGAGCCTTTCCCTCGGCAATGTTGCTGGGAACCGAAACGGCCGCCCGACGCATCTGGCTGACAAGCCCGAACTGCTCATGCGGCGGAAATCCTTCCGTCGCATCGTAGATCGCCGCCACCAGCCCCATCCCCTTCTGCCACGCAATTAAGTCTTTGTAACTGCTCTGACTCATAACGTTAGTCGCTAGTCCTGAGTCCTGAGCTGCAAGGCGGCACTAACCTCTCGCGACTCGGGACTCACAACTCGGGGCTCGCTCACGGCTGCATCCCCGGCCGCGGCGGCATGACGAAGCCATAGGCCTTCTGCAATTCGTCGCGCAACTGGCGCCCGGTGTAGTGCACGAAAACGTCGTCCAGCGTGGTGTTTTGCACCGTGAGTGACTTCACGGAAACCCCCGCCGTAACCGCCATCTCCACCAGTTCGGTGGTCGTGCGCGAACCGCTGCCCGTCAGCACGCGGTACATGCCTGCTCCCTCATGCTGCACTGAGGTCACATCGTCGAGCGTGTGCAGCCGCTGTTCCCAGTCGGCCGGAGGATTGTCAAATTGCACTTCGATTACATTCGTGCCCGGCACGCTCGCCTTCAGCGCCATGGGGGCATCGAGCGCCACGAGTTTCCCGTGGTCCACGATCGCCACCCGGTCGCATAGCCGGTCGGCTTCATCCATGTAATGAGTCGTGAGCAGGATGGTCAACCGCCGCTGACCCTGGATGTTGTTCAGCATCTCCCACACCGCGACGCGCGACACCGGATCGAGCCCCGTGGTCGGCTCGTCAAGAAAGAAGATTCGCGGATGGTGCACCAGGCCGCGCGCAATTTCCAGCCGCCGTCGCATGCCGCCGGAGAGCGTCTTGGTCTGTGCGTTCCGCCACTTCGTAAGGTCCACCAGTCGCAGAAGTTCATCAATCGACCTGGCGCGCTCTTTGGCGGGAACGTCGTAGAGCTTGGCGTAGATCTGCATGTTCTCTTCGACGGTCAGGTCGAGATCGCTGGTGAGCGCCTGCGGAATCACTCCAATCAGCCGCCGCACCGCATTCGGCTCCCGGACCACATCGTGTCCGGCGATGCGCGCCTTGCCCGAAGTGATTGGAATCAGCGTCGTCATCATCCGGATCAGCGTCGACTTTCCCGCCCCATTCGGCCCCAGCAGCCCGAAAATTTCCCCCTCCTTCACGCTGAAGGAAACATCGTCCACCGCGGTGAAATCGCCGTACTTCTTGACAATGTGTTCGACTTCAATCGCAGCCGGCGCCGTCGGATCGTAAACCGGCTTCGTCACCGCAGCGCCATTCACCGCTGGCGCTGCCCCACCGTTCGTCTTGGGATCGACCTCTGCCATTACCGTTGCTCCGCCGCGGCTGCGCTCTGCGTGGGGTTGCCTTTCATCTGCTCGGGTGAAACCAGCACCTCCGCCGTCATTCCCGGCACGTACTCGCCTCGCGGATTCTGCAGGCGCACTTTCAGAATAATCGTCTTGATGTCGCGCTTGCGCCGGCTTACGTCGCGCTGCGTAGCGTAATCGCCCTCCACGCCCTTGAAAAACACTTTCCCGCTGGTGATAGTTCCTCCGGGGAAGCGCACCCGCAGCGTGTCGCCGTACCCGATGTGGTCGGCATAGGTTTCAGGAATCGCCGCTCGCACCCAGGCGTCGTTCAAATCCACGATGGTCACGATCGGTGCGCCGATATTCACCACTTCTCCCTGCCGCGCCGCGCGCACCGACACCGTTCCCGTCACCGGCGCGACAACGTTGGTGTACCCCAGCCGCACCTCAGCCTGATTCTTCTGCGCGATCGCAGTCTTCAGATCAGCCTCCGTCGCCGCCACTGTGCTCTTGGCCGCGTTACCCTGCTGGGTGCGCGCAATGGCGGAATTCAAATCCGCCTCCGCCGCGCGGACCAGATCCTGCTGCGCCTGCACCGTGGCCTGCGCCGCCTGCAGGTTGGTCTCTGCCTGCACCCGCTCCTGATCCGACGCCACCCCGGTCTTGGCCAGCTCAATCGTGCGCCGGCTGTCGCTTTCGGTGCGTTCCAGCGCAGCCTTCGCCTGCAGAAGTTGTGCCTTGGCCGACGACAGCTTGGCCTGCGCGTTCGCCACATCGCTCGACGTCGACCCCGAGGTCGACGCTTCGGTGTGCTGCATCTCGGCGACCTTGTGCTGCAAACTGGTGATCGTCGCCACCGCGGCGGCCGCTTGCGCCTGCAGTTCCGACGGATCGAGCGTCGCGACCAAGTCTCCCGCTTTGACCGGCGTGCCTTCATCCACCAGCAACTTCTGGATGCGGCCTTCCACCTGCGCGCTCACGATGACCTGATTTGCATCCACCGTGCCGATCAGCACCAGGTCGCGGGAATGATCCACGGAAAAGTAGTAGTAGATCGCGGCAATCACAAAGATCACTGCCAGCAAAATGAAGACGCGGTTGCGCGGGCTCATGAGCGAACTCCTTGCCTGGCATCTTTCGGACGGAACAACGCCGCCGAAATGAAATCCAGCACCGCCGCCCGCCTTTCCGCAATCCGCTCCGGGGTCAGGGGGTTAAATCCGACAATTTTCTGCATCACAGGCGCTCCACTGAAATAAAAAACGATCATCGCCACCATGGAAGGAACAAAGTGCGCGGGTTTGACCGGCCGGAATTCGCCCTCTTCGATTCCCTTCCGCAACAATTCGGCCACGCGCAGGAAAATCGGCTGAAAATAATTCTTGATGATCCGGTCAAGATGCGCAGACGAGCCTTCGCGCGCCCGCATCATCTCGCGCTGCATGAGCCGGGGATACATCTGGTTCGAGGCCACAAAGTCGAAGTACGCCCCCACATACGCCATCAACTTCTCGCGCGTGGGCAAATCGCTGTCCAGCACGCGGAAGACGGTTTCTTTCAGCCCGGAGAACGCTCCGTCTAGGACAGCCGAATACAGCGTCTCTTTGTCTTTGAAGTAGTAGTAGAGCAGGGCCTTGTTGACCCGGGCTTCGCGGGCAATGGCGTCGGTGCGGGCGCCGGCAATGCCGAATTCGGCAAACTCATGCGCCGCAGCTTCAAGGATAGCGGCGCGGCTTTCCTCGGGCTGGCCGCGCGAACCCATGCGCCGGTGCAGTACGCGGCGGTGGTGAAGAAGCCGGGGCATAGCTTAATTAACCAGTTAGTTAGATTATACACCAGATGAAACCGATGCCAAGAACAAATAAAAGGGATCGTCGCCACCACGACTTCTGCGTCATCCCGAAGCCCCGCGTTTTCACCAGCGGGGCGAGGGATCTCGCGTGGATCATCACCGACCACCGCCACTGGGCGTCAGCCGCTGTGCCGGATGTGCAGCACATCTCCATCCTGCACGATGTAATCTTTGCCCTCCAGGCGCAACGTGCCTTTGGCGCGGGCGTTGGCCTCCGAGCCGGCTTCGAGCAACTGATCCCAACGTATGGTCTCCGCCCGGATGAAGTGCTTTTCCAGATCGGAGTGAATCGCCCCCGCCGCTACCTGGGCGCGGGTGTGAGCCGGAATCTGCCAGGCGCGGCACTCGTCTTCTCCCGCCGTGAAGAAGGAAATCAGTCCGAGCAGCCCATAGGTCGTGCGGATCAGCCGCGTCAAGCCGCTTTCTTTCAGTCCGTAGCTCGACAGAAACTCGGCGGCATCGGCGTCGCTCATCTCGGAAAGCTCAGCCTCGACCTTCCCGCAAATCGCCGTGGCGGCGCCATTCGGCCGCGCCGCAATATCGGTCAGCTTGTACTTGCTCGCGGCTTCCTCCAGTTCCCTTCCCAGTTCGACCGATTCGCCGATATTGAGCACGTACAGTATCGGTTTCTCGCTCAGGAACATGAATCCGCGAATGCGCTTCTTGTCCTCGGCCGTCATTTCCAGTTCCCGCAACGGCTTCTCTCCGCCCAGGTGCGCGTTGGCGCGATTCAGCAGCTCAAATTCCTTTTCGAGTTCCGCCGTCTTCATCTTTTTGAGATCTTTTTCCAGGCGCTCCAGGCGTTTTTCGATCTGCCCCAGATCGCTCACCATGAGGTCAAATTCCACGTTCCTGATGTCGCGCAGCGGATCGATTACCCCCACGTGCGGAATGGCCGCGTCCTCGAAAACCCGCACCACGTGAGCCAATGCGTCCACCTGCCGCAAATGCCCGAGGTACGCAGTCTCTTTGAGCGCGTCCTGGCCTATGGCGCCGACGTCCACGTATTCGACCGAAGTGTGGGTCAGTTTTTTCGGATTGTAGAGCGCAGCCAGGCGGTCCAGACGGTCGTCGGGAACCTTGGCCACGCCGATGTGCGCCTCGCGCGGGTTGGCGAAGGCGGGCGCGGATAGATGTGCCCTGGTGAGAATGCGAAACAGCGATGTCTTGCCCACTTGGGGCAGGCCGATAATGCCGGTTTTCATAGGAAAGCTTCTAGCTTCTAGCTTCTAGCTCCTAGCTCTTAGCCTTTAGGTGCTGAGTCCTGGAACTGACATGGCCGAGCAGCCAGCGTTGAACAGCCTTTCAGCATAAACCATGGCAGCAAGGATTCAAATCGAGTCCGGCCCCGGCGGTCCCAGCCGCGAAGCGGCGGCAGGTGATAGCCCGGCACGTGAGTGCCGGGTAGAAGTGGGACAACGGAGCGAGTCCCGACGGGACGGAACCAGTTCTCACGCGCACCCTTCAGCCCCGGTGGATGCCCCGGCGTGAAGGCCTTGCCTCCCGTGAACCGGAACGTGCCAGATCTACTGTCCAGCCGCCTTCGCCGCGGCTGCGGCCGCAACGGCAATGTTCACCGAATCGGGCTGGGTCCAGACCGCCTTGCCGCCGCTCAGTTCTAGGCGATTCATGGTGATCTTCAGTTGCTGGTGGTCCACTTCCACCAGCAGGTAGTGATAGTTGATTTCCTTGCTCTGGAAAGGATCGTCCTTAGCCCGCTTGATGGGATAGGCGTGCGCCGCGCCTCCGCCACTCACGAAATAAGTCACGCCGCCATGCTCGTGCCGCTCGTAGTTGTGCACGTGTCCGGAGAAAACCACCAGGCGGTAGCGGGCGTGGGCCTGGCGTTCCTCCAGCATTTTCGCCAGTGCCTGCTCCTGCGCCCGGGCCGAGTGGCCTCCGCCGAACAGCTTCGTATCCGAAGAACTGGTATAAGGTGGGTGGTGCAGCATGACGAAAACGAAATCCACGTCGGCCGGGACGTGATCCAGTTTGTCCGCCAGCCACTGGCCCTGCCGGCCCGTGAGTTCGTCGAGAGAGCTGTCAAGCACGAGAATCAGCGTGTTGGCCGCGCGCACCGAGTAGTAGCGGCTGTTCTTCAAATCGGGGAAGCGCTCGAAGTAGTTGCCCAGCGCGACTTCTTCTTTTCCGTGCAGGTCGTGGTTGCCCAGCGTCGGATATATGGGGATTTTCTTTTCGCGCCAGCCACTGGTTTCGCTATCCCAGACTTTCCAGTCATCCTTATCGTAGCCGTTGTAGACGATATCGCCGGTAAAACACACGAACGCAGGATTCGCCTCCGCAATCGCTTGCACCAGCGCGACGCGCACCAGAGGATTGGCCGCGTCGGTGTCTTTGGGATCGTGGAAGCGCGTATCTCCGTAGGCGATGAACCGGAACGGAGCCTTGACATCGACTTGCAGATCAACCGGCGCAAAAGTCTGTGCGCTCGATTTCTTCGTGCAGCCGGGGAGGGCAAGCAGCATTGCCGCGGCAACAACTAATGATGCGGCCTGCACGAGCGTATAGCGTCGCGAATTCATAGGTGAAGACCCCACTTCGGAGCTAAGGAAACTCTGATCAACAACCCGTGGTCAAGTACGCGCGCTGTTAAACGATTCGTATCAGGGTATGCCTTCAGAGCCTGCCCTTGAGCGCAGTCGAAGGGCATACCGTAAGCACTGCGTTAACATTGCGTCTTCAGGCGCTGACTTACCACCCACGGCCTGCCAAGTTCTTATTTTCCCACGACCGGCACTTCGAACTGCGCATTTTCCGCCGTGGAGAGGAAAAGCCGGTGCGTTTTGGGATCGAGCGCCATGGTTTTGGCGCGGCGCGGTCTTCACCGTCTCCACCACAGACTATTTATCGGGGCTTTCCTCGCGAATGACGGTGATCGGGTCACGGCGCAACCTTCCACGTGGAGTTGCCTCTGATCGCCGCGCCCGTCGAGGGTCCTTGCCCGCGTAGGCGCGGGTCCTTATCAACCCGCAAAACCCAGGAAAAAGGGTGGCTTGGGGCTTCTCTCCTCAAGCCACCCTCTTTAGGAGGAACAACCCATCCCTGTCAAGAACAGGGGGACGGGACAGCTTCGTTTCAACCTTACGGTTGCACGGAGACTTCCAGTCCACGAACCATAACTTGTTGATTTCGTTAGCCATTGGGTCTACTTCCGGGGGTGTGGTCGGGACACTGTGTCCCGTCCCGGTGGGCATGCGCCACATTGTCCCACGCGAGCTGGATTCAACCGGGCGCGCCTTGCTGGAGGTGCAAAAAGGCGCTTTCAGGCTTGTACGGGCTCCCGCCTGGCAGCGATTTCATTAGCAATTCGTTACCTTGGTTACGCCGCAAGGCTCTCGCATCTCGGTCGAAGCCCCTTCCCTGTGTCAACATCATTCCCAAACGCCCTTACATGCCGACTGATCAACGAAATTCGGTCCCAGCGACTGTTAGCGATGTCCGGACCAGATCCAGCGAAAATGCCGCGTCTGCCGAGCGGACGATCCCCGCTCCGCTGGCGGTCTTCTCCACCGATCTCGAGGGAAACATCACGGGCTGCAACTCGGCCTTCAGTCAGCTCATCGGCCACTCCCCCGAGGAATTGCTTGGACGCAGCTTTTCGGTCCTGTTCGCGACGACCGGCGGTACCGGTCGCCCGGACCATCTGCGGAAAGAGATCCTGGCCGCGGTTTCAACCCGGGGCGACTATCAATCCGCCCTGCTCGCGTGCCGGAAGTCGGGAGAGAATTTATCCGTTCAGTTCTCCTCCACTCTTCTGCGCGATGCCGCCTCCAAACCTGTGGCCATGGTTGCGGTGGTCGCGCCAGCCCCAGAAATCAGCGTGACCGTCCCAGCCCAGGAAGCTCCTGCCGCGCCCAGCATCATCTCCCGCAAGATTGACGATACTCAGTTCATCCTTGCCAGTCCCGTCATGCAGCGCTTCATGGGACTGGTCGAGCGGGTGGCCGGTCTCACCGAGTCGGTGCTGATTACGGGCGAAACCGGCGCCGGCAAGGAACTCATCGCGCGCACCATTCACGAAATGTCGCCGCGACGGAGCCGCCCCTGGGTCGACATCAACTGCGCCGCGCTCCCCGAAAATCTGGTCGAAAGCGAACTCTTCGGATACGAAAAAGGCGCCTTCAGCGGCGCCGACGCCTCCAAGCCCGGCCTGTTCGAACTGGCCGACAAAGGCACGCTCTTCCTCGATGAAATCGGCGACCTGCAGGTGCAGACGCAGGTCAAGCTGCTGCGCGTGCTCGACGGCCAGCCCTTCTACCGGCTGGGCGGCCACCGCAAAATCAAGGTGGACGTGCGCATTGTGGCCGCCACCAACCAGGATCTGGAAGCCGCGGTCAAAGGCGGAAGCTTCCGCCAGGACCTGTTCCATCGCCTGGGGCAGTTCCAGCTTCGCGTGCCGCCGCTGCGCGAGCGGCCGGAGGACATCGTCGCACTGGCCGAACATTTCCTGCGCCTGAAAGTTTCGGGCAAGCATTTTTCGCCGCAGGCGATTTCCGCGCTCCTGTCGCATAGCTGGCCGGGCAACATCCGCGAACTGCGCAACCTGGTGGCCAAGATGGCCATGGAATCGACCGGCGCCGAAATCCAGTTGCCGCGCCTGAGCGCCGCGCTGACCGGCGAACCCACCGCCTTGCGGCAAACCGCTTCCATGCCCGTGGGCAATCTCGACAGCATGGAAGAGCAGATGATCCTGAAAGCTCTCGAGCGCACCGGCGGACACCGCGCCCTGGCGGCCGAGCAACTAGGCATCTCGCGGCGCACCCTCAGCCGCAAGCTGAAGGAATACAACATCACGTTCGCTTCGTCCGACAGCTCGGCCGCGCCGCTCGGCGTCATCAGCACCGAACAGCAGAAATTCTTCCGCGCCCGGGTGCAGATTCCCGTGACCATCAAGAATGCCCGCGGCGACGAAATCCGCGCCGAGGGCGTCAACCTGAGCACGGGCGGCATGGGTCTCGACTGCCTGCAGGACCCGCTGCGCTTCAGCGGCCTGCTCGACGTCAGTTTCATGCTGCCCGACAGCGACATTCTCTTCCAGGCCAAAGCCCGCCTGATGTGGATTGGCGACGAGGGCCGCGTCGGCATCCGCTTCGCCGTCATCGAGCCCGCCCTGTTCGAGCAGCTGCAGCAGTGGTCGAACAAAAAGATGAGCGAGGAAGGCTGGGAATTTCCCAGCTAGGCGTCAGACCTCGGACGCCGGACCTCAGACCTCGGACCTCAGACCTCGGACCGCCGGTTGCCCCACCCTTGTCGCGCCCTTTGCGACAGGGTGGGGATTTTGACTTTCGGTTCAGCCGGAGGTTGCGGCTTGTGGGCTGGAGACGCGGCGCTGAAGCGCCGCTCTTCCACGGCGGCGCAATCCGCGGGGAACATCATTGGACGGGAGGGCGCGCGGCGCTTCGGGATGAGGCATGAGCACGAGGTCCTTCGGCGGACAAAAGGCGTCCGCCTCAAATATAAAAAGCAGGTTCCTCGCTTCGCTCGGAATGACAAACGAAAAGCAGGTCCCTCGACTGTGTACGCCGGTTCGCTGCGTTCTCCGGCGTGCTTCGCTCGGGATGACAGGGAAGAACCGGACGGGCGAGGGCGCCCGTCCCCACACGGCCTGTGCCAAGGTCTGAGGTCTGAGGTCCGAAGTCCGAAGTCTGAGGTCTGATTTACCGTTTCAGCAGGTTCTCGAAGTAGCGGTTGTTGTAGAACGCGGTGGCTTTCTGGACGAACTCCAGAATCTTGAACATGCGCTCGCGGCCTTCGCGGTTGACTTCGCGGAACTGCACGGCCACGCCGGAGCCGGGGTCGAGCCGCACCACCACGCCTTCGTGGGCCAGGCTTCCGTCGTCCATGGAGAAGCCCAGCTTGATCTTGCTGCCCGGCGAAAGGATGGCACTGGTTTCCAGATAGCATCCGCCCATGCTGATGTCGGTGAGATTGGCGAACACCGGGGCTTCGCCGACTTCGGCCTGCATTTCCACCGTCACGCGGCACTTGAGGCGCGGATGCAGGCGGCGATCCTTGTAGGAAAGCTGCTTCTGCTTCTCCAGATACATGCGGCGGTCGGCCTCGGCCAGCAGATGTTCGGCGTCTTCGCCGTCCTCGGGATAGACGGAGCGACCGACGCTGAGCGAAACGATCTCTTCGCCGCAGACTTCGGCGCCGGCCTGCTTGGCCAAGGTGCGCATCTGCTCGGACTTCTTTCCGGCGGCATCGGCAGCCAGGCCGGGGGCGATGACCACGAACTCGTCTCCGCCCATGCGGGCGACGTAGTCGTACTCGCGGGAGGTGTCTTTGAGCGCCTGGGCGAAGAGGCGCAGCACGCGGTTGCCCTCGAGGTGGCCGAAGCGATCGTTGACCTGCTTGAAACCGTCCATGTCGGAAACCATGACGGTGAGGGTGTTCTTGTCGCGCTTGCAGCGGGCCAGTTCGCGATCGAGCTGCAGGAAGAGCGAGCGGGCGTTGGGCAGGCCGGTGAGGTAGTCGGTGGTGGCGGAATTCTCGGCCTGCTGATACTTGAGGGCGTTCTCGATGGCCAGCGCCATCTTGCTGCTGACCGCGAGCAGAATGCGCAGGTGGTCGGAGGTGAACGCGTCACGCTCGGCGCGGTAGAGAGCGAGAACGCCAATCGTTCCGGAGACACCTTCGAGCGGCACAGCGAGCGCGGAACGCAGGGTGCTGAACTTCGAAGGATCGTTGAGGTATCCGGGCTCGACCGAGGGGTTGCCGTTGATGATCGGCTTGCGGTTCTGCGCCACCCAGCCGGAGAGTCCCTGGCCGAAGGGGATGCGCAAGGAGGAGAACAGGCGGTAGTTGTCGCCGTTGACGAATTCGGGAAAAAGTTCCTCTTCCCGCAGGATGTAGATGGCGATGGCGTCGTAGGGCACCATCGGCTTGAGTTTGACCGAGAATACGGAGAGTGTTTCTCCCAGGCTGAGCGATGCGCCCAGGTCCTGACTGAGTTCGAACAGAGACTGTGCCTCCTGGCGGGCGGCGGCGATGGATGACAAGAACGTGGTTTCCCGGCCGGCGTAGTCGGGCGCGGTGATGTTCTCGAATCCGGCGGCGGGCTCGAGACCGCGCTCGATCTTGATGGCGGTGGAGAGCGGGCCGGTGGGATCTTCGAGCGACTTGGCCACGGCCAGGTGTTCCATGTCCTGATAGCGGCGTTGGAGAACCTCGACGACCTTAGGGTCGAAGGACTTGCCGGACTCGGCGACCAGCTTCTGCATGACATCGCGCAGGGGTAGGGCGCGGCGGTACTGGCGGTCGGAAGCGAGGGCGTCGAGATAATCGACGGCAGCAAGGATGCGGGCGCCGATGGGAATTTCGGCTCCCTTGAGGCCGAGCGGGTAGCCGGAACCGTCATATTTCTCGTGGTGGGCGCGGACGATCGGCACCACGGGATAGGGGAAGCGCACGCGCTCGAGAATTTCCGCCCCGACCAGGGTGTGGATCTTCATCTTCTCGAATTCTTCCGGGGTGAGACGTCCCGGCTTGGAGATGATGTGCTCGGGCACGGCCAGTTTGCCGATGTCGTGCAACAGGGCGGCGGCGTGCAGGGCTTCGAGATCGGTGCCGGTCACGCCCAGCTCTTTGGCCACTTCGATGGCGTAGATGCGAACCCGCTGCAGGTGCTCGTGGGTGGTGTGGTCCTTGGCCTCGATGGCCAGCGCCAGGGCCTCAATGGTGCGCAGGTGCAGGCTGGCCATCTCCTCGACGTGGCGCTTCTCATCCTCGAGTTTGCCGAGGTAGAGACGGTAGGAGCGGTAAATGAGATAAACCGCCGGCACCAGAAGCAGCGAAGTTTCCCAGTTGAAATTCTCGTTGAACCAGGCGATGGCCCCGGCGATTCCCGCTCCCACCAGGTAGTAGGGGAATGACCAGAAATAGCAATCCACCAGGATGCGGGTGAGCGGCCGCCGCTCGGTCATGGAAATGACTGCGGCGATCGCGCCTGCGTTGGAGATGAAGTAAACGGTGGCCGCGACTCCAAGCAGAAGCGCCCGGCTGTCGAGCAACACGGCGGCCAGCGGATGATGATACACGCCGTAGGCCAGGGCGGTGGAAACGGCGCCCGCGCACACATTGAAGGTGACTTGGAGCGCCTTCGGGCGCTCCGGATACAGGCACTGGGCTAGCATGGAAACGGAGCCCAGAATCAGGGTTTCGGTGAAACTCAACTCCAGAACGCCGATCAGGATGAAGAGGAAATTGACTGACAGGGTGCCGGTAATGCCGGGCAGGTTTACCTTGAGCCGCGAGGCCAGAATGGCGATGCCCAGATAGCAGATGAACTCGGCGATGTTCTTGCTGCTCTGATGGATTGCGCCCCAGGCCAGGATGGCGGTCCCGGCCATCACGATCAGGCTGATGAACAGCTTAGCGCCAACGGACAGACCTCTCCACGAGTGGGAGTGCTGAACAAGGCCCTTCGTGAGGCTCGTGGCACCAGTCATACGAATGCGCACACTTCCCCAAGCGAGGAGATGCGTGACCTTTAGGAATATCAGTTAACGTGTTTATTAACAATGATTTGGAGAGTTTTAGAGAAACTTCAGTAACTCGGCGTGAGTACCGATAGGGGTTGACAGGAGTGGCAGGGGGGAACCGAGGCAGATTTCCACTCTTTTGACGGGGCTGAGTGGAAACAGGCAGAATAGCCCCTGCCCGGCTATGAGGCCAGAACCCGCCGCGCCAGGGTCGCGCCCGAGTCGCCCGTGCTGGGACTGGCCGGGGTCATAGAAACGCCGTCGGGCGAACAAACGGTGGGAACCTTTCTGTCGGGATTGCGTAATCGTGTTGAGGAGGAGAGGCGATGCGAAAATTTCTGCCTGTAATTCTGGTTTGCCTGTTCGCGACCGCCACTTTCGTTTCGGCCCAGGATAAGCCTGCTGCCGTCGCCCAGTCCCAAGACAATCCGTACAGCGGATTCAACAAGCGGGCCTACACCCGGGTCACGGATATTTTGCTCCGCTCCGCCGACAAGATGCCCGAGGAGAACTACCAATTTAAACCCACGGACACGGTGCGCACCTACGGCCAAATCCTTGGACACGTGGCCGACGCCCAGTACCTGTTTTGTTCCATCGCCCTCGGCGAGAAGAATCCCGGCTTGAACGTCGAGCAGACCAAAACCTCGAAAGCCGACCTCATCGCCGCCCTCAAGGAAGCCTTCGCCTATTGCAATAAGGCCTATGACGGCATGACCGACGCATCCGGCACGCAGACGGTGAAGCTGTTCGGCGGCGACACGCCGAAACTGGACGTGCTCACGGTCAATAACATGCACAACATGGAACACTACGGCAACCTTGTCACCTACATGCGGATCAAGAACATTGTTCCTCCCAGCAGCGAGCAACCGCCTCAGCCGGCAGCGAAGAAACAGTGATAGAAATCCGACGGGTGGCCCACTCAAGCCCGGTTTTGGCTTGAGTGGGGCCGGGTGCCCCATCCCTTCGACTACGCTCAGGGCAGGCTCTTTCGCGTTCTGTGCGGAAGGGTGGGAGGCGCGCATTGAGTAACTTCACAGCTCATCGCTCGAACCGCTCCATTTAGCCACGAGCTTCTCGACTCTCCTCGCTACTCCGAATGATCCGTTCACCTGCGAGTTGGTCTCGACAGCCGCCCCTATGCGCTTAGAAAAGGAGGGGGACCAGACGGTCAGCTCCTCTAGGCGCCCCATCAGCATTTTCGCGGCCGCGAAGCTCCAACTGCTCTCGAACATGGTCACGACCCCTTCGGCGATTTTCATTCTGGTGTGTTTGTTCTTGCGAAACGAGTCGAAGAGCTCGTGTGCGAGGTCCTCGCCAGACTTTTCGTGGCCGTTGAACGCTTGGAATTTCCCGATGAAGCCGTAGGGCGTCTGCCGAAATCGAATCGAGCATACCGGCACGCCGCGACCCATTGCGAAGCCAATCTCCTGGTCGGTCCAGTTGCTCGCGTGAAAATCTTCGTGGAGAAGGCCGACTAGGGCGTCGCAGGTGGCCAGCGCCGACTCAATCTCGTTCTGCCATTCTGAAGTGGGTTCGATATCGTTATGAGCGACGAATGATGAGATGCCGTAGTTCAGAAGGCTGGCCTGGAGCTGCGCTGCGAACACCTTGTGCTTCGCCAGGTGTGTGACGAACAGGCGCATCATTCCAGGCTGCCAAAACTTTAGATCTGCCGGGAGAGTGGGGCCTTGTTGGTCGATCTTGTGGCCGACGTGCTCGCCGAGTTCGACCAGCTCGTCGTCGGCGGCGTCCCCGATCATCTTTAGCACATAGGACGATGTTGATCCGCTCCAGCTGTCTTGCCATGGAAGGCCGAATTGTTTCAAGGTCGTGTCAATGACGGCCCAATCCTCGCCGCCTAGGCTCGTAGATATGGCCTTCATCAGCTTGACGCGTTGCGACTTTGTAAGAGCCATTTACTTGAGGCAGTGTTTCGCCTTGTCCACTAGCCCGGCGACAGCGGGCAGGTGCAGGCCGAGCTTTGCCCCGAGGTCAACCGCCTTGCCTGCCAGCTCCAGGACCCGCTGGCCGCATTCGAGCACCGACCTCCAGTTCCTCTCGTCCTCGGGCTTCTCGACCTCGGCCGCCAAGGCCTCGATGTCTGCGGCTCCCTCCTTTAGCTGCCGAGGTGTGAGGTCTTGGCTCTGCTGCAGCAGGTACAACATCTCCTTCAAGTCGGTGCCTGTCTTATTCCCAACGTGGCCGATCCTCTGGATCGCGCTGCCCGTGGCGATCGCTTGATTGAGATTCACGGGCCCGTGGAAATTCTGACTCATTCCGCTGGCCCTGCCTCCGCCTCTACGTGCTGTTACGGGCTTGGGCTGCTCGACGTACACGCCGAAGTCTTCGACGTACCTGATGGCGGCCCTGAGCGTCGCATCCGCAGTCTCGCAGCCGGTCCGGAATCCGTGGAGGTCTTCCTTCGAGACGTAGTCCCCAGGAACGTACACGCCGTACGGAATGATCCTAGTGGGGCCGAAGAACCTGGTGTCCCGGAAGCGCGCGGTATGGTGCGACTCCGGTCCCAAGAACATCTCTAGGATTCCTCTGGTAGTGTCGCGCCACGCCTTGAAGTCAGGGCACTTGTGGTTCAAGCTGCGGACTGTCTGCAACTCTCCGAGCTGCCGATTGAGCAGCCTGATCGCCTTTTGCTGTGGGCTTTCTTCTTCCAGCACGAGTTGATTCTCGTGCAGGTCTTAGCCGAGGCGCAACAGAAATCTGGAGTGGTGGACTCTCCTAGTCCTTTGTCCTTTTTCCTCTCGTTCTCGGCCTCGAGCAGCTTAACCCCGGCCGCGAGGGCGCGGCGGTCGTCCCTCACGTAGTTGCTCATCATCACGGACATCGTCCTGTGCCTGAGGATCTGCGACGCGGCATGAGGGGCTCCGGCGAGCGTGGTGGGGAGGCTCGCGCATACCCGTCTCACCGCCTGGAATCCGGCCCGCCCCGCGCCGCTTGCACACAAAATGGTGCTGTAGCAGTTTCAGGGGGTGCACAATCTAGGCCTAATAGGCTCACCCCCCGTCGGGTTTGACGGGGTAAGCTACTTGCCGGGAAAAAGTGTCCCAGGATAACGTTCGAGTTAGCTGGGCTAACTATCTAGTAAACCAGGGCGGTGGGGGCGCGCGCGAGGGAACGCGGGGTGTGGTTGTGCGTCCCGCGAGTCAAAGTTGGGCTAGTGCGCGCCGCAATGGCTCTCGGAAGTGCTGAACCCAAGGCGCGTTGAAATCAATCGTTGCAATCAAGCTTCCCAGGAGCCGATCTTGAGCGCCTTGCCTATTGAAGAGTGGATAAGTCAATTCAAGTTCGCGGAGGACGAAGAGCACGTACCACTTTCCTTTGAACAAGAGGTCATGCTCGGCGCGACGGTACATGGAATCAACAAGTCTGTAAACAGCCGTGAGCTTTCGCTGAAAATCAACGGATGCAAGTCCCGAGCGGGCTTCCATCTCCGTAGCACAGGCTGCCAATCCGGCGGCATCCGTGGCCGAATCGACGGGTGTGTTAACCGAGGAAGGCATAGCGTAGCTGGCGGGATATGGCAACGACAGCTTCCTAGCCAAGATGCAAAGTGCGATCCATTCCCGCCAGCACGCCGCTGCAGTGTTTCGCCAGAGCACAGAATTGGCGACTCGCGCCCGAATGACTCCTACGTCAATCGAGCCAGCAGTAGCAAGGCTTGACACAAGATCGCCTTCGGCGAACAGGTGGTTCTCGATGCAATAGAAGACCGTGTACACGACGTGGTCAGAGACGCGCAACGTTTTGAAGATGTCGTCAACGTCCTTATCCAGGTAAAACATGGCGAGCTTCGCATCGACTTGCGAGCGGTCCACCAGAGAATCGTTGTCTCGAAGGTACTCGAAGAAACGAGTAAGCATCCCTTTGCCGCCCCCGACACCGTTGATACGATCAGCAACTACAATCTCGTAACTCCTACCGAGGGCGCAGCATTGAGGACCGCAGATTCTGCCATAAACATCTGGATCGAGGTCGCGGCCCTCAACAAAAATGAACGTCCGCGTTTGCGATAGTTGTATGTACCTTCGCATGCCGCCGAAGCTGTGGGCCGTGCGAGAGCTCATATGCGAAAGATCTTGCTGTCCGGAATGTCGGCCATTATTTCCGGAGAGTGCGTGGCCATGATGAGTTGGAGCCTGGGATTCAGGACGCGCAATGTCGCGACCAGCTTCTTCTGCCAGTCGACGTGCATTGAGAGCTCCGGCTCGTCGATGATCAGGGAATGATTTGAAGCCGTCAGAGCGTACAGTGCTATGAAGAGGAGTTGTTTCTCGCCGGACGAGAGCAAGCTGAGTCCGATCTCTCGATCCTTGGAGAGTTGAACCTTGATTTCCTTATCGGTAAATTCCAAATGCTTGCTTCCCGAGAACATCGACTCTAGGACATCGCGGAATCGCTCGCGAGGTGCGGTTATCTCGCCGATGGTCTTTTCCACCCGCTCGATTTGCTTGACGACGTTTTGCAGCTCCGGCTTTTTAGCGTAGATTGCTGCAAACTTGCTCTCGCTTGTCAGAAGATGACTGAATCCAGGCTGGCGTTCAAGGAAGCCGCTGATTCTCTTGAAGGCCTCTTTCTCATCTGGCACTGCGGTCACGTCACTTTGGTCCTGCCCCCCAGCGAGAAAGAACCCGAGTATATTGGCGAGCCCACGCTCCTGCGCCTTGGCAGTCTCCTTCGAGATATCGGCGTAGTACTCTGACCACTGCGACTGCAACCCGCGCGCGAACGCGCTGTCTAGCTCCTGATCTGATAGGCGACTGGAGCCGCTTGGCGTCCGAAGATTCCGATAGAGGCGGGAAATCGGAAGGAAACCAAAGCTATGTTCTGTCAGCTTGCCGTCGGGCTCGGGTGGATCGCTGGACCACTTTGGCGCTTCCACTATCATCCCCTGGTCCTGGTCGAATATTAGATTAGGAGGCAGTGCGGATAAGCTGACTGGGTTCGCAAGGCCAGCGAGGTTCCACAGAGGTCGCTGAAGATTAGGAACCGATAACTCTACTTCCTTGCTAGGCGTTTGCGGTCGTCGAGTGAATGTGCGGACGAACTCCTTCCCGTAACGGTTCAAATAGACCTTTACAGCAGCCCGTGCGAACGGCAGGTTCTCCAATATGTCCACGTCAGTTGATAGAGCGGAGTGAAGGATTTTGAGCAAAGTTGTTTTTCCGCTGCCGTTTAATCCGAAGAATACGTTTACGTCGGAATTGAGCACGAAAGAAATCGGCTCGCTTCGTCCAGCGAGACCTTCCACCGTAAATTCTCGAATTTGAGCCATTCGCGTGAGTCCTTTCCCAGACTCAGTCTAATGCTAACGGAGGGATTCCGCATCTTGCAGAATCGTCCAGCTCACCCATTGTTCTCTTGTTCCAATTCGTATTCTTCGAGCACCTTCAGACACTTCGCTAGCCTAGTCGCCCGCACCGGTTCCCGCTTACATATTTTCTCTAAGGTGTGCTGACTGATTCCCCGGCACATGAATTCACGCTTGGGGACTTTGGCGATCCGCGCTAGTTGCTCATTAGCTAAGCTAGTCCTGCGTACTATGCTCGCGAATTGCCCGACCCACTTGATGCACTAGGTGTGAGCGAACTAAAGCTGGCTACCGCCGCAAACAGCACGACCCCGATGGCGACTGCCAAGCCGAAAAGTGCCATCCATATGCCCTGAGACTCCTGATTTGAAGCAGGGTCGGGCACTCGCTCTCGAACGTGAGTGTGCAGCGCGGCCGCGATGTCGGACGTTGCTTTTGATACGCTCGGCTGTCCCGACCCTGTGTTTAGGCGCTGCACTCTCCGCCTCGCATTCCGTTCTTCGTGATGTTCTCGTTCCCACTGGCGCTTACGTTCCGGGTCCTTGTAGGGCATTATGTGTTCTCCTCTCTTCTGTCCAGGAATTGCACGACCCGCTATGAATGCCGTTCGCACTAGCCGGGTCGGGTCGTACACCCGCCGGGAAAGCCCGGTTCTGCACATGGACTGGCGTGCTGTTTAAGAAAGTTCCTTATCTTCTGGTACGTTCTTGGCGTTACAGTTCCGCCATGTCGGAGCAGCCGAATCGGTTTCCTGTGCAGTCCAGTACCGGTTGCAATTTGTCGTTCTGAAAATCCCGCCAACTGGCGCAGAGTTTCGGGGTCGGCCGCCACTCGCCTGTTCTCATATACCTTGCACTTGTAGTCGGTTTCGTGATCTACCGGACCCTGTTCCAGTTTTCGCTTGAATTCTTTCCCGCAATATTTGAAGTCTCCGGCGATGATGTGACGGCGCTGCAATATGCCGCGCGTCCAGGGATCACAGGGATTTCCGTCGGGTCCGGCAAACTTGCACTCCGGGTGATAGAGGTATTGATGGAGGATTTCTCGATAGCTCTTTACCGGAATGCGGCCGCTCCTCCGATCACCGGTCGTGATGCGGCATTCTTCGCCTGTGCGAACGTTGTAATACGTCGCGTTGAGCCACTCATCGGAGTGCTTGGTGAAACGTGTGATGAGGATGGGCTTTTCGGCTCGTTCTGAGGGGTCGAGTCTGTCAGTAAGCAAGATTGGGGCGAGCACGAAGTCATAGGGTTTACAGAAATTCTTCAAGCGTCCAAGTACGGCAGGGGAAGAAACGGGAATTTTCATCATGGCGGGATAGTCGAGCCACGCGGGGTCTGATCCATCCCACAGAACCTGATCGAAGCGTAGGACGTATTGCCAGGCAGTTTCCATCCAATCCGGCTCATCTTCAGACGCGGGCGACATAAGGTAGCCCAGGCCATGCCCCTTGACTTCAATTATTTTGGCCTTGTCCAGCAGAGAGTACCGCTTGGCGCTAATGGCGTAACCGTGCACTGTGCGAAGCGAGTCAGTCTTGGGATTCCCATCCTTATAGTTCACGTCTTCGACCTTCAGCAGGTCCCCGCCGAAAGAGTACGGGTTGAGTGAGCGGAAGCGGCGAGCTATCTTCAGTACTTCAGCGTGTCGAAGAACCGGAATAGGAGCGATCTCGCGTTGATCCATCGCGCATTCTTCCTCCGGACGGGTCGGGTAGACAGTTTCGCCCTTTGGAGATGCAACCACCGCGATGGAGTCGGTATCACAGAAGAGCCATGTGCCGCCCGCGTCTATAACGCATTGTTCTGCCATTGCGAGAAGCAGCCGCCCGCCAGACGTGATCAAACTTGCCAGTGCTGGAAAGTACAGCTTGCCCGGCACTTCTAGGTCGCGGGCGGGCTGATTGTGATGATGTTCGCCGGAAAACACGTCCAGCTCTACCGGGGCTGACTCCCGTTGTTCGTTCAACTCGACGAAGGCTCCGTAAGCAGTCGCGTTGGCGATAACTTTCAACGCGTGCTTCAACGTTTTATCTGACTCATTTGCCTTGCGCTGCTCGATCAGCACCTTGAAAAAGTCATCGTGATAAGGATCGATCTCTACGACCCCGCGAAGCGTCATCGGCTTCATCCCTGGCTGGCGACCTTCCGGCTTGATGCGGATAGCTCTCGGTACATTGGGAACTCGTCCAGTTCGAATTATCGAAGCAACGATTTTGGGGCCTGCACACCAGACTGGCTTCTCGCTGCTGAAGCGGCTGTCCGCGATATTCAGATGTTGGGGATCTTTGGGATCAAATGGTGCACGCACAGGAAGGATATCGTCGTTCGGTTGAATCAACGCGAAGAACCTGAGTTTTCTCCAAAATGATGGCTCGAAGCACTCGTCCAGAGTCACGCTCTTGAGAAAATCGTGCACTTCGCTTGTCGCTTCCGGAAACGAAACACTTTCGGCTGTGAGGATTTCCCAATTGCCCATATTTGTGTTGACGCTTGGGTATTGGCTCAAAAAATCGAGCCGCATGACAGGCACTTTTATCTTTCGCGTATGACACTCGGACCTCCCGCCAAAGTAAGCTTGCATAAATATGCCCTGCAGTTCGTGTGGAACTTTGAACTTATCGGATGGTGGAGTGATACGCATTTGCCGAAAAATGGACTTACCCAGAGACGCTGGACTATAGGCTTTATCTGGAAGCAGATCGTCCAGCCCATAAAGATCGAACTCAGCCTTGGCGCAATTCAAAAGGTCCTGCGTGTATTGCACGTCACGCCTGCAATACTGCAACTCTTCGAGTGTGACGTGGCCGCTAGGTTCGTGGTCCAGCTTCTCGTGTACCCAATCGAGTTTTCGTTCTTCGCGGAAATAACGACACCAGTCACCCACCCCGAGATGTCGATCGAAGAGCGCGAATAACAATGTGCCAACATCCAGCAGCCTAGCTTGATTTTTCCATTCTGCCGGGCACATGGTCGATCCGCGTGAGATGAAGGCCGTTCGCGCATCTTTTGCCTCGATGATGATCGGCGGGCGGTACGGATTTGTAATCCAGCATTGGGTTTTTTCCCACCAGAGTTTTGAGAGGTTGAGAGAGAAGCCTCCGTTGCGCGTCTTTCGCCAACCGGGGTTGGCCATCGGTGCTGGAACGGGGACTATGAGACGGCTGATATCGAACGGAAGGTTGAAGCCCGCGATGAGCCATCCCTCACGCAGCGCGGGGAAGAACACTCGTTCCATGAACTCGGGGAATGAGTGATGCAGCCGAAATCTTATCTTGGGCGGGAAGCTGGGCACTTCGATGTCCGGGGCACTCTCCGTGAAGAATGTCCAGATCGTGTTTAGTTCTTCTTTTGAGAGCTTGTTGTAGACCAAGCCTTCTTCGTCGCAGCGATACTTTCCGTCAATAAAAGTGCAGGTGCGGTAGACGCTGAACATCAAGGTCTGATCAATAGAAGTCCGGGTCTCGGTGTCGAAGAGCAGAGCCCGGTCTGGCCAGCATGGAGGCGTTGGGGTAACTGCTTTCGGTGGAGCCTTTGGCTGCTTTTCGACCTTGACCGTGTGCGCCCGGAGAAAGATCGGCAAGCGGTTAGGTTCAACGACAAGGTCACACCCCGCTCGCACCGAACGGCTGCCTGAATGATGGTTGCGAGGCTCATTCTTTGTTTTACTCATCCTAAGATCCTTTCTGGATCAATCTGCTCAGGGTGATCCAGTAACCAGAGAAAGACATGACATCCTTCACGAGCGCGTTTGGTCCTTTCCTCAAGATTCATCGCAGGTTTCATCATGTTGGGGTTTGCGCTGTAATACGCTCTCGTAACCATCTGGTGGTGCTGCGTACACATCGGCACACGAAACCAACTGCAATTGTTGCGGCCCGCAACATGATGCCATTCCGTTGCAGGCCTATCACAAAACGTGCATCGTTGCCGCAAGGTCACGCAGCACCTACTAGGGCATAAATGTCTTCGAACGGTTCCTCGCTCTCTGCAGTAGCCGCAGCGATGCGGGAGACTTCATAGTGAGATGTAGCGAGACGGACACCGTCTATAAAGATGTTGCGAGGGAAGGCATCTATGAGTGAGAAGTTGCGCAGCCCGGCAGCCTTGACTGCGTTGCTCCACGTCCCCACGAGACTTGCTTTGCGGCTGCCGCGTGCGCGAAGCAACCTAAATTCCCCTGGCTTAGTTGTGTGTATTTTCAGCTTGCGCGTATACGGGTCATATCCACGCGCCTGAAGTCGGCCCCGTTCGTCACGGAAGAATGCACGCGGAAGGAGATGCTCTGCCGTTCGGCGAGTAATGCCAGCCTGTTCTTCAGCACTCTTCCAAGTAAGATCATCCTGGCGTCGACGTCTGAGCAGTTCAAACGCAGCCTTGCGCTTGCGCGAGGTATCGTGACGAGATAAAACTCGTCTCGGTTCGTTTGTACTTTTGGCCCTAGGTTTCCTTCCACCGCGAGCCTGGGCCTTCATGGATTGGTTCCGTAGTGATCGCCTTCCCTTTTTGCGCACGTCTCGGCGATTGCGGGAGTGTGAGTGTTGACGGCTCATCGGCTAAACTCTCCTCTCAGAATTTCTCTGCCATGCGCCTATTTCTTTCGGCTGATTATTACATGAGAGATTCATCTAAGTCATTATGTTGCAATAACTTGTACAAGATAACCTTGATCGGTCTTACGCATAATAACTGGCGTAGACTGACAATTTAACGTATAATATTCCTTGGTTGACTGGAGATTCCCGCAAGTATGGCAAGGTCAAAAAAAGCGAAAACGGCAGCTCAAATTTCCCTTGACCCGCCTTCTGAAAAAGCTCGCCGGGGACCGAAACCGAACTTCCCGCCTGGCGAGGTCTCTCTGCGGGCTGGCAATTACCGAGGATTTCTAGCCAACATCTGGGACCGTCTCTGGCCGAAACTTTCGGAGGCACAAACTGAGGACGATGTGGTTAGTGCCTTTCGCCAGGCTTTTGTAGGTGAATGTGATTTCATCCCGTCTCGCGCTCCCCTCATTCTGAAAGTCAAGAACGAGCGCTTATTTCCGAAACGGCGGACAACACAGATCAATTTCATCGCGGATTCTTTGGCGGGACTAGGAGTGGTGACTGCTCGCCGCTCTCGCGACATCTGTGCTGAGGAACGCGCAAGAGCGAAGCGTGCTCACCAGATTCTCCGGTGCGAGTACTACATTGAGTGTTCGTGTGGGTACAGCGGACCTTCCCATGATCACGCCTGTCGCTGGTGCCGCACGACGATTCCTGACACGCTGCTCCCGGCAACGGGTATTGACTTTATGTGAAGAGGTTTTCTTGTTCCGTAAAAGCGGGCCTGCCGACTGTTAGCGCAGCCGACAAGCCCTGACCACCATAGGAGGCATTGGCTCTAATGGCAGCTTCGAGCACCCTACCGCAACAAAACATCTATCGCAAATCCCCTGTAGGCAAAACTGGCGTTCTCACCCTCACTGGCTTTGGAATCAAAGTGCGGATGCAGTCGGGCCATCTTGAAATCGAGGACGGCATCGGGCTAGAGCGCCGCAAGATTCGGCTCGCCCGCGTGGGCCACGGGCTGAAACGGTTGGTCTGCATTGGCTCTGATGGGTTCGTGTCGCTGGCAGCACTGCGCTGGCTCGCGGACCAAGATGCAGCGTTCACCATGCTTGATCGCAATGGGAAGGTGCTGGCCGTAACCGGGCCGGTCCGTCCTTCGGATGCCAAGCTCCGGCGTGCTCAGGCTCTCGCGCATTCGTCCGGGGTGGCCTTGCGTATAGCACGAGAACTCATCAGCCAAAAGCTGACCGCACAGGAACTCGTTGCACGTCGCAAACTGCTCGATTCTACAACCGCTGACAGCATCGCCCAATTCCGGGTCGAGCTGCCCACGGCAGACAGCATCACGACGGTTCGGCTGATCGAGTCGCAGGCAGCCCGCGCCTATTGGTCTGCGTGGCGTACGCTGCCGATCAATTTTCCTAGAAAAGATGAGTCTCGACTAGCCGCCCACTGGCGCAGTTTTGGCGCGCGCATCTCGCCGCTTACTGGATCGCCCCGACTCGCTTGCAACCCGCCAAACGCCATCTTGAACTATTTGTACTCGCTGGCAGAGGCAGAAGCGCGACTCGCCGCCAGCGCGATGGGGCTCGATCCGGGACTCGGCGTATTGCACACCGATACGACTGCTCGCGATAGTTTGGCCTGCGACCTCATGGAGCCAATTCGCGCTCAAATTGACTCCTACTTGATTGACTGGGTCACGCACCAGCCGCTCAGACGGGAGTGGTTTTTCGAGCAGAGAGACGGCAACTGCCGACTGATGGGGTCGTTCGCTGCCCGTCTGGCCGAGACCGCCCCGACCTGGGGTCGGGCCGTTGCACCGATAGCGGAATGGGTCGCTCGTGCGTTCTGGTCAACCATTCGCAAACCCGACACCCCATTGGCTACGCGGTTGACTCAGGCTAACAAGCGTGAAGCCAAAGGCACTGCGTGTCCTCCCCTTAGCAATCCGCCCCAGCCGCAAAATGTCTGCCTTGGATGCGGGAAGGCTGTTGCTACCGCCAGCACTCGCTGCGCTACCTGTGCAATCGAAGTCTCAAGAAAGAGAATGCTGGAAGTGGCGAAACGGGGACGCGTAGCCTCGAAGTCCGCTCAGTCCAGAGCGCGAGTTGCCGCAACACAGCATCGCCAGCAGACGGCCCAACGAAACTGGCAGCCATCCAGCCAACCAGCTTGGCTCACGGAAGAAGCATACGCGAAGCAAATTCAACCCCTGCTCAGAAATATAAGTCTTTCGCAGATTGCTTCAGCAATCGGAGTCTCAATTCTGTATGCGTCCGACATCCGCCGAGGCAGACGCCGCCCGCATCCTAGGCACTGGCAGGCGCTGGCGGAACTGGTCGGTCTTCCGCCTGGCGGTGCTCATTGACCCCATGATGAGTGTAAACGGGATTTTGAGACAGTTGTCTGTTCGTTAAGTTGCCAAAGGGAAAGCCAGCTAGTGGTGCTTTTGTGCGATGGTTGCAGAACCCCACGAATGCTCGGCCCCTTCGTGTCGCGCCTGCTATGGAAGCGGGGCTGGTCGAATCGCGTTCGGACAGTTGCCGCCCTTTTACGTGGACCTGTTCAAAATTGATCGTTCAAAACTGACCATTCTTATACATGCCTT
>OMOD01000075.1 GCA_900290255.1 Candidatus Sulfotelmatobacter kueseliae
TCGGAGCGGCACAAACTCGGAGTGCAGGCGGTGTGGCGGAAGATCCGCGACAACGGCTACATCTACAAGGACCACTACACCGGCCAATATTGCGTTTTCGACGAACTCTACGTGGATGCGGCCGGGCCGGGTGCGCCCTGCCCGGAGTGTGGGCGCCCGACGGAAACGGTGAAGGAAGAAAACTACTTTTTCAAACTGTCAGCGTTTCAGGACAGACTGCTGAAGCTCTACGAGCAGCCGGACTTCATACGACCGGAGACACGGCGCAATGAAGTAGTTTCGTTCGTGCGTTCCGGCCTGCGCGATCTTTCTATCAGCCGCAGCACGTTCTCGTGGGGCATTCCGGTGCCGGATGATCCCAAGCACGTGATCTATGTCTGGATGGATGCGTTGTCGAATTACATCACGGCTCTGGGATATGGATCGGACGATGCCAAGCTGTATGCGAAGTTCTGGCCGGCGGATGCGCAGATGATCGGCAAAGAGATTGTGCGGTTTCACTGCGTCTATTGGCCTGCGTTTCTGATGGCGGCTGGCCTGCCGGAGCCGAAGGGGATCCTGGCGCATGGCTGGTTGCTGTTTGAAGAGAACAAGATGTCGAAGTCGCGCGGGAATATTGTGCGCGCGGAAACGATTCTTGAAGTGCTGGGCCAGGACGCGTTGCGTTACTTTCTGCTGCGCGAAGTGGTGTTTGGGCAAGATGGATCTTTTTCTTTCGATGCGCTGGTGCAGCGTTATAACTCCGATCTGGCGAATGGGTTGGGAAATCTGGCGAGCCGAACGCTGGCCATGATCAGGCGGTATTTCCGCGGCGAGGTGCCGTATCCTTCGGGGGAAGTGGCGCGCCGTGCAGCCGACAACGCGATTGCGGAGTTCGCAGGCAGGGTCATTGCGGAGTGCGATACGCTGTTTGATCAGTATCAGTTCTCGCGCGCGCTCGAGGTTGCCTGGAGCCTGGTGGCGGCGGTAGACAAGTACATCGTGGAAAACGAGCCCTGGGTGCTGGGTGAAAAGCAGGATGAAGACAGCCGCGCGCGGTTGGCAACGGCGCTATACACCAGCGCGGAAGCGTTGCGAATTGTGACCGCGCTGGTGCATCCGGTAATCCCGGAAGCGACGGCGAAGATTTGGACCCAGCTTGGTTTGGGCGATATCAAAATGTTCCGGCTGGCGGACCTGAAGTGGGGACAACTCGAGTTGGGAACAAAACTCGGGAGCGTTGGCCCGGTGTTTCCGCGAGCAGACAAGAGCGCACTCGAAAGGATGCAAAAGATGGAAGAACAGGGACGAGCACCTGGGCCGACTCCAGCGACAAGTGAGCCGCAGCCGCCAGTCAAACCTGCAGCAGCCACCACAACGAAGGCTGCAAGCCCGATTCCAGAAGGAAAAATCGGCATCGATGATTTCACGAAAATCGAAATGCGGGTCGGACAAGTCAAAGTGGCCGAGAAGGTACAGGGAGCGGACAAATTGCTGCGGCTGGAAGTTGATCTCGGCAACGAAGTCCGGCAAGTGGTGGCAGGCATCGCCGAGGCCTACGCGCCAGAAGTGCTGGTGGGGCGGAAAGTGGCGATTGTGACCAACCTTGCCCCGCGCAAGCTGCGCGGGCTGGAATCGAACGGCATGATTTTGGCGGCGTCAGTAGAAGGCGGAAAGCCGGTGCTGGCGAGTTTTCTGGAAGATGTCCCGGTGGGAGCGAAGTTGAAGTGAGAACCATCAACCACAAAGGCACACAAAGGAAATCTGCAACAACGAACGTCTGCGCAAGCGACCAATGACCAACGACCAACGACTGGTTCTCGTCGATTCCCACGCTCATCTTGACGGCGAACAGTTTCAAGCCGATAGAGAGCAGGTGATCTCACGTGCGCGCGAAGCAGGCGTTGAGACCATTGTCGCAATTGGAAACGGCGACGGGCCAGGGAGTCTAGATTGCGGCATCAAGCTGGCCGAGCAGTACGAATTCATCTACGCGACCGTCGGCATTCATCCCCATGAAGCAAGGTTGGCGACCGATGCGGCCTTCGGGGAACTTGAGCAACTGGCAAAGCGACCCAAGGTCATTGCGTGGGGTGAAATTGGGCTCGATTATTTTTACGACCATTCGCCGCGAGAGGTGCAACGGCAGGTGTTCGTGAAGCAGATGGGACTGGCGCGCTCGGTCAAGCTGCCGATCGTGATTCACTGCCGGCCGTCGGAGGGGAGTGACGATGCCTGGCAGGAGTGCCTGGAATTGATTTCGCAGCATTGGGCGGGTAGCGGGATCGGGGGCGTTCTGCATTGTTTCACGGGCACGTGGGACCACGCGAAACGCGCGCTGGACCTTGGATTCATGATTTCTTTTGCCGGGAACGTGACCTTTCCCAAAGCGCAGCAGATTCGAGATGCGGCGAAAGAAGTTCCGGCGGACCGGATGTTGATTGAAACGGACTGTCCGTACCTCGCTCCGGTGCCGCATCGGGGCAAACGCAATGAGCCGGCATTTGTGCGGGAAACGGCGCGGCAACTGGGCGAGTTGCGTGGGCTTTCGACGGAAGACATGGCCGCACAGACTGCCAAGAACTTCTACCGCTTCTTCTCATGCGATCCCGCCGGCACCACCTAGGAGGGTCGATTCGACACGGCTTGATTTGGAAGCAGTTCTCAGTCTCAGCTTTCAGTTCTCAGAGGGTTGGATGACAAACTGGCCCGCTACCATTTAGTTTGGTAGCAAGAATCTTTTCGGAGACCGGGGTAATCTGTCTAAATACCATGCCAGAGAATACGTTTGACATCGTGAGCAAGATTGACTTGCAGGAAGTTTCCAACGCCATCCAGCAGGCGCTGAAGGAAGTGCACACCCGCTTCGACTTGAAGGATTCGAAGTCGATGATTGAACTGGAAGGCAAGGACGCGATCGTGCTGCACTCCATCGACGAGTACAAGCTGAAGGCGGTGAATGATGTTTTTCAGCAGAAACTGGTGAAGCGCGGCGTGCCGCTTAAGGGGCTGACTTATGGTGCGGTCGAGCCAGCCGCGGGCAGCACGGCGAAACAGCGCATCACCATGCAGCAGGGCATCGCGATCGAGAAGGCGCGCGAAATCGTGAAGGCGATCAAGGACAGCAAGAAGAAGGTGAATGCCTCGATCCAGGGAGACCTGGTGCGGGTGAGCAGCAAGGACCGTGATACGCTGCAGGAAATCATGGCGCTGCTGAAGCAGCGGGATTATGGCATTGATATGCAGTTTACAAATTACCGGAGCAATTGAGCAAAGCTTGAGCACATCGCCTGCCATCAACGGGAAAGAGATTTTCGAGTTGCTGCGCGCGGATTTGTCTGCCATCGAGCGGGAATTCGGACGGGACACGGTCTCTGGAGTAGAGGCCATCACCGAGATTGGCGAATACTTGCGCGCGGGCGGGGGCAAGCGTATCCGCCCCATGCTGCTGTTGCTTTCCTCCAAACTGTTTGATTACTCGGGACGCGGCGCCATCAAGTTGGGAGCGGTGATGGAGATCATTCACACCGCGACCCTGGTGCATGACGACATTATTGACGAAGCCCAGACCCGGCGCGGCCGGCCGGCCGCGAACACGCAGTGGGGAAATTCGAAGTGCGTGCTGGCGGGCGACTGGCTGTACATGCAGGCCTTCAAAATCGCGGTGCAGGAACGCAACTTCCGCACGCTGGATACGCTGATCGACCTGACGCAGCAGATGGTGGAAGGCGAACTGCTGCAGATGGAGAAGCTGGGCAAGCTGATTTCGCTGGATGAACACTTTGAGCTGATTTATCGCAAGACGGCGTGCCTGTTTTCGGTGTGCATGCGAATCGGCGCCATCCTGGGTGGTGCGACGGCAGAGCAGGAAGAAAATCTGGCGCAATATGGACGGGACCTGGGAATGGCGTTTCAGATCGTGGATGATGTGCTGGATCTAACGGCCTCGGAAAGCGTTCTGGGCAAGCCGGTGGCCAGCGATCTGCGAGAGGGCAAAGTCACGATGGCGGTGATCCACGCTCTGGAACGGTGCAGCCCGCGGGAGCGCGAGATGATCAGCACGGTGATGCGGGAGCAGGCTTTCGACGGCGTGAGCCACGCGGCAATCCTGGAGATCTTGAACCGTTATGGCTCGATTGATGCCGCCCAGCAGCGCGCCCTGCAATATGCCGGGCTGGCACGGAATGCGATTTGCAGTTTTCCCGACAGCGAAACCAAGCGGGCGCTGCTGTGGGCCCCGGAGTACGTGGTCGGAAGAGAGAAGTAGGGTAAATCCGTTTTGGCCCGGGCTTCGTAATACAATTGGGGAAATAACCCACCACTTCAATTCAAATGTCTAAGGAGAACCGAAAATGAAAAAGCTGTTGGTTTTAGCACTGGCACTTTCAGTCATGATGATCACTGTTACCGCCATCGCGCAAGACACCATGGGACAGTCCCCCAACAAAGCGGCCGCAGCCGCGCCTTTGAAAAACATCAAGGGCACGGTGAAATTCGACGGCGATAAGGCGACCTTCGTCGCGGACAAAGACCAGAAGTCGTGGGATGTCATGAATCCCGAAGCCCTCAAGGGTCATGATGGTCACCACGTCCTGCTGAGCGCGCACGTTTATGCGGACAAAGGCGCCATTCACGTGATGAGCGTCAAAATGGTGCAGTAAGGCGGACCCAGCAAGAATTCAGGGCGGCGAAAGCGCCGCCCTTTTTTGTTTATACTGGCAACGAAACTTAGCGCCCTCTAATCCCGTGAATCCGCTCTTCTCACTGATCGCGCGGCATCGCTACCTTCTGACCTTCCTGGTGGTGTTGTCGGAAGCCATCGGCCTGCCGGTACCGGCGGCTCTGGCGCTGGTGGCAGCCGGGGCAGGCGTCGCCTCCAAAGCGCTGAATGGCCCGCTGACCTTGGGTTTGGCATTGACCGCGGCCTTGCTGGGTGACACGCTGCTCTTCGTATTGGGCCGGTACATGGGTTGGACCCTGCTGGCCATTCTGTGCCGGTTGTCGGTGAACCCGGAGAGTTGCGTCCTGCGCTCGGCCGAGTCATTTTACAAGCGCGGAAAGCTGACGCTGTTGATCGCCAAGTTTATTCCAGGTGTAAACACCATGGCGCCTCCGCTGGCGGGAAGCATGAGGATGCGCCCGCTGCAATTCCTGCGTTTCGATCTAACCGGCGCGGCACTGTACATCTTGGCTTATGGCAGCCTGGGCTTCCTGTTCCACGATTTCCTGGCGGCGATTACCCGTGGATTTCAGACTGCCGGCCATGTGTTTGGAGAAGTGCTGCTCACCGCGGCCGTTGTGTACACCGCTTACCGGGTGTGGATCTATCGCAAGAACCTGGTGTATAAGGTCGTGCCGCGAGTGCAGGTAGAGGAACTGGCCAGGAAGCTAGCGTCGGATGAGGCGGGGAAGGTCCTGCTGGTGGACGTTCGCAGCCATGGTTATTACGACCCCGACGCCTCCCGTATCAAGGGGTCGGTTCGGATC
>OMOD01000087.1 GCA_900290255.1 Candidatus Sulfotelmatobacter kueseliae
GGTGGTCATGTCCGACCACGACAACCTACTCCATAAGGGGCGCCCTCTTAGAATGCGATAACAGAAGTCGCCGCGCAACCGCACTCGGCGTGAGGTCGAAGAAAAACCGCCCAAACATCGGGCGGCGGACTTAAGTCACGAAGGAAATGGCACAGGAGTTAGTTGAAGCTTCTTGCCTTCTGTTTATGCATTCGGCACGAGCACGGCCACCTGTTTGCCACCGAGCGTGCCACTGACGTTGAAGTTGCCCACCGACCCATGGGCCGAGCTGATGAGCCCGGCCATCCACCACCCCTCGACGTGCAGGGTACCGCCGGCGGTCCCGGGCCCGCTAACGACCAAGTCGGCTACCAGCGAATTGTCCGATCCCCACGTGACGGTTCCGTTTACGGTGACGTCGGTAGCAAAGGCGCAACCCGTGAGGGTCGTCGTCCACGGGGGGCCGTAATTCGTCTGGAACGTGCCAGCCCTCAGGCCTACTCCGGTGCCCGAGCCGATTATGCCGCGCTGCAGGGCGTCGGTGGCAGTTGCCACAGCAACAGTTACCACCTTGCGCTCAGCCACCCCAATCTGGTTCTGTCCATTGGGATCAACGTCGGCAGGGCGGGCGAATTTGGCCAGCAGCGGGAAGCGTCCGACTGCGGGCCATACGGTCTCAGGTGTCTTTGTGCAGGTGGTGTCCCCGACCTGCAGAGTCTCGATGAACTCCCAAGGGAGGTTCGCTGCACATCGTGTGTAAAAGACGGTCCCATGACCAGCCTCTACCACAGGTACAAGAGTGCTGTTGGGAAAGAGGGCTGCTACTTTGCTGACTTCGGGGGTTGGAGCGCTGTTATCGAGGTCGCCGGTCAAGACCAGCGTGGGAGCGAGAGAGTAGGTCGCGTCAGGTGGTGCGACGGGCGAGGAGGGAGTGGGTTTCTCCCAGTAAAGGCAGGTCCTATTCCCTATGCTGAATACCAATCCGGCCCCAACCTCCTTGGAGAAGGGCGCGAAGTACCAGAGCGGTAGATCCGAGACTGCGTCCGCAAACTGCTCGGATCGCTCCGGTAGCGGTTGGGACCAGTTAAACGCCTGGGTTTGGTCTGCGCAAAGCGTGGCCATCACGGCACCAACTGAGAGGTAGGTCGGGTCACCAGCGTCACCCAGGATCGGGAAGTAGCCTTCGGCACCCAGTCGCAGTAGTGGTTTCGAGTCTCCCTGCCAGAGCGAATTGGCTGCGGCTAGGATCTCACCGGTGCTAGAGAATATTCCGGTTGGGTTGTCGATCACATAGTTGAGGAGGGCATTCTCGTCGATCCGGACGTGCATGAGGTTGCCGTTGGCGTCATACGCGTCTCCCTCCACCGGGCTGAGTCGAACGGTCCAAATGAGGGCGTCGAGTTCAGCCTGCGGAATAGGATGATCAGGGGAACAGGTCGGCGAGCGCTGACAGTCCAGGCTCACCATGCCGGGCTCGGCGTGGGCCCGGTATCGGTCGAGTGCGAAAGCCTTCCCCAAGCCGGGCGTCCCGACGGGTGCGTCTAGGACGATCGAGCGCAGATGCTCTCCGAAGCGAGTGGCATATGCACTCACGTCGGCTCCCCCGTAAGAGAGTCCGTAGTAGTCCACCTTGTCGTAGCCGAGGTCGGCCCGAACCGCCTCCGTATCCTGGCCAATGTCACCGGTGCCATACCAACTGGCGGCATTTCCCAGTTGGGCGGCGCAATCCGCTATCGCTTGGTCAAGCGACGGCACCGTGCCGTGCTGCAGTTCCTCACAATCGATCGTGCCGGAAAGCCCGCGGCCCCGATCGTCGATGAGGAGCAGGTCATGCACGTCTAGGTTCTGCCCGAACAAAGAAAGCCACAAGTCGCGAAAACCGGTCGTCGTAAGGCCTGGCCCGCCGTGGTTGACCAGAATCGCGCTCTCCGCTGGACTGGAACCTGCGTGCTGATAAAGCTCGAAGTTGATTGGAACTGTCCCCTGCCCCGGGTGCTTACGGTCGAGGGGCACTTTAACATAGCCGCACACGGCTCCCAGTGCTTGCGCCTCCGGCGGACACTGAACCGAGACGACAGACTGCGTGGCCAGCGCTGGCAGGCGTGTGACCTCGGCGCGGCGCAGAAGCTGCCTGGCCTTCGGGACACCTGGTGTGCGCGGGAAGTGTGGGATGAGACGGTTTAGGTTGGATGGCGGAGTGGGAGTTTGGGCCTGCAGCCACTCGCACGAAAGAAGACACGTGAAAATGATCAACACCAGAATGCGGATTGGTTTCATGATTATCCTCCGTGAGCTAGCTCCGGTTGGAGCGGAAGGATGTGTTTTCCCGAGAATTCGGGCATTCGCCTCAAGGGGTGCTGCGTCTCAACGGTTGCGAGGCCCTTCCAAAAGGCGAGAGATTGGGCGCTGCCATGCTATGCGAAGGAGCGCGTTGCGTCTGTGACGCGGGTCACTCTTGTTTTGGCAAGCCGGAGGTCCTTTGCCCATGTGCATAAGCTTGCATAGGGGCCAGGCATGGTTGATGCCATATCGTCGATATCACTCGTCGACCCAGACGGCCAGTCCTCAATGAGTTGCCTGTTAACAACAATTGCTGCCAGGCAGCAAGCAACAAAAAGGACTTTTTCCTGCTATTGCAGTCTCGCGTACTCCGACTTAGCTTGCTTCAGGATGGGGATGTCGAGATCCGCGTCTTTCCAGAGAGTGAGGAAGTCTTTATAGGCGGTGAGCGCTCGAACACGGGCGGCATCGGCATCCGCACCCTGCGAGGTTCTCGCCTGCAAGGCGTTGGCACGCGCCACTCCCAGATGCGCCAATGCTCCCGTCCAACAGTTCGAGACGATGCCGCTGTGGTCGAGAATCTTCTGAAACTCGGCGGCGGCGGCACTGCCCTGTCCGGCTGCCAAGTAGGCCTCTCCGCGTACATACACCGGATAGAGGCAGGAAATACTGTTGACGAACGTATTTCCCAACTCAATGGCCGAAGGAGCTTGCAGGGCATTCAGAGCCGAGGTCGGGTTCTTCCTATACAGCGCCAATTGCCCCTGAATTGCTGGCAGCCAGAGCGACCGCATCTGGGTGTCCAGGGGGAAGCGTTTCCCTAGATCTTGTGCCAATGATTCGGCTCGTGCCATATCACCCACCATGGCAAACGCAAGCGCGGCTTCGACCTCGGCCCCCTGACTCGCGGGGGCCAGCTTCAAAGCCTCTGCCGCCGTCTGCCGAGCTTCCGTAGAATTGCCGAAGGCGGCTTGTTCGAGAGCAGCATTCGCCTGCCATAGTGCTCCCCTTTCCCTGCTGTCAGCCCGGATGGCGGAGTCCACAGCCCGCTTGGTCAGTTCCCGCGCCTTACCAAGATGACCGCCATACGCCTCGGTGTCGGATGCGAGCGAAAGTCCCAAATTCTCATAACTAGGCTTACCCGCAAACCACTGTTGCTGTTCCGCCATCGCCACAGAGTCCGCCCCGAGAAAGGCAAGAGCGTAAAGAGTGAGGTGAAGCGGGATGTCATCCAGCTTTCGCGCCTGCGCCTCGCGGATGATCTGCCGCGCGTCGTCGAAACGCTGCAAGGCAAGGGCGTAGGCGGCGAGATCGTCGTAAAAAGGCACTTGATCTGGTCGAAGGAGCTTGCCTTGCCTCTCGATTTCCGTGGCTTTTTCGTACTGCCCCTGTCCGGCCAACATTTCGCCCAAACTGAAGTAAAATCCGTATATTTGTGGGTAGGTCTCAATCGCCTCTTGAGTTGTCTGGGCCGCTTTATCCAGTTCTCCGGTGACAACGACATAGTAGTCGATGGTAATGTCCAGTTTTTCCCACTCGCTAGCATGTGCCCGCAACTGAAACGCTTTGGTAAGGTACTCGCGGGCCCGCTCTTCCTTGCCAAGACTAGAGTAGTCAAGTCCAACCCAGTCGTAGCCCAGGGCAAAATTCGGGTCAAGCTCGATAGCACGTTGATCGTACGGCAGGGCTGCGGCGTAGCCTTTCTCGTGAAAGGCCCTTCGGCCAAGGCTGTACGCTTTCAGGGCTTCCAGTGAAGACGTCGTGGCCTGTGCGAGGGGGACATCAAACTTCTGCACCGAAGCCAGCGATTCGCCCAACTCAGTGCGCAGCTTAGATGCCGCTTCGCCCAGTGCGTCCAGCACCTTCTCCTTGGACGCCGCCGTCACCTGCTCCTCGGCCAACGTGTCTCCGTTCTGGCAATTCACCGCCTTCAGCCCCAGCACATATTCGCTGCCCAGACCGCCAATCGTTCCCGCAACGTAAGCCTTGCTGCCCGTCCGCTGGCAAAGCTCGCGGGTCACCGCGGGCGTCAGTTTCGTGTCCGCAGGACGGGTCATCTGTTGCAAGGTCTCCGCGATTTGCTGATCGGAGAGCACATTCAAGAAGGGCGATTGCCGGAGAGAAACGTTGAGCGCCGTCTTGAGCGTGTCGTCGAAGATCGGATCGCCCGTCTTGTTGTCGAAATCGGAAAGAACAACCGTGTCCTTATCGGTCAGACGCGCCGCGGCCTGGCGCGAGCGCAAGTAGAACGCTCCCACGATTGCAGCTATGACAAGTACCAAGGCAGCGGGAACCAGAACCTTCCACAGTTTCCTGCCCGCAACAGGAACTTCGGCCACCTTCGCCGCACTCGGTGTCTGCAGCCGTCGCAGGTCAATCGCCAGTTCTTTGGCCGACTGGTAGCGGTTCTCCGGTTCCTTCTCCAGACATTTCCCGATGATCCTCTCCAGTTCTGGAGACAACCTGGTTTTGAGAAAGGTCGGCGGTCGTGGCGGCCTGTGTAGAATGGCACCGATCAGTTGCGAGTTTTCTACATCGGCAAACGGGTACCGCCCCGTGGCCATCTCGTACAGCACCAACCCGGCGGCATGAATGTCAGTGCGAGCGTCAATCTCTCCCCCCAGCAACTGCTCCGGTGCCATGTAGGGCAGAGTTCCCGCCATTGCTTGCGGCTCACTGAGACTCTCCGTCGCGGCACTCGCCGTGACTGGACGCCACAGCTTGGCCAGTCCGAAATCCAAAATCTTCAGCCGTCCGTCGCTCGTGACCCGCAAGTTGCCGGGTTTCAGGTCACGATGAACGACCCCGTGTTCATGGGCTGCCGCCAAGCCCTCCGCCAGCTGCACGCCCAGACGGAGGACTTCCTTCTCCGGCAGCGCTCCGGCAGCCACTTTCTCGCTGAGTGTGATTCCGGGGATGTACTCCATCACCAGGAAGTCCACGTTTTGCTGCGTGTCGAAGTCGTGAATGGTGGCGACGTTGGGATGATTGAGCTGCGAGAGAATCAGAGCTTCTTTGTGGAAATGCTTGCGAGCGGATCCGTCGGTGAGCGTACCGGGCGGAAGGACTTTGATAGCGACATCACGGGCGAGGTGCTCGTCGCGGGCGCGATAGACTTCTCCCATGCCGCCAGCGCCGATCTTTTCGACGATGCGGTAGTGCGAGATGGTCTGTCCGATCATTGGGCTGAAATATTAGGACTGGAGGTAGGGCAAGTCAATGAAAGTGTGGAAGTTGGTGGCGTCCCGAAGGGTCAGTTGGTGAAACATCGCGTTATCACTCATTGACCGGCAAAAAGGCGAAGAAAAGGCGCAAGCTTGTGTAAAGGCCTGTGTCTGTTGAAAAATCTCGGTTCACGGCACGCTTTTTGTCCCTTCTGGCCTCCTGGTTAATCGCTTCCTTAGTTTCTCCAGACCAGGTTCATGCA
>OMOD01000082.1 GCA_900290255.1 Candidatus Sulfotelmatobacter kueseliae
CAGGGAAACGTGTCCTCGAACTCACAAAAACCAAAGCCCAAGTCCCTTGACACGACCGACTGTGGTTAGAGATGTTGAAACATCCTGTTAACGCTCATTGACCCGGACGGGGGGTTGAGCGTAAACGCTTGGTTTCATCAGTTACTGGTCGACATACTGACTCAGATGTTCAGGCTGCCTGGACTACCGGGTCGCACGGTTGTTTTCCAATCCAGAGTCCTGATCTTCTCACCCTCGGCCAGCACGAGCTTTTCGAGAGACAACTCTCCTTCGATCACTTGAATATGGAGCGAACGACGGTCAAGCGCAATCGTGCCGAAGCCGAAAGCCGTGGAGAAGAACGTTGTGAACGGACGAACTGGCACCGCGGGACCAAACCACAACGTCTTCTGCGCAGCCGAGTAGCGAAACCCCGCCAACGCGCCCAGCAGCGCGTAGCTGGCCATGGCACGAGCGTAATAGTTTCCACATTCGTATTCGTTCCAGGGATTTCGAACGCGGCCATCATAACGGCTGCGCAAAGCCTTAACGATGGTCAGTCCCTCTCTGACGAAACCCTCCGCAATGAGATGCGACGCCACCTGGTATTCAATGCCGGTCCAGACTTCATCGGAATATACAAAAGGTAACGTGGGTTTTCCGCCCTTGGGCCAGGTACACACCAGCAATCCAGGTTCGTGTCCCATGGCATATCCAGGACGCTGCGCATTGGCGTGCTGCGCGAGGTCAGTCCTGAAATTGTGGTCGAAAATGGCCTGTAGATTTTTTCGGACATGCTCATGGGCCAGGGACGTGTCGATTCCGTAGGTCCGAGCCATCCCCGCTCCGATGACCCCATCAGACATGCATCCGCTACCGTATTGGTATTTCGGACCTTCCTCTTTCAGGAGCTTCAGCATTTCACTACTATGCTCATCCACTTCTGCCACCATGCGAGCGAACGAGTCATTCCGCAAACCCATGTACTGCACTTTCTGCTGGTAGTACTCGCCATTGAACAGCTGTTCATCCATAAAGTGCGCGCAACGCCGGGAGAGTTCCTCGTAGAACTCCGCGTCTGCGGCCTGTCCGCAGGCCCGCGCCATAGTAGCGAATGCCGAGAGCGCACCCAGATAGATGCTGGTGCACATACCGTCAGGCCCCCAGAATTCAATGTCGTAGGTATTGTGATGGGGCTCAAACAGACCTCCCCGGTGATCTGGATCCCAAGTGCGAATGCAATAATCCAGGCTGCGCTTGGCCAGTGGATACATCTTCTTCAACCAATCCGAATCTCCAGAGATCTGCCAGTCGCGGAACACTTTCATGATCCCGCCCAGTTGGCCGTCCGCAGCGGCGTGGAAGTCGTGTTTGACGGGGCCTTCGGGTAAGGCGGAGCGGAAGGTAACGTGGCCGCTTTCATCCATCGAACGGACCAATTCAAGTTCGCGGAGTGTCCGCTCCAATTTCGGGTAGAGATGAGGGAAAGCCTGGGCATAGTTCCACACGTGTGTGCAGGAACCGTGGCAGCAACCGCCATCGGGAAAGCATCCCTCCCACCCCCATAGGTCTCCATTTTCAAGGCGCAATACGGTGGGAGACTTGAGGATGGCTAAGTTGGCTGAGACCGCGTCGAGAATGTACGGCGGCAAAGTGGAGGAGAACAGAGCCTCCTTGAACGCGACCGTGCGTGAGCGCAAGGAAGAGTAGTTTTCCGAGACGTGGAAAGCCACTTCGCGGGCGTCTTTCCAGACCGAGGCATAATACGGTCGCCACGGAGGAGGTGCCCCTTCCCCCAGCGAACGGCACCCGGGCGTTTCTTCGTCGGAGGAAGTACCCGCAGGCGCATCACCGCCCACCTGCAGGTAGCAATTTGGGAAATGCCATGTGATCAGGATGGGGTAGGTTCGGGACACACCCGGGGCTAAAGCGCCTTCGAGCAGGATGGACGCTCCGTTGCGTCCGCCGGTATCGATATCATTCGACCCTTCGTTAGTACTGAATGTTCCCGTCGACAGTTCGCGCCACAGCTCCGACAACGAATCAAACTCCCAGTCGGGGCTGCGGAGCCACATCCCTTTGATGCGTGGCTTATCGCCTATGACCATCAGGCAGGCACTACCGTACGCTTCGGCATTCGGGTTCTCCACATTGTGCAGGAACACACCCCGGCCAGGTATCACGGTGTTTCGGCTCTTCGATCCGTCGCTGCCGCATCCGGGTGCCAAGTGAGACAGGTGATAGGAGAACTCATACTCGACGTTACGGGTTGTAGGGTTGTGGAGCGTGTACTCAAGGATGGCGCACGGTATCCCCGAATTCTTGTCATCCAGAGGAATGAAAGGGTTCCAGGCAGTGACTGTAATCCGCAACGGGACCGACAAGTCACTGATCTTAGCTTCGCCGAAGGGATACTCCCCTTGGAATGTACATTCGTCAAAACGCGGGAACCCCTCGAACCCTCCGCGACGATATCCTTCGCCCTGGAGTCCTTGGTCGTAAATCTTCAATAACGGAAACGGACCCTCTACCAGTTTGGTGATCGGCGACGTACCTTTGATATGGAGGACAGCGAAAGCAGCGTTGGACGACGTGAAGCCGTCAGGCAAAGCAGTCGTCGTAGGCCGATTCCCGATGGAGAAATCCTGCAAACCGCCGTAGCCGTTTAGACAGATGCAGCCAGCCCCGATTCCGCCCAGAGGCATCGCGATCTGAGTAGCCCTCACGCCGCTAAAGATGCGTTGCGATCCACGCTGAAAGAGTTCCTCCGGCGAGTATGGGATCTGCTCGGAGGCAGGATTCCCGCTATCGTTTGCAAGGGGTGAGACCGGGTCTGTTCCGGTTACAGGCACGGCGGCGCCCAAAGCTGCAGTGGAAGTGGCTATGATGAATTCTCTGCGAGTGGATTTGTCGTCAAGTGGCATAAACGCCTTCGGGGAAACCTAGAATAGTCTTTTTTTCCGTTTCGGTCTGTGCCAGCGTTTTGTCCACCCCGGATAGCTGGGTTGTTGGTGAAACATCCCGATAGCACGCAATATAAAAAGGCGCCCACTTTTGCGGTAGGTTGAGATTGTT
>OMOD01000169.1:0-27591 GCA_900290255.1 Candidatus Sulfotelmatobacter kueseliae
GTCCCGGTTTCAGAACATCGCTTCCTTCCTACTTCTTGGCCCGCCGTTTCGTAACAGACTCCCGCAGGGCGGCTCTGTTAACGTGTTTGCTGCAGACTAACCTGCAACCTCTTCCAGCAACTTCTGATCAATGTCGAAGTTGGCGTGAACGTTCTGCACGTCGTCGTGCTCTTCGAGCGCCTCCATCAGGCGGATCATCGTGCCGGCGGCAGCGCCTTCCAGTTTGATGTAGTTCTGCGGAATGAAGGCGATGCTGGAAGATGCGGGTGTGATCCCGGCCTTCTTCACGGCTTCGAGCATGCCTTCGTAGGCGGAAGGCGCAGTCAGAATTTCCCAATTCTCGCCATCGTCAATCGGTTCATCCTCGCCGCCCGCTTCGATGATGATGTTCATCAGATCGTCCACCGTCGCCGCCGACTTGGGGACGATAATGTCGCCCTTTTTATGGAACATATACGCGACGGCGCCCGCGGCCGCCATGTTGCCGCCGTTCTTGCCGAAGACGTGGCGGATTTCACTGACGGTGCGGTTGCGGTTGTCGGTGTTGATGTCGAGCAGGATGGCGACGCCGCCGGGGCCGTAGCCTTCGAGCGTGAACTCTTCATACGTAGCGCCGGGCAGTTCGCCGGTGCCGCGCTGAATGGCCCGCTTGATGTTATCGGCAGGCATGTTTTCGGCCTTGGCGGCAACAATGGCGCCGCGCAGCCGCGGGTTGGAGTCAGGATCGCCTCCGCCGTTTTTGGCGGCGATGCTGATTTCTTTAATGAGGCGGGTGAAAATCTTGCCGCGCTTGGCGTCGAGCGCGCCCTTCTTATGCTTGATGGTGGCCCATTTTGAGTGGCCGGACATGGTAAGACCTCGCGTCTAATGATCGTCTTATAAAAAGCTTCGGATGGCGCAGGATTCGCCTTCAGAGGAGATCACGGATTTGCCTCCGTAAGCATGCTCGATACGCACGCAGGCGAATACGGATTATAGCACGGTCTCAAGAGCAACTCAGCTGGAGTCCGCATCCGGAGCACGCTTGCTCTGGCTCATGCCAGCTTCATGATTTGTGTCCTTACATTTTCGAACTGATACGTGCCCAAGCCGCGGCTGGCCGCCATTCTTAAATACGGCAAAGCGTCCACTTCCAGGTTCCAATAGGCCTTGGCCACGTAGGCATCGAGCGCCACCGGATCGGTTCCGGCGACCACTGTTTTCTTGAGTGCGACATCCTCCAAGTTGCCTCCGGTCGGCCCGTTCCGCAGCAGGACGCGGTAACAATCGAGGATGGTCAGAGTCGGACGCATGAAATCAGCCAGGTCTGCCAGGCTCTCGTTGATCTTCTGGTGCAACTGATGCCGCGGTCCGCCCAGGATGCCGTACCAGTTCTTCATGCCCAGAGTTGTACCGGTCAGGCTGTGGTGCTTGGCGATCGGGATATTGATAATCTTGTCGGCGTTCAGGAAGGAATCCAAAACTGGCCACTCATGCAGAATTTCGCCCTGCAGGTTCACTTCCTTGTATCGGGAAGGATCGGGGAGGATGACCTCGGCGTTTTCACGCTGTGCTGCCTCGGCGATTCCCGACCGCTGAAAACAGCGGCGCGGATCGTTGCAGCTGACGTCGGTCACAATGACACGCTTAGCCCCGGCGTCCCAGCACTGGCGGACGATTTCCGCGACCACCAGCGGGTTGGTGTTAGCCGCCTGTTCCGGCGTGCGATCCCAGCCGATGTTGGGCTTGATTACTACGATATCGGAGCGAGAAATGAAGCGCCGAATTCCGCCCAGTTCGATGAGGGCTTGCCGCGCCAGTTGGGTGGGGTCGTCCCCCTGGATGATCGCCATGTCAGGCAATTGAGGATCGTTGGCGACGGTATGGCTCCGCTTGGCGTTGAGCGCCAACTCGGGCACGGGGCGCGCGCTGCGCCCGTGGAGCCAGAAGCCAAGGCCGGCCGTTCCAGCGGCTGCACCTCCCAGGCGCAGCAATTGAATGAGGGCGTCGCGGCGGCTGAGCGATGAGGTGTCGGCTGGCAGCATATTCCCTCCCTGACTTTTCTCGGACAGAGCATTAGACTAATTCGTTCCAATGGCATCGCCTGTGCGGCCCGTCACAATGCCGTGTGAGCAGCGCCCGACGCCCAGCCTGAAAGCGGCTCTGGGCCTGATCGGGTTCAGCGCCGTGGTTGGCCAGATCGTTCTCCTGCGGGAACTTATCGTGGTCTTCAACGGCAACGAGATTTCCCTGGGGATCATGCTGGCGACCTGGCTTTTCTGGACGGCCACGGGCAGCTTCCTGGGCAGCCGCTTTGGGCTGGGTCGCAATCATGCGCGCGGAGTTGTGGCTTTTCTCGAATGCCTGCTCGCCCTCAGCCTCCCTCCGACCATTTGGATCCTACGCTCCTCCAAGACTCTTTTTCAGGCCGTGCCGGGAGAACTGGTTGGCCCCGTGCCCATGCTGCTCACGTCCCTGGTATGTCTGAGCATGTTCTGCGCTGTTTCCGGTGGCCTCTTCGTCGTCGCTTCCCGGATGTACCAGCAGGAGTGTGGCGTCTCTGCGCGGATGGCAACCAGTTCCGCCTATCTGCTGGAAGCTGTCGGTTCTGCTCTGGGCGGGATTGCGGCTAGCCTGGTCTTTGTGCGCTTTCTTGAATCCTCCCAGATCGCGATGATTGTCGCCGGGTTGAACCTGTGCCTGGCGGCAGTTTTGTTCTTCGGCACGGGCTGGAAGCGGATCTTGGCGATCTCTCTGGCTGGGGCCCTCACGGTGACTGGGCTATATGCGTTTGTGGCACCAGTGTTGCAGCGGACTTCGCAAGCCACCAGTGTTGCAGCGGACTTCGCAAGCCGGCTTGTGGCGCGGGTTTCGGGTGCTGGCCTCACGCGATTCGATTTACGGCAACCTGGTGGTGACCGAAACCGGCAGTATCCGCAGCATTTATGACAATGGTGTCATCCTGGCCAACGCACCTGACGAAAGCGCCGCCGAGGAAGCTGTTCACTATGCGCTGCTGGAGCACCCCGCGCCACGGCAGGTCCTGCTCATTGGCGGCGGGGCTAACGGCAGTATTGCTCAGGCATTGAAGCATCCCACGCTGGAACGGCTCGATTACGTCGAGCTCGACCCCGCGCTCATTGACGTGAGCCGCCAGTTCTTTGCCGCACAATCGGCGGCGTTCCTGGACCCACGGGTGCATATCCATCATGCGGATGGCCGGCACTATCTCAAGACCGTCACCGACAAGTTTGATGTAATCATTCTCAACCTGCCCGACCCGCAAACGGCGCAGCTGAACCGCTTCTATACGGCCGAATTCTTTCTTTCGGCACGCGATCATCTCGCGTCCGGAGGTGTGCTGGCACTCGCACTGCGTTCGTCCGAAGATTTCATCAGCCCTGACTTGGCCGAATTCCTGCGGTGCATCCATCACACCTTGCAACAAGTGTTCCCCTACGTGGTCGCCATTCCGGGCGAAACCATCCACTTTTTCGCGGCTGTGCAACCGGATGTCCTGACCGATGACCCGCAGATCCTGATTGCCAGGCTCGAGAGCCGGCATCTCCAGACTCAGTACGTTCGGGAATACTTCATTCCGTATCGCATGATGCCGGACCGCATGGCCGAGGTCCGCGAGATGCTGCAACCCTCGCCCGCCACGCCCGTCAATCGCGACTTTGAGCCGATCGCATATTACTTCAACGTTGTGCTGTGGAGCACTCAGTTCAAGTTCGGCTACTCCGGCTGGTTCAGGGCCGCGGCACGCCTCGGATTCACGCAAATCATGGATGGTGTTCTCGCGGTCGGGTTGCTGATCGCGATCGCGGTGGCGTATTTGCCCCGACGGGACACCCGCCGTCGTGCCTCGGCGGTCGGCTGCGTGGCGGCGACCGGGTTCACGCTAATCGCGTTGCAGGTCTTCGTGTTGCTGGCATTCCAGGCGGTCTACGGCTACGTTTACCACCAGCTCGCCATTCTCATCGCCATGTTCATGGCCGGGATCGCCTGCGGGAACTGGCTGGGTATTCGCGGCATCCGCTCGGGCAGCCCGCCATTTCGCGCGATGGCTGCTATTCAGTTCCTTCTCGTTGTCTCGGGCCCCGCGCTGATGTTCCTGATCGGTTTCTTGTCGCGGCTTTCTGGAGCTGGCGCAGCGCTATGGGCCACGCAATTTGCATTTCCGGCGCTGGCTGCCTTGAGCGGCCTGCTGGGCGGTTACCAGTTCCCTATCGCGACCGAGATTTACCTTAGCGACAACAGTGCCAAAACAAGCCTGGGCGCGCTGTATGCGATAGACCTGCTGGGTGGGTGCGTGGGCGCTCTGCTGCTCTGCGGCTACCTCATCCCCGTGTTTGGCTTCTGGAAAACGGCTTGGCTCACGGCGGCGTCAAACCTGGCCCCGGCACTCCTGGCCGTCCGGGTGGGCCGGAACGCGGAGTCGCCTCGGGCATAAGTTCTTCCGGCTTGGTTTCACCGAACACTACCGCGGTGAACATAAAGATGTCCGTATTCTCGTCCTTCCAGCATTTAGGCGGCATGCCTGCCTTGCCGCAGGTTTCGTCCAGGTAGGTCTGCCTGTCCCATTTCTCTTCCACCGGGACCTGGGGCAGGAAAAGACCTTCATACGTTCCGTTCTTCATGAGCAGGCCGTGCTCGCCGACTTTGATCTCGCGAATATCGCGCACGCGCCGCAGAGGGGACAGCACCGAGATTTCGTAGTTAAGCTGGTTCAATTCCCACGGGGACACAGGCTGGAATCGGGAATCACGCAGCGCGGCCAGCGTGGCCGTGTCGCGCACGGTCATGTAAAGCGGTTTCACTGCCGCGGTGTAGCCGATGCATCCCCGCAGTTCTCCGGATTTTTTCAGCGTGACAAAGGCGCCGCGCTCCTGATTCAACGATTGACTTGCAGGCGCGGGCGGCTCATACGCCTTCTTCTCCGTCACTGCATATTGCACCGATTTGCGCGCCAGAGCCAGCAGGTCGCTTTTCTCATGATTGCCCAGCGCAAATGGCGGTTGCGCCGCCCGCTGATTTGGAGCCTTCACCAGCGCCCAGGCGCTGTATCCCACGACGCGCGAGTGATCGCCAGTGGTGTCGCCGGAATTGGCGTACTTGAGCAAGAGCGCCTGATTGGCTCCCATGCGTTCGGCTGCGATCATGGCCGCAACAATCGGAGCGCCGCCACAGGCCTCCCAGACCCGCGTTTCGAAATTCTGCGACATGCTGAAGTAGTCCCAGGCCTGTATGGCGTTCAGCGTTTTATGGTCGATCGTTTCTGCCTCGTCGTAAGGGTGATAGTGCGAAAGGTCGGAGCTGGCCAGGATCAGCGTGTCGCTGCTGCCCTGGATCATTTTCGCCAGCGCCACGCCCAGAGCGCGGCTGCTCTCATAACTCTGGTCTCCCATCACGATAGGAACAAGTTGGAAGTCCCCCAGCACACGCTGCAACCATGGCAGTTGTACTTCGAGCGAATGCTCGGAGCCTTTTGCCGTGGGCGTATGGCCCTGGCTGGAGAGCCGCATGGTAGAGCTCATCTTCGCCAACTGCGCGACGAACGCCTTATCGACCGGGACTGTCCCTAGCGGCGTAGCGTAAGCATCTCCGTCGAAGATGGAGGTGAAATCAAAAGCCTCGTAATGCGATGGTGCGATCACCACCACCCGCGAGAACTTTCGCCCTTTCAGTTCTGCATAGGTATAAGCAGCGACCGGCCCCGAATACTGATACCCCGCGTGCGGCGCAATCATGGCAAGGATCGGGTCACTGATCGGCGGCGGAGACGCATGCGCCAGCAAGTCATCGATCATCGCCGTCAGCGCCTTGGGGTCGGCTGGGTAGAAACCGCCGGCCACTCCCGGTTGCCGCACGTTCTGAGCGTTCGCTGCCCGGGAGTGCTTCATCGTGGCGGTCGCCACGATGAGGATCAGCAGGGCCGTCACCACATATCTTGCGGAGCGCATCGTTCTTCTCATACGCAATCCTCCTCTCGCGCTCTCACGCGTGCCAAATGCCGGGAATCGGCTGGCCGCAGAAAGGACACTTTCCTTTACTGATCAGCATTTGTTTGGCCGTCAAGCCCACTCGCTCCACCACGATGCGGCGGCACTTGGGGCAATAAGTATTTTCCGCGGGGTGTCCCGGCACATTGCCGATATAGACGTAGTGTAGTCCCTCAGCGTCGGCAATCGCTTTGGCTCGCTCCAGCGTCGGAACCGGGGTGATGGGCAGGTTCTTCAGCAGGTATTCGGGATGGAACTGGGTGAAGTGCAGCGGCACATCCTGGCCCAGATTTGCCTTCACCCAGCGCGCCAAGCCGCGGAATTCCCCGTCGCTGTCGTTGAGCGTCGGTACTACCAGGTAAACCATCTCGGTCCACTTCCCCATCTTGCGCAGCGTAACCAGTGAGTCGAGCACTGGCTTCAATTCGCCTGTGACGACGTCCTTGTAATACGATTCAGAAAACGCTTTCAGGTCGATCTTGACCGCGTCCATTTTTCCGTAAGCGGTTTTCAGCGCTTCTTCCTGCATATAACCGTTGGACACAACCACGCTGCGGACACCGGCTTCGTGCCCGGCGTCGGCCACATCCATGAGATATTCGCTGAAAACCACAGGCTCGCTGTAGGTGTAGGCGATGGTCGGACAACCCCGCTGTTTGGCCAGGTCCGCGACCAATTTCGGAGGCGCATACTGAGCCGGAACCTGCTCGGGGCGCGCCTGGGAGATGTCCCAGTTCTGGCAGAACTTGCAATTCACGTTGCATCCCGCAGTCGCAATGGAAAAGGCCAGCGTTCCGGGCAGGTAGTGGAATAACGGCTTCTTCTCAATCGGGTCAATGTGCGCCGCGCACACGCGGGAGTGCACCAGGCTATAGTAGGTTCCCCCGTGATTCTCGCGGACACCGCAATAGCCGGTCTCCCGGTCACCAATGTTGCATTCGCGCGGGCACAGCTTGCATTTGATCTTCTTGTTCTCGAGTTTCTGGTAGAACTTCGCCTCGATGGTGAACTGCGCGTCGTCCTGTTTCTGCGGAACAGGTGCAGCGGGGAATGCGGCCAATGGCGGCGCCAAAGCCGAGAGGTTGAGGGCGGCTCCAGACGCCACAGCACATTTCAAGAACGAGCGGCGATCGAGCGGGCAAGACAACAGGCCGACCTCCTGTTCCCGGACAGAATTCTCAACTTCCGCTTCGCCAGTGGCCTTCTGCCTCACGCTTGCCCGCGATTGGAACTCGTGCGGCATATTCAACCTCAAATCACGCCGAGACCTCGATCAGGTCAATGCGCCGCGGGTCGTTCGTCCCCAGCTGGTGTTTCGCGTCCGCCGCCGTCGCGATATAGCGTGGCGGTCGGCCGGCGGCTTCCAGGGTTTCCAGTTTCTTTTCCGCCCGCTTCTTCTCGATGATCTGCCAGCTCGTATAGTCGAGCGCAACCGGATCTTGCGACACCATCAGCGCGTTCTCTTGCCAGGAGTATTGCGGCTTGAATCCCGGGCCGCCCTCATAGCAAGCCGTGGTCGCGTCACAGATCGTGATGCGCATTTTCGACCTGACGGCGGGCAGCATGTTCACGTCAGCGACGTACGGGTCGCAGCCGTTGGGGTGGCATTTGTTCGGATTGTGAATGACGCCGTACATGTTCTTCATGGCGATGGTCACTCCGGCGCTCTCATGATCCTTCAGGATGGGCAAATTGATCATCACGTTGGTGCGCTGGGTCAGGATTTTTGACAATCGGCTGCCCACCTTGCCGAACGTCGACAGTTCATCTTCGTAACCAATGCGATCGGTCCCGAAGCACTGAACCCGATTGTCGGCCGTGGAGGTGTGGAAGCCAACACGGTCCATCTCGTCTGTATCGCGATCCCAGATAATGATGTCGTGCGCTTTGATTCCAATCTCCTGCAATCTTTCGCAAATGGCCTCGACCAGTTGCACGTTGGTGGAGAGTCCGCGCCCGCCCAGCGTGTTTATTTTGAGTCCCACGGTATCGCCAGGACGAACCAGCTTCTTCCAGGGCTCGGCCGGATGATCGACGTTGAAAAAGCTCTGCATGGCGCGGTCCAGCAGGCTCAGAACGCGGCTGGAATCGACCGTCGTAGTAGTTCCCCGCAGCATGGCGTCCCGTGCAATCACGACCTTGGATTTGCCCGGCGCCGCAGTTTGCTCTGCCGCAGCGAGCAATGGCATGCCTTCGGCCCGCATCGCTTGCTCAGGCCAGGCCTTGCCCGCTGCCCCCAGGACTGCAGCCCCCGTGGCGCACTTTTTCAGAAAATCCCGCCGGCTGGTATCGCCTCTGTTCATGGCCGCTCCTTGGAATGAACGTTTAAGGCTCGATTTGCTTCCTATACCTCAAATGCGCCGGAGATTCAGTGACCCGGCGCACAAATCTCCGCTTTCGGGCTCATCGGCTAAGCCGGTCCGCTATGTTCCGGCCTAGATCAAGCATGGCTTGCGGAGTCTCAGCCGACTCCTGATAAGCCACGACTCGCACCAACGCAGGCCCTTTGCGGAAGACCAGGCTCTGGTCGTAAAGACGCGCAGCATCGCCCAGCGGGACAGATTTCGCATCGCCGGCCGGCTCGGAGTCGAGAATCTTCGCGGGGCCGTCGGCAGCCCCCATGGTATAGATGTCAACCACCGCGTCTATCTTGTTCTGGAACCTGTAATCCGCCGTCTCGACCCTCTGTGCCCCGGCCTTCAAATAGCGCTCGGCCTCGCCATCAATGTATTTCCACAGGTCGGCCGCTTCGAAAGTTCGAATCTCGCCGGTCTTTGTCCAGCCGGCAGCTTCGTTGGAGGCCGGAAACGGCGATCCACTCGCCGCCGATTTTCGGTTGCAGCCGGCGACAGCAATGACTGCCAGGCACAACGCGATCGTGCACGCCGCCAGCCACATCCGACTCTCGTTCATCCTTTTCCCCCTCCCTTGCCCCGATTCAGCAGAATCTGGTTCGTGCGCGAGCGGCTTTCCCCGACGGTGGTCACGTAGACTGCCGGCCGGTCCTGAACCGGGCATGCGTATTCGCACGCGCCGCATCCGACACAGCGGGCGGCATCAAGATATGGCTGCTTCACCTGCTTGACGTTGCCGGCAGCGTCGAATACGTCCGCCGGACGCAGGTAGATTGCCTTGGGCGACGTCGGACACCACTCTTCGCAGACAATGCAGTCGGTTGCCATGGCCCAGGGCAAGCAGCGTCCGCGATCGTAAAATGCCGTGCCCAGCCGGATCGGCTTGGTGCCCGCCGCCACGTCCACCGACCAACCCTTCTCCTTCGCGGTGATTTCCCAGATGGCTCCGGTCGGGCAAACCTCGGTGCACAACACGCAACTGGTCTCGCAGTAGCCGATTCGCGGGATCAGCACCGGCGTCCAGAGACCTTCCAACCCCCCCTCGGTCAGCGTGGGATGCAATGCGTTGTTCGGGCAAACCTTCATGCACTCGCCGCAACGTATGCAGCGGGATAGGAAGTCGCCCTCTTCCAGCGCGCCCGGCGGGCGCAACAGTCGCTCGTGGCGCTCCACGGCGAATCCCGGGGTGCTGCGCAGCAGCGGAATCAGGGCCGTCCCGGCCGCCAGTCCTGTGAGCACCTTCCGGCGCTGCAGGTTCGCTCCGACCGACTTCTGCGCGGGGAAGAATTGGAACTGCAGCCCATGCTCCGGACATTCATCCACGCAGTTCAGACAGAGATGACACTCCGCTTGCCGCCAGGGAACACCGCCGACCGGATCGTCACCTCCCTGGCAGCGGAGTAAACAGCGGTTGCAGTTTTCACAGTGCTCAGGATTTTTGACCAGCCCGAGAACCGCCCAGCGGGAAACCAACCCGAACAGCGCACCCAGCGGGCAAAGAGCACGGCACCAGAAACGGGTGATGCGGAAGTTCAGCACCACCAGAAAGATGAAGATAAGTCCCAGCCAAATGCCCTGCCGGAAATGAGGCTGCTTGAAGCTGAGCAGCAGCAATCCCAGGATGAAGTGCAGAGCGCTGCCTGCGAACTCGACGGACGCATACCGGCTGTGTTCGAGCACGCCCAGGAATGCCCGCAGACCATAATCGGTCGCGGGCAAAATCGACAAACCCAGAGAGCGCACCAGGAACGAGAACGGGTCCAGCCATCCGACCATCCCCGTGCCCAGAGCCGCGGCGACCAGGCACGCAACCAGCAGGTAGTACTTGGTGGTTTGCCAACGCTTGTAGCGGTTGGATTCGATCAGTTGTTTGCCGCGTTTGCGCTCCGATTTCCAGCTGCTGAAGAAATGGTGGATGGAGCCCAGCGGGCAAATCCACCCGCAGAAGAAGCGCCCGAGAAACATCGGCGGAATCAGAATCAGCAGACTCCACAACAGGCCGCGATAGAGAGCGTGACTGGCGAGGGCATTCGACAACGCCACCAGCGGGTCCAACCGGAAGAACAGGTTCACAGGGTACGGCAGGCGGATGTCGCCTGCGCTTTCGTGCAATGACCCGCGGAACTCGGTGCGCACGAGAAGAAACAGAAAGAGCAGGAAGAAAATGACCTGGGAAAGCAGGCGCAACCGGGTTGGTTTGACAAGAGCCACTCTGTCACTCCCCAAAAATGCGGTCGACTGACCGACATCGCCCGGGTGCACTACAGCCTTCTTGCCCGGACCCCAATGTTCAGGCCGGACCGAAGCCTATTGCTGTGAGCAGGATCACGTTACACCCTGCGCCATGTCACTGATGAGGTCCTTCCCAAGTTTGCTCAGTTGGGATTTTTATCCGCGGTGCCTCCGGGAAAGCTCTGATTAAGCTCGGATCCGCCACTTCGAGCGAAACAGAACAGCACCGATACGGCAATTTTGCGGAGTCGAGAACTTGTCCTGAGCCTGTCGAAGGAAACCTGCTTTTCGCTTTGGAGAACTTAATCAGAGTTCCCTGGGCCAAGGGTCAACGTAACGTTCGTAATGCCAATCTACCTTTGCACACTGGAGTGCGGTCCCCGTCTGCCGACAGATTCAGCAATGGCAATGCTGTCTCATCGGCAGGGTTGGTCATTCACTCTGGTTGCGTCCCTTTTCCCCTGTGTTTTCTTTGCCCTCAGCCCGAGTGATGCCCCGGTGGTCACCTATCACACCGGCACCTCCGAAGTGCGTGTCACGTTCTATGCCACCGACGAGAGCAATCATCTGGTGGAGACCGTGGGAAAGGACGACTTCGCAGTGGTTGATGGGGAGACGGTGATACGAGATTTCCGCAGCCTCACTCGCTCGAACGACACTGAGCTTGATGTGGTCGCTGTGGTGGATGCCAGCGAATCGGTCGCGCCTCGTTTTCGAGCGACTATGAACGACGTCATGCAACTGGTTTCCCAGGAGCGTTTGGCCACGAAGGACAACATTTCTGTCGTGTCGTTCAATGGCCCGCGGCCCGTACTTCTCTGCACGCGGGACTGCCGCAGTCCCGCTGCCGGCCAACGCTTACTGACCGTCAAAGCTGCCGGCCCGACGCCATTATTCGATGCTCTGGCCTATGCCGCCAATTTCATTTCCAGCCGCCATGTGCCGGGCGTCCGGCAGGTCTTGATTTTGTTTTCTGACGGCAACGACACCATCAGCATGACTTCCGGCCGCGATGCCCTGGAGGCCGTCATCGCCAGCGGCGCCCTGCTCTATACGGTTGATCTCAACGAATCCCGCAAGGCTGCCGAGGGAAGCATCGCTCTCGAGCGAATGGCCGAGGCCACCGGAGGCAGATCCTTTTCCGTTGGCGAGGGCGCGGTCAACGTGCTGCAGGCCGCGCTGGACGACCTGCATGCCTCCTATGTGGTCACCTATGTACTTCCCAGCCGTGTGGTTGGATTCCACTCGCTTCGTATTCTTCCTAAACACAACCTCAATCTGCGATTTCATTGCCGGAGTGGTTATTACTATGACCAGAGTATTCGATAGCAGATGTATGAAGCACACCTTGTGGCTGATTCTGGCTGTCTGCAGCGTCCCGGGCGCGTGGGCCGGACCGTTCGGCGTCTATCAACACGGGACCGTGGTGAGAATGCGGGTGGGTGACTGCACCTTATCCCATCGCGGGTTCATGACCGCCTTTGGCGGCCCGGCGGCGCAAGCGGGGCAAATGGTCGATGAGACCTGCCCTGAGTACACGCTGATTTCAGACAAAGTGGTGTACGTCATCGTGGGACGATCTTCCAATCAGCTGATCCCCCTGGCCGATGTGATCGATTTCCGCCTACACAACAACGAGATGGCCGTTCGCGTGGACGACGCTAAGCACGAAAGCAAATTCAGTATCAAAGAGATGATTTTGCGCTCGGAATGGGATCTGGTGCAAAAGCACATCGCCGATCAACTCAGCACCCCGCCCCACGCCGCAGAAAGCGCCACCACCAGCGAAGTCAGAACTAAGTGAATCGTAGAGGCGACGCAGAACGGCGTGCATTGTGGACTACTGCGCGTCCCGCGACTTCCCATGCCAGGCGGGCACAACCCAGCAGGTTCACCTTGTTTCCCAGTGTGCTCACTCGAATCTTCACCTGCGTCGCCGCAAGCGGTTGGGCGCGTTCAGCCATTGCTCTCGTCAACGAAGTGAGATACAAATCGGCGGCTTCCGCCATTCCTCCCCCAATCACAATGATCTCCGGATTGAAGAGACTGACCAGGTTTGCAACGCCGAAGCCCAGGTACCTCCCTGCGTGGTGAAAGACGTCGCGGGCAAGCCGATCGCCCTGACGTGCGGCCGCAGCGATATCCACAGCCGTTACTTGGGAAACGTTGAGCCGTGAAAGGCTGCTTGCCTCGCCATTCCGCAAGCGCTCCTGGGCAGCCCGTACAATGCCCGGTCCAGCCGCAAGCGATTCCAGTTCTCCGCGCCCTGGGGCCTCGGGGATATCTTCGCGCGTGACGGTGAGCCATCCCACGCAACCTGAAAGTTCATGCGCGCCTCGAACCACCCGGCCACCGCTCAGAATTCCCGCGCCGAGGCCCGTGCCAATCATCAACACGATCGCATCGGCCCTGCCCTGCGCCGCGCCTTTCCAGCACTCGCCAAGCACCGCGGCAATCCGGTCACTCTCAACGACCACTGGAACCCCGAGCAACCGGCGCAAGCGGCGGGCCAGCGGCATTCGCTCCCAACCCGGGAGATTGGGCGCCCACACCGTCCCGTTCTGGCGCACCAGTCCTGGCACCGCGACCGCCGCTGCGGAAAAGGCTTTGGCTGGATTTCTTCCCTCAGCCAACTCCTCCGCCAATTGCCGAATCTGGAGCACCGGACCCGATGGCGAGGTCAAATCCACCGGCACGGTGCGGCAGGAAACAACCCGACCCTTGCGATCAATCCTTGCGGCCGAGCATTTCGTGCCTCCGAGGTCAGCCGCAAAAACGTGAGAGGGCACTTTTGATCCTTGTGATCTCGATGTCTGCGGCCTGCTACCGCAAGGCGAAGAGCGGAGCAGACCGTCGCCCGCATCATAACAACCCTTCCGGTTGAGTCTCCAGATCAGGTACCATGCGGGCAGAGCGGCAACTGGGCAGCGTGCAGTATCTGACTCGCGCGGGTTGCCGCGACCGTGCATTGCTTAATAAGACGGAACACTGAGCTTCTTGCCCGAAAAGAAAGGAAACGCTCTCATGTCGGCTCAGCAATATTTGGATCGAATCAGCGAAATCATTTCCACCATCCGCACCACCCAGAACGAAAAACTCAAAGCCGCGGGTGAAGTGTTTGCCGCTTCGATTTCAAACGGCGGCCGCGTGTACTTGTTCGGCAGCGGCCATTCGGTAATTCCAGTCCTCGACATCTTCCCGCGCTACGGAAGCTTCGTGGGCTTTCACCCCATCTATGACCCGCGCCTCATGTGGTTCAACATTGTCGGCCCCGGCGGCGCGCGGGAACTGCTCTGGCTGGAACGTCAGGAGGGATACGCGCGTGTCATCCTGGCCAGCTACGAGTTGCAGTCCCGCGACTCGATTCTGATCTTTTCCCACGGCGGCCTGAACGCCGCTCCCATCGAGATGGCGCTGGCCGCGCGGGAGAAGGGCTTGAAGGTCGTTTCCGTTTCTTCCCACCAGAACTACCGCCAGGCAAAACCGACTCACTCCAGCAAGAAACAACTGGCAGACGTTTCCGACATTGCCATCGACAACTGCGTGCCGCCCGAAGACGCGCTGGTTGCGGCCGAGGGGATCGCGGAAAAGTTCGCTGCAGGGTCTACCGTTGCCGCGGTTTCCATCGCCATGGCCCTGGTTGCAGAAACAGCGATGCGGCTGGTGCAAAGCGGAAAGCGACCATCTACTTTTGTTTCGCCCAACGTAGGCTTGCCCCCGGACCATAACGAACAGGTGTTTCAGGAATACACGCGGACTCTGTCGCGACGCAACTCGTGAAAAGACCGGGTTTCCCGTAACCGCACGAGTGATCTGACTTTGAGGTCGAGGAATGAATTCTTCCCGGATTCTGAGTGCATTCTCATTGCTTCTGCTGGCGATTCAAACCGGCATGTCGGATCCAGCCCCTCAAAATGCATCGGCGAATCGCGACGATTCGTTCTTCCCCGTGGCAGTTTGGTACAGCGGCGGAAAAGTGCGCGCCCCCATGCTCGAGCGCATTGATGCCAGCAGTGCCCAGCGCTGGGGCAAGGACCTGGACCAGATCAAGGCGGATGGTTTCAACACGGTCAAGACCTGGGTGGACTGGGCCACCGCGGAACGGCACCGGGGAGACTACAACTTCGCAAATCTCGACCTTCTCCTCCGTTCAGCGGAGGAACGCGGCTTGCGAGTCATCGTTCAGGTGTACCTCGATTCGGCTCCGGATTGGGTGGGCCAGCGCTATCCTGACGGCCGCTTCGTGGATCGCAGCGGCGCCGTCATCGACTCGCAAGCCGCGCCCGGCTACTGTATCGACCATAACGGCGTGCGCTCGGAGATCGTTAAATTCCTCGAGGCGCTCTCTCAGGATGCGAACAAGAGTCCTGCGCTGTACGGCTGGGACGTGTGGAGCGAACCGCACGTCATCAACTGGGCGGACTTCTCCTATCTGCAGGATCCAGAATTCTGCTTTTGCTCATACAGCCAGGCCCGTTTCCGCGAATGGTTGAAGGCAAAATATCACAGTCTGGATGCGCTCAACGCCGCCTGGTATCGCAGTTTCGAGAACTGGGATCAAGTGCAGCCACCGCGTTTCCCGACCATTCTTTCTTACACCGACTATCTGGATTGGCGCGCTTTCATCGAGGACAAGCTGGCGGCCGATCTGAAAACTCGCGTGGATGCGATTCGGAGCGCCGATTCGATCCATCCCATCACGAGTCATGCCGCGGTGCCGGGGCTGTTTACGTCTCCCACCGATGGCTACGGTGAACCCGACGATTGGAAAATGTCGGCCAGCGCCGATTTTTTCGGGACTTCCCTTTATCCCAAGCACTCCGAATCGACCAAGCCGTGGACGTATTTCACGCTGGCTGCGGGTCTCGATTTCAGCCGCTCGGCCGGCCATAGTCTCGGCAAAGGTTTCTGGATTGGTGAACTACAGGCCGGGCAGGGCGCCACCGGCATGCGCATCGCCGATCCGGTCACCGGCCACGACGAACGGTATTGGATGTGGCAAGTCGTCGCCCACGGAGCGCGCGAACTTGCAGTTTATGCCTGGTACCCCATGAGTTCCGGCTTTGAATCGAACGGTTATGGGCTGATCAATCTCGACGGCACACTCACCGAGCGAGCCCAGGTCGCCGGACAAACCGCAAACACGATCGCGCGCCACAGCGCCGAACTCTTGCGCGCAACTCCGGCGCAAGCTCAGGTCGCGATTCTCTATAACCGGCTCTCGTACATGGTCGGCGGCTCGCAGCCCTCGCTCTCCAAGCTCGGCAATGCCGAACGCGACTCGCTCCTCGGTTTGCACCGCATCTTTTTCGAGCAGAATATTCCCGTCGATTTCGTGAATGTCGACGATGTCACCGAGAACCGCGTGCAACAGTACAAACTTTTGTTTCTTCCTTTCCCGGTGATGATGTCCCAGGACGTGGCCGATGGCGTGAAGCGCTATGTGCAAGGCGGAGGCACGGCAGTCGCCGAAGCACGCCTGGCCTGGAACGATGCCCGCGGTTTTGCCAGCGACGTGATTCCCGGCGCTGGATTGGCCGAAATGTTCGGCGCGCGGGAGAAGATCATCCGCCCCGCCGACAAGGTGCGGATCGAGACGCAGGCAACGCCCGCGCTCCCCGGCCTGCCGGCACGAACCGGCATTACTGGAGAAGCATTCGAAGAACAGCTGGAAGCCCTGCCCGGAGGCACGGTCCTGGCGCACTTCGCCGATGGCAGCCCAGCCATGGTGAAAAGAAGCGAAGGCAAAGGCGAGGCCGTTCTGATCGGATCTTTTCTGGCCTTGGCCTATCACGACCAGCAAGATCCGGCAATCAGACACTTGTTCCTATCGCTGGCGCAGGCTGCGGGAGTATCGCCGGACGTGGCGGTCTCGGGCGCCGGAACGTCCGAAGTGGAAGTCCGACAGTTGGTCGGGGACAAGCAGCAGACGATTTTCGTGCTCAACCACTCCGACAGCCCTGCCGACGCCACGCTGGCGATCCGGCTTCCCTGGTCCGCTGGGGAAGTTCGGGAAATAGAGAACGATCAGCCGGTGCGCTTCGAGACGAGGGCCGGGCGGACTATATTCCAAAAGCATCTGTCTGCGGGTGAAATCTGGGTGATCGGCGTGCGAGGCCTATGAGCGGCTCAGCCAGCGACAAAAGTGATCTCCGTGATTCCAGTCATGATTCGCCCATCGCAACCAGCCTGAGCAGCGCGTCCGGCGGGAGCAATTTCAATTCCAGTTCTCTTCTCGTCGCCGCCAACGCCTGTATGTTTGTGTTCGGCGCGGTGCTGCTGCTGATGGGCTCGCTTCTGCCATCGCTTCAGGTTTCGTACGCGCAGGCCGGCAATCTCGGAGCGTTCCCCTTGGCCGGCATTCTTGTGGCAACCGTCCTGGTCGGCCCTATTCTCGACTTGATCGGTGCCAAGCCGGTTCTGGCGGTCGCACTGGCACTGATTTCGGCTGCGCTCGCTTTGATGCCTGCGCTCCATTCTTACCCCGCACTCGCCGGATCGGCATTCGTATACGGTCTAGGCGGAGGGCTGCTCAATACGGCCGCGAATGCCTTAGTGGCGGACTTGAGTGCCGCTGGGCGAGCCGCCGCTCTGAACCTGCTTGGATTTTTCTTCAGCCTGGGAGCGATCTCGGCGCCGCTGGCGTTGTCCTCGCTTGGCGGCAACCTCTCCGCTACGATGGTTCTCCGTAGTCTGGCGATTCTCTGCCTTTTGATCTTTGCGCTCGTCCTTGCCCTGCGATTTCCGCCCGCCGCGAGAGCTGGAACAAGCCTGCGTAAACTTCTTGCGGTCCTGCGTCACCCGACGATATGGCTGCTGGGTGCGCTGCTGTTTTTCGAGTCGGGCAACGAAAATTGCATGTTCGTATGGTCGGGCAAGATCGTTGCTGACACGCTGCACGTTCTTCCCAGACAGGCAAATATGGCTCTGGTCGCCCTGAGCGCTGCCTTGGCCGCGGGCAGGTTAATGGCCGTGCTCTGGCTGAAATGGATCGGCAACCGCGGGACCATTTGGCTTTCGACTACGGTAGTAATCGCTGGCAGTCTGGTCGCGATGAATGCGACCCATCTTGCAGGGATGGTTGTGGGCATGCTCATCATTGGTTTAGGACTCTCGGCGATTTTCCCCACCGCCCTGGGCATGGCCAGCGATCGCTTTCCTGCTGAAACCGGCACGGTGTTCGGCGCGATCATGGCCGTCGCGCTGGTGGGCGGAACGGCTGGCCCCAAGATTGCCGGCTGGGCCGCATCGCACAGTCCCGGGAGGGTCCTGCTGATTCCTGTTTTCGCTGCGGCGGCAGTGGCCGCGCTGACCGCTGCCATTGGCAGGCGCAACGGCCACCGCTTGAGATCGACTTCGGCTTAGATTGCGAGGATGCCGCCGTCCGCCGGCATTGCCTTTCGGGGAAACAACAGCGAGGTTGCGGAGTGGAAAGCATTTCCGGTTACCAAAAGGAGACGCGATGAACCGACGTTCCTTCGCTCAATCCGTGAGTGGGATGGCCGTACTGTCCCTGACAAAGGCGTCCGTCTGGGCGCAAGCAACCGCAGAAGCAAAGCCGGGCAAAATCATGGCCATTGCGGCCCATCCGGGCGATGGGCTCTTTACCATGGGTGCCGTGTTGGCCCAGCAGATCGAGCGCGGCGGAGCCGGCGTCCTGCTGAGCCTCTCGCTGGGCGAAAAGGGAGCGCCAAGAAGCATCCCCGTCGAGCAGTACGGCGAAATGCAACGCACCGCCACTCAGAAAGCGGCAGCCCTGCTGGGCGCAGAAGCTATTCTCTTTTCCTATCCCGATGCGGAGATGCCTTTCAACGAAGAAATTTCCCTGCGCGTGTGCGACGTGATCCGGCAGCACAAACCGGAAGTCGTGGTGACTCATTGGAGTGGCAGCTGGCATAAAGATCATCAGAACTGCCATCTGATTGTGCGCGACGCCATTTTCTATGCAGGCCTGGAAACGCTGCCGCGCAGCCAGCCTGCTCATTCAGTTTCCAAAACTTTCTATGCAGAAAACTGGGAAGACGCCGCCAACTTCCTGCCCGACACGTACGTCAGCATTGAATCCGTCTACGAGAAGTGGCTCGAGGCATGCGATTTCTATCCCATGTGGCGCGGGCAGACTGGTTTTTTCCGATATAACGACTACTACAGCAGCCTGGCGGTCATGCGCGGTTGCCTTTCTGGCGCGAAACACGCAGTCGCGCTGATGTCGGATCTGAACCAGCGAACCGAGCACGTGCCGTTCCTTTGAACCGTGCTGGGTTGGATGAATCGCAAACCGGGGGCCGGGGAGAAGACGACATCTTCAGCTCGGCGCGTCGCTCGTTCCATGCTCTATAATTCCCCTTCGCAAAAAACCAGATTTGCGGAAGTGACTGCTCACAGGAGGGTCCCTTGAAGCCGAATCGCTTGTCCATTTCTTGCTGCACCTTATTCTTCAGCCTGCAAACAATTCTGGCGCAAACACCATCAGTGAAAACGAGTAACCCTGGCCAGCTTTCCGGATACACGGCGCAATCCTCCAAGTCCGAGCGCGACTGGGAAAAGAAATTTCAGGACGGCATTTCGCGCGACAACCTGCGCGAGAATATGCGCCGCATGAGCGCCCGCCCGCACCATGTGGGCTCGCCGTACGACAAGGACAACGCCGATTGGATCCTCTCGAAATTCAAGGAGTGGGGATTCGATGCCCACATCGAAACTTTCCAGGTGCTGTTCCCCACACCAAAAGATCGCGTGGTCGAACTGCTCCAGCCGACGCAGTTCCGCGCCAAACTGCAGGAACCCGTCGTTCCGGGCGATCCCACGACCAATCAGACCTCCGAGCAGCTGCCCACTTACAATGCCTATTCCATTGACGGTGACGTGACCGCGCCGCTGGTCTACGTGAACTATGGCATTCGCGAGGACTACGAAGAACTCGATCGCCTGGGAATCTCCGTCAAGGGAGCGATCGTTATCGCCCGCTACGGAGAGGCCTGGCGCGGCATCAAGCCCAAAGTAGCGGCCGAACACGGCGCGATCGGCTGCATCATTTATTCCGACCCGAAAGATGACGGCTTCTACAACGGAGACGATTATCCCAGAGGCGGCTGGCGGCCCAAGGACGGGGTTCAGCGCGGCAGCGTGATGGATACCGATTATCCCGGCGATCCTCTCACCCCCGGTGTCGGCGCAACCGCGGATGCCAAGCGTCTGCCTATCAGCGAAGCCAAGACGATTACGAAAATCCCGGTGCTCCCCATTTCCTACGCCGATGCCTTGCCGCTTCTTTCCGCGCTCGCCGGACCGGTTGCACCGGAAAAATGGCGGGGTGCGCTGCCCATCACTTATCACGTCGGGCCCGGCCCGGCGAAGGTTCATCTTAAGGTCACTTCGAACTGGGATCTAAAGCCCGTGAATGACGTCATCGCGACCATGCGCGGCGCAGAATCTCCCGATCAGTGGGTGATTCGCGGCAATCATCACGATGCGTGGGTCAACGGCGCCGATGATCCCTTGTCGGGCATGTCTGCCGTCCTCGAAGAAGCCCGCATGCTCGGCGAGATGCACCAGCAGGGATGGAATCCCCGGCGAACCATCATCTATTGCGCCTGGGACGGCGAAGAACCCGGTTTGCTGGGCTCGACCGAGTGGGTGGAAACGCATCTCACAGACCTGCAGCAGCACACCGTGGCCTACATCAATTCTGACAGCAACGGCCGCGGATTTTTTCACGCGGCCGGCTCGCACGACCTGGAGCGGCTGATCAACGATGTAATGCGCAACGTGAACGACCCCGAAAAAGATATGACAGTCTGGCAACGGGCGCGTCTGGCCCGCATCGCGCACGCCCGGAACCAGGAAGACCGCAACGAGATTCGCAAACGCCCGGATCTGGCGATCGGCGCACTGGGAGACGGTTCCGACTACGCGTCTTTCCTCGATCACGCCGGCATTTCAACCGCCAACATCGGCTACGGCGGTGAAGACGAAGCCGATTCCTACCATTCCGTCTACGACGATTTCTACTGGTACACCCACTTTATGGATGCCGATTTCTGGTACGGGCGCGCCCTGGCCCAGACCGGCGGCACTACCGTGATGCGCCTGGCTGATGCCGAGCTAATTCCATATGAATATACGGACTTGGCCGAAACCATCGGCAAGTATGTGACCGAACTGGAGAAGATTCTTAAAGACAAGCAGGAGGAGATCGCCGAGCGCAACCTGGAATTGAAAGAAGGCGTCTTCACAGCGGTCGCCGACCCGCACAAGACGTTCGTGCCTCCGCCCCAGGAGACCGTTCCGCCCTACATGAACTTTGCCCCGCTGAAAAATGGCGTGGAAGCGATCAAACACAGCGCCGATCGCTATCAGGCCGCAGTGGCAAAAGCATGGTCCGACGGCGCGCCCGCACTCTCGCCACAGGCGCTCGCTTTGCTAAATACGGATTTGCTGAAAATCCAGCGCAGCTTCCTGAGCGAACGAGGGCTCCCCGAACGTCCTTGGTTCAAGAACCAGGTCTACGCCCCCGGTGCCTACACCGGTTATGGGGCCAAGCCCATCGCCGCCGTTCGCGAGTACATGGACGAGAAAAAATGGGCGGAGGCCGACGCCCAGGTCCCAAACGTGGGGAAAGTGCTGGAAGATGCGGCCGCGGCGATTGGAAAAGCCGCCGATGAACTGGAGTCAGCTGCGACCTCGGGCAAGTGAGGTCCAATACGCTTCACTTCAACTGAGCGGGACAAAGAAGCTACTCGCGTTGGTTTCTTGGAGGCTATTGATTGGTGGGCAGTGCAGGACTCGAACCTGCGACCTCCTGCTTGTAAGGCAGGCGCTCTAACCAGCTGAGCTAACCGCCCGAACTTCGAGAATTCGCGGTTCGTTCGAGTATAGGTGAGCCGCGAACAGACGGCAAACCGGACCGAATTGTCGATTTTTGATTGTTGATTGTTGATTGAAGATCAAAACCAAAACCTCAACGCGTCGTGGTATTTGTTCAACAATCAAGAATCAACAATCAGCAATAATTCAGCGACCTGCCCAGACCCCGCCCCGCTACCCCACTCCTGCTACACTCCATCCGTGCGGCGCCTCATCATCAACGCGGATGATTTTGGTTTCACCTCCGGCGTCAACCGGGCCATCATCGAAGCTCACACTCGCGGCATTGTGACTTCTTCAACGCTGATGGCGAATGGCCCGGCTTTCGCCGAGGCCGTGCAGCTGGCAAAGACCGTCCCCGAACTAAGCGTTGGCTGTCACGTGGTGCTGATTGACGGCGAACCGGTCCTGCCTGCCGAGAGAGTTCCGTCCCTCACCACACGCACTTCCGCTCTGCGCTTCCGCGACGGCCTGAAGACTTTTGCCGCGCGCGCGATCGCAGGCCGCATACACGCTGACGAAATCGCCGCCGAAGCTACCGAGCAGATTCGCAGGATTCAATCCGCCGGTCTCGCCGTTTCACACTTTGACACGCACAAGCACACTCATCTTTTTCCAAAGATTCTTGAGCCCTTGCTCCGCGCCGCGGCGGCCTGCGGCGTGTGCGCTGTGCGCAACCCGTTTGGGCCACGGTTCCCGCTGCGCTCCAGCCGACTTCTGGCGCGGCCAAACCTCTGGACGCGATGGGCGGAAGTCCGCGTTCTGCACCGTTTTGCGAGCGAGTTTCGCGAGGCTGTGGACCGCCAAGGCTTCCTCACCACCGACGGTACCCTGGGCATTGAAGTGACGGGAGCACTTGACGAATCCCTGTTCCATGCCATCGCCCGCAGCATTCCCCAAGGTACATGGGAATTTGTCTGCCATCCTGGTTTCAACGATGCCGATCTGCAGGCCGCCCGCACTCGCCTGCGCCAGTCCCGGGAGGAAGAACTTCGCGTCCTGACTCTGCCCGTCGCGCGCGCCGTGCTTGCCCAGGAAGGCGTTGAGCTGATTTCTTACCGCGATTTGAAGTGAGTCGCTGCCGTTGCGGACGATCATTTCATACCTGCTCCCCCGGTTCGAGCCCCGGAAAGTCGGATCTCCAGCCAGAAGAAATCCGCCTCCACGGAAGAGGGAAGCACACTGGTTAGCTTTTTGATTTATCGCCGGGTAGTAAGATGGTTTACAGTTCAACGATTTGTTGGCGAGGCAGGAGGGCTTCCGCTCATGTCGGTCCAGGAACCAGCGCCGCGTGCGACTCTGGACCTAAAGGTCCGGGTGTGGGGCATGGGCGCCAACAACCAGCCCTTCTTCCAGAGTGCGGTGGCGCAAAATGTGAGCGCCACTGGCGCCTGCATTTACGGGATTGAATCCGAGTTAAGGGTGGGCGATGTTATTGGCGTGCAATACGAAGCCAAGAAAGCCCGCTGCAAAGTAGTCTGGGTTGTGGATGCGGGGGCGCTCAAGAAGATCCAGATTGGCGTGCAGCTGGTAGCCGAGCAGGAGTGTCCGTGGACGGCAGCTCTCCCGGAGGCCATGCGCATGGAAGCACAGGCAGGGCAGCCGCAGGACAACCGCAGAAAGTTCGTCCGCCACAAGATTTCCTTTCCCGTGGAAGTCCGCGACGAGCGCGTGAATACGCCGCTGCGCGTCAATGCCACCGACATCAGTGGCAATGGGTGTTATGTCGAGACCGTCATGCCGCTGGCTATTGGAACTGCGCTGCGCGTAGATTTCTGGTTGGGCGAGGAGCATCTCTCACCCACCGCTGTTGTTCGCACCCGTGATCCCGGAGTCGGGATGGGCATTGAGTTCACCGGGCTGCCTGAGGAAATGAAGAAGCGGTTCCAGGCGCATCTTGATAAGCTCGACCCCGGACTTAACGTGGGACTCAAGCGCGACCGCTAGCATCTGCATGCATGGCGCCGGCCGGCTGCAGGCGCAAAAACTGCGACCGCGGCGTACTCCAACCATCGAATTACTGAAGCCGGAGAGGGTAGTTCGTCGCACGGTTTTTCATATATGAAGATCGGCATCACCTGTTATCCGACGTACGGCGGCAGTGGAGTCGTTGCCACCGAACTGGGCCTGGAGTTGGCCCAGCGCGGGCACGAGATTCATTTCATTTCCTACGCTCAACCCATCCGGCTGCGGGCAGAACCGAATATTCACTATCATGAGGTCGAAGTCTCGCGCTACCCGTTGTTCGATTATCCTCCGTACGATCTTGCGCTGGCGACGCGCATGGCTGAGGTCGCCCAGCTTTACGATCTGGATCTGCTACACGTTCACTATGCCATCCCGCATTCGGTCAGCGCGTTGCTGGCGCGGCAAATGATGGCCGTGGGGCCTCGCGGCCGCCGCCTGCCCTTCGTCACCACGCTGCATGGCACCGACATCACGCTGGTCGGCCTCGACCGCTCGTATCTGCCCATCACCCGCTATTCGATTGAGCAGAGCGACGGCGTTACCGCGATCTCCAACTATCTGCGCGATCGCACGCTGCGCGTTTTCGACGTCAAGAACCACATCGAAGTCATTTACAACTCGGTGAATTGCGATGTTTACTACCGCAATCCTGCGGCGGTCTCACAGACGCGCGCCGAGTATGCGCCCAAAGGCGAGCGTGTGCTGGTGCATCTTTCCAATTTCCGTCCGGTGAAGCGCCTGACCGACGTGATTGAAATCTTCGACCGAGTCCACAAACAGATTCCGTCCAAATTAATACTCATTGGAGACGGCCCCGACCGCTCGGTCGCCGAATGGCTGGCCGTGCAAAAGGGCATTCACGATGACGTCCTGTTTCTGGGCAAGCAGGATCAGATTTACGACAAGCTGGCCGTGGCCGACATCATGCTGATGCCCAGCGAACTCGAGTCGTTCGGGTTGGCGGCGCTGGAAGCCATGGCCTGCGAGGTCGTTCCCATTGCCACGCGCGCCGGAGGGGTCCCGGAAGTCATCGAGCATGGCAAGACCGGCTATCTGGCGGATGTGGGCGATGTCGAAACCATGGCGCGCTATGCCATCGAGTTGCTGCGCAACGAAGCGCAATTACGGGAAATGGGCAGACAAGGCCGGGCGGCCGCTCAAGACCGGTTCTGCTCGACCAAAATCGTGAAGCAATACGAGGATTTTTACCGCCGCGTGCTGGAACGTTCGGCGTAAAAGCCCTCGGGAACGGAACTCGCCGCTTCCACCAGCGGCAGCCGAATCCGGATCAGCGTTCCCTTGCCTTCATGGCTGTCAATCGTCATGCGCGCGGTGTCGCCGTACAGTACCTGCAGCCGCTCGGAAACGTTGGCCATCCCGATGCCCATCCCCATCCAGCTGCTGCTTTCTTCCAGCTGCGCCCCGCCCATTCCCACGCCGTCATCCTCGACCTCGATGATCAGTTTCGAGTCAGTGACCCGGCTGCGCAGGTAGATGCTGCCGCCTTCCACTTTCGGTGCCAGCCCGTGCTTGATCGAATTCTCCACCAGCGGCTGCAGCAGCATGCTGGGCACGACCACGTCCAGCGACGCGGGGTCGAGTTCTTTGACCACGCGCAGCTTGTCTCGCCCGAAACGCACCACCTCGATGTCGAGGTAGTTGTCGATGAATTCGAATTCTTCCCGCAGCGGCGCAAAGGCTTCGCTGCTGCTCAGCAGGCGCCGCAGAATCGTGGCCAGCTTGAAGATCACCTCTCGCGCCATATCCGGGTCGAACCGCACCAGCGAGGAAATGGAATTCAAGGTGTTGAACAAAAAGTGGGGATTGACCTGGTTCTGCAGCGCCACCATGCGGGCATGAAGCAGAAGCCGTTCCTGCTCTTCGAGCTTGATCTGGATGCGCACGCTGTTGAAGATTTTGATTTCTATTCCGACAGCTGCCACCGACGCCGCATAGATCAGGCCCCAAACCCAGTAGTTATCGGGACTCTCGATGCTGAAGATGGATTTCGGCAGGTACCGCGCCAATTCGGTCTGCACCAAGCGCAATCCAACGACCGCGGTAAAGAACATGACCTGCCAGTCGAACAAGCGAGGCCGCGGCAAATTGCGCCGAATCAGGCGGAAGATACTCTGATCGATAAATGGAGAGAAGGACCAGATATTCTCTTTGTCGACGGCCATCGTGCGGAGTTGTCCGGCCAGAAAACCACAGAGCACATCGAACGGGATTGCGGCCCATTCTCCATGCAGCAAGGCAGGTATGCCCATGAGCACTCCACCCAGAGATCCCGCCCAGCGTCCGGCCATCACTCCCAGCAGAAGGGCCGTTTCAAAACTGATATCGCTGGCGGAAAAACTCCTCTGCATGATCCGGATCCACACTCCGATCATGATCGGGAGGCTAAACCAAAGGACAAGGTACACTTTTTGCCGGAAAGTGCGCTCTTCGCGAAACAGTAATGACTTGAATTCCTTGGAGCGCACCAGACTGCTGGATACGGCCGCAGCTACGCCCAGCTTGATCAGCAGATTGACCAGAATGAGGCGCGATTCCATGGGTTCGGCGCGCGCCCAGCGCGCGGGTAGAGTTCCTCCGACAGAACTGTAGCACGAGCAGAAGCTCAATATCCTTTCTGCTTGTCCACCACAAAGCGCAGCGGTTGCCCCGCCAGATAGCGGCGCAGATTCTCCGAGAACAGTTCATAGTGCCGATTCCAGAGTTTGTCGGTGAGGCCGGCGGTGTGCGGCGTAATCAGCAGGTTTTCAGCGCCCCAGAGCGGCGAGTCCGCCGGCAACGGTTCCTTCTCGAACACATCCAACGCGGCCCCCGCAATGCGGTGCGAGCGGAGTGCCTCCACCAGGTCGTCCACGTCTACCTGCGGGCCCCGGCCCACGTTGATGAGGCAAGCCTCCGGCTTCATGACCGCCAGCCTGGCGGCATTGATCAGCCCCTGTGTTGCTTCCATCAACGGCGCAGCCACCACCACGTAATCGGACTGCCTGAGCAATTCATCCAGCTTGGCTGGAGGGAACACCGTCTCCACACCCTCGGTCCTTCCCTTCTCGACGTGCTCGCGCACCGCGATCACCCGCATGCCCATGCCATACGCCATCCGCGCCACCCGCCTCCCGATGCTGCCCAGGCCAATCAATCCCAGAGTCGCGCCGGAAAGTTCACGCAGGCGCGCCCCGTCCTTCCACATGGCTTCCTGTCCCCAGACGCGTTTCTGCTGGAATGCTGCCGCCTGCGGAATTTTCTTGGCCAGCGCGAAGATCAGCGCCATGACATGTTCGGCCACCACCGGGCCGTGCACTTCGGTTGAGTTCGTGAGCGCCACATCGCTATTGACTAACTCCGGAAACAGCAACTGATGCACCGCAGCCGTGGGCGCATGAATCCAGCGCAGCTTGCGCGCCACGGCAAATTGCTCCGGCCGCAGCGAGATGGTGAAGACAATTTCCGCATCGCCGAGATGTTGCTCGATTCCTTCATAGCTGTTGCGCTGCACAACCCGCAGCTCGGGAAACTCGTCCCCCAACCGCGCCCCGAACCACGCCGGGACGTTCCACAGCTCGAACCGGTGATGCACGACGATCAGTAGTTTCATGGCTGCGAGAATTTAATCACAGAACGCGCGTAGGAAGGCACGTTCAGAAACTATCGTGAGCACAGTGTAGTGCAGGCGGCAGCGCAAATGCGCCGCGTGGCGCGCTTAGTCAATTTCATACACTGGGCTTGGACCGTTGGGGTCAATGAATGAGATGGAGATATTACGTCAACAATCCTCTGAATCAGTCGCCGCCTCCGTTTCACGACCGCAATTATTTGCACATTGACAGGATAAGGATTATCCGCCATAATCCGTCGCACGTTTTGGGGACATCCATCTTTTCCCCTCGCCCGAACCTGATTTCTGTACTTCCTTACCGGCTTTTTACTGAAAGCACTTCGGCCCCGTCTGGAATCCGGCCCCGTCTGGAATCCGGCCCCGTCTGGAATCAATGTCCGATTTTCCAAAGAAGAAACTCCCATGAAATTCCGCGTCGCTGGCGTGGCAGGTGTATTCCTGTCGCTGCTGCTTTCACTGACCCCACTAACCCTAGCTCAAACCTCTTCGCATGACGCATCTGCCCTGCCCCGCCTGGTCCGGTTCGGCGGCACGGTCAAGGAGCTTAACGGCAAGC
>OMOD01000169.1:27599-28500 GCA_900290255.1 Candidatus Sulfotelmatobacter kueseliae
TGTATTCTGAGCAAACCGGCGGCGCCCCGCTGTGGCTGGAGACGCAGAACGTGACCGCCGACAGCCAGGGCCATTACACGGTTCTGCTGGGATCGACCAAGCCCGACGGGCTGCCGGCGGAGTTGTTCACTTCCGAGCAGGCGCGCTGGGTGGGAGTGCAAGTCTCCGGGCAGGCCGAGCAGCCGCGCGTGCTGCTGGTCAGCGCGCCCTATGCGCTGAAGGCCGGGGATGCGGAGACCATCGGTGGATTGCCGCCCTCAGCCTTCGTGCTGGCCGCGCCGATGATCGGAGCAGCGGCCGCGACCCAAAGCGCCCCCAGTGCGGCGGAGGTGACACCTTTGGCCACCTCGGACGTGACCACCACCGGCGGGACGGCGAACACGATTCCGATGTTCACCACCGCCACCAACATTCAGAACTCGATTCTGACCCAGACCAGCACGACGGCGATCAACGTGGGTGGCAAGCTGAATCTGCCAGCTACGGCCACGGCCAGCGCCGGCTCCAACTCGCGGCCGCAGACCTTCGTGGCCTCGGTGTTCAACAGCACCACGAGCACGGCGGTGCCGCAGACTTTCCAGTGGCAAGCTGAAGCGGTGAACAACGACAAGACGACGGCGTCAGGCACGCTGAATCTGCTCTATGCCTCGGGCACGGCGACCCCGGCCGAGAGCGGGGTCTCCATCAACAACGGCGGCCTGCTGACCACTCACGGTCTGTCCTTGCCGGCGCTGGGCGCAGCTTCCAGCACCAGCACCGCCGGCTTCGCCTCCCGCCCGCTGGACCTGTTTGCCTCATCGTGGGATACCGCCGGTACGCCCGCGGCGGTCAGCCAGCACTTTCGCTGGCAGGCCGAACCGGCGGGAAGTGATACGGCTTCGCCCGCGGGCACGGTGAACCT
>OMOD01000148.1:0-61198 GCA_900290255.1 Candidatus Sulfotelmatobacter kueseliae
GTTCTATGACTACCGGGGGGCCGATGCGATCGCAATCGCCCTGGCGCGCGCCAGCACCAAGAATCCTCAGACTCCGTTCTCGGGCTACCTGCCGCTGTATTCCGCGAACCCCGTGCAGGACTCGATCTACACGACGACTGCAACCACAATCATCACGGTGAACGGCACGACTTATCCGACCGGAGTTACCAGCATCACGAACGCGCAGTTTGCCTCGAAGTTCAAGCTCTTCGACAGCCTTGCGCGTCTCGACGTCGACACCGGGCACCCGCGCGCTCCTCTGGCATTCATTGGCGATTACGTGCAGAACATGGGTGCCTGCCAGAATCTTGCGAACATCTTGGCCGCTCCCGCGAATACCGCTACGGCGACCTACAAGCAAACTGCAAACTCACCGTGCTTCGCCAATCAACGCCGTGGATACTGGATGGAAGGACGCGTCGGCCGATTGCAGGAAAAGGGTGATTTCCAGTTCGGCTACACGCACATTTACATCGAGCGCGAAGCCGTGGTGGGGAACTTGAACTACAGCGACATCCGCCAGGGCAGCAACGTCACCCAGCACCGTTTCGATTCCTTCTACCAGTTCGATCGAAACGTGCAGCTCGGCGTCACGGCCCTAGTCGGACGCCCGCTGGCGACCACCGAACCCTGGCTCGTGCGCATGCAGTTCGATACGGTCTACATCTTCTAGTTGTCGAACTGAAACGTCGGTTCTGGAGAGCTCGCTCCCCAGAATCGCCGTCGGCCCGGTTTTGGTTACTCTCCTTTTCCGGGCCGGCGGTGTTAAGCTATTCGCCGCCGATATCTCAACTCCGAGTGCGACATTCGGCTCTCCCAGACTCTATGAATTCGAGACGCGACTTTCTAAGACAGATGTCCGGTGCCGCTATGACGATCGGCGCCGTTCCCTTGCTGTTATCGAGGGCGCTGCCTGTCCCTCAGAGCGGCACCATCGAGATTCCAGGCGAAGATGGCATGATCGTTCGTTCCTTTCGCTTCCTTGACCTGGAAACGCCGGTCGAGTACCTCAACACCTGGCTGACTCCCGTTCCTCACTTCTTCGTCCGCAACCACATGCACGAACCGAGCCAGCTCGACCCTGACGGCTGGCGCGTTACCGTCGGAGGTGAAGTCGCCAAACCGATCAGTCTGACCTTGAGCGAACTCGCCAAGCTAGAATCACACTCCATTGTCAACACGCTGGAATGCGCCGGCAACGGCCGCGCCCTGCATCATCCGCAGGTCCCCGGCATTCAGTGGGGAAAAGGCGCGGTGAGTACCGCACGATTCTCCGGCCCCCGCCTGGGAGACGTGCTGGAGCGCGCCGGAATCAAGCCCACCGGCAAGCATGTCATGTTCCGCGGACTCGATGAAATCCCGGGCAAAGTCCCTCCCTTCATTCGCAGCATCCCGATCGAGAAAGCGCTGGATGCTGACACGTTGATCGCCACTCACATGAACGGAGCGCCCCTGGCCAAGCATCACGGTTTTCCCGCGCGCGCCCTCGTTCCCGGCTGGATCGGGGCGGCATCCTGCAAGTGGCTGACTGAAATCAAGGTTCTGGAATCAGAATTCGCAGGCAACTTCATGAGTCCCGGTTACCGCTTTCCCAATCAGCCCGCGCAGCCGGGCGATACCGTGAAGCCAGAAGATACCCACCCGCTCACGGCATTAAATGTGAAGTCGGTGATCTCCGGCCCGCTGGATGGCGCGAGCCTTAAGGCCGGTAAAATCGCTGTCCACGGAGCCGCGTGGGCTGGCGAAGCCAGCATCGTGAAGGTGGAAGTCTCCACCGACGGCGGCGCCAGCTGGAATCCTGTCAGCCTTGGCCGCGAGCAGGCTCATTATGCGTGGTGCCTCTGGACCTATGATTGGAGGGCCAAAGGCGGCGACTATACGATTCTGTCGCGCGCCACGGACTCTCAGGGACGAACTCAGCCCGCCATCGCTGCCTGGAATCCCAGTGGATATCTCTACAATGCCGTCGATCAGGTCAAGATCCATGTGGCATGAGAATGACGATTCGAAGCGGGCATCTGCCGGCGGTGATGCGGGCCACAGGAACTTCGTGGGCCAGAGGAGCTTCATGTGGGGACAGCCGCCCTCGGCTGTCCGGCCGGGCACAGCCCGGCTGTCGGCGATGCTATTGGCGATTGCAATAATCTCAATTACTTTGGCTGCGATGTCTCCCATCGCCACGTTTGCGCAGAAACCCACTTCGGTGAAGGTAACCGAGGATCTCCCTCCCGGTCCCATGCAAGCCAAGGCCACCACATCGTGTCTGGAGTGTCATGAGGCGCGCATCATCCTGCAGCAGCGCCTCAGCAAGGGTGCGTGGGCCAAGGAAGTCGACAAGATGGTGAAGTGGGGAGCGGTGGTCGATGCCAATGATCGCGATGCTCTGATCGATTACCTGAGCACAAACTTCAGCCCCGATCGTCCCCCCTACGAACCGCCGCGGACTTGGATTGGAAAGACAGCAGAGAAGGCTTCCGCCAGCAGCGCGGCGGGGAAATCGAAGTAGAGCGTGTCAAAACGGCAAAGGCGCTACCGACCCAATGTCCCGCAGGCATGCGGACATTACGGTAGCGCCGCCACTGCTGAGCCCGAAACTAAGAAAAGTATAGAAATCCGCATGCACTGCTGATAGTGCATATCCAGGTACTGGGCAGTTAATACACGAAAAGTAATCGCAGAACCTAGGCTGCATTATTCATGAAGCTGCTTTGAAAGGGTGCGGCTTCCAGCCGCGCCGCCGTAGCCCGCCTGAGAATTGGGGCTTCAGCCCCTGGAGGACAGACGCGTTGCCGTCTTCCCTTCCAAGATCACAGGATGCTTGCAAACAGCTCACCCCAGCGGCTTAAGCCGGACTTGTTTTTGTTCCGTTATCGGCGCGGCTGAAAGCCGCGCCCTTTCAAAACCGCAGCAATCCTCATGAATAATTCGGGCTAGGTCTTTCCCTCAGTGTCCTCCGCGTCCTCCGCGGCCGAGTTTTTCTCTGGCCGGAGCAGGGGGAACAGGATCACATCGCGGATGGTGTGCGAGTCGGTCAGCAGCATGCAAAGCCGGTCAATCCCCACGCCTACGCCGCCAGCCGGCGGCATACCGTACGCTAGCGCCCGGATGTAGTCTTCATCCATCTGGTGAGCTTCTTCATCGCCACGCTCGCGTTCTCTGAGCTGCGCCTCAAACCGCCGTCGCTGGTCCTCCGGATCATTTAGTTCACTGAAGCCGTTGGAGATTTCCATCTGCCCGGCGAAAATTTCCCAGCGCTCGGTCCAGTCCGGTTCGTCCGGCTTCTGCTTGGAGAGCGGTGAGACCGCGGTAGGGAACTCGTAGATGATCGTCGGCTGTGTCAGATGCTCCTCGGCGACGGCCTCGAACAAGCCCGCGATTGTCTTGCCCGCAACCGCATTGGGATCGTAAGCCATGTGTGAGTGAGCCGCGTTGAAACGTTCGACAAGCTCTTTCACGCCTTCGCTCGTGGCGAAGTCGCTTATTTCCGGCTTCGCGCCCGCCGACTCCGGCCAAAAATGAATGATGGCCTCGCGCATCGTCATCCGCCGCCAGTTCGCCCAATCAATCTCCTGGTCGCCCCACTTCGTCTTCGTTCCGCCGGTCACGTCTTTCGCTGCCTGCGTGATCAACTCCTCGGTGAGATCCATCACGCCCTGGTAGTCGGTATAGGCCTGATAGAACTCGAGCATGGTGAACTCGGCATTCCAGCGCCATCCCAGGCCTTCGTTGCGGAAGTTGCGGTTGATCTCATACACGCGGTCGAATCCGCCCACCAGCAGCCGCTTCAAATAGAGTTCCGGCGCGATGCGCAGGTAAAGATCCATGTCGAGCGTGTTGTGATGGGTGACGAACGGCTTGGCCACGGCTCCGCCCGCGATGGGCTGCATCATGGGGGTTTCGACCTCAATGAACCAGCGCTCGTCCAGAAAGCGACGCATTGATTTTATGAGCTCCGTGCGCTTCAGGAAGACCTCGCGGACCTCGGGGTTTACAATCAGGTCAACATACCGCTGTCGGTAACGCAGCTCGACGTCGGTCAGCCCGTGCCATTTCTCGGGCAGTGGCAGCAGATCCTTGGCTAGGAATGTGAGTTCCTCGACATGAACTGAAAGTTCGCCTGTCTTGGTCCGGAATAGATAGCCCCGGGCGCCAATGATGTCGCCGATGTCTAGCAGCCTGTAGAGTTCGAATCCCTTCTCACCGACCGCATCCTTTCTCACGTAGATCTGGATTTGTCTGCTTCCGACGCGATCTCGGCGCGACGTTGACTGCAAGTGCGCAAAGCCAGCCTTGCCCATCAGTCGGATTCCTGTAATGCGTCCCGCCACTTGCACCTGCGGGCGTTCCGAGCCGAGCTGCTCGGCGGATGCGTCCTTGTACTTGTCCCGCCAGTAGCCGATCGTGTGCGGCACGTTGTACTTCGTCGGATAGACGTTTTGGCCAAGCGCCTCGATCTGTTTCAGCTTCTCGCGCCGCAATTGGTAAATCTTGTCGTCGAGTGCCAAGAGAATCCTTTATCTCCTTGTGAGGAAAGGAGATTATAAACAATCCGCCCGGCGATCACTTCTTGTCCGCAGGTGTTTTTGTGGCGAGACGCCATTCGTAGCGACGCAGCAAGTAGAGCACGTCTGGATCAATATCGTTCGGATTGGCCGGCGTCTCTCCCCGAAAGGCCGTTCGGTAGGTGGCGGCCAGGCGGCCATCTCCATAGAGATCGGGAAAGCGTGGTCCCGCCAGTGTCAGACGTGCGCTATAGGCAAGAGCCAGAACACCGAGCAGACAATAGAACGTGCAATACACCACCATCATCCAGCGCATTGTTTTGGCGGAAGCGAAGCGCTTCAGTCCAAGCCAAAGGAAGCCCAACAGGAACGGAACCACCGGCAACCAAAGCCTGGAGTCATACCAAGAGCAGACGAGCACGACAGATCCATAGCCAAGTACATAGCAAATGAGCGAATCAAACTTTCTGCTTTTTTGCCAAATCCCGGTCAAGCCCACGAGTATGCCGAGGAATCCGACGACCTGGAGTGCGGGCCAAAACCGTGGGGGCACGCTCGTTACCGATACATTCAGAATCAGCCCGCCCCATTCGAACGAGCGGAGACGCAAGTTCAGAAAAATGTTGGCCAGAATACCTCGACTTTCGAGCACGCCCAGGTTGTACCTGACATAACGGGACGCGAAAAAAACGTCGCCCCTCCGGATGATCACGGTCGCCAGCAGAAGCAGTCCGAGCAGTAGAAGCCCGGATCGGAGTCGATGCTCCCACAGCCAGCGAACGATTTTTCTCGCGCCGTCCTGCCCGCCGATCGTTGCCCACATAAGAACCGGGATCAGAGTGATTCCGACGGTACGAAGCTCAATGCAGAAGGCTATGAGTGGAAGAACAAAGATCAGCCGCCAGAATCTGCGAGCCAGAACGCCGGTTTCAGCGCTAAGCAAAACCAGCAGACAGATGGAGGACGCCGCGAAATAGCTGATGTCGCTCAGCGGGTAGGTGACGTGCCGGATCATTACCGAGGACAAAAGAGTCATCAGGCACATAAACTGTGCGACCTCGGTCTCGATTTGGAGCGAGCGACGCAATAGCAAGTAACTGGCCCAACACCCCACACCCAGAAGCAAACAATTCAGAGCGACAATCGCCCAGGAGTAGCCCACACCCGCCTTGGCCAACACTACGATCAACGCTGGATAGCCTGGGGGACGACGAATGGTCGATTCACCATGGACGCGGAAGCCCCCGCCGTCCATGGCGGAGCTCGCCTCGAGCAGGTAGTCGATTCCGTCGCCTACGAGCCGAAGGGGAGTGAACACTTGCAATAGGTAGGCGAGCGAAACCAGCGCGAGGGCCAGTCTGGTGAATGAGGAAAGGCTGCGCACCCTGGCCATCATCGTATTCATGCGGAGAAGAAGGGGAGACTCCTGGTTGCCGTGTTTGGACTTGGCTGATGATTATATATGCGGCACGACCCTGATGGACAAGCGCTGTTTGGTGATTCCACTCGGAACGGGCGCGCGCATCGCGAAGGGACCTGCGATCACTTATGTACCATGGTACAGTGGTACACATGACTGACGATCCCAAACTCGAAATCGAGCGCGTGCAGACCGGCGTGCGCATCGAAAAAAGAATTCTCAAGGTCCTCAAGGCATTCGCCGATTACCACGACATGACCCTCGGAGACTTGCTCGAAGGCATCGTGCTCCACGCCTTCGACGGCAAGACGCCCTTCAGCCCGGCCTCGCTCGAACGCATTCGCGAGCTCAAGAAATTTTACGAACTGGATCTCGATTCCAGCGCCAGCCACCGCCTGAAGGAAATCAAGGCCAAGTCCCCGCGCAAACGGACTGCCGAGAAGTGACGGAGAACAGGAGAGCGCAATGAGTTCTGCCCAAACGAAGATGGCCCTGACCGTGCTGCAGTGGGTCTTGGGAATCGTGATTCTTGCCGAAGCGGTGCAGTTCGTCCTGCCCGGTGCGGCTCACGACTTCGCCCGAACTCACGTGCCAGGCATCGTTCGCCTCATTATGGGCTGGGGCGAAATCATCGGCTGCATCCTTCTGCTGATCCCGCCCACGGCGATCCGGGGCGCATGGGTGCTGGTCGCGGTCTTCACCCTGGCCATCGTGATTCATCTGCTGCATGGGATGTACGGCGTTGGCAACCTGGTGATCTACACCGCGGCGGCTTTCGCGATCGCGACCGGCAAGGGAAGCTGAGAGCCATCTCAAAATGAAGGACAACTTTCTTGCGCATCTCTGCCTGGAAGTTCGTCCCTGCGTGCAGGAGCCGTTCCGCAGTAAAATATTGCGGTAATTCCTACCACTCCATCCGAGGAAGTGTTCCTATGACTCGCTTCAAGGTGAACGGAGTTGCGCGATCGTTCGACGGCGATCCTGACATGCCGCTGCTGTGGTACCTGCGCGACATTCTCGGCCTCACCGGCACAAAATTCGGCTGCGGCATGTCCTTGTGCGGTGCGTGCACCGTGCTGGACAACGGGAAGGCCATCCGCTCCTGCAGCAAGCCGATGGCCACGATGGAGGGCCGCGAGATCACAACCATTGAGGGCATATCGGCCCACGGCCCGCATGCGGTGCAGAAGGCCTGGGCTGAGGTGAACGTCCCGCAATGCGGCTACTGCCAGCCGGGCCAGATCATGCAGGCCGTGTCGCTGCTCTCGGAGAAGCCGAAGCCAACCGACGACGACATTGATTCGGCGATGGCAGGCAATATCTGCCGCTGCGGAACTTACCAGCGCATTCGTGCCGCGATCAAAGAGCCGGCGAAGGAGACGGCATGATCCCCCTAGACATGGCCCTGGAGAAGACCGGCAGGGAAGAAGTTACCGTGGAAAAGATCAGCATTGAAAATGTCTCCCGCCGGCATTTTCTGCAAGGGATGCTCTCGGCGAGCGCGTTCGTGTTGTGGGCAGGGAGATCCCCACTTCTGGCAAAGGCGGCGAGACTCGATGCACCCGGGCAGGGGCCAGGCTCGGCGGCGGGCGCACTCCCTTCGATTGACGCCACGGCATTCCACCCCGGAGTCTTTGTCGGTATTCAGACTGACGGCACGGTTCTGATCGTGGCGCACCGCAGCGAGATGGGCAACGGTGTACGCACCAGCCTTCCCCGCGTCCTTGCCGACGAACTCGACGCCGACTGGAACCGCGTCCAAGTCCTGCAAGGCGATGGCGACTCACGCTACGGTTCGCAGGACACCGACGGCTCCCACTCCCTACGCGAGTTCTTTGATGTACTGCGCGAGGCTGGGGCCACAGCGCGTCTGATGCTGGTGCGCGCCGCCGCGCAGCAGTGGGGGATTCCGGAATCGCAGTGCGTCACCGACGCCGTCCACACCGTCTCGGACAAGAACTCCTCCCGCAAGCTTGGCTACGGCGAACTGGCTGCCGCGGCCGCAAAGCTGCCGGTTCCCAAGAAAGAAGAGTTGCACCTCAAGTCTCCGAAGGAGTGGCGCTATATCGGCAAGCCCGCACCCGGCTTGGATGTGCACGAAATCTGCTCGGGCAAGCCGCTGTTCGGCATGGACGTGCGGGTTGACGGCATGCTCTATGCTGCCATCGCTCACCCGCCCGTGCTCGGAGGGAAGGTCAAATCCGTCGACGAGTCGGCTGCACTTAAGGTGATTGGAGTGAAGAAAACGATTCCCGTTGATCCGTTCACTCCTCCGCATGCCGCGCAGCCGCTGGGTGGAGTCGCGGTCATCGCCGACAACACCTGGGCGGCATTCAAGGGGCGTGATCGGCTGAAGATCGAATGGGACAACGGCAGCCACGCCGTTTACAACTCCACCGAGTACAAGAAGCAGCTGCAGCAGACTGCCCGCCAGCCGGGCAAAGTCGTGCACGCTGTGGGCGATCCCGATGCCGAATTTGCCAAGGGCGGCAAGATCGTGGAAGCCGAATATTTCGCCCCGCACCTGGCACATGCGTCGATGGAGCCGCCGGTCGCTGTCGCTGATGTGCGGGACGGCAAGGTGACCGTCTGGTCGCCCACGCAGGACCCGCAGGGTGTGCAGGAGGAAGTGGGCCGGGCGCTGGGCATCAAGAAAGAGAATGTCACTTGCCACGTGACTTTTCTGGGCGGGGCCTTCGGGCGCAAATCGCTGCCTGACTTTGCGATCGAGGCGGCGGTCCTGTCTAAGAACACGGGCAAGCCGGTTAAGGTGGTCTGGAGCCGGGAGGACGACATTAAGTTCGACTACTTCCACTCCGTCGCCGCCATGTACTTGAAGGCCGCGCTCGACGACAACGGAAAACCGAAAGCCTGGTTGCAGCGGTCCGTGTTTCCGCCCATCGGATCGACCTTCGATAAGGATGCAGTTTACAGCGGCGCCGGAGAGATGTCGTTAGGCTGGAATGTGATTCCGTTTGACGTGCCGAATTTCCGTTCCGAGAACGGCCCGGCTACGGCGCACGTGCGGATCGGCTGGCTTCGGTCGGTGGCGAACGTTTATCACGCGTTTGCCGTGCAGTCGTTTGCCAACGAACTCGCTTATGCCGCCAACCGCGATCCCTATGAATATCTGCTGACGCTCATCGGGTCAGCCCGCACGATCGATGCGGGCGGGCCTCCCGCTGTGGCGGAGAAATATCCGTACGATACTGGACGTCTCCGCCGCGTCGCCGAACTGGCCGCCGAGAAAGCGAACTGGGGCAAGAAGAAATCAGGGAAGGGAAGCGGCATGGGGATTGCGGTTCACCGCGCCTTCCTGACTTATGTTGCGACGGTCGTCGAGGTCGAAGTGGATGATCAGGGCGCGGTCCGCATTCCGCATGTCACCACCGCGGTTGATTGCGGAATCGCCGCCAATCCTGAGACGGTGCGGCAGCAGATGGAAGGCGCTGCCGTGTTCGGCACCAGCCTGGCGCGCACGGGAGAGATCACCGCGACCGGTGGGGCGATCGACCAGTCGAATTTCCATGACTACCCCGTGGCTCGGATGAACGATGCTCCGTACCACGTGGCTGTTCACATCGTGGAGAGCAGCGCTCCGCCCGCCGGCATAGGAGAGCCGGGCGTACCCCCGATCGCTCCGGCAATCTGCAACGCCATCTTCGCTGCGACCGGCAAGCGGGTGCGGGAGTTGCCGCTGGCGAGAAATGGATTTGTGTGATTGCTCGGAACGTGTGGGGAGCGCGGACAGGCAGGGTGCGCTTGCTCCGCCGCCCCGTCCGCGCTACCATGACCTGCTGCGCCGATTGAGAAGCTAAGGCCAAGCCATGCCGCAAAACTACGTTCCCATCTTCATCTTTATCGCAGTGGTCGGGAGTCTGCTGCCGATCACGCTGATCCTGGCCAAGCTGGTGCGCCCGGAGAATCCCAACAAGACGAAGCTGATGCCGTACGAATGCGGCATTGATCCGGTGGACAGCGCCCGCGGACGCTACACCGTCCGCTACTACATTATTGCCATCCTGTTTGTCGTGTTCGATGTCGAGACCATCTTTCTGTTTCCCTGGGCGGTGAAGTTCAAGGCCTTCGGCGTATTCGGCCTGGTGGAGATTCTGATCTTCCTGGTGATCCTGATCGTGGGCTACATCTGGGTGTGGAAAAAGGGCGCGCTGGAATGGATCTAGAAGGGCTCCTCAGCTCATATGGGAACAGCCGCCCCTTCGGCAAGCTCAAGGCAGGCTCCCGGCTGTCCAGCGGAGCGATAGCTCCGCAGTTCGCGAATTGACCATGACCACCACACCTGCCAACCCGATGGACTCTTCTCCCGCGGAAACCTTCAGTGCCAGCCGCTGGACGCAGGGCAACTTCTTCTTTCCCACCAGACTCGTGATCAGCCCGCAGCGGGTCAGCCGGGTGAAGTCGCGCCTGTTCGGCTCAAACGAAGAGAGCATCGCCATGTCGAAGGTCGCCTCGGTGCATATTTCTACCGGCGTGTTCTGGGCGGAGATTGTGATCGAATCGACCGGCGGCACCGATCCCATCACCAGCCACGGCCACCGCAAGCGGGATGCCGAGCGCATCCGCGATCTGATCGAGCAATATCAGGCGCAGGCACGGAGCTAGATCGTGTGGCGCGGGCACTCTTGCCCGCGACTCTAACCACAAGCAAGAAGCCAGGAACCGCCGCAAGCCAACCAGCAGGATTTAGTTCGCTCAGCTCTTCGTGGCCTGAGTCGCGGGCAGGAGTGCCCGCGCCACCTACTCCACCACCCTCGTTGACACCCGCACTCCCAAGCTGATAAAAGTGAAAGTTCTTGCCAACGCAGCCTGCGCCGGAGGTTGGTGCCTTCGCGAGCTATGCCGGACGAAACTAAATCCCCCTCATCACCGCCGCCGGAAGGCGAGCCGAAGCCGGCGGCGGATCAGCCCACCGCCCCGGGCGCAGCCAAGCCTGCATCTCCTGCATCGGCTCAATCTGAAACAAAAGCCGTTCCTGACAAGCCTGCGCCGGCGACGCCGCCCAAGCCGGCGCCAGCGTCTCCCGCCAGCCCGGCAGCAGGACACCCTGCTCCGCCGAAGCCTACGGGCCCAGTCCCGACCCCGTGGGACTCGCCGATGGTTGCCAAGTTCAAGCGCGAATACGGTTCCGGCGTCGACCCGCTGACTTATCTCGGCCAGGACTACATGGTGGTGGACCGTTCGCTGATCCCCGAGATTCTTCAGATCCTGCGCAATGAAGAGCAGTTCGATTACTGCGTGGACATCACCGCCGTGCACTATCCCAAGCGCGAGAAGCAGTTCGATGTGATCTGGATTCTTTACTCGTTTGCGCGCAACGAGCGCGTGCGGGTGAAGACGCAAATCGCTGACGGCGAGACGCTGCCAAGTTCGGTGCCGATCTGGGCAACGGCCAACTGGCTGGAGCGCGAAGTTTATGACATGTTCGGTATCAAGTTCGACGGTCATCCTGACATGAAACGAATTCTGCTGCCCGACGGTTGGAAGGGACATCCGTTGCGCAAAGACTACGGCATCCTGCAGCAGGACAACGAATGGGTGCAGATCAACCTGGGAATCGAGAGCGGCCAATAGATGACCGATCCCAAAACACTCTCGCCGCCATCTCTCGAAACGCACGTCGCAGCGCGCGACGAGACGTTCCTTGATACCAACGAGCTCGTCATCAACATGGGCCCGCAGCATCCCGCGACCCATGGCGTGCTGCGCGTCATTCTGCGGCTCGACGGCGAAAAGGTCATGGGCCTCGAGTGTGTCATCGGCTACCTGCACCGCGGAGTCGAGAAAATTGGCGAGAACCGCACCTACGCGATGTTCAATCCCTACGTGGACCGCATGGACTACGTCGCTGCGGTCTCGAACGGCCTGGGATATTGCGAAGCGGTCGAGAAGCTGCTGAACGTGGAAGCTCCGCCGCGGGCGCAATACATCCGCGTGATTCTGACCGAGTTGAATCGCGTCGCCAGCCACCAGCTGTGGCTGGGCACGCACGCGCTCGACATTGGCGCGATTACACCGCTTTTTTACACCTTCCGCGACCGGGAAGAGATTCTCAAGATTTTCGAAAAATATTGCGGCGCCCGGCTGACCACGCATGCCTTCCGCATCGGCGGCCTGCTGTACGAGGCCTACGACGGGTTCGAACAGGACGTAAAGAACTTCATCTCCTTTTTCAAACCGAAAATCGACGAATACGAAGAGCTGCTTACCACCAACCGTATCTGGCTGGAACGAACCAAGGGCGTGGGCGTGATTTCAGGCAAAGACTGCATCGCGCTGGGCGTGACCGGTCCGGTGCTGCGGGCGAGCGGCGTGAAATGGGACATCCGCAAAGCCCAGCCCTACGCCAACTACAAGAATTTCGATTTCGAGATTCCCATCGGCCTCAACGGTGACACGTATGACCGGTATCTGGTGCGCATGGTCGAGATGCGCCAGGCGCTGCGCATTCTCGAACAGGCGGTCAACGGCATTCCCGCGGGGCCGATTATGGCGAAGGTGCCCAAGGTGATCAAGCCGCCGGTGGGCGAGGTCTACCACTCGATCGAAGCGCCAAAGGGCGAGCTGGGATACTTCATCGTCAGCGACGGCTCCACGCAGCCGTATCGCGTGCGCGTGCGCCCGCCGTCATTCGTGAACCTGCAAGCGCTCGACCTGATGTGCCGCGGCCAGCTTGTGGCCGATGTAATTGCCGTGATCGGCACGCTCGATATCGTTCTCGGTGAGGTGGACCGCTGATGGGTTGGCTAGTTCAGTACGTTCAGTCCTACCTCGATCCCAGGGTTACGGTGTCGCCCGGCGCCGCCGGAAATGTCTTCTGGGCCGTGGTGTACGTCCTGCTGGTTTTTGCGGGCGTCTCGCTGGGAGTGATCTGCATGAACTGGCTGGAGCGCAAGATTCTGGCCCATATGCAAGTGCGCCTCGGACCCATGCGCGTGGGCCCGCACGGCCTGCTCCAGCCCATCGCCGACGCCGTCAAGCTGCTGATTAAAGAAGACATCATTCCGGCAGAGGCCGACGCGGTGGTTTTCTGGGTGGCGCCGTTCATCGTGGTGCTGGCTGCGTTCACCGTATTCGTGGTTGTGCCCTTCGGCCCTGCCCACGCCATCACCGATATGAATATCGGCATCCTCTTTATGCTTGGGGTCTCGTCCTTGAGTGTGCTGGGGATTGTGACGGCCGGCTGGGCCTCGAACTCACACTATCCTCTGATCGGCGCCCTGCGCTCCAGCGCCCAGATGGTGTCGTACGAAGTCGCCATGGGCCTGGCAGTGGTTTCGGCCATCCTGATGACGAGCCTCAACGGATTCGGTCTTTACGGCGTCGGGGGCCCCGACACGCCGGGCATCGGGACGCTCAGCATGATTGGTATCGTGAGGGCGCAGGAAGCACAGCACGTGTGGTTCCTGTTTAAGTTCTTCCCGCTCGGCCTGATCGCATTCGCCATTTTTGCCATCGCCATGGTCGCCGAGACCAACCGCGCGCCCTTCGATCTGCCGGAAGCCGAGTCGGAATTGACGGCTGGCTTCCATACCGAGTACAGCGGATTCCGCTGGTCGCTGTTCTTCCTGGCGGAATACTCGGCGATGATCGCGGTCTCTTCGATTGCAGTGACGCTGTGGGTCGGCGGCTGGCTGCGCCCGTTTCCGAACGCGCTGGGTGGCGCCACCTGGGATCTGGTCTTTTCGTTTGTTCCCGGACTGGCGTTCTTGTTCTTGGCGGGCATGACGTTCTACAACGTCCGGCGCATGCCCAAGCATCCGTTTTTCAAGATTCAGACCATGGGACTGGCGGGATTCGGCGCCGTGCTGGGCTTGATCGGCCTGATCCTATTTATTCCGCCGGTGCGGGACCGCGTCGGCGATATTTTCTGGTTCGTGGCCAAAGTGGCTGCGTTCATGTATCTCTATATCTGGTATCGTGGCACGTTCCCGCGCTACCGCTTTGACCAGCTCATGAAGGTAGGATGGAAAGTGCTTCTGCCGATTGGATTGGGCGTTCTCATCCTGACGGCAGGCGCAGGCATCGTCGGACTCGAGATGGCGCAACACGTTACGCACTAATAAAGATAAAGACATTGATATGGCACCTGTAGCCACACCGTTTTTCTTTTACCTGCTGGCCGCGACCATGATCATCGGCGGCATCCTGGTGATCACGCGCAAGAATGCCGTGCATTCGGCCATGGCGCTGATCACCGCGCTGCTGGCCCAGTCCGGGATCTATCTCATGCTCTACGCCCCATTCGTCGCCGGCGTGCAAATCATTCTGTATGCCGGCGGCATCATGGTGCTGTTCCTGTTCGTGATCATGCTGATCTCGATTGAGCGCACGCTGAAAGAGCGCCAATTCAACCATCAGTGGCTGATTGGCATCGTGGCGGCAGCGGCGCTGGGCGGGTTGTTCATCGCGGTCTACACCAGAGGGAAGACCCTGTTTCCCGAAGGCCGGCTGACCTATGCCGAGGGGCAAAACACACAAGCCGTCGCGGACCTGCTGTACGGTCCGCACACGGGCATGTATATGTTCTCGTTCGAGATCGCCTCTTTGCTTTTGCTGGTTGCGATCATCGGTGCGGTCGTGATGGCAAAGAAGAGGATTTGATGTGGAAGAGCGGCCCTTCAGGGCCGCGTTAAGAGTGGGTGTTCTCTCGGGCTTTAGCCCCTGAGGAAAATAATGCACGCGATGCTCGAAATCTCGACCCTGCACTACCTGGTCCTGGGCGCAGCTCTGTTCCTGCTGGGCGTAATCGGTGTGCTCACGCGGCGCAACGTGATCATTGTGCTGATGTCGATTGAACTCATTCTGAACGCGGTCAATCTGAACCTGGTTGCCCTTTCGCATTACTGGCAGGGAATGTCCGTGCGTTTCGGTGGCGGCCCGGGGGCACTGCACGGCCAGGTTTTCGCGATTTTCATTATCACCGATGCCGCCGCCGAAGCCGCGGTTGGCCTCGGCATCCTGATCGCCTTCTTCCGCAACAAGGAGACGGTCAACGTAGACGAAGTGAATTTGCTGAAGTGGTAGAAAAAGCTTCTAGCTCCTGGCCGCTAGCTTATAACCAAGCTTCGACGGCGATCGGTTGAGCTGGAAGCTAGAAGCTAGGAGCTAGAAGCTTAATTTGCTATTCCTGGACCACATCTGGCTGATTCCGTTGCTGCCGGCCTTCGGCGCGACGCTCATGTTCTTTTTCGGCCGCAGACTGCAGAAGTCCTGGGTGAGCGCAATCTGCGTCGGCGTGGTCGTGCTCGCGTTCCTCATGGCCTGCGGCTGTGTCTGGCAATACACCGCGTGGGCCGATGCCCACAACCACCAACCCTACGAGAAAATTGTCTACACCTGGCTGGGCACCGGGACCGGCCACACGACCTACACCACGCGCGAAGGATCGCCGGCCACATTCCAGGCGGACGCCGGCTTGCTGCTCGATCCCCTTTCCAGCATCTGGCTGCTGTTCGTCACCGGCGTGGGCATGCTGATCCATATTTATTCCATCGGCTACATGGGACATGAAGGCGGCTACTACCGCTTCTTCGGCTATCTCAATCTGTTCATGTTCTCCATGCTGACGCTCGTGCTGGCCAACAACTACGCGCTTCTGTTCGTGGGCTGGGAAGGCGTGGGCCTGTGTTCGTACCTGCTGATCGGTTTCTATTTCCATCGCAAATCGGCCAGTGACGCGGCAAATAAAGCGTTCATCGTGAACCGCATCGGCGACGCCGGATTCATTCTGGGGATGTTTTTCGTGGTGTGGATCTTCGGGTCGCTTCGGTTCACGGAAGTGACGGCGCTTGCCCGTGCCGGCCACTTTTCCAGCGAAACTCTGGGCTACATCACCGCCGCCACGTTGCTGCTGTTTGTCGGCGCTTGCGGTAAATCGGCGCAGCTTCCGCTCTACGTCTGGCTGCCCGACGCCATGGAAGGCCCCACGCCCGTCTCCGCCCTGATCCACGCCGCGACCATGGTGACGGCGGGTGTTTACATGGTGGCTCGCTCGAATGCGCTGTTCGTTTTGGCGCCGGATTCAATGCTGGCGGTCGCGGTCATTGGCGCGCTGACCGCCATCTTTGCCGCCTCGATCGGCCTGGTGCAGAACGACATCAAGCGCGTGCTGGCGTACTCCACCGTCTCGCAACTCGGCTACATGTTCCTCGCTCTCGGTGTGGGAGCCTTTGCCGCCGGCGTGTTCCACGTGTTCACGCATGCCTTCTTCAAAGCCCTGCTATTCCTGGGTGCGGGTTCGGTGATTCATGCCATGAGCGGCGAGCAGGACATGCGCAACATGGGCAACTTAGCCGGGAAGATCCCCACGACCTATCGCACGATGCTCATCGCCACGCTGGCGATTGCGGGCATCCCACCCTTGGCCGGTTTTTTCTCCAAGGACGAGATTCTCTGGCAGGCCTGGAAGTTCAATCACTATCTCTGGGCGATCGGCTTCGTCACTGCGCTGATGACCGCCTTCTACATGTTCCGGCTGATCTACCTGACATTCTGGAGCCCGTCGCGGGTGACGAGCCACGAAGTCGAGCATCACATTCACGAGTCACCCAAGTCCATGACCGTGCCTCTGGTGATCCTTGCCTTCTTCTCGATCACCGCCGGATACCTTGGCGTTTCGCAGAGCCTTGGCGGCTCAAACCGTTTTGAGAAGTTCCTGGAGCCGGTGTTCGCGAATCGCGTAGAAGCAGCCGAAGCCGCGCCCGCCAGCGAGGAAGAAAGCCGAGGAACCGAATATTTGCTGATGATGCTCTCGGTCGCCGTCGGATTCGGTGGATGGTACGCGGCTTCGCGCGCTTACGGCAAGGCCACCAAGGGTTACGTCGAGCCGATCGCCGCGGCCGCTCCGCCGGTTTATGACGTGCTGCTGAACAAGTACTACGTGGATGAAGGCTACGATTATCTTTTCACTGGCCGCCGCAAGGTCGGCGACGTGCGCCTGGGCGTGATGGGCGCGGGCGAAGCCAGTTCATGGTTTGACGCGAACGTAATCGACGGCGCGGTGAATGCGACCGGATGGACGACCCGTGCCTTTGCGACAATTTCGAAATGGTGGGATACCTGGATCATTGACGGCGTCGGAGTGAACGGCCCCGCGATTTTGGCGCGCATGCTGAGCTATCCCGCACGATTGTTCGAGTGGGGCCTGGTGCAATGGTATGCCCTGGTCATGACCGCCGGGCTGGCAGGTTTGGTGTTTTATTACGTGTACCACTGAAAAGCAGCTACTAGCTGCTAGCTCCTAGCTTCTAGCTGAAGCGGGGTAGCTAGAAGCTGGCGGCTAGAAGCTAGAAGCTCATGTATAACCACATCCTCTCCATCATTCTCTTCACGCCGCTGGTGGGCGCGATCCTGCTCCTGTTTGTCCCGAAGGAGAACAAGGCCGCCATTCGCTGGATCGCCAATATTTTCGCGCTCGGCGGCTTCCTGATCTCGCTGCCGCTGGTGCCCTGGTTCTGGGCGCTGCGCTTCGACGCGACCCAGCCGTTCCATTTCATGGAAGGCGTGCCCAACAACTGGATCCCCTCGATCGGCGCGGGCTACGTGGTGGGCATCGACGGCATCTCGTTTCTACTCATCATGCTAACGACGCTGCTGGGCTGGGTCTCGATCCTCTCTTCCTGGACCGCCATCGAGAACCGCGTGAAGGAATACTACATCTGGTTCCTGATCTTGCAGACGGGCATGCTCGGCGTTTTCATGGCGCTTGACTTCTTCCTCTTCTTCGTTTTCTGGGAAGCCATGCTCGTCCCCATGTACCTGCTGATCGGCATCTGGGGAGGGCCGCGCAAACTCTACGCCGCCATCAAGTTTTTCCTCTACACCCTGGCCGGTTCGGTGCTGATGCTGCTCGGCATCCTGTTCCTGTACTTCCATCATCACAGCGTGACGCAGGTCTATACCTTCGCCATTCCCGAACTCTACAAGACGGCACCTCAGATCTATTCCGACTACGGCCCCTACGCCGCGACCCTGCTGTTCCTGAGTTTCTTTTTCGCCTTCGCCATCAAGGTTCCGATGTTCCCCTTCCATACCTGGCTGCCTGACGCCCACGTCGAGGCGCCCACGGCGGGCTCCGTCATTCTGGCCGGCGTTCTGCTGAAGATGGGGACGTACGGCTTCATCCGTTTCTCGCTGCCATTCTTCCCGGGAGTGCTGGCCCATGGCAGGGTTCGTTTCTGGGTGATGACGCTCTCCATCATCGCCATCATCTACGGCGCTCTCGTCTCGCTCATGCAGAAGGACATGAAGAAGCTGGTGGCCTACTCTTCCGTCAGTCACCTCGGCTTCTGCACCCTGGGAATTTTTGCGCTCTCGCCGCTTGGCCTGAGCGGCTCGGTGCTGCAGCAGGTCAATCACGGCATCTCGACCGGGGCGCTGTTCTTGATCGTCGGCATCCTGTACGAACGCCGCCACACCCGCGAGATCTCGGAGTACGGCGGCATCTCCAACGTGATGCCGGTCTACGCCACCATCACCATGATCATGTTCCTCTCCTCGATGGGACTGCCGCTGCTCAACGGCTTCATCGGCGAATACACCATCTTGTGGGGAACCTTCATGCAGAAGGAGATCGCGGGGCATGCGGGCTGGTTCTGGACGGCCTGGGCCGTTCCCGGCGTCGTGCTCGCGGCGGCCTATCTGCTTTGGCTCTACCAGCGCGTTTTCTTCGGGCAAGTCACCAATCCGAAGAACGAAAAACTTCACGATCTGACACCGCGTGAAGTCGCGACTTTTGTGCCGCTCATCATCATGGCGTTCTGGATCGGCCTCTATCCCAAGCCGTTTTTCCAGATTCTCGAGCAACCCGTGAATCACCTGGTCGCTACCATGCAAAGTGCGCAGGAGCCGGGCACGATGAATGCCGCAGTTCAGCCTGCGCTGCCCGCTGCTGCAACGGCCGCGCCCGCGCCAGTTAGTCATCCGGCCAGTGCTCGCAAGGCCGCAACTGCATCTCCGAAGGGGAAAAACTAGTGGGCCCGATGCCCGGATTCTCGGCGACTGATTACGTGATGGCCCTGCCCATCACTCTGCTTACGCTGTTTGCACTGGGCATTCTACTGATCGACCTCATGCTCCCGAAGGAGCAGAAGTGGGCCAACGCGATCACGGCGTTGATCGGGCTGGGGTTTTCAGCCAAGGCTGTGTACAACATCCAGCACTGGCTTGGCCGCGCGCCCGCCTACCCGGGCATGATGGGCACCATGCTGGTGGATCGCTTTGCCGTTTACTTCTTCTATCTGTTTCTTGCGGGCACAGCCATTGCCATCCTGATGTCGGTGCGCTATCTCGAAACTGAAGATGAGCATCACGGCGAGTATTACGCCCTGATGCTGCTTTCCGTCGTCGGCATGATGTGCATGGCCGCCGGTTATGACATCGTGCTGATTTTCATCGGCCTCGAACTGATGGCGATCTCCACCTACGTGCTCGTCGGATTCCTCCGGCGCGATCGCCGCTCCAACGAGGCGGCACTGAAATATCTGCTGCTGGGCGCGTTTTCTTCGGGGATCTTCGCCTATGGACTGTCGCTGTTCTACGGCCTGACTGGCAGCACCAACCTCGGCGTCATCAGCAACAGACTGTTCGACCTGATGCAGAGGACCGAATACAAGCCGCTGTTGGTCGTCGCATTGCTGACTACCATTACCGGCCTCTTTTTCAAGATCGCCGCCGTGCCCTTCCACCAGTGGGCGCCCGATGCTTACGAAGGCGCGCCTACCAGCATCACCGGATTCATGTCGGTCGCCGTCAAAGCCGCGGGCTGGGCGATGCTGCTGCGCATCCTGATTGGCAGCCCGTTCCACCTGGGCGGATTGGTTTATCTGCGGCCGCTGTGGTTCCCGGTGGTGATCTTCGTTTCCATCGCGACCATGACGGGCGCGAACTTCGCCGCGCTTACCCAGACCAACACCAAGCGCCTGCTGGCCTACTCTTCCATCGCCCACGTTGGCTACATGCTGCTCGGCCTGGTTGCGGGCACGGCCACGGAACTCAACCCCGACGGCATCAAGGGCATCCTGATCTACCTGCTGGTTTACACCTTCATGAATCTTGGCGCCTTCGGCGTGATCACTTCTCTGCGCCACAAGAAAGTGATCGGCGACGAACTCGACGACCTGAACGGCCTGTACTCGCGCGCTCCCGTCGAAGCCGTGCTCATGCTGGTGTTCATGCTTTCGCTGGCCGGCATTCCGCCGCTCGCTGGATTCTGGGGCAAGTACTTCATCTTCCTGAGCCTGATCTCCACCGGACACTACGCGCTCGCCTCGCTGGGCGTGCTCTACTCGGTGTTTGGCCTCTACTACTATCTGAAGATCGCCAACGCGATGTTCATGCGCCAGCCCGAAAAAGGCGAAGAGAAACTGCCGGTCAGCTATGCCATGCGCGCTGCCCTCGGCCTGACCGGCTTCGCCACGCTGTTCATTGGAATTCTGCCCGACAGTTTCATCAGAATGGTGAACTGGGCGCTGGGCATCGTGCAGAACCCCAGCGTGGCAAGATTAGTGCGGTGACTATGTGGGGACAGCCGCCCTCGGCTGTCCGGCCCGGGCAGAGCCCGGCAGTTCTTTCCTGTTTTGTCATCCTGAGCGAAGCGAGGGACCTATGCACCTCCGGTCCTACTCGCGGCCCAACAGGCGTTTCCACCACTGCTTAGCGTAGAATCTGATTCGCGCGACGAATGCGAAATGTCCCCCGCCTATCCAGATCCCGAAGATCAGAATGCTGAGCGGCAGAAGAGTAATTTCTGGCTGCAGTTTGCCCGCTATAGTCAGATGGCCTTCATTTTTCCCGCGGCTCTCGTGGTCGGATGGCTCGTCGGTGCCGCTCTCGACCGCTGGCTGCACACGACATGGTTGTATCTGGCGGGGATCCTGGTGGGCATCGCTGCCGGTTTTGTCGAATTGATCCGTACCGTCCTTCGCGATACGAAATGAATCTCTGTCTGAAACAGACCGATCCCGCCCCCGAGCATGCCGCCGCCGACCGCTTCTACTCAGGAGCTCTAGGCCGCATCCGCCATTTCATGGCCGCCATCGCTCCCCTGCTGATCGCGGCTGCCTGGTGGAAGTTTGGCGTACGCCCGGCGGTTGGATTTGCCTGTGGATGCGTCATCGCCTACGTCAATTTCTACTGGTTGAAGCGCGTCATCAGTGGCTTCGCCGATCGAGCGACTGGAGCCGCTAACACACAATCTGGGCAGGGAATCGTCTCGCGGTTTCTTCTGCGCTACGTTTTGATGGCCGTCGGCGCCTATGTTATATTGACTGTTTCTCCCGCGAGCCTGAACGGCCTTCTTGCGGGCTTATTTTTGCCCGTAGCGGCCATCGCCTGCGAAGCCGTCTACGAGCTTTATGTGGCTGTGACCCGCGGACTGTAGGCCGGAAAGCCAGCCAGGAGCTGGCAGCCAGAAGCTTTTATATGCCTGAACAACTCTGGTTTACCGAAATCCTCAACCGCTTGTTTGCGGGTCCCGTCGTGTCGCTCCTGCGAGCCCTGCATATCGAGCCCAAGTATCCACAAGCGCCCATCACCGATGCTTTTGCGATGGAGTTTCTGGTGTTCGTGGTTCTGCTGGTGCTCTTCCTGCTGGTTCGTTCGCGCCTGTCAGTGGACGATCCTGGCGGGCTGCAGCTTGTGTTCGAGAGCGTTGAGGGATTCATTCAGGGCCAAAGCAACGAAATCATCGGCCACCACAGCGAAGGCTACACCCCGTTCCTGGCTGCACTCCTGTTCTTCATTCTCTTTTCTAATCTCATTGGTGTGATTCCCGGCTTCGAGTCGCCCACCGCCGTGCCGGTTGTGCCCTTGGGCTGCGCTCTGTGTGCTTTCGCCTACTACCAGACGCAGGGGTTCAAGCATGCCGGAATCGGTTATCTGAAACACTTTCTGGGACCATCGGATCCGACGATGTCGATTTTCATTCGGCTCCCATTGGCCTTGTTGATGCTGCCGATTGAACTCATCAGCCACCTCGCGCGCATGCTTTCACTGACCATTCGTCTTTTCGCCAACATGTTCGCGGGCGACATGGTCACGCTGGTTTTCTTTTCTCTGGTGCCCCTGGGTGTTCCGATCTTGTTCCTCGGTCTCCACATCGGTGTGTCGCTTCTGCAGACCTATATTTTCGTTCTGTTGACCACCGTGTATCTGTCGGGCGCGGTTGCCGAGGAGCACTAGAAGGCAGTTGCCAGCTGCCAGTTGCCAGTTTGTGGGAGGAAAGCGCGATGAACAACTGGGACCTGACAACTGGGAACTAGCAACTGCCGCGAGCGTGAGGGCGTCTGCAAGGTACGGCGTCAACCACCAACTGGCGGTATTTCATACGAGGAGAAAACACGATGGGTAAGCTAAGCAAGTTGTTCATGGTGCTGTCCGCACTCTCGTTCGCCGTCCCCGCCTTCGCGCAGGGCGGAACTTCGGGCGGGGTGGTCAACTGGGTTGCAATCGCAGCTGGATTCTCCATGGCCTTTGCCTCCGGCATCTGTGCTCTGGCGCAGGGCAGGGCAACCGCCGCTGCTGCTGAAGGACTGGCGCGCAATCCCGCCGCTCGTCCCGGCATTCAGCTCGCACTGATTCTGGGCCTGGCACTGATCGAGTCGCTGGCGCTCTACACCTTGGTCATTATCTTCGCCAAGGTGAAGTAAGGACGAGGCTCAAAGTCTCAAGGTTGCAAGGTTCGCGCAGCAGCAATCGAAGCTCTGCGAGAAAATGCAAAAAGCCTCCGCACATGCGGAGGCTTTTCTATTTCCGGCAGCAGGCTGTTGTGAACCTTGAAACTCTGAACCTTGAAACCTTGAAACTCTGAGACTTTGAAACTTTGAAACTTTCTTACTACACCTTCCGCTCGCCGCTCCACTCCTGACCCTTGTTCTGGGGAGCGTTGTTCAACGCATCCACCAGCAGGCGGCGCAGGCGGTAACGGCTTTCCAGGTCGGAGTCCACGATCTCAAATCCTACTTCATTCACGCGGGCCCGGCGCAGCAGCACGTGAGCGCGAATCTTCGATCGCAGGCCCTGCGCAATTTCCAAATCCGCCTCGCTGCCGATGCGCAGATTGTCTTCCTTGGTGGCCATGCCGCCGCCCAGACTCAGTTCGCGGATCATGATTCTCGATTTTCCCCACGAACTGCCAATCGTCGCGGACACGGTCTTGGACAGCACCAGGCGCTCGTAACGGCGCTGCCGCACCCACGGGCAGGCGGGCGCCATGTCCAGCGCCGCGATCGACAGTTCTGCCGGTTCCAGCCCGCTATCGGAAAGTACCTGCGAACTGTAACGCGGATCGGTCTTCGACAAGGCCTGCGCTGCGGCAATCCGCAATTCTCGATGATGCAGCCAGCCAAAAGTTTTCTTCGCTTCCACGATCTCGCGGAGCGTCTGTACCGCCTCCGGATCCCGCAGACGTCCCAGCGACTCGACGGCTTTGAGTTGCACGAAAGGAGACCGTGAAGCCGCATCTCCCGGACGGGCCATGGCGATCAGCGGCGGAACCGCCGAGACGTCTCCGCTCATGCCGATCTCATCCACGGCTTCGGCCAGTACCAGAGGATCAAGGACTTCGGCCAGTTCGAGCAGTGTGCGTCCGCGGTCGGGGGCGTTGCCGTAGGCGATCTGCCGCACCACCACGTCGTGGTAGAAGCGGTTCCACTCCGGCAGACGGACGGGCAGGAGTTCCAGCAAAGTCCGCACGTCCAGCCGGCTCACCAGACCGACCGCAGTCGAAGCCTGCCGCGGCTGGCCGGTGCGCAGGATTTCGCGCAGTTGGGTCAGCGCCGGCGATCCCAACTGGGTCACCAGTTCGATCATGCGGTCGCATTCGTCGCGGCGCATGCAGCGGAAGAAGCGGTCGGCGAGATGCTCAGCGCCTGCCTGGCAGGTTCGCCGCAGGACAGCTAACAGATCCTGGGGCACTGGGTCTAGGCGCAACGCTTCCTCGATGAATTCCGGCAGGCGGTTTTCCACACCCACACGAGGACGCAGATCGTTCATCAGCACCGGGCGCTGTACGCCGATCTGTTCCATGCCGGCGCAAACTTCGCTCACCGCGCCGTAGTTCTTTGCTGCGCTCGATTCCTGGCTGAGCCGCACGAAAGCGGCGCTGAGCAGACTCTGCGATTCCGGATCCTTATCGGCAATCAGCTGCTCGCTCAGCCTGCGGATGGCCAGTCCCAGTGCCTGTCCGCCCAGGCGCGAGTAGAGGTCGGCTAACTGGCTCAGACCAATGGCCGTCTTGCGGCGGGATTCGGCATCCTTGGCACTCAAGCAGTTGGAGTAGTTATTCAGGATTTCCGCTGCGGCCTGGTTATCTTCGCGATCCAGCAGAACTTCCACGAACTGCCGCACGTTGCGCGGAGGCACGCACGGCGCTTCGTGCGACATCAGCACGCTCTTTTTCCCCGCCTCTGGAACCTCGGCCCAGAACATGCGGTCCAGGATGTCGGCGTGCGATTCCACCAGAATCCCGGCCTTCGACATCTTCTCTTCCTGCATCTTCAGGATGGAGCGCAATGAGTCCATCTGGCGGCTCATGTGCTCCATCATCTGGTGCACGGCGTTGACCTTGATTTCGCCCTTCTGGTAGCGCTCCAGCGCGAAGCGGATGGCCATGTGCTCGGCTGCCTTCATCAGCAGCGGGGTGTCTTCTTCTTCCTCCGACGCCTTCGCTGCCAGGCTTCCCAGCAACTGCTGCAAATTCAGCCGTGTGTTTGGATCTGTCTCTTTCAGTTCCTTCTGCAGCTCTTCTTCTTTGACCGTGGGATCCTGCTGAACCTGCCCGAACCGCGTCAGCAGCCGGATGGCCTGAATGACCTCCTGCTCCTGCAGCGGAACCATCCCGCCGGTCCAGGCCGGAGCCACGCCCGTTCCAGTGCCTCCGCCCCCCGGTCCTCCACTGCCGGTTCCACCGCCGCCTGCGCCGCCACCGCCGCCAGTTCCGGTCCCACCGCCCCCGCCGTACTGGCCGTTGGGAGCGCTGCCCAATGGAACCATCGGGACGCTGTTCGCGTTGGTTGCTCCTCCACCCGAAGTCGCTCCTTCTGCGGCCGCAATCAACTGCAGCAGTTTTTGTGGATCATTCAGCCATTGCCTGAACTCGGGGCCCAGGCTCTGGGCTGCGATCTGTGCCGCGATACTCACATCGCCGGTCAGCGGGTCGGCGGCTACAAACTTCACTTCATTAATCTTGATGGTGCTGCCTTCTTTGCCGGCACCCAGCGCCTCTTTGATCTGCTTGGCTACGTCGGTAGCCTTGGATCCTGCCACGGTGAAGGCACGGACGAGGCGGGTGAAATCTTCCACCGTGACTTCTCTGGAAAAGTTCAGGCTGGCCAGCCCGGCCGTGTTCAACAGTTGCGCGAAGCTTTTTTCCGCCTGGCCGGCTTCGAGCGGAATGCCATCGAGCAGCAGTTTGTTGTCGGAGACGCCGAGCAGAAAGCCGCCTTCTCCGCTTGTCGGCAGGGCATTCTGCAACTCGTTCCAAGCGGTTTCAAACTGTCCTTCCGTGCGCTTGTGATCGTAGCCGTACATGCGCGCGTACTTGATCAGAATGTTCAGGCTGTGAACAAATGCGCGCGCCGAGGCGGAACGTGCGCCCTGAGATGTGTTGGCGTCAGGAATAGCAGACTCCTCCGGAAACGCAAGCTTCGACCTCAAGGGTAAAGCGAAAAGGTAAGGCCTAAAACGTTACGGAGGTAATGGCACTACCTGTGGATGCGCTCACAAGGTCATGGCCCGACAGGCCCGTGGCAAGCCACAAAGGTGGGCACGCAGGTTGAGCCGCAGAGGTTGAACCGCTGCGAGCCCGTGGTGGAAATACGGTTCGTATCAGGGTATGCAGCCGCGATTCGTATCAGGATATGCCTTCAGAGCCTGCCCTGAGCGGAGTCGAAGGGCATACCGCAAATACTGCGCCGTCATTGCGCCTTCAGGCGCTGAATTCGCTTAAGCCCTGCCTGGGGCAGAACTCCCCGGCTCATACAGGCAGAACGGGTCTGTGCCCAGCGCGTCGCCGGTGTGGGCGTAAGCCCGGGCGCGTGATCCGCCGCAGATGTGGCTGTATTCGCACGCGCCGCAATTTCCATGGAACTGGTCGGGCGAATGCAATCCCCGGAAGATGTCGGAGTTGCGATACACCTCTACCAGCGAGCCGGTGCGTACGTTTCCGCAGTGCAGCGGTAGGAATCCGGAGGGATAGATGTCTCCCAGATGCGAGACGAAGACGATGCCGTGTCCGTCGCGAATCTGGAAGCCCTTGTAAACCGATGTGGCCTTCATTTCCGGCGTCGCCATGCCGGACGAATGCATTTTTTCAATGGCGATGCGGCGGTAGGACGGGGCTTCCGTCGTCTTGACCTGGAACGGCGAGTGCATGGAGAGGTCGAACACCCAGCGCATGATGCTCTCGCCTTCTTCCGGCGTGACTTCGTTCAGAGCTTTGCCGCGTCCCACCGAGATCAGGAAGAACAAGCTCCAGCGCATCACCGGGAAACTGGTGCGCAACAGGTTGTAGATGGCGGGCAGATCGTCGGCGGTTTCCTCCGCAACCAGAGTGTTGACCTGGATAGGAAGTCCCAGCCGTCCGCAATGGCGCGCCGCTTCCATGGTGCGTTCAAACGTCCCGGGCACGGCGCGAATGGCGTCGTGCTTCTCGGCGCAGGAACCGTCGAGGCTGAGCCCCAGGCTTTGAATGCCGTGCTCTTTCAGTTTTGTAATGGCGTCGTTGGTCAACTCGGGAGTGGCGCTGGGCGTAATGGAAACTTCCAGCCCCAAGCCGTTCGCGTAATCGATCAGCGGGTAAATGTCTTTGCGGCTCAGAGGATCGCCACCGGTCAGAATCAGATGCGGCAGCGGGTCGCCAAAACCCAGCAACTGTTTCAGGAAGCGCTCGCTCTGCTCGGTGTTGAGTTCCAGCGGGTGCGGGTTAGGCATGGCCTCGGCGCGGCAGTGCTTGCAAGCCAGGCCGCAGGCCTGGGTCATCTCCCAGTAGACCAACATGGGATTTCTGGAAAAGTCACGAGCCATACGGCTCATATTCGGAGTAGTGCTGGCAACCACCATGATTCCCCCCTTCCGGCGAACACCTTAAACAGCCCCACGAGCAAGTATCAGGGTAATTTCGGGGGTGGGAAAACGCTGTGATTAGAATCACACCCTGCCGTGACCGTTTTCGCAAGAAAAGGCAAGTTCAACCTTGCAACTTTGGAACCTTGAAACTTTGAAACCTTGAAACCTTGAAACCCTCTACCAAACAAAAACCCGGGTCTGGGGGTGAGCACCGAGACCCGGGCTGGCTGTTCCTTGGGTTTGGCAAACGGGAGGGGGATGACCGGCTGCCCGGCTTCGAGGCCAGAGCTTGCCGGTGAGCGGATCAATCACCCTCACCCGGAGTCCCGCGTGCCGCGTCTTTGCCGTGGCAGCGCAGGTTCGCCGTGTGGAACAGCGATCTTGCTCTCTCAGCTAACCAGATTTTTCTACTTCTTCTGCGCGCCGCGAATGTAGGCGACCAGCATCTTGACCTGATCGGGAGTCACACCCTTGTTGGCGAACGCGTGCATGGCTTTCTTGTCTTTGCCGCCGTTGGCGATCATATCGGTCAGATCGGCATCGGAGGCCTTCTTCGCGTCGTCTGAAACCAGGCTGGGAATCTTGGCTGCAGGTTTGCCAGCGAGATCCGCGCCATGGCAGGCAGCGCACTTGGCTTTGTAAAGAGCTGCGCCGTCGTCTTGCGCCCAGGACAGGTTGGGCAGGATCAGAAACAATGCGAGAGCGATCATCACGATCAGAATGACTAACTTCATCATCTTCATAATGGCGTTTCCTCTCCTCAGAACCAGCGTGTCTCGTCGCTTCGCCCGCTGACTCAAACCAGATGTACAGACGAAGTCCGAGACTGATGAAAGACGTACGAATCGTATTGCAGTTTCCATGCTGGCTCGCGAATTGGTCTGTGATTGCAGTCACTTTTTGTAGTGATTGCAATCCGCAGCCAACTCCTTACGCGACATGCAGATCGCGCAAAACCACCCGCAATTCGGGTGATATGCCGCACCTGATGGAATCTGCAGCACGATGTTGCGTTTTTCCTCGCTCGCAAGCCGCTGAAAATAAATCGGTTGCCGTTGATCCCGGCATTTTCTTTTGGCAGGGAGCGTGCTTTCGAAAACAGGGGACCGCAACTTGCGCTTGAGGTGTCGTCGTGGAACCTACGCTCATGGTCGTCGGACTGAACCACCTTACTGCTCCGCTGGCCACGAGAGAGCGCTTCTTTATCGCCAAGGACCGCCGCTATGAGGTCCTTCGCCAGTTGAGAACTGCGGAAGGCATTGAGGAGTTGGTCGTCGTCTCCACTTGCTGCCGAACCGAGTTCCTGCTCTGGGCCAGCGAACCGACCCTCGCTGCGAATTCGTTGATCCACTACCTTGCTACCGAACATGGCTTGAAGCTGAGCGAATGGGAACACTTCTACCGCCGGCTCGATGATGCGGCACTGAACCATATCTTCCGGGTCACCTGCGGCCTTGATTGCCAGAGATTGTGCGAGGCGGATGTGTCGGGTTGCATGAGAATCGCGTGGGAGCAGGCCCGGACGGTTGGCGCTTCCGGACGCTTTTTGAACGCCCTGCTGGAAAGAGCAATCAGCTTATCGGAGCGAGTGAGCGACCAGACAAGAAGCGCGAAAAGGGGAGTCACGGTTCCCTCCGTAGCCCTGGAGTTGGCCCGGCGGATTTTCGGATCGCTCGAGGGCCGCAAGCTTCTGCTGCTGGGCACGGAGAAGAGCGAACCCTGCGCCCGGTTGATGTGCGAAAACGGAACCGGGCCGGTGGTGGTCATTGATCAGTCTCCGGCGCGGGCGCAGGAACTGGCCACGAAGCTGGGTGGGACTGCGGCCGCGCAGACCGACCGCTGGAGTTGCCTGCTGCGGGCAGACATCGTGGTCAGCGCGACCGGCAGCCAGCACTTCGTTCTGACCCGCGAGGAGGCCGAGCGCATCGCCGTGGAGCGCAACCGGGTCCCCATGGTCATTTTCGACATCTGCATTCCCCGCAATGTAGATCCCGAGGTGCGCCGCGTGGATGGCATTCTCCTTTATGACTACGAAGGCCTCGATCGCGCCGCCCGAAATCCTGTAATCGAGCCCAGCACTGTCCCTACGGATGCCGAGAAGACGGTGATGGGGGAGATAGAGGCTTTCCGCAACCGACTCAAGACGGAAGTGGTGGTGCCGACCAGCGTCGCACTGAGTCAGCGTCTGGAAGAGATTTGCCGGAAAGAATTCGAGTCTTTTACCCGCGAACGAGGACCGTTCACCCGGGAGCAGGATCAGTTGCTGCGTGCCCTAATCGCTCAGGTCGCGCAAGGGATCGCCGGTTCACTGGCACGTGAACTCAAGCAGCTTCCAGAAAGCGAGGAACAGGAGAAGATGGCGGCCGCCGTCGCTCGCTTGTTCCGCCTCCATTCGCAGCCCGCGATGGCCGGCAGCAAGCGGGAAAAGGGGAAAAATGAGCCAAAAGATCGACCAATCGCCATCAACTCCTAACCCCGCGTGGACGAGCACGCAGGCCTACGTGCTGGCAGTATTCTCATTCGCGAAACAATTAGCCCGAGTCGAGCAGGACATTTGCCAAGGCGAAAGAGCACGCTGCTCGCGGCTAGAGAGTTTACCACTGACGCAGTTCATAATTCCATATCTTGGCGCCACAGGGCTTCCGCAAGGGAGCCCTGTTTTTTCTTCTGTAAGTATTGCAGTCGTGCGGAATAAGTGCCTTATTTTGCAAATCATTACACTTTTCATCCATCCCGTGACACGTTCTAGACGACCGAGACACGGAGAGAACTGGCCGCGCTCAGGTCGAACCGGGGACAGAGTAAGAACGCGGATTCACTGCGGAATGGAGGGATTTTCCGACGAAACCGAGTCCGCGGTTTCATCCTCGCCCGCAGGAACCAGGTCAAATTTTTTCAGCTTGTAGCGCAGGGCGTCGCGGCTGATGTCGAGCAGGCGGGCCGCGTGAGTTTGGTTGCCGTTGGCCTGGCGCATGGCCAGTTCCACCATGGCGCGCTCGACTTCTTCCAGCGAGGTTCCTTCTTCCGGAATGTAGAGCCGGGGAAGCACGCGTCCGCTGGCCAGCTGCTTGCCTCCACCGTCGGCGGATGCGCTGGTGTGCTCGAACGCGGTCAGGCCGCTGCGGGCAGCTTCTCCCACGGCGAATGGCATGTACATGGGCCGCAGGACAGATTCATCCTCCAAAATCATGGCGCGCTCAATCGAGTTCTTGAGCTCGCGCACGTTGCCGGGCCAGTTGTGTGCCAGCAGCAAACGGCGCGTCTCGGGGCTGATGCCGCGGATGGATTTCTTGAACTTGCGGTTGTACCAGGCGATGAAGAACTCCACCAGCGGAAGAATGTCTTCGGTGCGTTCGCGCAGCGGCGGAATAAAAACGGCGATGATGGCCAGCCGGTAGTAAAGATCCTGGCGGAAATGCCCTTCGCGCACCGCCCTCTCCAGATCGCGATTCGAAGCCGCCACCACGCGCACATCCACCTGCAGGTCGCGCACGCCGCCGACTCGGCGAATCACCTGGTCCTCGAGCACGCGCAGCAGCTTGGCCTGCAGCAGAGGCGAAAGTTCGCCGATCTCATCCAGAAACAGTGTGCCGCCGTCGGCCGTCTCGAACAGGCCCTTCTTCATCTGCTTGGCGTCGGTGAAGGCGCCCTTTTCGTGGCCGAAAAGTTCGGCTTCCATGAGAGTTTCGGGGATGGCCGAGCAGTTGATGGCGACAAACGGGCCGTTCTGCCGGGTACTCTCGTAGTGGATCGTCTTGGCGACCAGATCCTTGCCCGTGCCGCTCTCGCCTTGAACCAGAATGGTCGTGGCCTCGCTGGCCGCGACCTTCTGCACGAAGCTCATCAGTTCCGTCATCTTGGGCGAAACTGCGACCACTTCGTGATAGCCGGTGCGGCGGCGCACTTCGCCGCGCAGGGTTTGCACTTCACTGCGCAGCCGGTTGGCTTCCAGTGCATTCTGAATGGTGACGTGCAACTCGTCGAAGTCCAGAGGCTTGCCGACGAAATCGTAAGCCCCCAGCTTGAGGGCGCTCTTGACGTCATCCAGTTGCGGATCGGCCGTGATCATGATGACCGCCGGCGCTCCTGGGTTTTTCTTGAGCTGTTCCAGAACCCGCAGGCCGTTCACATCGGGCAGGCGGACATCGAGCAGAACCAGATCCAGAGACTCGTGCTGCGCCAGGCGCAGGGCGGGCTCGCCGGCGGCCGCTTCGACCACCTCGTATCCCCACTCCTCGCACTTCTGTTGCAGCGACCAGCGCACCAGACGCTCGTCATCCACCACCAAAATCTTCTCAGTAGACATGCGTGACTTGGCTTATTTGGGACCTTCCGGCGAGACCAGCGAACTCTCAGCAACCCACCCAAGTTCACGTCTCGGCGAGAAAGGCCAGATCGGCCCCGGAAGGAAGCACACTTCTTGAGAGTATACACGACCGAAAGGCGCAGGATTGCGGCCTCGTAGCGCCCTACGCTTAGGAGCCTGCTTGCCCGCGCCGCATTAACCGCGGGAGCAGGATCAGAATCAACCCATAGAACAGAAGCGAAACCACCAGCGAGGCGGCGTTGCCGAAACGCAGGTCCTCGAACAGGAGTTTGAGAGTGCCGAAAACGACTGCGGCATAGGCCACCCAGCCGAGTTCGACACGCTTCCAACGCGAGCCGAAAAAGCCGAGGGCCAGGGCAAGTGCGCAGTTCACAATGGTGCGGACCACGGAAAGACGCGAGGCGTTCGATTGCACGCGGCTTGCAAAGAGCCACACCAGTGCTGCTACGGCCAGTGCCGCGCCGGCAAATCCGACCAGCGCCGCAGGAACCATCCACAGGAGTTGGCGCTTGCCCTCATCTTTCCCTCCGCGTGATCCGGCGGCGTAGCACACCACAGCGGAAATCACTACGATCCAGACGGTCCAACCCGGTGCTCGAGGGACGCTTCCCGCCAACGCGCTGGCGGCATAAGCCGGAAGAGCGGAGACGGCAGCCGCCGCAACCAGGTAGAACGAGGCATGCAGGCCCAGGCTGAGCTTGCGCGTCCGGGTGTACACGAAAGCCGCTGCTGCTGCCATCAAGCACAAGATCGGGACCTGGAAGTTCGCGGGAAAAAGCAGGAAGCTGCCCGTCAGCAGAAGCGCCGCTGCCCACGTGGCGCTGACCCGACGATTGCGGGTGTAAGCCTCCTCCGTGAATCGCGACAAAGCTCCCCAATAACACGCCACCGCCAGAGCCAGGAACAAGACGCCGAGCGCCGCCGCGGCCGAGCCTCGAGTGGCACGCATTGAACCGTAAGCTGCCAGCACGAACGCGATTACCCCTTGCCCGATTTCGACGAACGTGATCCTCTGGCGCAGGCCAAAGCTGCGCACTCCGATGCTGCCGCCGTAGATCGCAAGCAGGCTGAGGCACAACCCGGTGATCGTAGCCGGGGAGACGGAATGATACGCCTCGGGCACACCCTCGGAAGAGGTCAGTACAAATACGGTCAGCCATACCGCGAAGTCAGCGGCCAGCGCGGATAAGGCGCGCAGGGTCAGGCGGTGTCCCAGGCAGACCGCGAGTTCCGTGGCCAGGGCCACGGCCAGCAAGGCCGCCGTGAGCGGCACGAGTTCATGGGTCCCGATGATCAGTGCCAGGCACGTTCCTACGGCGGCGAGCACTGCTACCCACGGAATCGCCTGCATATTTTGCTGCCATGCCAAGGCCAGCGCCAGCACTACGAAAGCGACAAGCACTCCAGCAGCGAACGCGGGCGACAACACCTGGAAGCGGACGGTGGATTCCCACAACAGAGGCGACAGAATCAGCGCGGAAGTCAGCGCATAGGTGGCGCTGGCAAAACGGCTGGTGACGTGCATTCTCGCCGCCCAGACCATCCACAAGGCGGCGTACACGATAGCCACCAGCAACACCGGCAATTTCGGAATGGTGCCCGTTTCCGCGATGGCGCGCAGAAGGTAGGCTCCCGCGATTCCGAGAACTGCTTTGCCGAGGATGGGAACGGCCCCGCCCGATGCATCCAAGAGTGAAAGGGCACGCTTTGGGGCCCGAACGCGTGGTTCCTGGATTTCTGTGCCGGTCAGCCGAGGATAGGTGGAACTGGATGCTAGACCTTCCAGCTCGGAAACGCGACGTTCCAGTTCCTGCACCCGCTCGTTGAGTTGCTCCACCGTCGATGCAGTGCCGTCCGCAACTTGTCCCATTCGCCTCTCCGCATCTGCCCCCTGGCCAAGGGGCCGTAGCTGGTTCCGTGCGCCGAATCGCGCTCGCATGGCGAAGATACCAACCAAGGCTAGGCAGCCGGCTAACAGCCCGTGGTGCAAGTGAGATTCGTATCAGGGCACGCCTTCAGGCGTGCCGCAAGTGCGTTGTTATCAGCGCGCCTTCAGGCGCTGCACTTTGAATTCGAGTTTCACCACAGGCTGCTAAGGCGCAAATCCGGTTGCCAGGCAACGTCGTTCAACTTCAGAATCTGGGTCAGCCCCTGCACCGGACCGCTGATGTGATCCAGAGCACAATCTTGGTGCTGTACTTCGATACCTAGGATTTAGGTCCGCAACGATGATCGAAGTCACAGGTGCCCGTGATCGTGCTCACACCGACAGGAGGATCGAATGCGCGCCCGAGACCGCTAGCGCACTCTCAACGTCAGCCGTACGAGAACGCAGCGCCCCAGCCTGCCCCATGTCGTGTCTTCGAGTCTGCTTATGGGCGTGGGGAAGCAGAAGAAAGCACGGCCCGTCCAAGAAGAAAAGTGGTGCCTAAAGCGCAAAGGTATGTAAACAGATCGCCCACCTTGGCGTATACCGTCCTGCCTCCTTCCAGCAGCGGCAGCGTGGCCAGAGTCGATTCGGCCGGCCGAGGATCAAAGTAAGGGTCGACCGCTTCAGTCTTGTGCACCACTCTTCCGTTCGCATCAATGAACGCGGAGATGCCGGAATTCACCGCCCGGACCATGCCGGTGCGTTGCTCGACACTGCCGAAAACCGCCAGGGCCAGGTGCTGCCATGGTTCAGCTCGGGCTCCATACCAGGAATCATTGGTCAGGTTGAGCAAAAGGTGAGGATGCAGCGCGCCCAGGCCGCGCAGCAGGCTGGGAATAATATCTTCGTAGCAAATGACCGCTCCCAGACGCCAGGAACTTCCGTCCGCGGTCCTGAGCGGCAGGACCGTAGGTTCCTTGCCGGCTGTGAAGCCTCCGAATCCTTTAGGAAGGATATTACTGAGCCCGGGGAAGTACTCCTCGCCCGGAACTCGCTCCCCGAAGGGCAGCAGCACCATCTTGTCGTATCGTCCGGCTTGCTGCCCCTCACGGTCGATGAGCAGGGCAGAGTTATAAAGAGCGGCATCCGACTCAGTCAGCACTCCGACGACCGTGGGAGTAGTGAACCCGCGGCGAATGCGGCGGGGGTCCGACTCCGGGAAGTCGGCGCGAAAATCGCGTGGCAGCGAATAGGGATATGCGGTCTCGGTCCACACGATGACTTGTGCGCCGGAGTTTTCCAGTTTGCGGGATTGCTCCTGCAACGCGGCCAACTGCCCACTCGCTTCCTCCGGGTGGTACAGGCCTTTCTGGTTGTAGGCGACGTTGGGCTGAACCACGCCGATGGTGAGCTTCGGCGAAGCCGCCGATAATCTATCGAAGTGCCGCATCCGAAAATTTCCGTAGAGCAACGCAGCTACCAGAATGACGGTCGCCGCGACCGCGGAAGCGAGTGCTTTCCTGCGCAGCGTCAGCAGGTCGTAGACCGCTCCATTCACGACGAGCAGCAGCGCGGTCACGCCAATCGGGCCAGCTAAGTCGGCAATTTGAATAACCAGCGGATGCCACGCCTGCACGATTGCAAGATGGAATGGAAACAACATAGGAACCAGCAGTTCGCTGGTCGCCATGGTTAAAGGCGCCAATAACACCATGGGGTAAGAGGTGCGGCGGCGAATCGTCCGCACCATCCAGGCAAACAAAAGGAAGATAATTCCGTGGTACGCGCAAAAGACCAGATACAACAAAACGGCCAGTGGAAGCGACAGGCCGGCAAACCGCCGCAGAAGTTCAACCATCCAGTAGAAGCCGCCGCCAACCCCCACCGCCCCGACCAGCCAGCAGAGCAAGCATGCTCTGAGGCGCGTGGAGGCCCGATCAATGACAAAAAGCGCCGGCACCATGGCGACCCACGATAGAGCGGACAGATCGAAAGGAGTGCAGCTGAGGAACCAGAGGGATCCGGAGAGAGCGGATAAGGCCAGTCCGGTCGCCAGTTCGCGTGGACGACGATCCACGGAGCGCACGACTTCCAGCTGCGGAGTGCGCGCGGCGCGGCGGCGCGCGGCGCGGCGAGGCTTGATATTCCGGCGTGTCATCGTCTTCGGAAGCGGCAGCGATTGTACACCGATTTGGTCAGGCGCCGGCGGTTTTTGGCGGTCCGCACCAGCGGCGGGCGTGAGTCACGCGCTGCAAATGGAGAAATACGGCCGGCGGCTCTGGCCGCGATGCACTCAATCTTTCGATACCTAGGACGCGGGCTCAAGCGCGACGGCGCGGCGCAGAGGCAGAACCACGGCGAATGTGGTGCCCTGACCCAGCGCACTGGTGACATCGATGCGGCCGTGGTGGTCTTCGACGATGCGGCGGGCCAGCGACAAACCCAAGCCGGTGCCGTCGCCTTTGGTGGTGTAGAAGGGCCGGAAAATATTGGGAAGGTGCTCGGCCGCGATGCCGCGGCCATTGTCGGCGACTTCCACCGCCGCCATTTCTCCCAGCGCCTTCACCGTGACCCGGACCTCTCCGTTCACGTCAATGGCCTGCAAGGCGTTGAGCAGCAGATTCAGCATCACTTGGTGGATCTGATCGCTGTCGTGCTCCACCGGGGGCAGGGAAGCATCCTTCTGGAGCGTAATCTTGATCGATTTCGACAGCGCCTGTTGGCGGCCGAGCATCACGGCGTGTTCGACCGTAGTATTGAGGTCGCTCTTGCGCACCTGCGGCGGGTGCGGCCGCGCCGTCTGCAATAGATCAGTGACGATGTGGTTGATGCGCCCAATCTCCTGCCGCACTTCCTTGACTACCGCACGGGCGGGGCTGGATTGGGGAAGATCGCGGCCAATGATCTCAATCACGCCGGCAATGCCGGCCAGGGGATTGCGAATCTCGTGCGCCAGCCCGGTGGCGAGTTCGCCGAGAGTGGCCAGGTGCTCGGCGCGCGACATTTGCGTGTGGTGCAGGCGCTCGATTTCCTCCCGGGTTTCGCGGAGCTGCTGCACCATCTGGTTGAAGTTGCGGCCCAGGTCGCCGATCTCGTCGTTGCGTCGAGCGAAACTCACCGACACGTTGAGGTCGCCCGCGCCCAGTTGCGCAATCTTCCGCTGCAATTCGACCATGGGTCGTTGCACGGTGTAGGTAAGTACGACCAGTAAGACGCCGCAAATCACCACCGCGCCGGCGCCGGCCACCAGCAGCACGGTATGCCTCTCCGGATCGCGCCAGGAGATTGTGGCCAGCAAAAACAGCAGCATGCCGCCCAGCAACACGCAGGCGATCGGGACCAGCGCTTTGATCTCCCAGTTGATGCGCAGCCAGGGGCGATCGGGATCCTCCGCCTCAGCGTTCTCCGGCTCAGCCTCAGGGGCGGCAAATACAGGAGCGAAAGGCTCCGACAGTGGCACGGCACTCGAATACCCGGTGCTGAAGAAGCCAGCCCGGGGACGAACCGGGGCGGCCGATGTGGCCGCGTCGGGCTCCGACTCCGGGTTGGTGATTTCTTTCGCCGGTTCAGGCATAAGCATGCAATCCGGGCAACAGGTAAGTAACTCCGAAGAAGGTGAACATCACCACGGCAAAGCCGAGAATCGCAAAGTAAGCGGCGCGCCGTCCCCGCCAGCCGCGCGTAATGCGCATGTGCAAATAGCCAGCGTACACCAGCCAGGTAATCGCCGCCCACGTCTCTTTGGGATCCCAGTTCCAGTAGGAACCCCAGGCCCGGTTGGCCCAGTAGGCCAGGCCCGGTTGGCCCAGTAGGCGCCGGCGGCGATCATCAGGGTGAGCAGGGGGAAGGCAATACAGATCGTTTTGTAAGTAATTCGGTCGAGCGCGTCGGCGTCGGGCAAATGCCGCTCCAGATCGGGCCGCCGCCACAGCAGAAGTAGATACAGCAGATTCGCGAAGATGCCTCCGACCAGCGCCGACAGAATGAACGGGCTCGCCGCCAGGCTCGTTTGATACAAGCCCTCGGCATCGAGCGAGGGATACTGTCCGTCACGCGCTCGCAGCAGGAAGAAAACCAGTGCCAATATCTGCAGCAGAATGCTGATGAAGACCGCGCGGTTGGCAATGGCAAGGAAGTGGTCGTTCTTTTTCAACCGGAACACGACGTACAACACCAGCGGCGCCGCCACTGCGGCAAATACCAGCAGCATCATCCAGCCCAGGTCGGGGATGGTGACGAACAGCCGCACGCCGCGCGAAATGAAAACTTCGCTTTTGTTCTCGGCGTCCCAGGCCACCACGTTGAGCCCGCCCCATCGTTCAAAGCGGCTCAGGACGGCGGCGTAAATTCCGACCGTGAACATGCTGGTCGCCGCCAGAAAACTTTCGGTTCTCATCTTGTCCTGGATCAGAAACATCATGGCCAGCGCGAAGCTGAGGGCGCAGGCTGCGTAGGCCAGCATGGCCAGCGTCACATGCACATGCAACCAGGTGGATTGCAGCGCCGGGACCAGCGGGTGCACTTCGGTGCGCAGAAGCTGCATCAGCACCACGCCGACAATCGCCACCGGCATGGTCACCGTTCCGATGACTTTCACACCATAGCGCTTTTCCGCGATCAGCGTGAGTGCGGCCAGAGTCCAGACGAAACTCAGCAGCATTTCATAAATGCTGGCGAACGGCGGGTGTCCGGCTTCGTACCACCGGTGTGCCACCGCCAGCGTGTTGGCGACGAGTCCGGCCCAGGTGGCCAGGGAGGCGAACTTGATGTACGAGTCGGTCGCGGTCACACCGAAGCCCAGATATAACGCTCCCGCGCCGGCGTAGAAGATCAGGGCCGCATAGAGCATGTTGGATTCATTCAAAATACTGCCTGACTTCACCACGTTCAAAAACGCCATGAACAGCAGAAACGCAATGCTCAGTCCGACCAGAACAATCAGGGTCGTGCCGGTTGCAGGTTGCTGTTCCGCTCGTGCTCGTGCCATTCCAAGTCCTCCGTAGCCGGGCTCACCTCCCGGTCGTGGTTGTGGCCTGTGCCTGGGCAGAGGCCACGCCTGTGGGTTTCAATTCCTTCTTGATCTGTTCCACCAAGTTTTTGAATCTCTCTTCGAAGGCATCGCGATTGCGGTTGGCTGTGCCCCCCACCCAGAGGGCCAACTGTCCGTTGCCGTTGCGCACCGGGACCGCCCAGAAGCGCACGTGGGAAACATAAAAGACAAACGTCAGGCCGATTGCCATCAGAATCACACCTGCCCAAACGGACCATTGTCCGGGCTCATGCGAGACTTGCAGCCCGGTGAAGACTTCGGGCGTCAGATCCTTCGGCTCGAAGATGTAGGGGGAAGACGCATTCTCGCCGACACCGGGAATCTCGGGCAGCCATACATTCACGCTGCGGGTGTCCTTTTTCGAGGTCACAATCAAGTGTACCGCGGGGTTGAGCACGTCGTTGCTGCGGGAGTAGACGTTGCCATCCTGGACAACGTAATCCGGAATAAACTCCGCCAACTGCACGCTGGTATCGGCATCAAGGGCTACCGTCTGGTTGGGCGCCAGGGAGATTTTCTTCGGCGGGCCGATTGCGCCCTTGGCAGGAGTCGCGCTAAGGACTAATTGATCAAGCTTTCCTGTCTGTCCCCAACTTGCTTGGTAGAAACGCACGCCCTCATAGACCAGCGGATCGTTGACGACAATCTCCTTGCGCTGGACTTCGCTCCCATTGTCGATCACGGCGAGCTTTGACCACCAGCGCTTGGGAGTGCCGTCGGTATAGGTCTCTTCGCCAGTTCCGTCGCAGCGGATGGAGAAGGGCAGCGTACGGGTCGCGCCGTTCTTGAGCTCGATCTGATTGCTCGCCGTGCCGGGATTCAGCACCAGGAATCCGCGCCAGCCGTAGAGAGCATCCACGACGCCGTAACCCAGGAAAATCAGCAGCAGGCTGGCATGAACCATGTAGACCGCCATTTCGGAGATGCGGTTGCGCTCCGAGAACAACGAGAAACTGCTGGTATGCACGATCCGCTCCGACCTCAGCCCCAGGTGTTTCAAAGCGCGCTCTGCCGCGCTGAGTCCGTCCTCTTCGTCGGAGATCGGAATCTGCGCCTGCGTGGGCAGGGCCTTGCGAAAATGCTCGTCAGGACTCTTGTAGGGCCGCGCGAAGAAGCGCCAGGAATTCGGAAAACGCTGTATTGACGCGGCGACAATGCACAGGCTAACCAGGACCAGCAGCGCAATGAACCAGTAAGTATGAAAGACGTCAGTCAGCCCCGCAGCGTCAAGAAAGCGCAGCATGGTCGGCGAGTAAGCGCGTTGCATGTCGTCGGCATCGGTCATCGGACGCTGCAGAATGACGGTTCCTGCGATCGAAAAAATGCCGACCAGGATAATCAGAATAACGCCCGTCTTGATGGAGCTGAGGGTCAGCCAAGTTTTTCGGGACACGGAACGAAGTGACAAGGCCATGTCTTTCCTCTTCCTCGGGTGTAGCAGAATGCACGTTCCGCGCCAATGTGGGGACATTCCAGCAAGTCATTTAGGATCAATACGTTGAACTTGAGGCTTTCAAGGCGCGGCGAGGTCTTCTGTGAGCTATAACACTCATTTTCGCGGTGCTCTGCTGCGGTTTTCACCCACCGGTGCGCATCCACTGCCAGAAAAGTGAGTGATTTAGGTCACACGAGATTAAGCGCAGACGCCCGGGGAGTCGGTAGTACTACCTAATGCAGTAACCAGGGGTCCGGGGCTTACGTGCGTCTTTTCACCAATGACAGTGTGGCAGAAGGCCCATTCCGCCCGTTGTAACCTCGTGTTGTGGAAATTTGCAGCACCCCATCCAGCCGAGACAAGTCTGTCTGCTGCAATCAGTTACAGTCGGCAAGACGATTAGCATCCCTCCCACCAACTTAAGGAATGGCTCGTGCACATGCAAGGGTTGCCGATGGTCCTAAGAGTTCCAAATCGTACCCTCCCGGTAATCAAGGCCACGTTTCGGCAGACCCACGTCCCTCGTCTTCCGCTAATGGCAGCTTTCGTGGTTGCCCTGGCGGTGCTGCCGGCAGCGGCCAAAACCCACCCGGTTCCGCTCGACAAGAACGTGGATTCGGCGAAGTGCCTGGAGTGCCACGAAGACAAGTCAAAAGGCAAGGCGGTCCACTCGGCCATCGCCACGGGATGCCTGAGCTGCCACGAAGTGCGCGTCAACAGAGACGTCACCCGGGTGAAGCTGACGACCACCACGACCCAAGCCCTCTGCCTCAGTTGCCATGACGACAAGAAGGTGCAAGCCGGACAGACGATGCACCCTCCGGCGGTTCGCGACTGCGTGAAGTGCCATGATCCGCACCAGTCGGCCAACCCCAATCAGCTGCGGCTGGCGACGACGGGAGAGACGGGAAAAGAGAATCTCTGCCTCAATTGCCACAACATCGGTTTGAACACTCCGAAAGATGGCAGCCGTCACGCGGCGCTCGACATGGGCTGCGACACCTGCCACGTCACGCATAAGAACGGCGAGCGGGGAAAGATCGAATTCGCGGCCCACCTGAAGAAAGATGTTCCGGCCCTCTGCCTCGGCTGCCACGACGCGAAAGACGCCGCGCTGCAGAAAGCGCACCAGGGACAGCCCTTCGGAGCGGCGAACTGCATTCAGTGCCACAACCCGCACGAGTCCGCCAAGCCGAAGCTGATGCAGACGTTCCTGCACAACCCGTTTGAGAACAAGATGTGCGACAGCTGCCACCAGGCGGCGAAGGATGGGAAAGTTGTCCTGACGAATGCCGATAGCCGCGCGCTCTGCCTGACCTGCCACGATGACAAGGGAAAGCAGATCGAGACGGCGAAGGTGCAGCATCCGGGCGCGGCGGGCGAATGCGTTGCGTGCCACAACCCGCACGCCGGAAAATCCCCGGGCTTCCTGCAACCGGATCCAGTCACTGCTTGCCTGGCCTGCCACAGCGATCAGGCGGATCAGATGAAGAAGGCGCAGCTGCACCAGCCGGCAGCGGTCCAGGGTTGCGCGACTTGCCACGAGCCGCACGGTGGCGAGAACGAGCACCTGCTGCGCGCAGCGAGTCCGAACAAGCTTTGCCTCGAGTGCCATGGGCCGGATTCCAAGGTGCAGAAGCTCGAGAGCGAGCACCTGGTCTCGATTTTCGACGGCAAGGTGAAGCTGCCTGAGCTCTATTTCAACAAGGTCACCGTGCTGCCCATCAAGTACGGCCGCGGCCACCCAGTAGAGAATCACCCGATCAGCGACGTAATGGATCCGTCGGACGTGACCAAGATCCTGCAAGCGATGAACTGCCTCTCCTGCCACCAACCGCATTCCTCGGCGCAGCCGAGCCTGTTGGTCAAGGACCAGCCGAACAACATGGCGTTCTGCATGAGCTGCCACACGAACCTGGTGGGGGGACTGGATAAGGGGGCCGCGCCGAAAGGGCAGCCGCAGAACGCGCCACCCAAGGGCGGCGATCAACCCAAAGCGATTCAGAAATGACGACGAATCTCAAATACGCCGGGCTCCGGACCATGATGCTGCTGATCTGCGGGCTGCTCTGCCTCAGCCTGATGACTCCGGCATCGCTGGCAGCGGACAAGAAGAAGAAAGCGAAGGCCGAGCAAGCCCCGAAGGGGTCCGCGCTCTGGGACTCGATCGATTTCTCCAAGGCCGTATGGCCGAACCCGCCAGCTCCCACGCGGATTAAGTACCTGAACTACTTCTGCTGCGACAAGTACGTTCCGCCAGCCTCGAAAAAGACTTCGTGGATGGATCGCATGGCGGGCGCCCAGTCGGAGCAGCAGGCGCAGGCGGAGCACCCGCTGTACGCGTTGTGGACGCCCTACGGATTGGCGGTGGATTCGAAAGGCACCCTCTACGTTGCCGACGGCAAGGTGGGCGCGGTGTTCATGTTCAACACCGAGACCAAAGACATCAGCATGATCAAGAACGGCGTGAATGCGCGCTTCGGTGATGTGATGGGCCTGGCGATTGACGACTCCGACCGCCTCTTCGTCTCCGACACCAAGCTGCACCGCATCCTGGTGTTCGATAAGAACCACAAAGTAGAAGGCTCGATCAGCCAGGGCGTACAGGATCCGACCGGCATGGTGGTGGATAACGAGAACCGCTTTCTTTATGTGGCGGACCCGGGACAGGATGTGGTTTTCGTCTACGACGCCGACAATTTCAAGTTGCTCCGCACGCTCGGCACGCCGGGCAAGAGTCACACACTTACCGAGCCAGGCCAGTTCGCGGTGCCGACCAACGTGGCGCTGGACGAGGACAACAACCTCTACGTTACCGATACCTTCAACAACCGGGTCGAAGTTTTCGATGCGGACGGCAACTTCATCCGCGCCTGGGGCAAGGCGGGCGACATTCCGGGCAGGTTCATGCGGCCGAAGGGAATTGCGATCGATGTGGACGGCCATGTGTGGGTGGCTGACGCCATGGCGGATCGGGTGCAGTGCTTCACGCAGGAAGGCCAGTTGCTGATGTGGCTGGGTGGTCACGGCGAGTGGCCGGGTTACTTCCAGACTCTGGCTGGCCTGTATATCGATAAGAACAATCGCATGTTTACCTCCGAGCAGTATCCCGGACGGGTGCAGATGTTCCGCTACTTCACCGATGACGAGGCGAGGGCGGAGCTGGCGAAGCGGAAGGCGGAGGAAGACAGGAAGAAATCCGGCACGAAGCCAACCGGGGCGTCTGCGGCGCCCCCGGCAACAGGTTCTGCGGCTGCAAAGCCGCAATAGAGTTTGGCCGTTCCGCGGATGGCCAAACCGGGGCCGGTTCACTCCGGCTCCGGGCAGCAAAACGGCAGTACTCGGCTATAGATGTAACAGCTGTTACAAAACAGGAGGTTTTATTTTTATGAGAAAGACGATGTTACTTGTATTCGTGGTTCTGCTCGCGGCGGCATTCGCTTTTGCGGCACCGCCTCCAGCCAACAACGCTACGTGGTTGAACGTAACCATCTCGAACACCCCGTCGACGACGTCGGCGACGGGCTACACCTCAGGAACGGGCCTGACCGGGTATGACGTCCTGGGTGCCCATAACAACGGCGGCCGCGGATGCGCGGGCTGCCATGCTCCGCACAGCGGCGCGGCGGGCGGCGGCGGCAACGCCGTGACTGGCGGCGGAACCGACAACCTCTCCGGCAGCAACGCGCTGTTCGGACAGGACGTCAGCCCGCTGTTCGGCGTGACGTTAACGTTCGCATTGGACGGCGGCATTGTTGAAAACCTGCCAAGCCAGGCCGCTGCCTACACCACCAACACCGACGAACTGCGGGGAATCATGATGTGCCTGGCGTGCCATGACGGCGCGATCGCCAAGGGGCAGATGATGAACGGCGTTTCGTGGGAGCAACGGATGAACCTGCTGCCCTCCAGCGTTTATGGACCGCACGGGATCCCGACGCTGCTGGGCAACGACAGCGGCGACGGCAACGTCTCCGGCTATGGCAACGATCACCCGGTGGGCACCAACGCTACTTTCGCGGCCGCCGGTCTGGTCAGCACGGGCAACCCAGCCACGGATCCACTGAAGGTGACGTTTGACACCAACAACGGGATCACGGCCATTGCGCCGCAAAGCGCGGCGTACGTCCAGTTCGCCCTGAACTACGGGTACCCGGCGATTGCCGGCACCGCGTGGGACTGGGGCTTCCATGTGCCCAATGGCGCGACCGATGTTTCCACGGCCTTCATGACCTGCACCACCTGCCACAACCAGCACGTGATGTACATCTACAAGGCCCCGCCTTACTACGGTTTTGGCGCCGACCACAGCATGACTGGCCTCGCCAAGATCGCTGGCGGGACCTATCCGACGTACTTCTTCGTGAACGGTCCCTACAACCCGGGCGCTGGCAACAACGACCCGACGAAGGCAGCATCGACGACTCAGTTCTGCCGTCAGTGCCACTTCGACACCTCGAACGAGTCTCTGGGAGTCAACTCTGTCCAAACGCAGTTCTAACTCAGCAAACGGGGGAGAGGGTTTCTCTCTCCCCCGATTTTCAAGACTTGCAGGCAGGCAGGAAGGTTCGGCGATGAAAAAGCAAGGCAAGAGCGCAGTGTGGAGTGGAGTGGCGTGGATGGCGGTGGCCCTGACGTGCGGGGCGCAGGTGGTGGCCTCGCATGCCCCGGCCCTGCCCACGACGCCGGCCCCAGCGGCGGCTGCGGCGCCTGCGACCGGCAACGGTCCCGCCCCGGCGAATCTTGCGGTGCTGGCTCCCGCCAAGCCGGTGGCGAAGGTGAATGGCACGGTGCTGACGGACCGCGACCTGGCACGTGAAATCCAGCAAATTTTCCCCTACGAGAAGACGCACAACGGCATTCCCAAAGGAATGGAACCGGAGATGCGCACCGGCGCCCTGATGATGCTCGAGTTCGAGGAACTCGTGTACCAGGAAGCGCTGCGGCGAGGAATGACCATTTCCCCGGAACGGCTGAAAAAGGCGGAAGCCGCATTCCGCAAACAGTTTTCGAGCGAGCAGGAGTTCAAGCAGGTGATGCAGTTGGAAGTAAACGGATCGGAGCAGAAGATGCGCGAGAAGATCCGGCGCTCGCTGCTGATTGACGACCTGCTGAAGAGCGACGTAACCGACAGGGCGAAGGTTTCGGAAGCCGCGGCGCTTGCCTATTACCACCAGAATCCCAAGAAGTTCCAGCACGGCGAGTCGTTCAGCATTCAGACGATTTCGATTATTCCTCCGGCCAATGCCAGTCCGGAGGTGCTGAAAGAGGCGAGTAAGCGCGCGGACGACGCCCTGAAAGCCGCGAAGGCAACCAAGAGCTACAAAGAGTTCGGGCTGGTGGCAGAAAAGATGTCGGACGACGACTGGCACGTGAACATGGGCGACCGCAAAGTGGTGGAGCGCGATAAACTTCCCCCTCCAGTGGTGCAGGCAGCACTGGCCATGAAAGCGGGGCAGGTGAGCGATCTGATTCAATTGGGCAACGCCTACACCCTGTTCCGGTTGAACAAGCATATTCCAGCGGGCGTGACTCCGTTTGACGAGGTGAAGGCCAAGCTGATGACGGACCTGGCGAAAGAGAAGAACGACCGCCTGCGGGCAGATCTGAACAAAAGGCTGCGGAAGACGGCAAAGATCGAGGAACTGTAGTCATCGAGCGTGGGGCAGAGACCAGGTGGGTGATGTGGACGCGGTGGATGCACAACTCGGGGCGGTTGCTGGCGGTGATCTTCGTGGCCGTGATGCCGGCGTGGGGGCAGTTGGAGATCGGCAACGACTGGATGTTGGGCCTCAACGGCAATCTCGGGTATGCCTACAGCGGTAGCCTGGTGAATGGCGGGTCTTCCCATGGCCAGGGTCTTTATGGGGACGTCAATCTACGCGGCAGTTTTTATAATCCGAATTTCCTGAACTTCAGCGTCTCTCCCTATTTCGGCCGTTCGCAGTCGAACAGCAGCTTCGGGAGCCTCGGCTACAACGATGGCGTTAACGCGGCTGTGAATTTATTTGGCGGCAGCCACTTCCCGCTCGGCATTAGCTACGGACGGGGATCGAACAATACCAGCGAATTCGGCATGCCTTCCTCGACGGTAGGCCTGGCGCAAACGGGCGACACACAAATGTGGGGAATCACTTGGGCCGAGGTTCTGCCCAATTTGCCTATGTTGAACGTGAACTATTCGATTGGGGACCAGTCCAACGAAATCGTCGGGGTTTCGGGCGACAACAAGGAGAATTCGAAGATCCTCTCTCTGTTCTCGACTTACCAGATTCACCGTTTCGCTATGTCCGCCGGCTTCACTCACCGGAACGTTGATACCTCGTTCTCGGAAGATCTGACCGGGAACGAACTGCCGTCTGACGTCAGTGGGGCAAGCAATGACTTTCGCGCCAGTGTTGGCCATCCGCTGCCGCTCTCGGGATCTTTCGCCGCGAGTTACGACCACACGAATTACGGCTTCAACTATCACGACGGGACTCGACAGAACACGGATGGAGCTTCGAGCACGCTCAACGGGAGTGCCAGCTTCCATCCCTTTCAGAAGTTCTCTTTCGGCTCGAGCGCCAGTTACAGCGACAGCGTTCTGGGCGTACTGCCGGATTCGGTGGTCAATGGAGCCGTGCAGGATTTGAGCCAGGGTGCGTTCCGCAATTACATTGTGACGACCGTGGCCAACTATCAACCACTCAGGAATCTGGGGGTGAATGGCTCGGTGGCCTACGCGCGGCAGGATTTTCTGGGGATCAGCCACAGCACCACGCAATACGGAGGCGGCATCAACTACGGCCTGGAGCACAGGTTCCTGGGATCGTTCTCGTTCGGCCTGTCGGCCTTCGATTATGCGAACCAGTATGGCAACAATGGCATGGGATTCACCGGAAACCTGAACTTCAACCGGAAGATCAACGGGTGGGAGTTAGACGGAAACTTCGCCTATGAGCAGAACGTGCAGACGCTGTATTCCGTGTACACCACCTCGGGTTACAGCTGGGTGAGCAGCGTGCGGCGTCGCATGGCGAACCGAACCCATTTTATTGCCGGGTACGGCGGATCGCACAGCGGATTCTCCGGCGGCTCCGGCAGCAGCAACGTTTCCGAGCGGGTATACGGAACGGTCATCTGGCACGAATACAATCTGAACGGGTTTTATTCGAAAGCCGACGGGACATCGATCTTTACGCCGACGGGGATGGTGGCTCTTCCGGGAAACCTGCCTCCGGGAATGCTTCCTGCCAATTTGATCGCGATCTACGGAGCGAAGGCGGTCGGGGCGAACCTGGGCGGCGTTTTCATGCACAAGCTTACCTTCGGCGTGGGGTATTCTGATTCCACCGGCACCTCGGTGATGCCAACGTTGGACCTCGATACCCACACAACGTTGTACACCGGTACCTTCCAATACCGGCTGCGCAAGATCTACCTGAACGGCGGATTTACGAAGCTGCGCCAGGCCGTCGGCACGCCGGGTACACTGCCAGTGGACCTGACAACGTACTATATTGGATTTACGCGATGGTTCAACTTTTTCTGAGGCCGGCGGCAAAGAGAGGCACACATCCTGGGGCCGGGCTGGTGATAACAGTATTTCTACTGTTGACTCCGGGATGGGCCGCGAAGGTGCCCCGCGAGAAGGTGGCGGAGCCTGCGCCTCCGGATCTGCTGTTGGAGGGAGGGCGCAAGCTGCACTACGAACGCAGCTTCAGCTCGGAAAAGGAAGTCGAAGGCAAGCGCGGCTTCTTCAAGAAATTAGTAGATATCGCGATCGGCGAGCCGGATCATCCGCACCTGGTGCGTCCTTACAGCATCGCGATCGATTCGCGGGGCCGGGCGATTGTGACGGATCCGGGGGCGAACGGCATCCACATCTTTGACTTCGAAAATCATAAATACAAGTTCATCGAGCGCCGGGAGAAGGATAAGGATCAGATGCAAGCGCCGCAATGCGTTGCGGTGGACGCGCAAGACAATATTTATGTGACTGACTCGCTGGCCGGCAAGGTGTTCGTGTTCGACGCCGGGGGAAAATTCCGGCGGGCGATCGGCAGTCTGAAGGGCGGCGAGGGCTACTTCAAGCGGCCGACGGGAATCTCGGTGGATTCGGCGGCGCAGAGGATCTACATCACGGATACGCTGCGCGACAAAGTGTTCGTGCTCGATATGGAGGGAAGCATCCTGCGGACGATCGGGAAACGCGGGACCGCCGAAGCAGAGTTCAACCTGCCGACCGAAGTTCTGGTGCGCGATCAGAAGCTGATGGTCGTGGATGCGATGAATTTCCGGGTGCAGTATCTGGATCAATCGGGCGCATTTCAGGGGCAGGTGGGCAGCGTCGGCGACACGAACGGAACGATGTTTCGGCCCAAAGGAATCGCGATGGATTCCGAGTCGCACCTTTATGTGGTGGATGGCTTGTGGGGCGTGATTCAAGTTTTCGATGAGCAGGGAAGACTGCTTTATTACTTCGGGAGCCGAGGGACGGGTAGCGGAGAGTTCCAGCTGCCGACGGGATTGTTCATCGATCATGCCGATCGAATCTTCGTAGTGGACTCATTTAACCGGCGCATCCAGGAGTACCGCTATTTCGGCTTGCCGAAGCAGGCTCGGGAGGGCGGTCAATGAGAAGACTGCTGCTCATCGGCACGTTGCTGGTCTCGGGTCTGCTGGCGCAGGCGCAGGTGACCTCCGATGTGCTGGGGGCGCATAACTTGTCAGCGTCAGGAAGTTCGCCGATCAAGGGAGGACTGGACCCGTGCATGTATTGTCATGTGCCGCATTCGGGAGTGGGGACGCCGAATCCCGCGCTGTGGAGCCAGACGCTCTCCACTCAGCCCTATTCCACCTATGCGAGCACGACCCTCCACAACAGCAGCGAACAGCCGACTGCTGGTGCCGATAGCAGCCTGTGCCTGAGCTGTCACGATGGAACGGTCGCGGTGGGCCAGACCCAGCCCTTCGGGCAGATCAAGATGACCGGGAACATGAATGTCACCGATGTGTTCGGGACAAACCTGCAAAAATCGCATCCGTTCAGCATGAAGACGCCGCTGCAGGATGCGCCCGATCTAGTGGCGTCGTTAGTGGCCAGTCATAAGACGGATGATCCGCTGGGAGCGGTGAAGCTGATCAACAATGACGTGGAGTGCACGAGCTGCCACTCGCCGCATGTGCAGGCGATCGACACTCTGTCGAAAAACTTTTTGGTTCGCGACAGTTCCAGCGGGCAACTATGCACGTCGTGCCACGAAACGAACGCTCGAACGATCGGCGGGCAGAGCAATCCGCTGGCGGGATGGTCGGCGAGCATTCATGCGACCGCGGGAAATGTGATTGCGAATCCGCCTCTGTTGGGTAGCTACCCGTCGGTCGCGCGGAACGCCTGCCTGTCGTGCCACATGCCGCACAATGCGATGGTGGGAGCCAGATTGCTGCGGGGACCGAATCCGCCGGTTCCGAATTTGGACTCAGCGACGCAGGACTGTATGACGTGCCACAATGGCGGCTCGAACATCACGCCGGCGATTCCCGACATTTATTCGGAGTTCACCAAGATCGCGCATCCGTATCCCAACCAGGGGAACGCGCACGATGCGGGAGAGGCGGCATTGCTGAACATGAACCGGCACTCGACCTGCGTCGACTGCCACGGACCGCATAGCTCGATGGCGGTGACTTCCTTCAGTACCGTTCTTCCCCCTCCAACGATTCGACCATCGCAAGCCGGAGCTTTGGGGATCAGCGCCACGGACGGGACGACCGTGATGAACCCCGCCGTGAATCAGTACGAAAATTGTCTACGCTGCCACGGCACGAGCACCGGCAAGCAAACGCAGATCGTCTTCGGATACCTGCCGATGCGTGCGGTGGCCGCCAACGACCCTCTGAATCTTATTCCGCAGATGAGCGCGTCGGCGACCTCCAGCCATCCCGTGATGCACGACAGGAACAGCGCTTTGTTGCAGCCCAGCCTGTTGACCAGCATGCTGAATCTTGATGGGAAAACTCAGGGACGGGGCATGGGGACACGCATTTATTGCACCGATTGCCACAACAGCGACGATAACCGCGAATTCGGTGGAATCGGTCCGAATGGACCCCACGGGTCAAAGTGGCTGCACATCCTGGAGCGCCGTTACGAATTCAGCCAGGCCCCGGGACCGGGACAGCGAGTGACGAATCTGTTTCCAAACCCGGATCTCACTGTCAATGGACCGTACGCGTTGTGCGGCAAGTGCCATGATCTATCGAGCCAGATCATTGCCAATACGAGCTGGACGCAACACTCGATGCATATCAACGCGGGATTCAGTTGCTCTACCTGTCACACGGCGCACGGCATGGCGCCGAGCAGCGGAAATCTGACCGGCGAACGTTTGATCAACTTTGACTTGAAGGTAGTCGCACCCTACGCCGGGTTGCCGGTCAGCTACAATCGCGGCACTGGCACGTGCGCCTTGGTCTGCCATGGGACCGTGCATAACCCCAACGGCACAGTCACACCGTAAATGGCGGAAGGCCGGATCCGAAAGGGAAGTTGCGCTGGTCGTTGCCGCTACTCGTTCCAAAACTCCCGTAATCAAAGTGAGAGAAACGAATTCTCACGGTCTGTCAGCTGGAATCCCAGAATACCTCCGGAATTCCGGAGGTTCGACTAATTCGGAACAGTGTGGCAGAAGCCGTCTGATCTGAGTCCTTTTACCGCTCAACCACTCAACGAGATCTACTGTACGGTCAACTTCACCACCGCGATCGGGACCGGATTGGGCTGGACCGAAGTTGTCCCTTGCACCTGGATGTTGTAGCTGATCGGATTTTGGGTAGAAGACGAGTTGGATCCCCCGCAGGCCATGAGGGTCAACAGAGGAAGAATCATCAAGGATGCTACGAGTGAGCGGCGCCCTCGGCGACGCGTGCCAGCGAGCAGGAAAATTCCCACTGCCCCGAAACTCCAAAGCATGCTAGCAGCCAGCCATTTGTGGTTGTTTCCGCTCGGGTTATTCCGCAGAAACGCGGCGGCTGGCGGTACGGTCACAGCCAGGCCGAAGGAACTGTCGATGGATGGCGTGATGGCGGTCGGCGTAAAAGTGCAGGAAGCGCCGGAAGGGAGGGAACTCTGTAGACAAGAGAGCGTGATCGCGTGACGGGGGTCGCCAGTGTTGGCCTTGAGGGCTAAAGAGAAGTTGGCCGTTCCTCCCGGAGATACAGTTTGTGGCGTGGGCGTTGATGTTGCGAGCGCAGTTACGATCGTGACCGGGTACGAGCCCGAAACGGTTGCATCGGCCTGCGAGACCGCGGTGATGGTCACGAGCGCGGGCGAAGGCACGGCGCTGGGGGGAGTGTAATTGCCGTTGCTGTCGATGGTGCCAATGACGGAGTTGCCGCCGGAGATAGCGTTAACTTCCCAATTCACGGCAGTATTGGTTTCTCCACTGACGGTGGCGACGAAAGCTTGCGTGATCGATGTGTAGACCACGGTGACGCCCGAGGGATTCGTACTGACACTGATCGCGCCTGCACCGCTGGCGGCGATGGTCACTGAGGCCGAGGAGAAAGTCGTGCCGTTGGCATCGGAGACGGCGGTGACCGATATGGCAGACGCGGGGGCCGCGGCCGGGGCCTGATAAAGGCCGCCTGAGGTAATGGTGCCCACGGTCGAGTTGCCTCCCGTGATTCCATTTACTTGCCAGGTGACATTTCCGTTGCTTGCGCCGGTCACCGTAGCGAGAAACTGTTGTGTCCCGCCGACCGCTAAAGTGGTCGCGGGAGGCACAACTGCGACGGTGACCGTGGATGTGAGCTGGCGAACGCGTGAGCTCTCGCTGTCGGCGACGAAGATCCCCGCGCTGCCGAGAGAGATACTTTCCGGGACATCGAGCAACGCACTTGTGGCTTGGCCGCCATCTCCAGAGAAGCCGGAACTGCCGGTGCCGGCGATCGTCTCAATGGTCGAGTCGACGGCGACGACTTCTCGGATGGCAGAGTTTTCGGAGTCGGCGATGAAGATGTTGCCCAAGGAATCGACGGTGACTCCGGTGGGGACATTCAAAGTCGCGCTGGTCGGAGCGCCGTTATCGCCGGAATAGCCAAGTCTGCCCAGTGATCCAGCTACGGTAGTAATGTCCCCAGCGTTGATTGTGGTGCCAGCTACAGTGACGGCTTGCGTCGAGGGGTTGACGACCCGGACGGCGGAGTTCTGCGAATCTGCGATGTAGATATTGCCGGCGGAATCCAGCGAAACGCCAATCGGAAAACCCAGAGAAGCCGCGCTGGCCAAACCGTTATCGCCGCATCCGGTGCTGGAGTCGGGACAGGCGGTGGGCGGTGTTCCCGCCACGGTCTGAATGGTATTCGGCTGGATGGTCAATCCTCCGATCGTGAGCGCTTGCGACCCGGTATTTACGACGCGCAGGGCGGAGTTGTCGGTATCGGCAATATAAATGTTTCCCGATCCATCGAGGAATAGACCCTGCGGGTTGCTAAGTTGCGCGCTGCTAGGTGCTCCTCCGTCGCCAGCAAAGCCGGAAGTACCCAGCGTTCCCGCCACCGTCTGGATCGTTCCCGCCGCGACAGTGGTTCCGGCGATCGTGATTGCTGAGCTTCCGACGTTGACTACGCGAATAGCCGAGCTCTCGCTCTGGGGCAGTCCCGTTTCCGCGACGTAGATGTTGCCGAAGGAATCGACGGCCACGGCGGAGGGAAAATTCAGTTGGGCGCTGGTGGGCGAGCCGCCATCTCCGCAAGCTCCGGGCACGATGGGCACTGCGCAAAGCACACCATTGCCGGCCACGGTTCCAATGTCGCCCGCATTGATGGCTATTTGGCCGATAGTAACGGGCGCGCCCCCCGGATTGAAGACGCGAATGGCCGAATTATACGTGTCGGCGATATAGATAAGTCCAGCGGTGCTCACAAAGAGATTGCTGGGGAAGGCAAGTTGGGCGTTGGTCGCGACGCTACCGTCGCCGGAGTAAGCAGCGGTATTGTTGCCCGCGAGGGTCTGAATAATGCCGGTGGAGGCGACCTGACGGATGACGTAGTTCTCCGTGTCAGCAATCAGGATATTTCCGGAAGCATCGAGGGAAACGCCATTGGGAAAATTGAGGGTCGCGGCGGTGGCCGCAGCGCCGTTTCCGGAGTAACTGAATTTACCGGGACTGCCGGCGATGATCTGGATGTCTCCGGCGGGGATGGAAACTCCGGCAATCATGACAGGCGCAGCGCTGGGGTTGACCGCGCGAATGATCGAGTTCAGAGTGTCGGCGATGACAATGTTCCCTGAGGCGTCGACATAAACGCTGAAGGGAAGGCACAGCTGAGCGCTAGTCGCCGCGCCTCCATCACCGGAGTAGTTGCAAGTGCTGGCGTACTTGTAATAGCTACCCGCCACCGTCTGAATATTGCCGTTGGCGGCGGTTACTTCGCGAACGACCGAGTTCAACGTATCGGCGATGAAAACATTTCCTAAAGCATCGACGAATACGCCGTGGGGTTGGTCGAGCTGGGCGGAAGTAGCGGCGGCTCCGTTGCCCGAGTAGCCGGCGCCGGCTGCGAAGTTGCCTGCCACGGTTTGAATGTTGCCAGCAGTTACTTCGCGGACTACGTTATTTTCGGTATCAGCGATAAAGATGTTCCCAGAAGCATCGACAAAGACTCCATAGGGCTCGTTGAGTTCCGCCGCGGTCGCCGCGCTGCCATCGCCGGAGTAGCCGGCGGTACCATTGCCCGCTACGGTCTGAATGATGCCGCTGCTAGCGCTGACTTCGCGAATGACCGAGTTGTAGGTGTCTGCAATAAAGATGTCACCGGCGGCGTCGACGGCAATGCCCGCCGGTCCGAAAACACCGAGTGCCGCCGCGGTCGCGAGGCCGCCGTCACCCGAGTAACCGAAAGAGCCGTTGCCGGCCACCACGGTGACATTGCCAGTCGTCGCGACTTTCAGCACACGATTCGAGTTCGAGTCGGCGATATAGACATTTCCGGCTGAGTCCTCAGCGACACTTGAAACCGTTCCGATGCTGGACTGAAGCGAGGGAAGATTGTTGGGACCTCCCCCGGCAACGGTTGTGATGGCGTATTGTGCATGCAAGGTAACCGAGAGGGTGGAGGCGAGCAGGATCGGGAGTAAGAATCTGTGCGAGCGCATGCTCAGCCTCCAGCGCAGGGTATGGCAATTCACTAAGGATCGACCTAGCCCCAGAGCGAAACAGGCGAGGCGAGGGGTGGCCTTCCTCAGTGTCCCCAATTCTACAGTCTGCAAGCGCGCAAACCGCAAAGCCAATCGCGCTTTGTTTCTTCACAATAGGAGTGCACGGCAGCCGATCACAGCTCTCGATGTCACAAGTGATTGTGATTCTAATCACATCTTATCATTGGTTGGGACGGCATTCTACCCTGCACGAGGCAATTTCGCGTTCGCTGGGAAGCTCTAAATCTATTTCTTGGGGATAGCTCTTGTCTTCAATCGCCCATGGTACGGAATCGCAGGCCCTCCAGGCCCCTTCGTCCCGTAGGTCGCAGACATTCCTGCGGATTGTGGTTCTTACTGTGCTATTCACCGCGGCTGCGTCTTATGAGGTGAGGCAGCTGAGTTCGTTGTCTTCGGCTGAGGTATGGATTCACCTGCGCACGGGGAGTTGGATTCTGCAGAATCACGCGGTCCCGCATACCGGCCTGTTCTCGCAGTACACGAATTTGAGCTGGAATGATTCGAGTTGGGGATTTGACCTCTTGTTAGGGATCGCCTATCGCCTCTTCGGACTACGGGCGATACCGATCATCACCATGCTTCTGAAAGTTGCACTGGCAATCGTGACCTATCAGTTGGCGCGAGCCGGACGAAGCCGCTTCTGGCAATCAGTGCTCCTTTCGGCAGTGGCGCAATTCTTGATTTACGGCTTGCAACCTCTTCCTTATGTTTGCTCGATTCTGTTTCTTGCGGTGGAGTTGAGGATCCTGAACCTCAGCCGGCAAGAGGGAAGTAGTACGCAGGCATTGTTCTGGCTCCCCGTCTTGTTCGTGCTGTGGGCAAATCTTCATGCGCAATTCATCCTGGGGCTGGGAGTGCTCATGTTGTTCGCAGTTTGCGAGATCGTGGAAGGGAAGTTGCGGACTTTCGGAGCGCAATGGATCAGTAATCGCTTCGTGTCTTCCGATACCGGGAAGGTTGGTTTGGTCGCGCTGTCGTCGTTCGCCGCAACGCTAGTAAATCCGTACACGTATCATTTGTTCCCCGTCGCCCTTAAGAGCTTATACAGTGGCGCCGAGTTCAAATATTTTCTCGAATTCCAGGCGCTGGATTTTCGTCGACCTCAGCATTATGTGATGATGCTATTGGTCATGACGGCGTTTTTATCTTTGGGTCGACTGCGCTCGATTGCATTGTTTGAACTGGCGATTTTGTTGGGCGCGACGGGCGTGGCTTTTCGCATTCAACGCGACAACTGGTTCGTGGTTCTGCCCGCTATTGCTTTGTTTTCCAGCGGAGTTTTCTGGCTTCCCAAGGAAGAGGAGTCGACAGCGTCCCGTGCTCGCGCGATGGCATGGGCGTGGGCCGCACTGTTGCCTGTGGCTGTGATACTGGTCGGCATCCTCGCTTTGCCGGGGAAAGAAGAGCTGATCAACAAACTGAGTGAGACAATGCCGGTAAAGGCTTGCGACTACATCCGTGCGCATCAACTGCGCGGCCCCATTTTTAATACCTATGCGTTTGGGAGTTTTCTCACTTGGTATCTGCCGGATTATCCTGTCGTGATTGACGTCAGGAACGAACTCTACGGAGATCAAATGTTGGACGACTACAATTCCGTCATCCAGGGAAACCGTAGGATTGAGGATGCTCCGATGCTGGCACAGGCTGGAACCTTGCTGCTGGAAAAGAACTCGGGGTTGGGCAGAGCGCTGACCACCTTTCCGGTGCTCGAGGCTCGGTACGAGCAGGTCTATAGCGACGATTTAGCCAGCGTGTTCGTTCCACTTCCGACGCAGGACCTAGGGAAATAAATCAATCCATCGAACAAGTGTTCGCCAATCTAGAAATTGCGTGCAAGCACGGTGGCGACATCGTCCTTGTAGATTAAGCGAAACCGTGGATCAACGGCCAGCAGCTTGGATAGGGGAAACGTGTTTTTGAGGATTACGAAGCCTGCCTCCTTCAGATATGGATCGGACGTGTAAGACGGGTCGGCTGCCTCCGTCTTCATATAGCGTTCGTTCATCGCTTCCCCGTATATATCCGTCCGCCCGTCAATCGAGACCGGATACGTGGGCAGATAGAAAGTTAGGAAGCCCCCAAAATCAAAGCTGTTATACAGCGGCCCTGGGAGAGGAGTTCGGCGGACGAAGTTGGCCGCGTCAACAGGGTATGTCTTGCTGATTGCCCGATCTAATCCTCGGACATTGAAGTCCGTTGCTCGAACGGACACCAGCAACAGCAGTACGGTGGCCAACGTAACGCCAGCCGCTTCCCGCAACGTGAGAAAGGCAGCGCGATCCCCTTCGGCCTTTTTTACCGGAAAATCGATAATGACGGCACCGGCAATCACGCACAAAACCCATCCATCGCGCCATGTTCGGAAGGCAAACAGGCTGGCGCACAAAAGCAAGGCCAGTTTGAAGGGATCGATTTTCTTCCGCCATCCGATCGAAAAATAGGCAGCAATGCCGAGAAGCAACTCAAGGAATTGATTGTAGGACTGGAAATTCGGGGCCTGCAGCTCGGAAACCATCCTGTACATATACTTCGCCTGCGAGAGGACATAGACCTCGTGATAAAGGTGGTAGGAATACGGGCCAATGCATACGACCAGAGCGCAGCATCCCAGAACTGCCAATGGTTGGACGACGGGCAGCGTGGGTTTCTGTAGAAATTCCGGATGCCAACCGAGAGATTCGGTGAGGTGCTGAAGCAGATTGACACCTGCAAGCAAACCCAGCACCCCAAAGCCATAAATGAACTGGATGTGACAGTTGGCCCAGAAAAGAAAGATCAGTGGCAGCCAGTAGAGCAATTGCACTCGACCCGTCCGTTGGGCTTGGAAGAGTAAAGCCAGCATGAAGGCTATCGAAATGACACTGACAAACAGTGGCCGCGGCGCAACGTTGAACATGAAAGCGAGGTCGACGATCAGCGAAAGCGCCCAGGAAACCCAGAAGCGACCGGAAATGCGGTACAGCATGTAAAAGATGGACAGAGCCAGGAGAATGGTTAGCCCGACACCAAAAATTCCCAGGCCCATAAAACTGAAATTGTCAAAAAAACGAGCAAGAATGACTTCGAAGCCCCAACTGTACGCCATCCATGGATGATTTGTCGCAGTATAGGTGAAAAGACCGGAGTGAGGGACTTGTCCATTGCGAAGGATCCACTCGCCAGTGCTGAGATGCCACCAGATATCCGGATCCAGGACACACAGTTTGCTAATGAAGCACTGCGTAGCCACAAAGACAATCAGCGCGGTCATGCCGAATACCCGCCCGGCGGCCTGATTCATCTGTTTAGTTAACATTTTGATCATCTGCATGAACAATCTTCCAGAGGACTGGCGATCAGTCTCACTTTGTACTTATCACTCTGAGACCCTAACTCATTCGAAAGTGAAGGAGGAGAGAATCAGCCCGAGCGATTCCCGCGCGCTGTCGGCTCGCGCATCTCCTAGAGAATTGGACTGCGCCGGGTGCTTGGCCACAGGTGCGTCGAGCAGCAAAACTTCGATCTTCAATTCGTAGCAGCTCTTTTGCCGAAACGTCCTGTAATAGTCCGCGACCTGGAGACGGCCGAGTCTGGCTGTTCTGGCGGAGAGACGACGGAACTCTAGATGGTTGATGATAATGGATTGCGTCGGAGCTGCGTCGCTTCGCGGCGGTTCGTCTGCAAACCCCAAACACCGCGATTCGTCTGTTGCATTAGGCACCCGTCTTATTGCAAAACCGCCCGCTTCGAACCTTGTTTCCCCTGGCCGTTCGAATGGATAAATCACACAAGCGATGGCGGTGGCGAAGTCGCACACGGAGACGTCCGAGTTCTTTCCCTGCGTTGCCTTAAGAATACGTTCGCCTACCAGAAGGTCGTACGTTTGGGGATAGACAAACCGGAATACACCGTCTGGGCTTTCAAACGTGGCCAAGGGCATCGCCTGTGCTACCAAGTTCACAAAAGCTGAGGACAACCAAAAGAAAAGGTAGATGCACACCTTGCGCACAGGCTTGTCAAATGTGAAGTTGCACGCACGATGCCAATCGTCAGGGGCCATAGTACCCTCTTGAATCGAAGGCCCGGAGGTAGCCGCCGGCCTTACAAAGCATCAATAATCAGTTGCGCCTTACGAAGACCTTCGAGCCGAAGGTGCTAGGCCTAGCTGGCCGGTTTCTCCGTTTTGGTACCAGGAGCGATGCCGAGATGTTTCTTGGCTTGTGCCATCATCTGCTCGACTTCGGCCCGCTTCGGATTCTTAGGGTCGACCTTCAAAAGGGTGTTCCATGCGGCGATGGCCGCCTTGGGGTCGGCTTTTCCTTTCCACTCATAGAAGCCAAGATTGTAAAGAATGCCGGGGTTCTTCGGATCGACAGTAAGCGCCTGATTTAGGGTCTCGATTCCCTTGTCCAGATCGCCAAGTTTCACATAGACGAACGCCAGTTGATTCATGACGTCCGCTTGGGGTTTGACAGCTACGGACTGTTCGTAATACTGGCGGGCGCTGTCAAACTGCTGGGCTGCCATGTAGGAACTGCCAATCTTCGCCAGCAAGTCGGCGTCTTTTGGGTCTTTTTGCAGTTGTTCGAGCAAGGGAGCCACCTGCTTGTCGGCCATCCGCTTCAAATCGGCCGCACTTGGCATTTGCATGCTCGCCGGTGCAAAAGGCGGATTAGACGCAACAGCAGCTTCCATGGTGTTGGGTCTCGCCTCGACCGGAGCGTGCAGGAAGTAGCCGGCGGCGATTCCAAGGAGCAGGCAGGTTACGGCCATGCCGTAGGTCTGGACGTTGTTCCAATTCTGGGAGCTCTTGGATACGTTTGACATATATCTCCTTACCTACGAACGACCGGAAACCCGACCGCGATCGTCCTTAGAAAAAAACAGTTACACAAACACGGGTAAACGCACGTGGAGTGCCAAACAATACGGTCAGTTTCGAGCTGTATTTCCCTTATACGCAAACACTTGCCATTATTACACTGCTGGGTCGCGTGAACACATTCGGGAAAAGACCCAGCCTCCGGGGCATATGTCCCAGTCAGAGAGGAGAAGAACCTGTGAGCAGAATTCGCAGAAAAACCACAACTAACGAATTGCGATTGCCGGACGCACGATCTGGTGTGATTTCAATCACACCGCACTGGTTGTAATTCACGGGAGAATACGTCAGGATTGAAGCAAGGTGCAGCATGACTGACATGAATGAAACAAAAGGTGGTAGTTGGACTCCAACTCAGGCCTATGTGCTCTCGGTAATCTGCCTTGTGCTGGGGGTCGCAATCGGATACCTAGGGCGCGGTTCGGGGGCAACGCCTGCCGCCGCGCCTGCCAACGGAGAGCAGATCAGGGCGGGCGCTGGCATGGACACCGGCAGAATGGCACCCGGCGGAACGGTGCAGGCTCCCACTCCAGACCAACTGCGGCAGATGGCGGACGTGCAGGTGCAACCGCTTCTGGCGCAACTAGAGAGCGACCCCAACAACCCGAAGTTGCTCTACCAGATCGGCAACATCTACTACGACTCGCAGCAATATCCGGAAGCCGTCAAATACTACGAGAGCTGCTTGAGGATCGATCCGAAGGCCACCGATGTTCGCACCGATCTGGGGACGGCGTATCACCTCATGGGTCAGCCCGATAAAGCGATCAGAGAGTACGACGAAGTGCTCAAAGTCGACGGAACGCACGCCAACGCATTATTGAACGAAGGCATGGTCAAGTGGCAGGACAAAATGGATCTGGCGGGCGCGATTGCGTCCTGGAAAAGGTTGTTGGAGGTCCACCCGGATTATCCACAGCGGGACCGGGTGCAACACATGATCGATGAGGCCGAGCAGCACCTCAGCATGAAGTCCGGCGCCAGCGGAAAGTCGACAAGCGTTGCGCAGTAAGAATTCACGCCGGGCAGAACGTCGGTCCGAGGCACTCGGCTGCAGCGCGCTCACGGCGGTTTGGGGACTCAGAATCCAGTATGAATCAGACGCTCGAGAGCGAAAACAGCGAGACCGAAGATAGCGTTCAGGTCCGGCCTCCCCGGTGGCCGCTCCTGGCCGCTGCTGCAGTGCTGATTCCCTTGGTTGTCCTTGCCGTGGTTGAGGCCGGCCTCCGAGTCGCCGACGTCGGATACAATCCTGACCTTCTTGTACCCTGCACCGTGCAGGGTACTCCGGCTTCCTGTTACAACCTGTTTTTCGCCGCTACGTTTTTTCCGCCCGGTATGGTGCAGACGCCGCGGCTCTATTCCATCCCAACGACGAAATCTCCTGGAACCTACCGGATCTTCGTGCTCGGCGAATCCGCCGCCATGGGAGATCCCGATACCGCCTACGGATTCAGCCGGTATCTGGAAGTCATGTTGCGCGAGCGATTCCCCTCGATGAAGTTCGAGGTGGTCAACACGGGAAGTGTGGCCATCAATTCGCATGTGCTGCTGCCAATCGCCGAAGGCCTGGCCGGGCAGCGTCCGGACCTGTTCATCATTTACTCGGGGAACAACGAAGTCGTCGGTCCTTACGGACCGGGTACCGTGCTCACTTCCGCGCGAATTAGTATTCCTGTCGTTCGCAGCAGTATTTATTTCCACAGCACGCGTATTGGCCAACTTGTGACCAAGATCGGTACGCAAAAGAAGGAATGGCGTGGCATGGAGCTGTTCCTGGATAAGCAGTTGCCAGTCAGTTCTCCGCTCCTGGCGCAGGCTTATGCCAACTTCGAGCGGAACTTGCGCGACACCATTGTCGTGGGACAGAAAGCAGGCGCGCGCGTCATCGTGGCGACCGTTGCGACGAACTTGAGGGACTGTGCCCCGTTTGCTTCGCAAAACAGGGACGGCCTGAAGGACGAAAATCTGCGTTCTTGGAAGGAACTGGTTCAACAGGGGAACGATCTGGAGGCGGCCGGTGATCATGCGGCTGCGGTGAAGAAGTATCTTTCCGCTTTGAAGATTGACGATCAGTACGCGGAGCTCGAATTCCGAATCGCACGGAGTCTGTGGAACGGCGGCGATTACAAGTCGGCCAAGGACTACTTCCAGCGTGCACGGGATTTCGATACCCTGCGATTTCGCGCCGACAGCCGAATCAACCAGATCAATCGCACCGTGGCCGCATCCATTCCCGGCACCGGCCTGGTGGATGCGGAAGCGATTCTGAGCGGAGCCAGTTTCGACGGCATTATCGGCAGCGACCTTGTTTACGAGCACGTGCACCTGACGCCGGAGGGCAACTACTTGCTGGCACGCGCGATGTTTGTCGAGGCCGCAAGACAATTACCGGCGGGAGGCAAGGCGACCGGCGGGG
>OMOD01000148.1:61208-80419 GCA_900290255.1 Candidatus Sulfotelmatobacter kueseliae
GGGGCCGAGCCGCTTTCACAGGCGGATTGCGAACGACTGCTGGCCCTGACCCGCTATGACCGCGCCCGAATGGCGGCCGAGATGCTCAACCGCCTGCAGGAGCCGCCTTTCACAAGGCAATTCAACCACGCCGAGCAACTCCTGCGCCTGGCGGCGAAGGCGCAACGTCCGGATGAAGCTCCAAACGAAACCGCGGCGCAATATCAATTTGCCATTGCACGGGCTCCCCAGGACAAGATGCTCCACCTGCGCTTCGGTTCGTTCCTGTTTCCCTACAACCGGATGGCGGCCGCGCGGGAGTTCGCTATGGCGCAGCCGTGGGATGGGTATCCCGTGTTCCTGCCGGACGGAACGCAGGTCCGGTGAGGCTGGAGACGGTCGGTGCGTGCGATGCGCGTTCTCTAGAAGCGGCGGTACATGAGCTGCGCGGCTCCGCCGTTCTGCTGCGAGAGCGTAATCATCAGGACGAGAATCAGCGCGAGCGCATAAAGCGAAGGAATCCAGAACCAGCGCCAGCGGGCGAGGAATGCGACAACTCCGGCCTGAGGAGCATCGGCGTCGGTCGCATAGCGCTCAAGCTGGCGGCCTACCATAATGACGATGGCGTACCCAGCCGCCAGTGCCGCCACAAGAAAATACAGACTTGAGCTCAGGAAGTGCGTTGCATAGGTCGCTGGTGATGTAATCGCTGCCAGCATTGTTCCGACCTGCGCCAGGGACCGGGCGCGGAAGAGGATCCATCCCAGGCTGACCAGGCTGAGGGTCCCGAGCCACGAGACGGGCACCCAGATCGCGGGCGGTTCCCAATTGAGGCGGCGTTCCACCTGCTGTACCTGCCGGTGCAGGACCAGTAACACGCCGTGGTAGCAGCCCCACAGCAGGAAGAGGACGCTGCCCTTGTGCCACAGTCCGAAAACGGCCATGGCGATGACCAGTGCGAGATTACGCCACCAGATTTCGTGGCGCAGGATGGCCAGCGGAAGGAACACGTAATCGCGAATCCAGAATGAGAGTGACATGTGCCAGCGCGTCCAGAACACCGAGGGCGTGGTGGACGCAAACGGTCGCTCGAAGTTCTCGGGTACGATAATCCCCAGCGCTTTGGAGGCGCCGATAGCGATGTGTGAGTATCCGGCGAAGTCAAAGAAAAGCTGCAGCCCGTAGCCGAAAGCAAGGCACCAGACATCGGGGCCGCTCCACTGCGGGACGCGGTCGAAACCGCCTGCGATGCCGCCGCCCGCGAGGATGCCTTGTCCGAGCAGTTTGGCCAGTTGCATCATGAGCGCGCCGGTGGCGACGCGGCGGAATCCTTGCAGAATGTCACCCCAGACGGTCCGTTCTTCGGAGCGGAACTGCTCCAGCATGTCGGGCATACGGCAGACCGGGCCGGCGATGGTAACGGGAAAGAACGCGAGGTAAAGGGCGAATTCGACAAACGTGGGGTCGAGTTCTTCCTCGCGGTAAAGATCAAAGAGGTAGCTCAGCGCCTGAAAAGTCCAAAACGAGATGCCGAGGGGCAGGGCGAGACGCGAAAAGTTCTGGAAGGCGCTGTTTGAAGAGTGGATCGCAATTTCAGGGAGATACTTGAAGACGCTGAGCAACGCCAGGTTCAGGAATATGCCAAGGCACAACGGAAGTGCGGCGGGCGTTCGCCGCAGCCACCGTCCAACCAGAAAATTCCCGACGGTGGAGAGCAGGAGGATAGCGGCGAACCAGGGCGTCCAGGTCAGGTAGAGCGCGTAGCTGGCTGCCAGTAGTGTTGCCTGCCGCACGACGCGCGATCGAATCTTCGCCAGCGTGAGTACGCACACCAGAAACAGCAGGACGTAGCAGACACTTTGCAGCAATCTCCCTCCCAAGAGCGCTTGGCCAAGTCAGTCCATTAGGATAAAGGCCTCCGGCACGGGTTACAAGGCGAGTCCGGCGCATCGCTTACAATATTGTTTGCCTCGATTCGCCCATCTCGTCGAAGCCCTCCACGCCGCTCCGGGCGACAAGCCGTTCATCGCATTCTGGGTGGATGAAGACGAGCAGGAGACCGTGACTTTCGCCGAATTCCGTCGCTGCGCGCTGGCGGAAGCGGCGCTGCTGCGCGAGGTGGGACTGACGGCCGGCGACCGCTTGGTGGTCCTCATGCCGCAGGGCATTCCCGCCATGACGAGCTTTGTGGCTGCGATGATGGTGGGTGCTATACCGGCGTTTTTGGCCTACCCGAATTTTAAAGTCGAGCCTTCGAAATATCGTTCGGGACTGGCGGGAGTCACCGCCAACCTGAGCGCGAAGGCGGTCGTGATTGACGAAGAATTTCCCGAAGAGATGCTGGCCTGCGTATCTCTTGGTTCGGAGACGAAATTGCTCCGCGCTCCGGCAAGAGCGAACGATAGCGATGCAAGCATGCCTGATCGGCAGCATGAATTCCGGCACATCCAACCCGACAGCCTGGCTTTTATTCAACATTCCGCGGGTACTACGGGATTGCAGAAGGGCGTGGCGCTGACCCATGCCGCAGTCCTGCGGCAGATTGAATATCTTGCGCAGGTACTCAAGGTCAGCGGCGACGACCGCATCTACAGTTGGCTGCCGCTGTATCACGACATGGGACTGATCGCCTGCTTCATGTTGCCCATGGTGTGCCACATTCCCCTCGTAATGCAGTCGCCGATCGAATGGGTGATGCGGCCGGAGACGATGTTGCAGATCATCAGCGAGTACAAATGCACGCTGGCGTGGATGCCAAACTTCGCATTTCAGTTTGTACCCCGGCGCACGCCGCAAAGCCGTTGGGCGGAGTACGATCTGTCGTCGGTTCGTCTCCTGATCAACTGCTCCGAGCCGGTACGCGCGAGCAGCATGGTCGAGTTCCAGCGTGCCTTTGCGGTCAAAAGCGCCGTGCTGCAGTCCTCCTACGCTATGGCGGAAAACGTCTTTGCGGTAACCCAATCTGATATCGGTCAGCCATCAGGGCCGTCGAGGATCTGGGTCGATGCACAGCAATTCCGCAGCGCGCATCGTATTATGCCGCTGGAGGAGGGAACTCCAGGAGCGTTGTTGTTCACGTCGTCGGGCCGGTTGATGCCCAACCAACAGGTTCGCATATTGTCTGATTCCGGTGAAGTCCTCGGGGCCGATTTCGTCGGCGAGATTGTGGTCCAGAGTGATTGCTTGTTTGAGGGCTACTACAATCGTCCTGACCTGACGGCGCAAGCAATCATCGATGGCTGGTACCACACCGGCGACCTTGGTTTTTGCCTTAAAGGCGAACTATATGTTGTCGGCCGCAAGAAAGATCTGCTCATCATCGGAGGCGAGAATATTTACCCGCAGGACATCGAGGAAATCGTTGGTAGCCACCCCGCCATTCATGACGGGCGCGTGATTGCGATGGGCGTATACAATCCCGATCTCGGGACTGAAGACATCGTGGTGGTGGCGGAAGTGGAGCACGAAAAATGGCTCGCGAACGCTGTGGAACTCGAGCGCGAGATCTGCAGCCGAGTCGTCGCGGGTCTGGGGGTTGCGGTGCGGAGGATCTTCCTGAAACCACCGAAGTGGATCGTGAAAAGCACCGCCGGGAAAGCGGCGCGGTCCGCGACGCGAGAGAAGCTATTGCATGAGCATCCGGAACTGAACGTCGAGTTTTAGAAGGCAGATATCCGCATGACCGCAGAAGCACAGCAAATGATTGAGCACATTGTTCAGCTGATCCGCAAACCGGGTGGGACCATTGATGAGAATACTCCTCTGGTTTCTTCGGGACTGATCGACTCGATGGCACTGGTGGATCTGTTGCTGAAGCTCGAAGACCTTACGCACAAACGCATCCCGGCGGGCAAGGTGCAGCCGAAGGACATGGACACGGTTGCAAAGATGTTCGCGACCGCCGAGCGCGTGGGAAAGCCTCGAAAATAGCCTTATAATACGGTTCGCCGACTGCACTTTCGAGCCGCGACCTGACCGTCTGGGGAAGTTCATCGCGTATATGAGCCAATCTGTCCAAGGTTTTTCGGCCGACTTAGACGCTGCGGGGACCACTCCGGTGATTGAGGTTTCAGTCGTATTACCCTGCCTGAATGAACGAGAAACAGTGGGCATTTGCGTCTCCAAGGCGATCGCTACTTTAGAGGCTGCGGGCCTCAGGGGCGAAGTCATTGTCGCTGATAACGGATCGACCGACGGCTCTACAGAAATCGCCCGGTCTGCGGGAGCAAAACTGGTGCACGTTGAGCAACGCGGGTATGGGAACGCGCTCAAGGGCGGGATTCAGGCTGCACGCGGCGTCTATGTCGTTATGGCCGACTCCGACGACAGCTATGATTTTGGGCACATTCCTCGCTTCATCGAGCAGTTGAGAAATAGCTCCGATTTGGTGATGGGCAATCGCTTTCGGGGCGGCATTCATAAAGGAGCAATGCCCCTCCTGCACCGCTATCTTGGCAACCCGGTGCTGACAGCTTTGGGTAGACTCTTTTTTCATTCTCCTTGTCAGGATTTCCATTGCGGATTGCGCGCCTTCCGCAAGGACAGCTATGAACGCATGGACATCCGTTCAACCGGCATGGAATTTGCCAGCGAGATGGTGGTGAAAGCTAGCTTGTTGCGGATGAATGTGAGCGAAGTACCTACCACACTGTCTCCCGACGGGCGCAGTCATCCGCCGCATCTACGAACTTGGCACGATGGCTGGCGCCACCTGCGCTTCCTGCTGATGTACAGCCCCCGGTGGTTGTTTTTGTATCCTGGGATAGCGTCGATCCTGCTCGGACTGGCGGTTTGTTTCTGGCTCCTGCCCGGTCCCCGCCGAATCGGAGACGTTATATTTGACGTCCACACGCTCGCCTATGCTTTTGGCTCCATGTTGGTTGGGTTCCAATTGCTGGCCTTTGCCGTGTTCACGAAGGTCTTCGCAGTTACCGAAGGACTGCTGCCCGAAGACCCTCGACTAAATCGCCTATTTGAATACATCAAGCTCGAAACAGGCCTAATCGTAGGAGCATTGCTGGTAGTCCTGGGAATCGCCGGTTCGGTTTTCGCCTTGTCCACCTGGGCTCGAACCAGCTTCGGGATCATGAATTCGGAGAGTTTGCTTCGCATCGTCATGCCTTCCGTCTTCGCTCTTACGCTCGGAGCGCAGGTCATCTTTAGCAGTTTTTTTCTGAGCATCCTTGGTCTTCGCCGGCGCTAATCCATGACTCAAGCTGAATTTGGTCGCTTCGCCGGTAGCTACGATCAGGACCTGGCAAGGTCTCTTGCGATCACGGGTGAAAAAAGAGGCTTCTATGCCCAGGGAAGAATCGATTGGACAGCACAGTGCGTCGCGCGGATCGGATGTCAAGTGCAACGGATTCTGGACTACGGCTGCGGCGATGGCACGAATGCGCCGATACTCGCAGCCAAGTTCAAGGCGGACCACGTGTCGGGGCGTGGATGTTTCGAGGCTCGATTGCCCTGGCCCGTCAGTCTAATTATGGCGCTGGGGTGTCGTTCCTGTGCACAGACGAGTGGACACCCGACGGCACGATGGAGCTCGCCTTCTGCAATGGGGTCTTCCATCACATACCACTGCGCGAGCGCCATGACTGCCTGGTTGCGATTCGTCGCGCGCTCCGTCCTGGAGGCTTGTTCGCCTTTTGGGAAAACAACCCTTGGAATCCCGGCACGCGTTATGTGATGTCGCAATGCGCATTTGACGAAAATGCGATCACGATCAGCCCTCGTGAGGCCCGCAAGATCTTGTCGGGCGAGGGATTCAGGGTTCTGCGAACTGATTCGCTTTTCTACTTCCCGCGACAACTGCGCCTGCTACAGTCAACCGAACGCTGGTTTCGTCATCTGCCAGTACATAGTGCTTTGCGAAAATCCCTTTAGATAGCGAACACGCACAGCGCGATCAGAAACAGGGCAGCGGGGAAGTCTCACCCGCGATGCAGGGCGGAGTGACACGCAGTGCAGACGGTACTCAGATTCTCTCCCGAATCGTCCCCCGAGTGGCTGCGAAACTGTTTGTGATGGACCTCCAGGTTCGAAATCGTGCCGCACGATTGACAGCGCCAGCCGTCACGACGCAGAACCTGTTGGCGCAGATTGTCGTACGAGATGGAGTCGAGCAGGAAAAGCGGGGTTTTCGGGTGGATCGCATTCATGCCGCCGCCTCACTCAGTTGCTTAAGGAAAGCCTGCTTTTGGGCTATTAACGGGGAAGAACGCCCTTCATGAAGACCACGACAACGAGTTCGGTCTGACCCGAAGATGTGCTCTGTCGCGGTTCTCGAGGCGATCCGGCTAATGCGATCTGGGTTCTTCCCCACAGGAGACAGTGCCTTCGCGAAGGGCGTATTCGCATAGCCAGCGAAAACCATTGACGTCATGCTGCCCGTATCCCCATACGCGCAAATGCAGTGTGTCTTGCTCGAGTCGCGAAGCCTCGACGAAGACGTGGTCATTTTCCCGCAGCGTTGCTCGGAGTTCCACGGGAACTAGGCGGATCAGCATGGGTTTATCAAGTAGGACGGGATCTTCCGGGTGGGCTACGGAAAAAACCGCAGCGCGTGAAGTCCTCTTGCCCACATATTGCGTTACGATGAGGAAGTCATTTCCCGACCAGGCCACAGCGGCGAGACCAACGTAGTCGCAGAGCTTGAGGGAACGCCCGGTGGCTACCTCCGTGAGCCAGAGCGCGTGGAAGGTACCGACGAAGTCCGAAGCCGGGCTTTCACGGTCTACATTGCGCACGACAAACCGACCGTCCGGGGAGACCAGTTGGCCGGCCTGGGGGAAAACGACAAAGGGAGCGGCAGCGGCCTCGCTGCCGCACAAGGCGGCAGTGACTACGACCACGCCTGCCGCAATCCGCCAGGAGCGCATTTCCTCATTCTCCCCTTTTCATTTCAGTGGACGCGCACAAACCCAGCAAGGACCTCGCTCACACCGGCATTACTTTAGTTTGGCGTTTCCTCCGTTCTCTGTGCCGACTCGTGGGTGTCAAGGTGCCATGGGCTGGCAGTAAGAAAATCGGGAATCGACTGGAAGGCCGGAAGGCCGTGGGTCGGCGTATATCGCGAAGTCCGCGGATTTGAAATCAATCAAGCCACGTTCGCCCGCTTACTGGGTGTTAGCCAGGGACAGCTTTCAAAATACAGAAAGGGAAACACTGAGGTCGGCGCAGCGCTGTCAAAGCCTAGCCAACTTCCCGCACCAAGAATAAACAACTGATACGCACCAAAGGAAGAATTTTGTTTTCGGCGCTGAGCAACAAGTTCTTGGGCGCGCCTTTAATACTCAAAGATCCTGCGCCTAGAGGCGTTTTCCGCCCACGGAGGTTGAGGTTGAATCACGCTGGTGCGTATGAGTGTGGCAGGCTGTACACAGCGTGATCAGGTTCTCCTCCGAATTGTTTCCCGCATGGCTGCGAAACTGTTTGTGATGGACCTCGAGGTTTGACATCTCACCACATGACTGACAGCGCCAGCCGTCGCGACGGAGCACCTGCTGCCGCAGCTTCTCGTATGCGATGGGATCGAGACGCAAACGCGCGGCCTTCAGACGATTCACGTTCACGCCGCTTCCTCGCTCAGGTTCTTCAGGAAAGCCTGCTTTTGCGCTTGAGGCAGAAAGCGGGAAAATCTGGTTGCTGAAAAAAGCAGCGTCTCCGGATCTCCGTTGTCCAGGTTGGCGGCGGCCAGAAAGTCCGAGCAGATCATCTCCACACAGTAGCTGCGATACTTGTCGGTTCCGAGCATGAGGGCCGCCGTCTCGATCGCCTTCTCCACGACATCTGGTTCTGGTAGAGTTTGAAGTAGTTAATCTCCTACGGTTCCGTTTCCCGCCCCGTCAGTTCCTTTTCGAGGAACTGCTCGTTGGGCATCTCCCGGGCCCGTGCAACCAGGTTGCACAATCGAGGTGCTGCCCGTCTTACTCCCAACGCCCCACAGGTAATCGCCGGACTCGAATTCGCTTCTCTTCAATGACGACGATGCTGCCTTCGCGCAAAGGCTCCTCCATCACAGGCATAGCCCCTAACAGCAATCGCAATTGAACTGCGGGACGTTTGGAGCCGCGGCGAAGCAGAATGACGGATGGCTTTTCTTCGTTGCGCAAGGCCAGCAACGTGCCAAAATCCGTATCGGCAGAGATTAGGATTCGGTCTTCTTCTGCGGCACGTGCAAAAACTTCAAGATCGGTCGCCTTTTGCATGTGGTAGTCGCGGATATGAATCGCGTTGTGGCCTACGGATCGCAAACCCTCCGCAATCAAAGGTGACAAAGCGTTGTCAACCAGGAACTTCAAGGACCACCTACGACGGGAAGTTCCCGCTCACGGACGGCCTCGGCTGCGTAGCGCAGTGCCTCGCGAACATCCTCGACCTCAAGGTCGGGATAAGCTTTTAGGATTTCAGCTTCCGCGATGCCCTCGCCTACCATGCCGACAACAGTAGCGACAGGTATACGCAGGCCCCGGATGCACGGGAGGCCGCCCATCTGGTTGGGGTCTACGGTGATGCGTGTGAAGGTTTTCACTTCTACCCCCATTGAAGACGCGCAAATTGCAACTTCTCAATCCGACAGCTAAAAGATAGCATGTTCGGGAGAGCAGCCAACTACTAAGTGTAGGCCGCTCGAATAGTCCCGGATCCAGCCGCAAGCGCGCGGGTTTTGGGCCAATCGGGCTCATGACGCCTTCTCATTCAGGTATCCCAGGAATGCCTGCCGCTGCTCTCCGGGCAGGAACTTGAAGAATCTCGTCATCGAAAACAGCAGCGTCTCCGGATCCCCGTTTTCCAGATTGGCTCCGGCCAGAAAGTCGGCACAGATCATTTCCAGACAGTAGCCGCGAGACTTGTCAGTTCCGAGCATGAGAGCCGCCGTTTCGATCGCTTTCTCAATGACGGGCATCTGGCTCTGATACAGCTTGAAGTAGATAATCTCCCAGGGTTCAGTCTCCCGCCCGGTCAGTTCCTTCTCTACTTCGAGCCGCAACTCCTCTTTCGGCATCTGCCGGGCAACCACCTAGGACTGAAGTCTTCGTGTAGCAGGGCTCCACAAACCCAAACCGCCAAGCTTGGGCTTCGTCCTCATTCGGGCAATCCAGCTGCACGCCGAGCGTCTTTCCATTCGGCCTCGATCCTTAACTCCAAAATCCACTTCTCGAGATAAGCGCGATCGAGCGAATCCCATCCTATTCTTAATACGCTTGCGACGTCCTCAATATGCCTTTGGGACCGTGCTAGTTTCGCCCATTCGAGCTTCGACACAACTACATCCTCAGCGCTCGCCACAAAAAGAGGGCTACCTTGCAGAACGATGAGTTTGCGCCGGCGGAATTCCTCTTCGCTGAAGGGACGGGATTTGCGGATGATCAGGTCAATCTTCCAGCCCGTTGCCATGTCAACCACGTTGAATAAAGATTGTCGCTTGTGAGCTTCGAGGGCCGTATCCAGGTCCACGTAGTACTCATCCTTCGAGAGACGTTGGACGAAGGTTCGCAATTGCTCCGCAGTTGCGGCGATTACCAGATCAAAGTCTTGTGTTGTGCGCGGCGTACCGTAGTATGCACTGGCAAACGATCCGGTAAGCATGTAGGCAATGCCGGCCTCACCAAGCGCCGACGTGATCCGATGGAAAACCTCCGGGACACTCATAGCAACCGCGCGGGTACTGGAGCGAGCAGGAACGTCAGCCGAAGGAGTTCTCGTGCGACCTGCCCTTCCGACCATTCTGGATACTCTCGCCGGATTTGCTCCCTTGCCAATTCTCGTGTAAACAGGCTCATTTCCAGCGCCAGAAGTAAGCGTTGTTCGCCTGTCATCGCCCGTTGAATTTGGAGTTGGAGAGCTTGCGCGGTAGGGTTTGTGTCGGTGATGGGCACGGTCAAAATGTTACCACGTCAGAGCGGGAAGAATGTTGGAGCTCCCAGCTGCTGTCGGCCGGCAGTTAGGAATTCTGGGCATGCTGCTTACAGCCTTAGATGTGGGGATAAGATGTGCCGACCGGGAGGCTGATTTCCTCACGCGTGAACCGGGGCTACCTGGTGAATCCGCCAAGAATCCAGCCTGCGTCACGGGCTACTAGGCATTCCTCAGATGAGATGCGTATTGGCGTGGCACGCAGTGCAAAGGGTGATAAGGTTCTGCTCAGAATCATCGCCGGAGTGACTGCGAAACTGCTTGTGGTGAACTTCCAGGTTCGACATCGTGCCGCACGATTGACAACGCCAGCCGTCGCGGCGCAGGATCTGTTGACGCAGAGTTTCATACGAAACCTGATCGAGCCGTAAGCGCGCGGGTTTCGGTCTGATCGAGCTCATGATGCCTTCTCGCCCAGGCCTCCAAGAAATGCCTGCCTCTGCTTACCAGGCAGGAATGCCATTGCCTAAAATCTACAAAGGAAGGTTTCGCACAGGTAGTGTGGGCACCGGCTCGCGATGATAACGCACGTTCCAGTAAGTCCACGAACGCCGATCAAAGACGCCCGGAGGTGGATCGTTAAGCACTGCCTCGAAATCTGCCTCAGAAAAATAGTGCAGTGTTGTGGTGATATCGTTGAGCGTGCCGTAGGTCATCACATGCGCAAGAAACAGTTGTACGTCTCGCAGGGCGGCATCCGGCGTCTTGAACCAGACAACTCGCTTGGCCACATTCTGCAGATCGGAGCGATTCATGCTCGAGAAGCCCTCTCTTCAGTGACGCCGACTTTCGCCTTTAGTCGTGGAATCTGCTTCAAGTTGATTTGCCCCGCCAGCACACGAAGCTTGGTCTGGGTCTCAGAACTGAGCTTGGGTAGGTCCCCGTCCGCAAAGTATGTAAGCGCTTTTAGGCTCAGGGCACCGTTGAACTCTTTTCCGTAAACGGTCCCGGCAGCTGCGAGACCCTCCGACAAACTGATCCCTGCAGCAAGAGTCGCCGCTAGGTCCTCGTAGTCCCTGGCTTGTGCCCGCTGCTGAATCGTTGCCAGCTTGGTCGCTGCGATGTCGAGGAGCGATGCCACTTTGATACCGTTATCTTGTGCTACATCCGGGTCTTCTACGCGATCCAGCTTAAGCCCACCAAAGAAGGAAACCTTCACGGGCCCGGTCCGATCTACGATGGCAGTCAGAGTGTTAGCCTCAAACTGGACCATTTCGGCATCTTGCAAGGGTGGAATGGCCTTGCGCAGGACGTCCGGGGAAAACGAATGGTTCGAAAAGAAGGCGAAATCTTCCGAGCTTCGGTGCCCCAACCTCAGGGCTAGAGCCGTCCCCCCGTAAAGGACGAACTCTTTGGGAATATGCTTTAGTTCGTTCCAGAGCCTGCGTTGCGCGAACGGGAGGATCTCGAATCTGGGAGTAAACATTGTACCTCTTGCTCTATCATTTCAAAGTCGCTCAGATTGGCTCCCAGGTTCCCAGAAACGCCAGGAAATGGATCTTGAGCGGAAGACCAGAAATCTGATCTCCGCCTGCACTCCGTGTTTGCACCTCGACCCCGCTCTTCGAGGCCTATCTTATCACCGTGCCGGCAACTTTCCCTTGCGCCATTGATTTGCCGGCCACGCGCATCCAGCCGCTGGCTGCTGCTACCGTGGAACAACTTCAGCCTCCTGGTTCCTGAGACTGCCCGTGCAGGCCTTTTCTGCCGCCCACAGAGGTTGAGGTTGAATCGCGCCGGTGCGTCTGGGTGTGGCAAGCGGTACAGAGTGTGATGAGATTCAACTCCGAATCGTTACCCGCGTGGCTGCGGAACTCTTTGTGGTGAACTTCCAGATTTGCCATAGCACCGCATGCTTGACAGCGCCAGCCATCACGACGCAGGATCTGCTGCCGCAGAGTTTCGTAGGAACCGGGATCGAGTCGCAAACGCTCGACCTTGGGGCGGACGTCGTTCATGCCGCTTCCTTACTCAGAGTCTTCAGGAAAACCTGTTTTTGAGCTTCGGGCAGAAAGCGGAAGAATCTGGTCGCCGAAAACAGCAGCGTCTCCGGATCCCCGTTGTCCAGATTGGCTCCTGCCAGGAAGTCTGCGCAGATCATCTCCAGACAGTAGCCTCGGGAGCGGTCGCTGCCCAGCATCAGAGCTGCCGTCTCGATCGCCTTCTCCACGACCGGCATCTGGCTCTGGTAGAGCTTGAAGTAGATGATCTCCCACGGTTCCGTTTCCCGCCCCGTCAGTTCCTTTTCCACCTCCTGCTGGAACTGCTCCTTGGGCATCTTCCGGGCTTTGTGCAACCAGGTTGCACAATCGAAGTGCTGGCCGTCCCTCCTGGCCAGCTTGGCTAGCTCCAGGCCCTTCGTCCAGCCCACCTCCTTCAGCTGTTTTCTCGCCTGCGGCGGCAGGTGCTCGTGGATCGACATCAGGTAGTAAGCTTTCCGCCGTGACCCCGGAAACCGCCTCTCCAAGAACTCATCGAACGACTTCAGGTTCTCCATCCGCCAGTACTGTCCTGCCCGCACCTCGCACAGATAGCGCCCCAGTTCGACGAACTTGGTATCACGCTCGTTTTCCTTGTGCTGCTCCCAGGCCAGAATCTCGTCAATCTTGCCCAGTACGAATACGGCGCGGCGGCGATTGAACTTCGGCGGTATAGGCGGATCCTTAGTAAGTAAGCTCGTCAAGCCAACCAAGATCTTCTGCTCCTGGACGCCGAACGAGAGCGGCGTCGACCATCTCCTGCTTTCCAAGACAAAGGCCCACATAGGGGCAGCTGCTGCAGGGGTTCTGAGGGAAGCGGATGCCGCTGTGAGGCAGAAAGTCCGCGGACTCGATTCTGCGGATCGTGCCTTCCACCAAGCGACCAAACTCTTGGCGCTGGTCGTCGGTGATTGTGGTGCTTAGGTACTGGATCTCGACCGTTCGCTTGCGCACGAACACGACCTGGGCGACTTCCGAGATGCCTGTCATCCAGGAGTAGCAAACGAGTTGCGGATCCAGGGCCAACAGTCCCTCAGGCTCTTCCGGGTACCGGCTCGCAGTGGTCTTCCACTCGAGCAGGCAGCGCCTGCCGTCGAGTCGGCCGATGGCATCGATATAGGCGACAAAGTCGTTGTTTCCGGCAACGGGCCGGGTGAACTTGATCTGCAGGTTGTGTCGAGGCTGACGGATCTGGACACGGCCGTCCTGACAGAACCGGGTTAATAGCATGATTCCTTGTTGCAGCATGCGATCCCAAGAATCCCCGTTGGAGTAGTGCAGGCCTTGGTTCTGGCACTCAGACCACTGGGCGAATAGGACTGCCCCGGGATCCTCCCGGCGAAAAAGCGCGGCCAAGGCTTGTTCGAAGGCGCGGCCGAACAGCATCGCCGCCCGGGTGTCCTTCTCCTTCCAGCCATCGAGATAGCGATGGCGGTAACGCCGGGGGCAACTGAGGTATTGGCTGATCTGGGTGTAGCTGTAAGTCATTTCAAGCCACCTGCGGGTTGTCCAGATTGGCCGGGGAAAGTTCTTCCCAGCGGCCGGCAGGAGCGAACCCGTCCATTCGGAGCAGGGAAGCGCCGTTGAAGACGATATGACTGATCTTGACTACGCCCTGGAGGTTAACGATCTGATTCTCGTCCACCTCATCCCGTCCGAGCAGTTCGGTGTCGTAGCCGAAGTCGCGCAGGAACCAGTTCAGCTTCCACAGCGCTTTCGGGCTGCAATAGAGCCGGCTCGAAAGGAGGTGCCCGGCAAACCGGTTGGGCTCAAGGATGGCCAGGATGAGCGTGTAGTAGGGTTTTTGTGCCTGCCGACAAAAACGGGCTCGTTGCACGCGAACCAGGAAGACTCCATCGGGGACCTGGTCAGTGGCGCATCGATCGGCGGCGTGCAAGCCCGTGATCTGGCGCTTCATGCGGCACCTGCTTTCTGCCCGAGGTAGCTGTTCAGCTGGCAGAGCAAGGCATTGCGGTCCTTCTCGGCCCAGCCGGCCAGGTGAGCAACGAAGTTTTCTACCTGTTCGCGGGTAGCATCGCGCAAGGTCTTGGCTCCGCAGAAATCGGTGGCGTAGGCCTTAACTAGATTGGGATCGAGTTGGTGCTGCCGAATAATCTGGCAAAGGCGGTCGCGAACCTTCGGGCCGCCGTGGTTTCCGTTGCCATTTGCAGGCTGCGGCAGCTTCTTTGACTCTGGGCTCGAAGCCAGTTGGCCGGCGAAGGACCCGATTTCCTCAACCGAGCAGATGCCGATGCCGTAGGCCTTGCGAAGCGCTCGATTGACAGCGCGCGTTTCGGCTACGCGCATTTCTGCCCCATGGACTAGCGGAGAGACGTTCGAAGGATCGGCATCGCCGTAGCCGACAAAGCCCCGGCAGGTTTTGGACTTGTACACTGTGGCTGCAAATGCCCAACGTTGAGCTGAGGCGTCACAAAATGCGGGGACCGGTTGGACGTGGATGCCAGCACAACGGTTACGACGTGCCAGTCCCAACAAGCCTGTGTGGGTGGCGTACCAACCACGTTCTAACCAGGTCAGATCGCCCTCCGCAATAGAGAACTGATATCGACTTGTGAGGGTTTCTAGCAAGTGAAGAGCAGATTGATTCAGATCGCACATCCACCGGGACCGAGCAACCTTGACATTGCGCCGTAACAATTGGTCAGCCATGCAGTCCTCCGAAGCTCATACATACTAATACATTGTATGCGTTTCAGAGGGGGGAGTCAACAACTTGGCAATGGTAAAAGTCTTGCTTTTTCATACAATCTCAGCATTATGAAGAAAAATGCTCCGCTAGCATTCCGAATTCCAGACGAGCTTAAGAAGCGCCTCCAGCAGATCGCAATTCGAGAGGCACGGAGCATCTCTCAGATTTGCGAGATTCTGCTGACGATTGGGACAGAAGCTTACGGCAGGGAAGGATCAAAATACTTACACCGGTATCTTGGGCACAGCAAGGAAGGATGAAAGTTGTCGGTGTGGTTCTGTCGCCCTAACGTCTGTCTCCTAGCCGGGGCCCGAGGGTGCTCAAGGCAGCGTTTTTCTGACCGCCGATCAAGAGCGCGCGCGGGATGCGGTCCAACTCTGGGCCTTCGATGCACAGCCAAATGTGATCCCGAAGCAGGGTCTTCCTGTTGCGTTGGATTCGTCATCCCATCGCGCTAGCTCAGCCAGCAATCCGGACCAATCAGAAGTGCCTGCAAAATATGCGTTACTGTCGGATATTCTGCATAGGTGGATAAGCGCCGCAACTTGGTCGTTCTAGCGCCATCGTAAAATGATCCGGACTGTTTTACGATACACGCGATAATGGTCCTGATGAAGAAACGTCGGTGTCTAAGAGGTCTCAACATTTACCGAGAATCGAACAATAGAGTGGAGATCGATCTCCCCGCTCGAAGCAGAAAAGGAAGAAGAACCCGGGTCTTGTAATACACAATAATACGTGTTATTGTTGTGGCATTATGAGCACCACCGAGAAAACCATCAGTTTCCGCGCCCTCACCGAAAAGATCGACTCGCTCGATTCGCTGGCCGCCGCGCAGGACCGTCCGCGCAGTTATCTCATCAACGAGGCCATCACCAACTACATCGAGTTGCACGCCTATCAGGACGCGCTGGTTCGCAAGGGGCTTGCAGAGATGCGGAAAGGCCGCGTCGTAAGCCATGAGGAAGTCGTAAAGCGGCTCAAGCGGGCGGGGCGCGCTCGCCCATGATCGAATGGACCGAGCAGGCGACCCGGCAACTGGATCAGGCCCACGATTACATCGCGCTCTCGAACAGCGAAGAGGTTGCCGCCCGGATCACGATGCGGATCGTCACCAGCGTTCAACATCTCGCCACATTCCCCATGTCAGGCAGATCGGGCCGGGTGCCGGGTACTCGTGAGCTGGTCATTCCGAATGCGCCCTTTATCGCAGCCTATGCCATTGACCACGACCGCATCGTGATCCTCGCCGTCTACCATGGCGCACAACAATGGCCGGAGGTTTTCTAAACACAGAGTGTCGTGGAAGTGCGCGAGGAAGTGCCTGCGGAGGAACTTCATCGAAATACCATATTCAATGCTGGTCTCAAGTATGGTATACTGACCTTTGATTGTGGAAACCGCTCGCAAAATCACGGTGGAAGTGCCGCAAGAGTTGCTCGAGAAGGCGCAGCAAGCCAGCGGTACCGGCATCACTCAGACGGTTCGTACGGGGCTGCAGCTCCTTGCGGCCTCGCTGACCTATGCTCGCTTGCGCCAACTCCGAGGCAAGGTCCGCTTCACGCGTAGTGTGGCAGAGCTAAAGGCCGACCGATGATCGCGGCCGATACGAGCACTTGGGTTGCCTTTCTGGAGGGTTCTGAAGGTGAAGACGCAAGATTGCTCGATCGGGCTCTGGAGGAGCGGCAGGTTCTTATGGTTCCGGTGGTGCTTACCGAGCTGTTGAGCGATCCGAAACTTCCTTCAAGCGTTGCCGAAACGCTGGCGGAAGTGCCGCTGGTTGAGATCGAACCAGGCTATTGGCAACGTGCAGGATTGTTGCGGGCAAGGGTGCTGGCAAAGAGTCGCAAGGCCCGTCTCGGCGATGCGCTGCTTGCGCAGAGCTGTATCGACCAAGGCATTCCTCTTCTGACGAGAGACCGTAACTTCCGAGCGTTCGCTGCAACGGCGGATCTCGATCTTGTGCTTGGGACAGAAACACACTGAGCCGAAGCTGTGGGAACTCCCGGAGTGCTGAAGCGATCAGGCTTCGGACTATGTGTCCATTCGACCGAGACCAATCGTCTTCACGAACGTTTGGAGGTTCTCGAATCGAACTGTAATCTCTCCGAAGCGGTGACTGAACGGACTGCCGACATCCTGGGCGAGAACAAAATTCTCACTGCCTGGGTATTGCCGACGGAATGCTTGCAGGTTGATAGCATCGAAGTCTGCAGCGGACCATTTGCATTCGATCGCCATCGGCTTGTTCCGCCGCCCTGTCAAGATAAAGTCAACTTCGTGTCCACGTTTGTCACGCCAATACGAGATCGCACGGTTCTGTTGGCGGGCCATGATCTCGTTCAGTACGAAGTGCTCCCAAAGCAGGCCAAGATCCTCCCGACGCAAGTCCTGCCAGCCGCGATAGTACGCCACGAAACCTGTATCAAATCCGTACACCTTGGGCGCAGACACGATCTCGGTCGGCCGATGGGTGCTGAACGGACGAATCACATGTGCGACAAAGGTTGCCTCCAGCACGTTGAGGTAATTGCTGATTGTGGTGCGACTGACTTCGCAGGGGGCCGTAAATCGTGTGGCTTCAAACAGTCCGCCACTCTGGGCCATCAGTAGCTCAGTGAATTTCTGAAAGGACGAGCGCCTCTCCAACCGGAACAACTCTTGAATGTCCTTCGCCCAATAGGCGTCGATCCATTCCTGAAAATCACGCTCGGGAAAGTTCTCGGCCAAGAAGAATGGTGGCAACCCGCCACGCAAGAATCGGTGGCGCAGGTCGGTGTGCTTGGCGTCCTTCAAGTCTTCCAGACACATGGGTGTCAGCCAGACGTTTCGCTTCCGTCCGGCGAGCGTGTCTCTGAACTTGGCTGACGCTCCCAAGGTCGACGAGCTGGTGGCCAGTACTCGGATGTTTGGGTAATGATCGGCGGCGATCTTCAGCAATTCGGAGGGGTTCGGCAAACGGTGAATCTCGTCTAGTACGATTCGGCGCTTGCCTAGCCCCTCAAGGAAAGCTTGGGCATCTTCCATCATTCGTCGCGTGCGCGGCAGTTCACAGTCGAAATACTCAGTGTCTTGGAGACTTTGACAAAGGAAGGTCTTACCCACACGACGCACACCAGCCAGCCACACTACGGAGCGCTCGTGCCAGTTTTGTTCAACGAGTTTCTGCCAGAAATGCCTCTGTACCATATGAATATAGTCTTGCATATAGTGATACCAAACGCAATCAGAAATGCGTTTAGTGTCACCGCCTCTTCAGCACAAAGTGTTCCTATAGCTTGCCAAGATCCTCCCGGCGCAAGTCCTGCCAGCCGCGGTAGTACGAGACAACCCCGGTATCAAAGCCATAGACGTTGGGAGCGGAGACGATTTCGGTGGGTCGGTGCGTGCTGAATGGTCAAGGTCCTGCTATCTGCTACCACCGAACTCCTGGATGAATCGTTCAACATCGAGAGCTTCAACCCCGCGAGCGATCGCTGCCGTCTGCAATTGCGAGTTGGACTTTCGGTGGACTACGATCAACCGTCCTGGCCAGCGGGGTACGCCACGACTTAATGAAAGTAGCGGGGAAGCCATGGATGGCCGCACCGTCTTACCAGCTTTAGCTTCAATCAACCACAGCTTTGAGTTGGGCCTTGGCACGAGGAAGTCTACCTCCAAGCCCTGCTGATCGCGGAAGTAGTAGACCTCCTTCCGCATTCCCCGATTGGCCTGACTCTTGAGTATCTCCCCGGCGACGAAGCCTTCAAATAGAGCTCCTAGGAAAGGAGAACGTTCCAGCTCAGCTGGCGAGGTCACGCCCAGCAGGTAGCAGGCGAGACCGGAGTCCGCCCAGTAGATTTTCGGCGACTTGATGAGCCGCTTTCCGAAGTTTTCAAAGTACGGCGGCACCAGAATGATTTGTCCAGTCACTTCTAGAATCGAGAGCCATTCGCCGATCGTGGGAACCGATACCCCGAGCGGTGCCGCGAGGTCGCTCTTGTTCAGAACTTGGCCATGGCGACTGGCCAGCAGGGAAAGGAACCGACGGAAGGTCACGAGGTCTCTGACATTTGTAATCGCGCGCACATCCCGCTCGAGATACGTTTGCAGGTAAGAGGCGAACCAAAGGCTGCGAGCCGTGGGGCGCGCCAGCACTTCGGGGAAGCCTCCGTGCAGCAGATTCACTCGGTCAGTTTCGGTGAGGCTAAAAGGCAGGAGTTGAAGAATGGCCGCCCGCCCGGCCATTGATTCAGTGATGTTCCGCATTAAAGGAGCTTCTTGCGAGCCGGTGAAAAGCCACTGGCCCATGCGCCGGGGCCTCGTGTCGATTAGCGTGCGGACGTAGTCGAGCAGCTCAGGAGTATTTTGGATCTCGTCGAACATGACCGGGGGCCGCAGCTCGTCCAGAAAGGCACGCGGATCGCTGCGCACTCGCGCTTGAATGTCAGGGTCTTCGAGTAGTACATAGCGGGCGCTCGGGAACAGCTTGCACAAGAGAGTAGTCTTACCGGCCCGGCGAGGCCCTGTTACGACGACTGCGGGAAAATGACGAGAGGCCTCGTGGAGGACGGCCGCTAGTTGCCTTCTGATTATCCGGTTGCTTCAGCAAGCCCCAATGGGTAGCGTATAAGGGTGGCCCGACC
>OMOD01000086.1:0-5389 GCA_900290255.1 Candidatus Sulfotelmatobacter kueseliae
GGAGCTCGAGACCTCAACCACAACCGATTGGGGGTTGCTGAAGCAACCGGATAATCAGAAGTCTACTTCTTAGGTGCATTCGCGAACGTGTTCGAACGTCATCGGGACTCGCGAAACCACTGGAGACCCAATTTCTTAGGTGGGCGAAGAATGTAACGAGCGTCCCTAAAGTGTCAAAACTGGTATGGGGAAAACTTGGAGGGAATGGTAGAATTTGCTCATTCTTCGCCAACGTCGATTCAGCGAGACATCGAAAACAAGCAGGGTACGCATTTCTGAGGTTGACTGATGCCATTGCAGCCAAAACGTAACAATTCAGATGCCCTGGAAGCTCTGGAGCCGATCGACCCGTTACCGGTTAAGGGGCCTCAATCCGTATACCCACATTTTGCTCAACCGCAAAACTCGATACTGCACTACTGGCAAATTCTGAGGAAACGGAAATGGGCGGTGCTGGCCACTTTTGCCATTGTTTTTGCACTCTCCGTAATTAAAACCCTGAGGGAGACCCGCCTGTACCAAGCCACATCGAAGGTGGCCATCTTTGAAGAAAATCCGAATGTTTTGGGCTTCAAGGACGTTGAGAATAATCTTCCTGACTTCGACTACCAAGCGACCTTGGAAACCCAAGCCGCGATTCTTCGCAGCGATGTTCTGGCCCTCAAGGTGATCAAAGCCATGCACCTTGACCCCAACCCGCAAGCTGAAGACGCAATGCAACCTGATCCGGCAAGAGAAGCTGGCTTGCTAGGCGCATTTCGCGGTGGGCTCAGCGTCCAAATAATCCCAAACTCCCGGCTTGTACAAATAAGCTATACGCATCCAAACCCTCGCCTAGCAGAAGCCATCGTCAATAAATTGGTAGATACGTTCAAAGAGGAGAACACCAACGCAAAATACGAGTCTGTCAACGAAACCTCAGAATGGCTTAAAGCGAAACTTGATGACCTTCGGCGAAAAGTCCAAACATCTGAGGAGATACTTGTCCGCTACCAGAAGGACCACAGCATTCTGGGGGTGGATGAGAAGCAGAACATCGTAACGGCCAAGCTGAACGAACTGAACAACGAGCTAACAGTGGCCCAGACTGATCGCATTCAGAAGGAGTCCAATTACAACCTCGCTATGGCTGGGGACCCTGCCGAATTCGCCAAACCGTCCCGCGAAGGGACAAGCAGCATGCTGGAGAAGTTGCGCGAAAAGGAGGCTGACCTCAATACCCAATACGCACAGGCTACAACCCAATTCGGTTCCGGATACCCCAAGGTTGTCGAACTGAAAAATCAGCTCAAACAGGTGCGGACGGAGATCGTAGCCGAAGAAACGAGAATGCAGCATGGGGTCCGCGATGAGTATTTGGCCGCAGTTCAACGGGAGAATCTGCTGACGACCGCATTCAACCAGCAGACGCAGCAGGCTAACCAACTCAACGAGAGCGCGATTGAGTACTCTGTGCTTAAGCGTGATGCGGAGGCCAACCGACAGCTGTACCAGGATCTTCTGCAGCGATTCAGTGAAGCGAGCGTTAGCGAGACTTTGAAATCGAGCAATATTCGCGTCGTAGACTTCGCACGGACTCCGACCTCCCCCATAACACCTAATGTGCCCCGGAACATCGAGCTCGGCCTTCTGCTCGGCCTTGCCTGCGGTATTGGACTTGCATTCGTGCTGGAGAGTCTGGACACCAGTATCAGGAATATGGAAGAGCTTAGCGCGATTTCGACGCTGCCGGCGCTCGGGACGATACCGCTGCAACTTTCAAGTAACGGCTACTTGCGTAAACGTCTGAAAACGGTGTCGGCCGAGACCGAAAAGCCTGAATCTCCTGCTCTGGTCGCGTATGCACGTCCGAAATCGGAAGCAGCGGAGGCATACCGGGCTCTCCGCACTTCGATTCTTCTCTCCTCGTTTGGTGCTCCGCCGAAAGTGATTCTCGTCACCAGCGCAATGCCGCAAGAAGGAAAGACCACGGTCAGCGCAAATTCAGCTCTGGTTTTGGCGCAGCGCGGAAGCCGTGTTTTGCTCGTCGATGCGGACCTCCGTCGGCCCAGTATTGCCAAGTTGTTTGGCTTTCAGTCCCGTGGAGGCCTCAGCACCCTGATAAGCGGATCCGACAAGGTCGAGGATGTGGTAATCCCTTGCCCCGAAGTTCCAAACTTGTGGGTTTTGCCAGCCGGTCCCATTCCGCCACAGCCAGCCGAGTTGCTGGGCTCGGCCGTTATGAAAGATCACATCGCTCACTGGCGTAACGTTTTTGACCACGTCATTATCGACACACCCCCATGCTTATCTGTAACTGACGCAGTTCTATTGTCTCCTGAGGCAGACCGAGTCATTCTGGTCGCGCGCTCGGGGCAGACGACAAAGGCCGCCCTGCGGCGCGCTTGTGACCTTCTGCTGCAGGTCAACGCAAGGGTTATGGGTATTGTCCTAAACGCGCTCAATCGCCATTCTATCGAAGAATACTACCAATATGGCGGTCGATACGCGAACCACTACTACCATGAGGAGTCGCCGGAAGATAAGCCAACGGCGGCGGCCAGCAAAGTTTCTTGACATGACTCGCTGAAATTTGCGTGCAGCCGAGTCGCCGGCTCAGAACATACCTTCGGCTGTATCGGTGTAGATTCAGATGCGGATTGAATTGCGATCCCGACTTCGGAGATTTTCTTTTGCAGCCGCCTGCTTCATGGTCGTAGCACTGTACCTGCAATTCGCCCTGCGAGCCTACCTCGCGCCCCACCTGGCAGCGACTCCGAACTTGCCGAATCTCAACAAAGCCACTCGGCTGGAACCATCGAACGCTGAATATCGCGAGCTACTCGGCCGAAGTCTGGCATTGTCCGGCGCAAATCTCAATGACGCTATTGCTAACTTCCAGACAGCAGTGCATTTGAACCCCTATGAAGCGCGGTACTGGCTGGATTTAGCGAGCGCCTATCAGGTGGCTGGCCACACCAACGAGCAGGAACAGAGCGTCGAACAGGCGGTCGAAGTTGACCCGACGACACCAGATGTCGCCTGGGAAGCTGCCAACCTCTTCCTGGTTCGGGGTGATCAGGAAAGGGCACTTCGTAATTTTCGCGTTGTTATCGCAAACGACCCGGAGGCGGTTGACTCTGCTCTCCAGCTCTGCTGGCGTGCAACCGGAGACGCGAATCAAATTCTTGATCGGGCGCTGCCGCGAAGACCGGATCTGTACCTTTCGTTTCTACGTTTGCTAATTGTCAAACAGGAAGTAGCCGCCGCGGAAAATGTCTGGAACCATCTGATCGCATTAAACCAGGAGTTTTCGACGAAGCTTGCGTTTCCCTACTTTGAGTTTCTCATCGATAAGCAGGAAGTCGCAGCGGCACAAACTGCATGGCAACAACTGGCCGGCGTCAATCGGTCTCTTCAGCCCTATCTTCCGTCTCGTGAGAACCTAGTCGTAAATGGGGGATTTGAGGAGAACATGCTGAACGGCGGCTTTGACTGGTGGTACGGATCGAACCCCCACGCGGCCCTAGCCATAGACACGAGTGAGTTTTACAGCGGAACAAGATCACTCTGCGTCACCTTCGATGGGCAAAATCCAGCCGATGCGGGAATCCTTCAGTTCGTCGTGGTAAAACCACACACCGAGTATGAGTTTAGTGCCGAGTCCAGGACCGAAGACATCGAGAGTGCCAGCGGTCCGCGGTTTGCGATCGTGGATGCTTACACCAATGCTTCCTACGTTCTCACGGATGATTTACTAGGCACCAATCCCTGGCGTGTGCAACATGCACGATTCCAAACGGGCCTGAACACTAATCTAGTATTGTTGAAAATTGTCCGCCAGCCGGCGGGGCCCCTGATCCGGGGCAAGCTTTGGATCGACGATATCAGGCTAGGAGTGCGTCCGAGTATTCAACCGTGAACCGCTGATTTGGATTGAAGTTCACGGGATAGATATGCCAAGTTTCAGAGCATGGGGAAAACCTACTGCGCCTTGCAAGGGGAGTGGGCCATGATCTGTCTCACGCACAACATTCTGAAGTTACACCGGCTCTGCTATGGATAGAAGAGAGCAAGAAAGGCCACTCATAAAGGTGAGAGCTGCTCTCGGGAAGCCCTTCTACAAGCATTGCTCCGAGCTTCGTAAGGAGAACTCTGACTGGCTGTTTTTACAACTCGGTTCTCGGTCGCTGCAGCGCCTTTCAAAAAGCAATTCCCGGACGGGCTCCTAGTGGAGAACTAGAATAAGGATCGGCGAAGTTGAAAATGTCATCGTTTGCGATTGTCGATGCGACTGATTCTATTGATCTGGAGCGCCGGCGTGGTCGCGAGCCCGAAGTCCTGCAGTGGGTGCTCGTTCTCGGCCTATGCGCCCTTTTAGTTTTCGCGGTGTTGGCGTTCGGTGCCGTCAATGAGTGGTCGACTTTCGCCTTCGAGTCCGGTGCGGCAGTTCTATTCCTTGTTTGGGCCGGAAAGCAGTTTGTTTCCAAGCAGGTGGGGTTGTCGAAAAATCCTCTGTACCCGCCAGCCTTATTCTTTTTCGGGCTCATCCTCGCGCAGGTTGCGCTGCGTAGGTCAGCCTACGGTTACGTTACCAAATATGAAGTCCTTCAGTACGTCTCATACGGGATTGTCCTGCTCATTGCAGCCGAATGCGTCCGAGACGAAGATGCTCGGAAGAAATTTGCTTTCGCACTGATTGTTTTCGGGGCGCTTTACGCCTTTTTCGCGTTGGCGCAGGATCTGACCTCTAACGGCAAGATCTTCTGGGTCTATACTGCGCGATTCAATGGCTCAATCTACGGAAGCTACATCAACCACGACCACTATGCCGGCCTGATGGAGATGCTAGCACCGTTTCCCTTGGTCGTTACTATGGGCCATCTGCTGANNGGGCCATCTGCTGAAAGGGGGGAAGCGGGCCTTGGTCGCCTTCTGCGCTGTTCTGATGGCCAGCACGATCTTTCTTTCCGGCTCGCGTGGCGGAATGCTTGCTTTCGTTCTCGAAATTGTCCTGTTTGCCGCCCTGACGCTTGTACAGAGGAGAAATCCTCGTGTAGCACTCGGCTCGGTCGCGGTCTGCGTCTTGGTACTCGCTTTTTTGGTTTTTCTAGGCAAAGGGCAAGTTCTGGGCCGACTCGGAGACCTGGGCCCCGGCATCCGTTTGAATATCACTAAGGACTGCTTGAAAATGTTTTCCCACCGGCCGGTGTGGGGATGGGGCTTGGGAACTTTCCCCACCGTCTATCCCAGTTACCGCAGCTTCTACACGAACCTGTTCGTGAATGAAGCGCATAACGACTATGCGCAACTCCTAGTGGAGACCGGTTTGCTCGGCTTCGGGCTAATGCTGTGGTTTCTCGTGCGCCTGTACCGATACGGATTACCGACCTCTCGCCGCTGGGAATTC
>OMOD01000086.1:5399-6611 GCA_900290255.1 Candidatus Sulfotelmatobacter kueseliae
TCGCCGCTTTGCTGGGGTGTACGGGAATTCTGCTCCATAGCTTCGTGGATTTTAATTTGCAAATTCCGGCGAATGCTGCACTGTTCTATGTGCTTTGCGGGCTGGCCGCTTCCAGGCCTTGGGCTGAATTATCCGAGCCCGGGCGGTCTCGAACCATCGGGAATGAAGAAGGTGGAGGCCGTCGCATTCCGTCTGACAATGGCGACTCGTTGGTGCCTCGATATGATTGAATTCTTCATCCAATAAACGTAAGCTTCCGTATTCGATAGTTCAACGACGAACCTGTGGTGGGAAAGGACGCGACGAAAAAAGGGCCGGCTAACCTAGCCTGAAACTTGCTTCGCAACGAACAGAGGGTAGGAGGAGAAATGTCGCTGAAACACCTCATCATCGGGGCTGTGGTGGCAGTTTGTACCTTCGTGACACAGGCCGCAGCGCAAAAGAACGAATTGTCCGGGATCCTTGGGCGCACCTTCATTAGCGATCAGGGCATCCAAGGTGCCCCTTCTTATGATCCCGACCTGCGCTTCGGCAAAGGATTAACCTTCGAAGTGAATTACGCGCGACGTGTCATGGGTGGAGACGTTTGGTCTCTTGCCCTGGAAGTCCCCTCCGTTGTGAACCCCGATGAGGACGTGCATACGTACACTAGCCCATTCTTGGGCTACCGATCCTACTTTGTCACTCCCGCGGCGCGACTGAATGTTTTTCCCGAGGTGGCAGTATCGCCGTGGGTCAGTGTTGGTGGTGGATTCGGCTATTTCAGTGGAAATTCTGCCAGTAACTCGAGCAATACTGCAAACACCACCGGTCTATTGCAGGCTGGTTTGGGACTCGATGTGAAGGTCTCCGGGCGCTTCAGCTTGCGCGGTGAAGCTCGAGACTTCTGGTCGGGTGTGCCGCAACTGAATGTGAACACGGGCAAGAGCCGCCAACACGTCGGGTGTGCCGCAACTGAATGTGAACACGGGCAAGAGCCGCCAACACAATATTTTCGTCGGTGGCGGCATTGTCTGGCGCTTCTGAACGGAAGCGTATGCCCGGATTACTCCCCGCAGGATACGTGCAACCACTGTACGAGCAACGCCGAAGAGAGGATGGACACGAACTAGACGATTGGCTGCAAGCAGAGTCGGAGGTGACTCAGCAGTGTTCGTCGTCAGAACCTCTGAGACCAGCTTGGCCTCCAGGCCAAGCTACGGTTTGAGTTTC
>OMOD01000089.1 GCA_900290255.1 Candidatus Sulfotelmatobacter kueseliae
CGCAGATGCCTCTTCGCCAATTATTGCCATTCGTGGGTGGATTCCTCAGTGATTGATGTAACCGCATTATAAGAGGGCGCCCCTTAGAGAGTAGGTTGTCATCGTTCGCATGATCACCTACGAAAGGAGCACCCTCAATGAGCGGTGAAAAGTATATTGGGCTGGACGTTCATCAAGCAACGATCTCAGTCGCGGTGATGGATTCTGAGGGCAAGATCATCATGGAATCCATTCTGGAAACCAAAGCGTCTACCATTCTGGACTTTTTGGCCGGAGTGCGTGGAACGTTGTCTGTCGCCTTCGAGGAGGGAACCTCAGCAACCTGGTTATACGATTTGCTCAAGCCGCATGTGCCCAACGTGGTGGTGTGTAATCCGCGGAAGAACGCAGCGCTCAAACAGGGCAACAAGAGTGACCAGATCGATGCCCGTAAACTCGCCGAGCGGCTACGTCTCCATGATCTCAAGCCGGTCTACCATGGCGAGACGGGCGTACGCATGCTGCGCGAACTGGCGCGCAGTTATCTGACCATCGTCAAAGATCTGACCCGGGTCATGAGTCGAGTGAAAGCGGTATATCGCAGCTGGGCGATTCCTTGTGCCGGCCGGGACGTCTACTATACGCGCCATCGCAGCCACTGGTTAGACAAGATTCAGGAGCCAGGGGTTCGCTATCGGGCCGAGCAACTCTATCAGCAACTGGACATGTTGCAGCACTTGCGACAGCAAGCCCGGCGTGCCCTGCTGGCGGAAAGCCGCAAGCACAATATCACCGCGAAGCTACGGCAGATCCCGTCTCTGGGACCGATTCGTTCCGCCTTAGCGGTGGCGCTGATTCAGACTCCCCATCGTTTTCGCAGCAAGCGCCAGCTCTGGACCTACAGCGGGTTGGGGTTGGAGACCCGCGACAGCGGGGAATATCACTACGTCCAAGGTCAATTGCGGCGGCGCAAGAAACAGGTGACCATTCGCGGCCTAAATAAGGATTACAACCACGATTTAAAAGGGCTGTTCAAGGCGGCCGCCATCCGAGCCAGTGTGCTACCGGGGCCGTTTCAGGATTTTTACCAGCGCTCGCTGGCCAAAGGCATCAAGCCGACCATGGTGCGGCTGACGCTGGCACGCAAGATTGCTGCCATTACGTTGACGCTATGGAAGAAGGGAGAGAACTTCGACGTCGAGAAACTGAAATCGCAAGCCGCTTGAGCGTCTCGGGTGAGAGCCTGTCCATCACCGGCAGTTCTTTCTCGAGTGGGTGGTCGATCGGTTCTGGAGACGCTCGGGTTCGAGAGTGAGCATCCCTATCGCCTGTAGGCATACAGAGTGTCATTGGCACTGAGCCTCCGTGAAACCCCTATGCCCTCTCGGACAACCCAAAAAAGCCCTAGGCCGCGAGCCTCAGATAGACCTATGTGTTGCCCACCAAGCAACCGGCAGGCTTGTCAGTTTCAGGACTGATCGATGTCAGCACTACTCGATAAACATGCAGCTGAGATGGCACTGCGCAAAACCTAACGACGCTGAATCCAACTGGGGCTGGAAGCGAAGGAACCACTCTCCTTCTCCGGTCGAAGGAGAAAAATGTCCCTTGACATCCCCTCTTATAGACCAGGCGATAACGCTCAAAACCCGGATGAGCCGGAATGGGACTGAAAACGATGCGTTGAGGCTCACGATGGATCCTACGACGATTTCGTAAAGTACTTTTCAAACAGTTCTTGCGAACGCTTCGCGCCTTCTTCACTCAAAACGACTGATCTTGCTTTTGTGGCAGGATCCGAGATGTAACCCTTCTGATGGAGTCGATCGAGGGAATCCCAGTTGTGTCCTTTCCATGCCCGGCAACATAGCTTGTCCGTAAATGTGGTCAGATACAACAGAGCTAGTACCGTCTCGTCCACTTTTTCCTCATCTATTTCCATTTCCATGAAGCACCTCTGCGTGAATGGATGAATCGAACTCGGCAAGCAGAACGTCCATGTTGTCGCCAACGCCGTATCCGAGTTGACGACCAATACTCCGCACCCGGTCCAGCCTGGTAAGAAGGCTGCTCTGAACATTGGTTGCGAGTTTGGCAATCGCCCTCAGCGCCTGCTCGAACATTCGCACCAGTGCATCGAAGTATGCTGGATCTGCATGACGGACGTCCGCGCAAAAACCAGCTGCACGCTCGCAGTAGAAAACCATTAACTCAGCCAATCCCACGGAGTCACCGATCGCTTTCTTGTAGTTCCTGATCGCCCTCTTGGCTCTCGATACTGATGTTTCTTGCCCCCGGAATATGTCCGGGCACAGCCATCGATCAATGGTTTTCTTGTACGGTTGCAGCGGGTCCTCGCCCAAACCGAAGCGGGCGTGAAGAAACGCCCGATTGCCCTCGGTGGCCGCGTACAGATCCTGAAGTGCAGCCAATAGGGCTGCGCGATCAAAGCTCGCGAGCTTGGCCTTAACATCTGCCCATGTCGGCCTTGATTTCGGCTGTCGTTTCGCCATACGTGTTTCCGATTCTACGCGCGCCGCCGGTTGCGGTTGGGCGGCATTCTGCGGCAATGCTATGGCGCGGCACTGGGAGGCCGTCGCCATGGGCAAACAGAAAACTAAGCCGAATTACCGTCGCCGGGTGCTGCGGCTGCCGGATCTCGATCATTGCAAATTGGCCGTGCTCAACAGTCTCGGCTCGCCAGCTTCGCGCCGCGTCTACGAGTACGCTATCAACCAGTTTATTGCCTGGTATTGCTCCGAACCTCGCCTGGCCTTCAATCGCATTGTGGTCGTTCGCTATCGCATGTACTTGGAGTCAAGAGGTCTGGCCGCGAACACGATCAACCAACAACTCGCAGCCGTTCGAAGGCTCGCCCACGAAGCTGCCGATTCTGGCCTGCTCAGCCCGGAACTCGCCGCTGGGATCAGCCGGGTGAAAGGGGTCAAGCAGCTCGGGTTTCGCTCCGGCAACTGGCTGAGCGCAAAGCAAAGTTCAGATGTGCTCCAACGAGCTAGTGGCGAGAGCATGCGTGCCAAGCGGGACTGCGCCATGTTGGCCATGCTGTTTGGTTGTGGCTTTCGCAGATCGGAGCTGGTCGGCTTAGATGTAGACGACATCCAGATGCGGCAGGGGCACTGGGCGGTGGTGGACCTGATCGGCAAGGGCGGCCACATCCGCACGGTGCCCATCCCACAATGGGTCAAAGCCGCGCTCCATCAGTGGACGGCAGCCGCAGGGGTTACCGAAGGAAGGATCTTTCGGGCAGTGGCCAGGACGGGCAAGGTATGGGGCAAGGGCATTTCGCAGAATGTGGTGTGGTACGTGGTCCGGTCCTGCTGTGGGAGAGCGGGCTTGGAGCACATCGCACCCCACGACTTGAGGCGGACCTGTGCGAAGTTGTGTCATGACAGCGGAGGAGAGCTGGAACAGATTCAGTTCTTGCTGGGACACGCATCGGTCCAAACGACGGAGCGCTACCTGGGCTGCAAACAGAACCTGGGACATCCGGTAAACGATCTCTTTGACCTCGGAACCAAGGTCCACCCGCTGGAAACAGATTCTGAGTCCGCCGAGATGAAAGGGTCCACGCCCGTAGAAATGTCGTCCGGCGAGGAGATAGAATGCCGCCACGGAGGATTAGAACATGACCAGCCTACGCCGACCGGCGATCCAGAGCGACTATCCCAGCCGGCGCGATCTGAGGTGGTCGAGGTCAGAAAAGGCCATCGCCCGCAAAGCGTTCGACACTGCGCTGACACAGGAGCTTCAGGAAGTAATTCAGCAGGCGAAGCAGATGGCGGGCAAGATCCAGCAGCCATCGGATCTGTGGGACCTGGAAGATTATCTGACCCAACGCCGCAAGGAGATCAATCGCAAATACGAATACCGATCCTCGCCTCACGCTCGTCTTCGGGAGGCTCTTGCACGAAGGCCGGGTCGGTGAAGGACAATTGCGCGGCCTGCGGGAAGACAAGCTGAAATCTATCCGTTCTCACGCCAAGTTCTTGGCGGTGGAAATGGACGCTGCATGATTTGTGGGATGTCGCGTGCATTGGCCCACCTCGCGGGCACCATCTCAATGCTACTGATGATGCTGCTCTGGCTAGGTCTGCTCGACGCAGGCCGGGCAGACCGCATCGTGGATAATCTCGCCGGATTCCGAAACGAATACCGAGTGGTTTTGGGCGCGGGGCTGTTGGCTGTAGTCCTTTCATTCGTGGCCGCGATCCGCGCAGCCAGGTGGTGGTATGTCGCGGTGATTTGCTCGCTCGGGACGCTCGGATTCTTTACCTATGCGCTTTCGCGGTAGTTGGCCTTAGTCCCCGGGGGTTTTGAGCGCTATCGCCTGTTCTATAAGAGGGGATGTCAAGGACATTTTTCTCCCTCGACCGGAAGGAGAGAGTGATTCCGTG
>OMOD01000105.1 GCA_900290255.1 Candidatus Sulfotelmatobacter kueseliae
TCTCGTAAGGCTCTTTCATCCTCTACTTCATGCCGGTTTAGCCCGGCGCACTGTAAACGCCTGCTTACATAAACCATCCAGACTCCTTGCCCAGCTTGGCTTTTCCGCTGTGGGTTATTTCCGGTTTGTCGGTCAATCGCTAGCTACGGTAGGTCCAGGTCAAGAGCGTAGATTTCGTCGGTACTCAAATCGCGGATGAAGAGTGCCGAGCCGTCGGGAGCAATGCCGCTCCAGCCAACGGCAGGCTGGGTTATATACCTGAGCAGCCCTTTTAAATCGACCAGCAATTCCGAGTGGGTCTGGCCGACCTTGACCCGGCGAAACGTCGGACGGTCGCTGAAGGCGCTGTCATAGTAAAGATAACTCCCATCTTGCGACCAGTTGAGATAACCCAGCGTGCCCGGTTCATTAATCCAATCAGACCATTTTTGGGTTTTGAAGTTGAAGATCAGCAACTTCGTTGCGTCCAGGTTTAGCGCCGCAAGGTATCGACCGTCGGGCGACCAGCGCGGGCTGAAAAGATTCTCCGAACCAGGGACAGTAGAGACCTGATGAGTGCCGAGGTCGATGATATAGATCGCCAATACTTCCGACGAACCTGTGACCGTGGATCGCCCGAAGGCGATTTTCTTGCCGTCCGGTGACCAGGTCGCGTCTATCTGCACATGGCTATCCGCCGTCATTTCCTGGGGCACACCGCCTTGGGCAGAGATCAGAAACGTCTTCCAAGGCCGACCGGGCTGGATATCTACATAGGCGATTTGGGTACCGTCGGGAGACCAGCGGGGCAGGCCGGCTAAAACCGGCGAATAGGTGAGTTGCAAGCGATCGCTGCCGTCCACGCGGCTGCGCCAAAGCGTGTGCTCGGGATAGGTAACATAGGCGACCCACTTGCCGTCCCGCGAGAAGTCCAGTTCGCCCGCCGAAATCCCCGCAAGAAATGGCACGAATTGCTTGGATTTGGGGTCGTAGCGGACGAGTTCTGCGCGGCCCTGCTGCGCACTTACAAACAGTTTCTTGCCATCGGCGCTGGGCACCAAGGTCCGGAATGACAGCGGGCCGGTGGTCAGCTGGAAGGGTGCGGAAGAATGCCGATGAAACAGCTCCGAGGATTCACGCATCGCCCAGACATTCGCTCCTGAAGTAGCAAAGTTCAGGAGGAAATAATAGCGGCCGTCCGGTGTCCATCTCCCACAGCATTCGGTGGGCGGGTTATGCCAACCCGGCAGTACGGGATGGAGATTGCTGCCGTCCGAACGAATTTCCCAGAGCGAGTTGGAACTGTTCTCGGACCGTTGGATCGTGAAGCGAATACGGGTTCCATCGGGAGAGAAGTGGGGTCCCAAAGGCGTACCCTGAACCGTGATCAGCTTATGCGAATCGGTTCCGTCGGCGTTCGCTTGGTATATGTCGGAGGCTTTGAAAAACACCAGGTGGCGGCCATCCGGTGACCATGCGGCATCGTGACTGACAATATCGCTGAGACGGCGAGGGGCTCCCGAAGGCAGAGGCAGACTCCACAGCGCAAATTCAGTGGCTCCCCCAAGGCCAAGCGCCAAGAGCTGCGTATGATCCGGTGATATGTCTTCGGCGACCACATTCACAAACGGAGTTGAAATCGGTGAGGTCTCGCCTCCAGCTATGGAAACCTGCACGATCCGCCACGTATCTCCTAGCTCATTGATGTATACACGGGAGCCATCGGTCGCCGCGGCGAATTTGGATATGCCGTCGCGAGTGAGCTGGGTGGTGGCTGACACTCTGGGCGGAGGCGGGGAAGAATTGAGCCAGGCGAATGTCACTGCTCCAATCACGATCACCAGTACGATTGCGACCGCCCACAGCCAGCTAAATTTGCGAGCGCGTGCCGGGCCAACCACGGCCTCGATTCTTCCGGAGGCCGTGTCCCGCTTCAATCGCTTCAGGTCAGCCCTTACTTCGGCGGCGGACTGGCAGCGAATGTCGCGGTCCTTCTCCAGAGCCTTGTTGATGATCCGTTCCAGTTCAGCTGGCACGTCGGGATTCAGCCGCACCGGAGCCACGGGAGCATGTTCGAGAATCGCGTTGAAGATCAGCGCCGAAGTGTCGCCCCGAAACGGCAAGGTGCCAGTACACATCTCGTACAGCACCGCTCCGAACGAGAACAGGTCGGTACGGGCATCGAGTTCCTTCCCCCGCACCTGCTCCGGCGACATATAGGCGACCGTGCCCAGCGCACTGCCGGGACTCGTGAGATGCTCTTCGGACTCGATGGTCGTGGCGCTGAAGGCAACGCTTTGCGGTTTCAGCGAGACCTTCGCCAGCCCGAAATCGAGAATCTTCGCCTGACCTCGATTGGTGACGAAGATGTTCGCGGGCTTGATGTCGCGGTGGACGATGCCCTTGGAATGTGCCGCGTCGAAAGCGTCGGCGATCTGAACGCCCAGATCGAGCACGGTTTCAATCCCCATCGACTTGCCGGCGATCCGGTGCCGGAGCGTCTGCCCCTCCAGCAGTTCCATGGCGATGAAGGTTCGCCCATCGGACTCGTCAATTTCGTAAATGGTGCAGATGTTGGGGTGGTTCAGCGAGGACGCGGCCTTGGCCTCCCGCTGAAAACGGCTGAGGGCTTGTGCGTCTTTGGCGAGCTCGTCAGGGAGGAACTTCAGCGCGACGTGGCGGCCGAGCTTCAGGTCTTCCGCCTTGTACACAACACCCATCCCCCCGCCGCCCAACTTCTCCACAATGCGGTAGTGCGAAACGGTCTGGCCGATCATGGTGGTCGCTGTAGAGTCGCTTGAAACTCTCTGCTTACAATCGGGCAATGTCAGTGATACGGATCACATTCTGAAGGCTCAGAGTCAAACTGGCGATGAATCGCGAATTATACGCAATATAAAAAGGCGCCCGCTTTTGCGATAGGTTGTGATTGGTTCGCATCGCCAACCTAG
>OMOD01000043.1 GCA_900290255.1 Candidatus Sulfotelmatobacter kueseliae
AAGCTGTCGCACCCCATTCATGAGATTACTGGGGCTGACATCGGCGGGCAGCGGAATGGGAGTTCCCGCCAGCACTTCGGTATTGGTCACACCCAGACGCGAGCCAAGCAGCACCGGACCGCCGTTGTCGCGGCCTTCAAGGCTGAAGGGAAACGGCACGAACAAACGGTATTCGCCCGCGTTGTAGCTCTTGAAACCTGTGGGTGCGGCCTCCGACGCTTCCTGCTCCTGCTGCATTTCCTCAGCCAGTGCCTGGGCGTTGTTAGGAGCGCTCTCATCGGCCGTAGCATGCTGGGTGCGGTTCTGCCGCGCCACATCACCCAGCGAGGGGCTCGCCGCCTGGCCGTCCTGCGCCCACGCGGCTACACCCAGACAGATCAGCGGGACAATTCCCGCCCATGCTCCGCGAAATGAAAACCAAGTCTTCATGACCCTCTACCGAACGAGCTCAGGCTTGAAAAAAATTATGACGCCATTCATTTTTCTGTGCGCAGGATTGGCTCAGTTCGACCCGCTTGCGCTGGTCGCCCGCACCACGTCCGCCGGCAGATCGAATTCGATTGCCGCGTTGTAGCCGGAGTACAGCGCCCGAGAATGCTCCCAATCCACCGTCATCTCATAAGGGAGATAATCCTCCAGCCCGAGGCAGAGCGTGTCATGCTCCAGTCCACCCGGACCGCCTTTCAGCGTGACCAACCACTCGCGGCATTTCACGCCGTTCACCGTCTTCTTGTCGCCCTTCTGAATGATGCCGCGCTTGATCATGGTGGCGATGGGCGGCATCAGGTTGCTGTCCGTGCCCTCCGCCAGATGCCCGCAAAGATACCTGGTTTGATTGGTTGTCACATGCCCACCCTTCCAGGAGCCATCACCCTGGCGGTCGTATCTGTAGACCGCCCAATCCAATTCTTCCCGGCTGAAATCGCTTTGCTTGGTGCAGTCTGGAGGGTCGGTGCAAGTATTGACGTAATGTTCCTGGCGGTGCACGATATCGTGGTTGCAGTCAACTTCCCACAGCAAGTCGTTGCGCTGGGAGTATGGAGTCGACGAAATGGCGGCGCGAAAGCTGCGTACCTGCTTCATCGCCTCCAGCGTCTTCTGAAGCTCTTTTTCTCCGCTGCCTGTCGTCAGGTAGCTTGCCGCCCAAGCCACAATAGCGACTGCGACGACCAGACGGGCTCCCACCCAAAGCCAGTAACGGCCATTCATAAACAATCCTCCAAAATAGCCCTCCCGGGTAGGTTAATCGCGGCTGGAAGTGGGAGAAAGTTACTGATGTACTTGATCGAATGCCCGATTTTGGCGGGGATCGCCTGGTTTTATGCGGTTGTTTTGGAATCCGGAGTGTGCTTCCACTCAGGTGCGATCGAAGGGCCATCTTGCTTGACGATCGAAGAGCGCGCGGAGCGGGCGCTTTCCCATCAACAACCAGGAATCATTAATCAACCATTCACTTCACTACCACTCCCGCGTACCCCACGACCATGTCCCGGTCGCCTGAGATATCGCCCGAGGTGGCGTACTTCACCAACTCCGCCGACTTTGCGCCCAGCTGCCGCGCTGCGGTCAGCATGGCCACAGTCGGGCCGAAGCCGCACATGCTGATGTCCTGCTGCGTGACCACGTCGTAGAGCCCTCGCGGGTCGAGCGTGAGAATCTTTTCAATTGCCCGATGATCCTTCACCCGCGTCACAGCGTCCGATTCGTAGTGATTCATATCGCTCGAGGCCACGATCAGGACCGGCTCTTTCTGCGCTGCGATCACGTCGGCCAACGCCAGGCCCAGTTGCTCGAGAGGCTCGAATTGCCCTGTCCCGAGGGCGATGGGCACAAACCTCAGCTCCGGCTGACGCAGTTGCAGGAAGGGAAGTTCCACTTCGGCGGCGTGTTCGGCACGATGCGCCGCGGCATCGTCATGCAGGGCGGAGTATCGCTGCTTCAGAGCCGTAGCCAGCTCCGCGTCAATCGGCACCTCACCCAGCGGCGTTTCCCATGCTCCTTCGCTCATCATGGCCAGCGCGCGCCCCATGCCGGTATGGTTGGGGCACATTACGATGCAGCGCTCGGGCATCTCTATCCGGGCAAACACTGCCCCCGCCACGTGTCCCGAATACATGTAGCCGGCGTGCGGAACAATGCAGCCGATCGCCTTGACCGGGGTCTGCTGCGCAGATTGCGCTTGCGAAAGATAACCCTGCACCTCGGTTCGCAGATCTTCAGGATCACGGGGGTAGAACCGTCCCGCGACCGCGGGATGGCGAAGAGTAACGGTAGCCATAGGCCCTCCTTCCGGTGCAGCCGAGAAGGAAAATATCTGGAGTCGAGAAAGCTCCGGGACATTGCCGAATTTCTTTGCGATCTTTGCGGACTTCCTTCGCGTACTTCGCGGTTAGGCTTCCTGGACCAGACGCGCTGCTCTCAGGTAATCCTACGAGCACCCGCGCCGTTGCGCAAGGCGCGATAAACAGCCGCGCTCTCTTCCAGACTCAGCGTCTCGGCCCGCGCCGTGGGTTTCACCCGGGCTTCGGCCAGAGCACGCTTCAACTCCGTGTCGGGAAACTTGGTCTTGAGGTTATTCCAGAGAGTCTTGCGTTTTTGCCCGAACGAGAGCCGCAGAAAATCAATGAACCCGTCGCCTGCAACGCCCAGTCTGTCCATCTGTGGGTCAATCGTCAGCCGCAGCAGAGTCGAATAGACCTTGGGCGGAGGCGTGAACGCCCCCGGCGGAAGGGTAAACAGCTTTTCCACCCGGGCATACAACTGCGTCGTCGCCGACAAAACTCCGTAGTCGCGCCCGCCCGGTTCGGCCGCAATCCGATCGGCCACTTCCCGCTGCACCATGATCACAATGCTCTCGAAATGCTTCGAGAACTCAAACAGCCGCAGCAGAATGTCCGACGTGATGTAATAAGGCAGATTGCCGACGACCTTCACGGGCTCCGGCTTGATCTCGATTCCGGGGCGTCCCAATCCCGGCTTCGGTCCGAAAAAGGAATCGAAGTCGATCGCCAGAATGTCGGCTTCGATGATCTCCACATTCCGCGCCATGGCGAACTTCAGGCTCAGTTGCGCGGCCAGAACGCGATCCAGTTCCACCGCGATCAGGCGTCGCGCCCGCTTGGCCAGTAGCGAAGTGAGGATTCCCCGTCCCGGGCCGATCTCGAGCACCGTGTCCTGGGAGATGTCGCCGAGGGCCTCCACGATGCGGGCAGCCAGATCCTGGCTGTTCAGGAAGTGCTGTCCCAACTTAGGCTTGGCTTGCGGCGGCCGCGCAGCAGATACCTTTGGCACATTGACCCCTTATTTCCTCGGGAATTAGACTGACAAGTTCGTGACGCTCTGGCCGGAAACCTGGGCCCAACATTCACTCATCATAACGTGCGCAGGGGAAAACGCGCTCTGGAGGTATTGTACTCATGCATATCGCTTTCGCCGCTTCCGAGGGCGTTCCTTTTTCCAAGACGGGCGGGTTGGCTGACGTAGTCGGCGCCCTGCCGCGAGCGCTGGCTGCTCTCGGCCACCAGGTTAGCGTCTATCTGCCGCGGTATCGCCAGACGAAGCTGGCCGATCCGGCCACGGTGGTTCGCAGCATCACGGTTCCCTTCGATGACAAATACCGCTTTGCCTCGATCATAACCGGCGGCAGCCAGGGCGGCGTCAAGTTCTATTTTGTGGAATATCCGGAGTTTTACGACCGTGATGGCCTTTACGGCAACCCGGCCGGCGACTATCCCGATAACGCCGAGCGTTTTGCCCTGTTCTCGCGCGCCGTGCTGGAAGCCTCCAAGGTCCTCGGTGTGCCCCAGGTATTTCATTGCCACGACTGGCAGTCGGCACTGGTGCCGGTGCTACTCCGCACGATTTACGCCGAAGACCCGGCCTTCGTCGGGGTCGGCACCGTCTTCACGATCCACAACATGGGATATCAGGGATTGTTCCCCCCCGAAACCCTCCCTCTGCTCATGCTGCCGTGGGATCTCTTCACGATGTCAAAGATGGAGTTTTTCGGGCAGGTGAACTTCCTCAAGGGTGCGCTTGCCTACGCCGACTTCATCACCACGGTCAGCCGCAAGTACAGCCAGGAGATTCAGACCGCGGAATACGGATTCGGCCTGGAAGGCGTGCTCCACGCCCGGGCTGCCACGGTGACCGGCATCCTCAACGGCGTGGACTATGACGAATGGAGCCCGCAGACCGACAAGTTCGCCGCGGCCCAGTATTCTCCGCAGGATCTCTCCGCGAAAGCCAAGTGCAAGCAGGACTTGCTGGCCGCCTTCGGCGTCGCCAACGCCGACCCGAAACTGCCGGTGATCGGCATCGTCTCGCGCTTTGCCGCGCAGAAGGGCTTCGACCTGATTGCCCAGATCATGGATCGTCTCGCGCGGGAAGAAATGATCGTGGTCGCGCTGGGAGCGGGCGACAAACCTTACGAAGAACTGTTTCTCCGCCTCAATAAGCAGTTTCCCAACAAGATCGCAGTCAAAGTGGCCTACGACAACGCCATCGCGCACAAAATCGAAGCCGGAGCCGACATGTTCCTCATGCCTTCACGTTACGAGCCCTGCGGCCTGAACCAGATCTACAGCCTCAAATACGGCACGGTGCCCATCGTGCGCGCGACCGGGGGCCTCGACGACACGATCGAACCCTGGAACGCCCGCGCCGGCAAGGGAACCGGCTTCAAGTTCACCGAGTACAACGGCGAGGCGCTTCTGCGGACGATCAAGCAGGCGCTCGAAGCCTATCGCGACCAGACCTCATGGCAGGTGCTCATGCGCAACGGTATGAGCAAGGACTTTTCCTGGACCGCTTCCGCCCGCGAGTACGGCAAGGTCTACGAACGGGTGAAGCAGATGCGCGCGGCGACGCCAGCCACGTCAGAAAAAGTGCTGGTCTAGTCTTGTGGAACAGTCGGGTCGCCCCACGTCAGCGGCTTTCGTGCGGCTGTGCCCGCGTCGCCTCGTGGCGATGGAAAAACTTCTTATGTATGTCGGGCCAGAATTCTGTGAAAACGTTACCCACGCCATCGTTTAGCACCTGGCTGGCCCACCGCTCCAGAATTTCGCTGGCCTCGCGCTCGCGGGGCGGGTAATAACGACTGGAGATTTCCGTCGCCACACCACTGCCAAAGATTTCAGAGAAGTTGAAGGTGCGGGAGCCCCTGTCCTTCTTGGTGATCCAGAGGCGGCTGAAAGCGTAATTCGTGCGACGGAAAAACCCTCCGCGATACAGGGTGTAATAACGCGGATCCTCATGTGTCATGGCCGGCAGAATGGCTCCGGCGAGATAGTTTTCGATCCCGGAGTCGGCAAGCGTGTGCCAGTAGTAGCGGCCATAGCCGACCGCTCCCTGACGAAATTCCGGGTACGTCTTCGTCGCCTGCTCGACCCCAGCCTGAATTCCGACGGAGATGAACGACGAATAATCGAAACTGCCTTGAGTGGCCAGCCAGAATTTTTGCTTGACTGACAACGGAGGCAGAACGGCGCCGGCACTCACGGCCTGGAAATTCGGCTGTATTCCCATGATGCGTTTCGTTTGCTGACCATCCGAATCGTTCGTGGACTGTCCGCCGGAAGGTGCTGGCGCCGATGAGGGAGCCCGAGGACTGGGCTCGGTGCCGGCCGGTGACTGCGGGGCCGGTGCCTGCGCGCTGCCTGACTGCTTGTCTTGGGGAATGGAAAGTACTTCTATGACTGGAAGCGGCGCTTGCGCAGATAGATGGGAGGCCAAGAACACCAAAAGTGGAACTGCCGCCGCGGCCATGCGGCCGGGCGATGGGCAAAGCCTTGATAACAACCGGCGTCGAACCCCAGGGCGGTCAGTCAATGTTCACCAGTAGCGGAGTCATTTTGAGATTAGCATACTGGCAGCGAGCGCGGCGAAGGCCCCCCGCGCTGAGCGCGGTGCTCGACGGCTGCTAGAATTCGCTTAGCATGGCTGCCGTCCAACAGCCCGCTCTACCCCGCACCGGCTTTCCTCGGACGATCTTCCACGTCGATATGGACGCCTTTTTCGTCTCCGTGGAAGAGCTTTACGACCCCTCCCTGAAAGGGAAGGCCGTCGTGGTTGGAGGCCAGCGTGACGAGCGCGGCGTTGTGTCCGCTGCGTCGTATGAAGCCCGCAAGTTCGGCGTGCATTCCGCCATGCCGCTGCGCACTGCGGCCAAACAGTGCCCGCACGCCATCTTCGTCAACGGCCATCCCGAGCGCTACCGCGAATGTTCGGAGAAAGTCTACAAAGTTCTTGGCGGGTTTACGCCGCAAGTCGAAATGGCATCGATCGACGAAGCCTATCTTGACATGACCGGCACCGAGCGTCTGCACGGCCCGCCCCTTAAAGCTGCCGACCATCTGCATCAACGCATGAAAGCCGAAACTGGACTGAACTGCTCGGTCGGCATCGGTACTTCGCGGCTCATCGCGAAAGTCTCCTCGGCGCAAGCCAAGCCCAACGGCGTGCTCTGGATTGCCCCCGGACAGGAGGCGAAGTTCCTGGCCCCGCTCGACGTCCGCGAAATCCCCGGTGTCGGCAAAGTGATGGAGGCTCGGCTGCATGCGCTCGGCATCCAAAGAGTCGGAGACCTGGCCAGACTCGAAGAGGGCGAACTCGAAGCTCGCTTCGGCAAATGGGGGCTGGCGCTCGTGGGCAAAGCTCGCGGAGAAGATGCCGGTGGCTGGTTCGATTCAGAAGTAGGAGAAGATATAGAAGCCAAGTCCATCAGCCACGAGCACACGTATAACGAAGACACCGCCGATCCCAGCCAGCTGGAAGCCACACTGATGAGGCTGTCGGAAATGGTTGGGCGCCGCCTGCGCGAATCGAATTTTCACGCGGGTACCATTCAGCTCAAGCTGCGCTACAAAGACTTTACGACCATTACCCGCGCCCACTCTTTGCCGAATCCAACTCAACTCGACACCGAAATCTTCGAGCAGGTCCGCGGTCTGTTCCGCAAGAACTGGAAGGCAGGCGCGCCGGTGCGTCTGTTGGGCGTGCACGCGTCATCATTTGCGACCCAAGCCGCGCAGATCGATCTGCTGCAAGGTTCGCGCCAGGAGCGGTGGAAGAACGCCTTGGCCGCCGCCGATCGCCTGCGCGACAAATTCGGGGAATCGAGTGTCAGCCTGGCCGCAGGCCTGCGCGGCGGTTTCCGCGAGCGTATTCACGAGAATCCCGCCAGCCTGCCGGGCAAGAGCAAAGGGAGGGACAAAGGAAAGTCCACGTAGGGTGGGGCAACCCCTATGGCGCCCTGAAAAGCACCGGGCAAAACACAACCTCTACAACATATCGCCCTTGCCCCGGGGTCCACTCACAAAACATCCGATTGCTGTTGATTGTTTGGTTGCATGACGCGCCTTGACCTGCTCACTCTCGCCAACTAAGATTCCACTTCAATTTTCGCGGTCCTTTTGGAGCCCACATGCGCTTGCGCCGCTTCGTGCCCTTCGTGCTGTTTGCCCTCGTTGTGATCTTTCTCCAACCGGTTACAGCCCAGATGAATCCGCCGCTGCTGCTGCGGTTTCCCACCGTCAGCCAGACGCAGATCGTCTTCAACTACGGAGGCAATCTCTGGATCGTCAGCCGCGACGGCGGCGATGCCCGTCGCCTCACTTCCGGGGTCGGCGAAGAAGCCCTCCCGTCGTTTTCGCCAGACGGGACGCTGGTCGCTTTTACCGGCGAATACGATGGCAACAGAGACGTTTTCGTCGTTTCGGCCAGCGGCGGCGTTCCGCGCCGGCTCACGTTCCATCCGGCCGACGATTACGTGATGGGCTGGTCTCCCGACGGCAAGAAAATCCTGTTCGCCTCCTGGGGCAACAGTTTCCGCCACTTCGAGTTCCAGCTTTACACGGTACCCGTGGATGGCGGATTTCCCACGCAACTTCCCATCCCTATCGGAATCGAAGCTACGTTTTCTCCCGATGGCTCGCACCTGGCCTACGTGCCTCACATTCAGTGGCAATCGGCGTGGAAGCGCTATCACGGGGGCCAGACCACGCCCATCTGGATTGCCGACCTGAAGGATTCGAGCATTGCAAAAGTTCCCCGCGACAACTCCAATGATCACTACCCGACGTGGGTCGGCGACACCATCTATTTCCTCTCCGATCGCAATGGGCCAGTCAGCCTCTTCGCCTACGACACCAGGACGAAGCAGGTCAGCGAGGCCCTGCACAGCGATGGCCTCGATTTCAAGACCGCCTCTGCCGGGCCGGATGCGATCGTGATCGAGCAGTTTGGCGCAATCAAGCTCTTCGACCTGGCAACGCATCAGGCAAAGAACGTGACCATTCACGTTGCCGGCGACATTGAGGCGGTCCGGCCGCATTTCGCCAAAGTTGAGCCCAGGCGCATCCAGAACTTCGGCATCTCCCCCACCGGAGCCCGCGCCGTTTTCGAAGCCTGGGGCGAGATTTTTACCGTTCCCACTGACAAGGGAGACATCCGCAATATCACGCGTAGTCCCGCCGTGGCCGACCGCGATCCTGCCTGGTCGCCGGACGGCAAATCGATCGCCTACTTCTCCGATGAATCGGGAGAATACGAACTCACCATCCGAGATCAGAGCGGTCTGGGCACAGTGCGCCACATCAACCTGGGCAATCCGCCGTTGTTCTTCTACACCCCGACCTGGTCGCCCGACAGCAAGAAGATTGCCTATTCCGACAAACGTCTCCAGTTGTGGTATGTAGACCTCGACAACCCCGTCCCGAAGCTGGTTGACGTGGATTATTTTGGTGGTTTCGCCGCCACGCAGCTCAACCAGACGTGGTCCCCCGATAACAAATGGATTGCCTACACCAAGCAGCTTCCCAGCGGCCAGCATGCGGTTTTCGTGTACTCGGTCGAGCAGGGCAAGCCCCTCCAGATCACCGACGGCATGAGCGATGCTCTCTATCCCGTGTGGGACAAGAACGGCAAGTATCTCTACTTCACGGCTTCGACCGATATCGCCCTGGCCAGCGCCGGCCTTGACATGTCGAGCGACGAACATCGCGTCACGCGCAGCGTCTACGTGGCAGTCTTGAGCAAAGAGGAAAAGTCGCCGCTCATTCCTGAAAGCGACGAGGAGAAGCCCAAAGAAGAAAAGAAGCCTGATCAGGACAAAGACAAAGACAAGACGAAAGACCAGCCCAAGGACAACGCCAAGAACAAAGACAAGGCCAAAGACAGCGGCAAACCCGACGACAAGCCAGCCGCCGACAAAGCCAAAGACGACAAGGATAAGGAAAAGAAGGAGGAACCCGTCGTCGTCAAGATTGACCTCGACGGCATCCTGCAGCGCATTCTCGCCCTGCCGATTCCTCCCAAGAACTACGTCAATATGCAGGCGGGAAAGTCAGGGTTTCTGTTCCTCTCCGAAGGTCCCATGGTCCTTCCCGTCGACGACGATAGCCCAGACGTCAACCAGACGATCCAGAAATTCGACTTGAGCAAGCGCAAGGTGGATAAGTTTCTGGAAGACGTCAATGACTACGCCGTCTCTTTTGACGGCGAAAAAATCCTCTACCGCAAGGGCGAAGCTTGGGCTACCGCTGCCACCGACGAGCCCCCCGGCCCGGGCGGTCCGCCTAAGCCCGGTCTCGGCCCGCTCAAGCTCGACGGCTGGGAGGTCTACGTCGAACCGCGCGCCGTGTGGAAGCAGATCTACAACGAGACTTGGCGCATCGAGCGCGATTTCTTCTATGATCCCCACTACCACGGCCTCGACCTCGACAAGGCCAAGAAAAAGTACGCGCCCTATCTCGACGGTATCGCTTCCCGCCAGGAGTTGACCTACCTCTTCGAGGAGTGTCTGGGCGAAATGACGGTCGGCCACATGTTCATCGGCGACGGCGAGAAGCCGGAGCCGAAGAAGCTAAAAGGAGGCCTGCTCGGGGCCGACTATAGCCTGGAGAACGGCCGCTACCGCATCGCTAAAGTGTATGACGGCGAGAACTGGAATCCCGGCCTGCAGGCGCCGCTGACCCAGCCCGGCGTGAACGTCAAAGCCGGCGACTATATTCTCGCGGTCAATGGCCGCGATCTGCACGCCTCCGACAATATTTACAGTTTCTTTGAGGAGACTGCCGGCAAACAAGTTGTTCTCAAAGTTGGCGCAAACCCTGACGGGAAAGACTCGCGCGACGTTACCGTTGTCCCCGTCGAGAGCGAAGAGGGCCTTCGTCATCTGGCGTGGATCGAAAACAATCGCCGCCGCGTCGACCAGGCCACTGGTGGTCGCGTTGCCTACGTCTACGTCCCCAATACCGCCGGCGGCGGTTACACCAGTTTCAATCGTTATTTCTTCTCGCAGGTCGGCAAAGACGCCGCCATCATCGACGAGCGCTTCAACGAAGGCGGACAGCTTGCCGACTACATCATTGACTATCTCGGCCGCCCCCTCCGCAGCAAGGTCGTCACCCGCGAAGGCCACGACTGGTCGAGCCCGTCGGAGGCTATCTACGGGCCCAAGGTGATGATCATCAACGAAATGTCCGGCTCCGGCGGCGATGCCTTGCCTTGGTACTTCCGCAAGGCCGGCCTCGGCCCCCTGATTGGCAAGAGAACTTGGGGAGGTTTGGTGGGAATCGGAGGCTATCCCGAACTGATTGATGGCGGTCACGTCACTGCACCGCGCGCCGCGATTTACGGTTTGAAGGGGGAGTGGGAAGTGGAGAACCATGGCGTCCCGCCGGATATCGAAGTCGATTTCGATCCGGCTGTCTGGCGCCAGGGCCACGACGCGCAACTCGAGAAAGCCATCGAAGTCGTGATGCAGGAACTGAAAGATCATCCGCTTCCGCAGATCAAGCGGCCCCCGTACCCGAATTATCACGAGCACGATGATCTGGGGGTGAAATAGCGTCAGACCGGATATCAGGGATCGGTTTGGAGGGCCTTGCAGGCGCTGAAAAACTCCCACGTCGCACTTGATTTTGGGTGGCGCAGGCCTTCCAGGCCTGCGGCAAAGGTGGAAGAGAAAACGGGCTTGAGCCCCAGGGGTACCTCAGCGGCTGAAGCCGGTACTGAAAGTATGTCCCTTATCGCAGCGCTGAAGCGCTGCGCCACCCCGATTCTGACTTCTTCAGCAACCTGCTAGGCGTGCCATTCGGGTTCCTCTGCGTTCTTGGCGCGTCCTTACCGGCCTTCACGGTTAGCCGCAAAGGTCCCAAACGTCATCTGTTTCGCACCGCCGCCACCAGCGATCGCATGCCGGGTCTGTACCCGTAGAAATCCCCGATCTCCTGCAGTTTCTCGATGATTTCCTCGTCGTAGTGTTGCTTGAGCGGCTCCGTCAGAATGTTGTGCTCGGCGTTGGGGTCCTCGGTCAGATCGAACAGATAACTCTGCGCCGGAGAATCATAGGTTGCGTACAGATAGCGCTGGTCGGCGGTCAGAATTCCGTACACCGCCTTCGCATCCGAAGCCAGCAGAAGATCACGCCGCGGGTAGTGGTCGAGTTCCTGCCTGGTTTCGGCAAACAACGGCCGCCCGTAGAGCGGGTTCTCGAGGATCGGCCGGTGCCCGAGCAAATAGTAGAGCGTCGGCACGATGTCGGTCGCGGTGGCCGGCCGCGTGTCGTCGTATACAAGCTGCGCCCGCATCTCTGCCGGCAGGTGGATGATCAGTGGCACGTGCATTACCTCTGGCCAGATCACCGTGGAATGACTCGTCCGTCCGAACTCGCCGGTTGCGTCGCCGTGATCGCTGGTCACGATGATGATGCTGTTGTCGTACATCCCGCGCCGCTTGAGATCGCTGAAAAACTCTCCCAGACACTGATCGACCCAATGCACCTCGTAGGTAATGCGCGCGTTCATGCCCGCCGGCGACTGCCAGTGTTGCGATGCGGGCGAGGGCACATTGTTGTGTGCGAATTGATGCACGTTCTTGGGTTGCGTAAACAAGAACACGGGCTGCCGCGGATCCCGCGGCGCATCTAGCGCGGCCCGCAATTGCTCAAGCGTCGATCTGATCTCCAGTTCATTCCACAGCTTCTTGTCGGTGTCGAGTGGAACTCGGCTATCGTCGGGCGGCAGAATCGCGGTCATCACGTCGTCCATGCTCACCATGGTGCGGTAATGGTCGGCGTGCAGCATTTTGTCGAGCGCGTTGAGGCGCGAGAAAGGCTGCAGATAGTGCGCGTGCAGCAGCAACGCTCCGGTCCAGAAAACCGGCTCGGAGAGCGACGTCCCGGCATACTGCGAATAGGCGTGATGCAGCACAACGCTGTCGCGGGCGAACGCGTCCAGATTCGGCGTGTACGTGACCCGCGGGTTGTAAGCGCCGAGATAATCGGGGCGCAAGGAGTCGACGACAAAAATGAAAATGTTGGGAAGCGGCCCTCGCGCCGGCGTCAGGGTGTCGACCAGTTGTACTTCCGCGCTCGTGTGGGCGTCGCGCACATTCGTGTACTCCCGCAGAATCCGGCACAAGTCGCCGCACACTTCCTCGCGCCCGTTGCCCAGCAGGTGATGAACCAGCTGGAACGAGCTGTCATGCCCGCCATAAGCCTCCAGGGCCAGCGAAATCTCGTCATCGGTTGTGCCCAGCGGCCGGCTCCAGAAAATCTCGCCCGCCTGCAACGTTTTGTAAGCAACGGTGCTTCCCGTCAGCACCAGAAGCAAGGCCAGCGCCGAATACTGCACGCGCGCTGGTCGCAACTGGAGCAGGCAGGTGCTGACCGCGATCCAGACAATGATCGTCACCGTGCCCAGGAAGAATCCTGCCCAGTCGGCTCCGCCGATCAGGAATGGCGCCGCGATGGCGAGCCCAAAGGATGCGGCCAGCGCGATCCACCAGATCGCTGCCGCCGGCAAGCGGCCGCCGAAAACGCGCGCCGCTGCTGCGTTCTGCCGCGAGTCGAGAAGCGGGAAAATGAGCGAGCATCCCAGCAGCGTGAGTCCCAGCGCCAGCGACCCCGCGTACGTTCTCGCTGCCCATCCGCCGAAACTCAACCCGCTCCCAAGAAATCGAGCCAAGGCGTAGCAGAACGAAAGGAAGACCAGCGCACCGGCTCCGGCGCGCCGAAACCAGCGCGGATGCGCGGTCTTTGCCGCCAGCGCAAGAATCAGATTGATGACGGAAACGATAACTAGGGCGACGACTAGATGCGAAAGCAGACTCCATAGCGTCAACTCTGCGTCCGTCCCATGCAAGCCCAGGGTTCGCGTTTCGCTATACATGCGCACCCGCGCGCCTAGCGCGTAAAGTGTGAAAATTACCAGCGCGATCAGCAGTCCTGCTGAGTACGCGAGCGTCCGGTTGTCCCCGCTCTCTGTGTCTGGCTCTGTGTCTTCGGATCGCTTCCAAAGCGCGATCGCAAGCAAAGGCCCGAGCGCCGCCAGACTCCACCAGTAGGCCGCGCGATTGTCTTCGACAGAGGGGAGAAAAGGACGCAGGGTCAGATAAATCCCCAGCGCAACGGCCACGCCGATCCCGACGAAAAATCGCCGATTCCGTCGGGCCCACGCGTCACCGACCCGCCAGTTCGCCAACGTCGCTGCCCCCGCCGCAGCCCAATACAACGCCGCCTGATGATGCGCAAACCACGGCATCCATGCCTCGGCCGGCGATTTGATGAGGAAGAAGTACGTGTAGGGCAAAAACGCCAGCAGACAATAAAGCGACGTGAGAACGAAATACGTTCCCGCGGCCAGCCGGAGCAGTGTGTTCAGCCACCGCCTCAAATGGAGATCCTCAGAGGCAACACGAATCCCGCGGTTGCCAATTCTCAATTGTCAACGACTGGCTTCAGCGCTCGCAAGTTACCGTGGCGTAGCCGGTAAAGGGACAATGTGCAGGCAGCCGGTGCCCAGGAATACCGATCCCGAATTCGATCCCCTACGTTCCGGGACCCATTTCCTGGTTCTGCTGCGCCCCCGACGGGGCTGCGGCACTCGTACTCCCCGGAGTGCGTCAAATCACAGACCCGCCGATTGGGCAATGCTACATTCCGAGCCATGGCCACTCCCTTCGCATTCGGCGAGGCGTTGGTCCTGGGATTGGCCTCAGGACCAGCCTGCGTGGCCTCGTGCGGTCCGGTTCTGGTTCCTTCCTTGTTGGCCGAGCGGACCGGCCTGCGCCTGAATGGCCGCTATCTGTCTACATTCCTGGCAACCCGCCTTCTCGGATACCTGCTGTTTGCGGCTGTGGCCTGGGAGCTTGGTACGCTCGTGTCTTTCCGCACGACGGAGCGCTCATGGGTTTTCGCCGTGATTCATCTTCTGTTGGCTGGCGTATTGCTCCGCTATGCCTGGTCGGTCGGACGTGCTTGTAATCACTCTTGCGCCAGCCCCGAGCTAGTGACCATCGGCGGGGCAGGGAAGCATCGCATCCCGGGTGCGGCTGTGCTGGGTTTCCTGACCGGAGTGAGCCTCTGTCCTCCATTTGTGGCCGCGGGCGTGCGTGCGGCCGAGGCGGCGAACGTGGCGGCTGCCATGCTGTTCTTTGCCGTGTTCTTTCTCGGAACTTCCCTCTGGTTCGTTCCCTTCGCAGGGTTCGGCTGGCTGCGGCGCAACGAAGCCGTGACCACCGTCGCACGCATGGCCATGGTGCTGATCGCTTTCTATTACCTTTATGCGGGTCTCATGACCCTGATCAGGAAAAGTGTGTATGGCTACTAAAGTTTTGCCCGCCCGCGAGCCGCGCAGCATTGGCCGCTCTCTTCTGATGACCTTGCCCATCGCCCTTTGGTCTTTCCTGATGTTTCACGGTTGGTACTCGCGGCCCAACCGTTCGCAGCTGATTGCCGGCATCGTCACCTGCGCGTTCATGGTCGTTCTTTTCTTCATGATGATGCGGACCTGGAGCACCTATCGCTGGCGCCGCTGGTTCTTTGTGGCCTTGGGACTGCTGTTTCCGGTGGGCTTCATCCACACTGTGATGGTGCTGCGGGGCACGATGGGCATCCCGATCGAAGAGATGATCGCCGGCCGGACGCCGTTCTGCTTCATTCCAATTCCCCTGCTCATTCTGCCCGCCGCCTTTACCGAGGCAATCGTCTTTCCTGGTTCGATCCTGCCCAACGGAGGCATGTCGGGCGGCGGAATGGCCGCCATGGTCGGCATCTGGCTGGCTATCACGATCGTAGTGGGCAAGGGCTGGTGCAGCTATGCCTGCTTCTTCGGAGGAATCGAAGAGGGCATGGCCGCGATCCCGGCCAAAGCGACCGTGCGCAAAATCGATTCCCGCTGGCGCTATGGCCCGTGGGCAGTGCTGCTGGCGATGACGCTGCTGTCGCTGGGCTTGTTCGAATCGGCGTACTGCATGTGGCTCTGCCCCTTCAAGGCGGTCTCAGAATATGTGGCCGCCCGCAACACCGTGGGGATGATCCAGAACGGAATCTTCGTCCTCCTGTTTGGCGCGCTGGTGATCGCTTTGCCGCTGCTCACCAAGAAGAGAACGCAGTGTGCATTCTTTTGCCCCTTCGGCGCGTTCCAATCGCTCTTCAACAAGACCAGCGTATTCGACGTGAAAATCGACAGGACCCGCTGCACCCCGTGCGCGCTCTGCCAGAAAAGCTGTCCCACCATGGCGCTGACCGAGGAGTCCATCGCCAGAGGCGAAACGCTCATGTCATGCATGAAGTGTGGCGCCTGCGTCGATGCTTGCCCGAAAGACGCTGCCGTGTGGCACATCCGCGGGACCGAAGTGGCAGTCAAGCCGGAACGCGCGCGACTCATGTTTCTATACGCGGCCTGGAGCATGGCCATCATGTTCGGCGGCAGCATTATCGCGCAGGGTCTGGCGACCATCCTGCACGTGTTTGTTTAGCGACTCTGTTCGCGAAGTGATGTTGCTTTGAAAGGGCGCGGCTTCAGACGCGCCGTTGAAGCTCAGCTAAGAATGCGGCTTCAGCCGCCGAGGGAAAGAGAGGTATCGATGAAATCGCTATCGGCAAGACTCGGTTACACCGGAGCGGGACTCACTGTATTCGCGGCCGTGCTGGTGCCTTTCTTTCTGTATGGAGTGTTGAGCAAAGGCTTCGCCAGCCTGGGATTGCACGTCGACGAGATGTACTCCGGCGGACCGAAAATTCGCACCGTGCAGGCCTCCGGCTACACCATCGACATTCATCGGACCGTGTCGCCGCACTTTTTTCAGACCGAGCGGCCGTTTGTGCAGTTGGACTGGAAGCCGGTGAGCGCGCTGCCCGCCCATGTCTCCGACCTGGTGGACGTTGACGGCGACGGCCAGCCCGACGTTCGCGTCACCTTTGACGTGCCTCAGGACCCCAAGGCATCCCTGCGCGTGAATGTGGAGTCGCTCAACCCTCGCTACGTGGCCATGCAGATTGTGGGCAAGCCAAAGTATTCGTCGCTGATTGTGCGGGTAGACGACGCCATCCTGGTGCGGATCCCGGTAGCGCAGTAATTGCCTCCCTGGATCGCAGCTGTACCTTAAGTCCGTCTTCTCCTTCGGTTATGTGACCCGCATCACTGACATGACTTGATCGTCGGCAGAGAGTTACGCCCAGAGTCCAAGGGGGCCTCATAGCCCATTCATGATCGGCCAGACCATTTCGCACTACCGCATCATCGAGAAGCTCGGGGGCGGCGGCATGGGTGTGGTCTACAAGGCGGAAGACCTCAAGCTCGGCCGCCACCTCGCGCTGAAGTTCCTCCCCGACGACCTCGCCAACGACGCACAATCCCTCAGCCGTTTCCAGCGGGAAGCCAAGGCTGCGTCCTCGCTGAACCACCCCAACATCTGCACGATCTACGAGATTGACGAGGCCGGTGGGCGAACCTTCATCGCCATGGAATTGCTCGAAGGGCAAACTCTTAGGCACCAGATCAACGGCAAGCCGCTGGAGATCGAAGCGGTGCTCGATCAAGGCATTCAGATCGCGGACGCTCTGGACGCTGCCCACTCCAAGGGAATCGTCCACCGGGACATCAAGCCCGCAAATATCTTCGTGACCAATCGGGGTCAGGCGAAGATTCTCGATTTCGGGCTGGCGAAAGTCTCCCTTAAGCCGCACAGCGCTGCCTTCAGCGCCGCGACCATCGAGTCTGAAGAACATCTGACGAGTCCCGGCAGTGCGCTTGGGACGGTCGCCTACATGTCTCCCGAGCAAGTCCGTGCCAGGGAATTGGACGCCCGGACGGATTTGTTCTCCTTTGGCGCAGTGCTGTACGAGGCGGCTACCGGCACGCTGCCCTTCCGCGGGGAAAGTTCGGGAGTCATCTTCAAGGCCATTCTCGACTCGGTTCCCACGCCTGCCGTGCGGCTGAATCCCGACGTGCCCGTCGAACTGGAACGGATCATCA
>OMOD01000016.1 GCA_900290255.1 Candidatus Sulfotelmatobacter kueseliae
AACGACTAACGACTAACGACTAACGACTAACGACTAACGACTAACGACTAACGACTAACGACTGCCTTTCTCAGTGCACTCCCAGCGTGAAGATCGGCAAATATAGCGAGATCAGGACTCCGCCCACGAAAACCGCCATGATTACCAGAATCAACGGTTCAATCAGCGCCATGGTCGCGCCCAGCGCCGTCTGCACGTCCTCCTCGTAGAATTCCGCCACCGAGTTCAGCATGGCTGGCAGCGCGCCGGTGGATTCGCCCACCTCGATCATTTCCACTGCCAATTCCGGAAAAATCTTCTGCTCTTCCAGGCTGCCGGCCAGTCCCTGGCCCTCACGCACGCGAATGCCCGCCCGCATCACGCCCTTCAGAATACGTCGGCTGCTCATAGAAGATCCGGCTGTCTCCATCGCCGGCACCAGCGGCAGTCCGCCTTGCAGCAAGGTCGAAAGCATGCGCGAGAAGCTCGCCACCTGGTGCTTCAGCCGGATTTCGCCCAGCATCGGCAGGCTCAAGATGATGCGGTCAATGCGGTCCCCGCCGCTCTCGGTATCCTTCCACCGCCACAACACAAACCCAAGGATCACCAGCCCGATCAGCACGAAGGGCGCGTATTTCTGCGCGTTCTGACCGACCGCCAGCATGAAAACCGTGATCGCCGGCAACTTCGCGTCCAGGCTGTTGAACAGCTCAGCGAACTTGGGCACCACGTAGGTGAACAGGAACGTCACCATGATCATTACGACGCTCACCAGCAGCGTGGGATAAATGAGGGAAACGAACAGCTTCTTGCGGAACGTCATCGCCAGCCGCTGAAAGCTGATGTAGCGGGTCAAGACTTCGTCCATGTTGCCGCTCTTCTCGCCCGCCATCAGCGTCGTGGTGTAAATCTTGGGAATCACCCCCTGGGCCGCGAATGCCTCCGACAGCAACTCTCCGCCTTTGACCCGGTCCCGGACGTTCTCCAGAATCTGCCTCAGCTGCGCGTCTTTCTGCCGCTTGATCAGCAGTTCGATGGAACCGAGGATCGGCATTCCGGCGCGGATCAGGGTCAGGAACTGCTGGTTGAAGACCAGGAACGTAGCCTGTTTCAGCTTCCGCCGCCGCCGCGACAGTCCGCCCGACAGCACGCCCTGCGGTTTGACCCAGTAGACAAGATATCCCTGCTGCACGAAGCGATCGCGTACTTCCGCTTCCGAGTATCCCTGCTCGACGTGCTCCTGGACGCGCCCGCGCTCGTCCGCGATTTTTACGGCAAATTCAGCCATTTCCCAGCTTTTCTACCGTTTCCCCGGGTGTCCTATACCCTCAGTCTAGCACTCCCGGTTACCATTCTAAGTCGCCGCCCGCCTGCCCAATGTGCCCCACCAGTACGCCAGTAACCGTTATCGGCGAAGCCCGTTGATGCAGCCTAGAACTTGTCATTCCGACCCGGAGCGGAGCAACCCAAGTCCTTGTCATTCTGAGCGGAGCGAGGAACCTGCTGCTTGCCCGCCCGCGCCGCTGGACCTACGGGCCCAGGTCCTCAACCGTCTCCGTTCCTGCCGGAGGGCGGAACTCAAACCGCCCATCCCCAATCGCCACATCTTCTTTCATATCGCCAAACCGGTACTCGGTCGACGATCCGTCCACATCCTGGATGACAATTCGTACGATCCGGTGATCGGGCGCAACTTCCAGCACAATCTCGCTGATCCGCTCCGCCAATGCCTGCGGTACTCCGCGCAGTACGACATTTCCTGCTCCCGACGGGGCCACATCCGGAGCCAAGGAGAGCCCTTGCAACTCCTTCTCCAGCTTGGTCTTACCCAGCAGGAACGCCAGCGGAGAACGCAGGTCTTCCAGCTTCTTTGCTGCCGTCTTGCGCGCCTGCCGGTCCTCTGGGACGTAAAACCACGCATCTCTACCGTTGCTGACAAACAGCTTGTCCTTGGGAGAACGGTACTCCCAGCGCATCTTGCCGGGTTTTTTCAGCCACAGGGTCCCAGACTCCGTTCGTTCCATGCCCCCGCCGCGGTACACCTCGGTAAACTCCGCTTCCAACGACCGCAGATGGTTGTAGTGCCCATCCACCGCCGCCGCCAGCGTTTTCACGTCCGTGCTAGCACCTGAACTCCTGAGGCCAGGCGCCAGCAGGCACAAAATGATGGCCAGGCGAAACCGACTGATTCGCATCTTAATGACTTTTTCCAACCGGGTACCCACTTTACACTCTGCGTCCTAACCAGGACGGGAACTGTGGGCAAGTTCCGACGTGGGGGCTGCTGGATCCCATTGTAAGCCGCCCAGCAAGGACCTGTCATTCCACCACAGCGACCGGTACTGCCCTAACTTGGTTTTTTCACCACAGCAGAGACACAGAGAAGCCCAACTGCTTGGCAAACCCTTCCCGTTCTGTCTCTCATAGATTCGAGGTTTTCTCCGTGACTCTGTGGTAAGAAGAAGGGCAAATCATGACAGTACTAGCGACCATGCCGGGACAGACGCCAGAGCCTGCCCCTGAGCGAAGTCAGAGAGCCTGCCCTAAGCTTGCCGAAGGGGGCTCCGGTCGAGCGAAGCTCGACGGCGGTTGTCGCTCTGCCCGCACTGTGTCAGAATTCGTTTTCGCCACGCGCCTGACCTTCGCTCTCGCATTCTGGCCGCGGCGCGAGGACCGCGCATGTTCCGAGTCTTCCGGTTCGGCCTGACTCTGGCCCTTACCAGCCTTCCCTGCCTTGCCCAATCCGGCCCGGACCAGCCCCCCGCACAACAAACTTCGGCCGGGGAAAAAGCTGCTCGTCAGGCGCCCCAATCGCTCCCGGCGACCGCGTCCTCCTCCATGTCTGCCGGCACCCTGCCAACGCTCTCGGTTCTTCTGGGAGACGCGCGCGACCTGTACCGCAAAGGCGACTTCGACGGAGCGCTGGCAAAGTACCAGGATATCCTCAAGGCCCACCCCCGATCGCCCGATGCTTATGCCGGCGAGATAAGGGTCTATCTCAAGCAGAAGAAAGTAGATCTCGCGGCGCAGACCGCCGAACTAGCTCTTGCTCAGTCCAACCATGCCCGCATCCGCGTCGCCCGCGGCGAAGTATGGTTTCGCCAGGGCAAGATCTTCGAAGCCGAAAAAGAATGGGTCGAGGTGGCCAACTCCGGATATCCCGAGGCCCGCGCCTTCCTTGGTCTGGCCCGCGTGCGCAATGCGCTCGCCATGTACAAGACCGCCAAGAATATGATCGACCGCGCCCACGAGCTTGATCCCGACGATCCCGACATTCAGGAGGAATGGATCGGCACGCTCTCGCGTTCCGAGCGCATCAAATATCTGCAGGACTCCCTTGCCGGCGACAACAACTGGGATGCCGACCGCCGCGCCGACGTCGCCAGCTATCTGGAATACCTGAAAGAACGGGCCATGCAAAAGAGCAACTCCTGCCGCCTGGTCAGCAAAGTCACCGCTACCGAGGCGCCGCTGGTTCGCCTCCTCGAGGATCCCACACACGTTCGAGGGTACGGCCTGGACGTATCTCTGAACGGCCATCGCAGTTCTCTTATGCTCGACACCGGCGCCAGCGGAATCCTGGTCAGACGCGCCATCGCCGAGCACGCCGGCATTTCCAAGATCACCGAGACGAAGGTGATGGGCATCGGTAAGAAAGGCCGCAGAGATGCCTACGTCGGCGTCGCCGACTCCATCAAAATCGGCGACCTCGAGTTCCAAGATTGCCCGATCGAAGTCATGGAGAGCCGCTCCGTCGCCAGTGAGGACGGGCTGATCGGTGCGGACGTGTTCGAAGACTTCCTGGTCGATATCGATTTCCCCAACGAAAAACTCCGGCTCAGCCAGCTGCCCAAGCGCCCCGGGGAAGGCGAATCGAGTCTTGCTCTGAAGCATGAAGGCGACGATTCCGACGACCCTAGCCCGAGCCCGTCGCCTCCCGATGCTCAATCAGCCAATCGCCAGCCCGCCAACGCCGCTGCGTCGCCCCCTTCATTCTCAGGCCCGCAGGATCGCTACATTGCGCCCGAAATGCGCTCCTACACCGCGGTTCTCCGCTTCGGCCACGATCTGCTGGTTCCCACGACCATCGGCAAAGTGCCCTCCAAGCTGTTCCTTCTCGACACCGGCTCGCTCGTCAATT
>OMOD01000093.1 GCA_900290255.1 Candidatus Sulfotelmatobacter kueseliae
GAGGGCGCCCGCCCTACACAAGCACTCCCGACTTCTATGTCGCTTCTCGCGCTCACCACGCCGATGTGGGCGGAACTTACCCCGGCTCGATGGGACCCTGCCGCGAAATTTACCAGGAAGGCTTCCGCATTCCGCCGGTCAAAATTATGCGCGGCGGAAAGCTTGTCGCCGATGTGTTGGCGCTTCTCCTCAACAACGTCCGCACGCCCGAAGAACGCGAAGGCGACCTCGGCGCTCAGATCGCCGCTTGCCAGACCGGCGCCCAACGCCTTCGTGAAATCTGCGACCGCTACGGAATCGCCCGAGCCAAACAAGCCGCCGCCGATCTGCTCGTCTATTCCGAACAAATGATGCGAGCCTTTCTGCGTACGATCCCGCCTGGCCACTACCAGGCCGAAGACTTCCTGGATAACGATGGCGTGGAAGACAAGCCCGTGCGCATCGGTGTGACCATCGGAGTCAAGGCTTCATCCAACAAGAAATCCCCTGTAGAGACGCGGCTTGCCGCGTCTCCCTCAGCATCGAGCAAGAAGCCGCCTGCCTCTGTCACCATCGACTTCACCGGCAGCGATCCGCAAGTCCAAGGCGCAATCAATGCGGTCGAGGCCATCACCTACTCAGCCTGCTTCTACGTCTTCCGCTGCCTGCTCCGCGAAGACGTGCCCGCCACCTCCGGCCTGATGCGACCCATCCGCGTCATCGCTCCATCGGGAACCGTGGTCAATGCCAGGCCTCCGGCCGCCGTTGCCGGGGGCAACGTGGAAACTTCGCAGCGGATTGTCGACGTGCTGCTGAAAGCCCTGGCGCAGGCGATTCCGGACCGCATCCCGGCCGCCGCCGCCGGCACCATGAACAACCTCACCATCGGCGGCACCGATTCACGAAGCACTGATTCTCTAAGCGCTGACCCGCGCTCCCAGCAGCCCTTCGCTTATTACGAAACCATCGCCGGGGGCATGGGCGCGCGCCCCAATAAGGACGGGGTCTCGGGCGTCCACACCCACATGACCAATTCCCTGAACACTCCCGCCGAGGCCCTCGAATACGCGTACCCGTTGCGCCTGCGGCAATATTCTTTTCGCTCCCAAAGTGGAGGCGCGGGCCTCCACACCGGTGGCGATGGAATCGTGCGTGAAATCGAAGTCTTAACCGATGCCCAGGTCACTCTGCTCGCCGATCGCCGTTCTCGCGGGCCCTACGGCCTGGCCGGAGGAGCCGACGGCTCTCCCGGCCGCACCCTGATCGTCCGGAGGGACGGTTCTGCGGAAGAAATCCCCGGCAAGACTAGCGTCCGCCTGCGTTCCGGGGAAAGAGTCCTCATAGAATCGCCGGGTGGCGGTGGCTGGGGCAGACCAAAGCCTTGAACCGCGGAGTACGCAGAGGAATTCTTTAACCACAGGGGGCACAGGGGACCACGGGAAGCCCGGTTACAAAAGACTCTGCGCCCTCCGCGTCCTCTGCGGTAAGAAGCCTTTTTCGCTAGAATTCAATGTGCAGGCTTTCAGGGAGTAACCAGCGATGAGATTCTTGCGTCCTTTTGTTTTTGCGATTGTTCTGGCGTCCGCTTTCTTCTACTTCACCACCCATCACAACGGACGTCTCCATCCCGCCAATTGGATCAGCCGTCCGCAGCACGTGGAAATCACCGAAGCCGCCGGCAGCGAAGCGTTCGACGCCGAAGAACAGAACAACATCAATGTCTACCGCAAAAACATTGGAGCCGTTGTCAACATCACCTCGCGCGTCATGACCTTCGACTTCTTCTACGGGCTGGTTCCGCAGGAGGGCCAGGGCTCGGGCTTCGTCATCGACAAAGAAGGACACATCCTCACCAACTATCACGTCATCGCCGATGCGCGCGAGGTCTGGGTCACGCTCCACAATCGCAAGAAATATAAGGCCGCCATCGTCGGCAGCGACCGCGCGCATGATTTAGCCGTGATCCAGATCAAAGCCATCGATCTCCAGCCCATGACGCTCGGCGACTCGACCAACCTGCAAGTCGGCCAGAAAGTCTACGCCATCGGCAATCCCTTCGGCCTCGCCGGCACGCTCACCCGCGGCATCGTCAGTTCCATCCGCCAGGTGCAGGAGCCCGACGGCATGGTCATCGAAGAAGCTATCCAGACCGACGCCGCCATCAACCCCGGCAACTCCGGAGGCCCGCTGCTCAATTGGCACGGCGAAGTCATCGGCATCAACACCATGATCGCCTCCAGCGTGGGCCAAAGCGCCGGCATTGGCTTCGCCATCCCGATCAACACCGCCAAAGCGGTGCTTAACGATCTGGTTACCCTCGGACGCGTGCGCCGTCCCGCGCTTGGCGTCCGCACCATTCCCATCGATTCCGAAATCGCCAGCGAGCTTGGTCTTGCCGCCGACTACGGACTGCTTATTGTGCAAGCCGTTCCCGGAGGCTCCGCTGACCGCTCCGGATTGCGCGGCGGAAGCGAACGAGCCTACCTCGGCAACACTCCGATCATGATCGGCGGAGATTTAATCGTCGCCATCGACGGAGAAAAAGTCGACAGCCAGCAAATCCTAGCCCAGGTCATGAACAAGCACCGGGCTGGGGACACGGTGAAAGTAACTATTTTCCGCGGCAAGAAGCAGTTGGAAGTATCGGTAGTGCTGGGCGAAGCGCGGGACCAGGTGTAAGGCGGGACGCCCACGGACTTGGAATCGGGTGCTATGGACGACGTTGAGTTTCCCGGACAACCGGATACGCGCGAACCAGGGATGCCCGAACACCTTTCTACGTTTCACGAGAAACTGAGCCGCTACCAGACCCCCACAATTACGGATAGCATCTGTTGCTGGACGGATTTGCTGGGCTTCGGCTCCGATCTTTACGGGGCGAAATGGGAACCCTCGGAGGCTCTCTGGATATCCATCTTCAATAGGATCACCGAAGCCCATCGCGATTGTTATCGGAAGCTCGATCTCTTGACTGAGTTCGCGCTCACTCTCAATGACGGCATCGTACGCTGCTGCGACCTAGCGAATATTGATCATATTGACCGACTTTCGATGTGGTTCAGAGAATGCATACTCACACACAACCGCATCAACGAGCGCGAGCAGCGTCAACAGCTTCCGGGGGCGCGCACCGTTCTGGCTCATGGCAAGAAATTGATTCATGGACCCTCCGAACTAACCGTTGAGGATTTCGTACTCAATTACACGAAGCTGGATCCCAGCGGACCTAGCAGGCTACCGAGGAAAGTCGCAGAACGTATAGTAGCTTCTAACCCCGAGCCCTTACAGCTCAACTTAGCATTTTCGAAGGCCTATATCCTGGACCGTTTAGGGAGCAGGGGTGGGATAAAGGGCGGGCACTTCTATATCGACGAGGGCGTGTTGCAAGCGATTGCCCACTTTGCTAAAACAAAACCGCACCTTCGGGCTCCAATAGACCGTGAGGAGGGAACAAGCCGCCTTTTCGCAATCCCAAGACAAGATGACGAATATTCTCAAGACGACGAATATTTTCACCTTGGATTTCGTCTCCAACTGCCGCGGATTTCCATCAACACGACAGAAATCGAGACCAGCGTCTATCGGGTGGTAGAATTCTATCCTTGGGATGAGCCGCTGCCATTTACATTGCCAGTCGTCTGACTCCTCCAACGGTAGAGCCAAGAGCAGAAGCCCCGATCCCTCCGCCCTATCATCTTCCCCATGCCCGACGTCGACTGGATCCGCAAACTTTGCCTCTCCTTCCCCGACGTCACCGAGGACATGCCGTGGGACGACGACCTCTGCTTCAAGGTCCGCGGCAAAATCTTTACTGGCATGGTCCTTTCGGACGGGCGGTTTCCGCGCATCACTCTTAAATGCGCGCCGGAGACGTTTCACGAACTGCTCGAGATCGAAGGCATCTCCCCCGCGCCTTACGTCGGACGTTACAAGTGGGTGACGCTCGCCAACTCCAACGTCCTGCCCTCAGACGAACTCGAAGCCCTCATTCGCCAGTCGTACGGCCTGGTCGCCCCCAAAGCGCCAAAGAAGAAATCCGCGAGCGGGAAACCGCCCAGCAGTCACGGCAAAAGGTGAAGGCTGTCCTCCGTGTTCCTCCGTGTACCCCGTGGTTAAAGCCTTTGCCTTTCTTCGCGCCCTCCGTGCCTCGGCGGTGACCCGGTTTGACTCCCGTAACCCGCTAAGCTAGCCTCGTACTTCACCCACTCCATGCGCATTCAACGTAGTTTCCTGATCCTCTGCAGCCTGTGTGCTTTACTGGCCTCGACTGTCGCGGCCGCGCCGTTGCGTCCCACGCACGCTCCACATGCCATCGTCACCAGCGTCCACGAGCTCGCCTCGCGCGCCGGGGTTGAGATGTTGCAATCTGGAGGCAATGCCGTCGATGCCGCCGTCGCCACTGGCTTCGCACTCGCCGTCGTTCATCCTCAGGCCGGAAACCTCGGCGGAGGCGGCTTCCTTCTTCTGCGCAACGCCACCGGCGAAACTCACTTCATCGACTTCCGGGAAAAGGCGCCTGCCACGGCCACCGAAAACATGTATCTGGACGCCCAGGGCAACGTCCTCCCAGACTCCAACAAGGATTCCAGCGTCGTGGGGTACAGGTCCGTAGGCGTCCCCGGCTCGGTTGCCGGCCTGGTCTATGCGGAGAAGAAATACGGCAAGCTGTCGCTGGAAAAAGTAATCGCTCCCGCCATCAAGCTCGCCCGCGATGGCTTCCCGCTCGCTTATGAAGACACGCAGGATCTGAAACGGGATGAGTACCTCGCGCAGTTTCCGGAATCGAAACGCATTTTCCAGCGTGACGGAAACTACTACCAGGCCGGCGAACTACTGAAGCAGCCCGAACTGGCCCGCACCCTGGAGCGCATCGCCAAGGATCCCGGCGAGTTCTACCACGGCGCCATGGCGCGCGAACTGGCCGCAGCTATCCACAAAGGCGGAGGCCTGGTCACCGCCGCCGACCTCGCCGCCTACGAAGTCAAGGAGCGCGAGCCCATTCGCGGCTCCTATCGCGGCTACGAAATCATCAGCGCTCCGCCGCCATCTTCCGGCGGAGTGGCGCTGGTCGAGATCCTGAATATTCTTGAGGGCTTCGACCTGGCGAAACTCGGCAACCACTCCGCCGCTGCCATCCATCTCGAAGCCGAAGCGTTTCGTCGCGCCTTCTACGATCGCACCGATTTCTTGGGAGATCCCGACTTCGCCAAAGTTCCCGTCGCGCAGCTCATCGACAAGAAGTATGCCGCCGCCTGGCGCGAATCCATCGACCCGAACCACGCCAGCGTGAGCAAAGATCTGAAACGTCCGGCCTTCGCTGAACTGGAGCGCGTCGCCCAGTCCCGCCCGGTCGCCATTCGCGAGCCTGAGAACACTACGCACTATTCCGTGGTCGATGCCGAAGGCAACGCGGTTTCGGTCACCACGACGCTCAACGACTCTTTCGGCTCGCGCGTCACGGCCGAAGGTCTGGGCTTCCTGCTCAACGACGAAATGGACGACTTCGCCGCCAAACAAGGCGTCCCCAAC
>OMOD01000096.1 GCA_900290255.1 Candidatus Sulfotelmatobacter kueseliae
GCCCGGACCTGTCCGCTGACAAGTATCTATCTGTATTACTATTCATGTGGTCATAGTACTAGTACCTCGTTTCCACATATTGACCATATCTCGCGTGGCAGGACGACCCAAAATTGTTCTTGTGCGCTCTCAATCTCGCGTTACGGCTCTCGTGCTCAAACTGCCTACCGCACACGGAGCAACGATACACATATACTGGCCCGCGTGATTGGCCTCCGGTTCGCCGCCCTACCGCCGCGTGACTTATTGCCGGGGCCACCGCCAACGGACCAATTGGCGTCAATTCAACCGCATAGCGCGGAACGAATGTCTGTTGCGTGATGCGTGCGCCTACAATCCGATCCACTCGATACGTGCGATCCAGTCGATTCTGTGCCCGTACGGCCTTTAGAACGGTATTGCCCTCAAGCGTACGGCGCAGCGAGTAAGGTTCAATGGTTCGGGTATCGCGCCTTCCGCGTTCATCGACATAATCAAGATCAACACAGAGATAGTTGGCCGCCGCGAACCTGATTACTTCAATAAATGACGTGCTCCGGCCTGGCAGCCGGAAACCACCGGCCGGCATCCGTAAAACGTGATCGCCCGCCGCCATCGGATATGGAGCAACCACTACAGGTGCGCGCGTACCGGCGAGCCAGCCAAAGAATTCAGGCAGAGCATCCCAAAAGGAGTCCACCGGCGGCAAAGCTGGCAATTGATGCCCCAGCATGTTTCCCCATTCGGCGTGCAACTCTTCGCGGAAAACACCCAACGCTTCGAATCCTGGAAAGCCAACATTCTTGAAGTTGCACTTCTGCTGGACGATGTCTCTGATAACCGCTGCCGTTGCGTGGAACTCTCCGTTGCGAAAGAGGTTGATCACATCGTAAAGATCACGGGGTCTTGACCGTTCCCCAAGAGCACGGATTTTTTCTCCAAACACCTCTTCGAATGCGTAACAACGTGCGGTAATTCCTTCTGCTGGAGCATCGGAATAGACGTGCGACACAGGGCGCATGACGGCAGGCAAAACCACCACTTCATCCGCCGTCAGATCAATCTTGATGCGGGGAAGGTCCCTGCCCCGTGGCGCTATCGGCCCGCGATAGCCAACCCGTCCCTCGCAGCATCTGCCGCCTCGTCTGTTTTCATATATTTCAAATCGTCGCTGGTCGACAGGCAGCTCGATACCCGCCGTTTCATAAAGCCAATTACTTAACTCCACGAATCGCGTCTCCAGAAATGCCGCATCCAGCTGCGCTGCGTCGGTGACTGTAAAATCCAGATCCTCGGAGAATCGGTAAGTCTCGAAGAAGCATTTCTTGAGACATGTTCCGCCCTTGAATATCCACGTACCCGCCAGGTTTGGATCGCGATAAATACCTGCCAACACCCAGCCGAGGATGTAGTCCTTCTCCACGATGCGCGGCTCAAGACCGAACTCATCTCCGAACCGCAGGATTTCTGCGCGATCGATCATGATGCCCTCGCCAACCAGCTTGGCGGGACTAAGACACGCCAACGCTTTACCAGCTTGCGGCTTGGCACCGCCGGGTCGAGCTTCGCATTTCCCGCCGTCAACCGCTCGCGGCAACCTTCGATTAACTCATCTGGGCCGCCCCGTCTTTCCGCCAAGAAACCGAGACGCTTGAACACGGCTCCGTTTGCAAGGCGCTCGCCGATGCTGATCAGCTCTTCCGCAGTGCCTTTGTTTTCGCTGAAATACTTCTCAAGGCAATCGCTCACATGGCGGATGCCACCCCCGATAGCCGGGTCATCGAGCATGTCAATAATCGTCTTGGCCGGATTCGATATCTCAACTTTGACGCGCCCGCGCCAAAGCGGCTTCGTACCGAACATGGCGCGCTTTGAAATCCGCTTCAGAGAAAAATCTACTCCTTGGATGGTTTTTTCCTTGCCCCTCACCGAGCGGGCTGTCAGGACGCACACGCCCCGAAAAATTTGCTCAGTCAATCCCCAATGTTCGGCTGCGGTCCACCCGCCGATATATGCTGGCCCAAACAGCGTCGGAACAATCAGCCACGGGTCGTCAAGCACCTGACTTTGACCGAGGGAGGCAATCGGCACCGGTGCGTACAATCCTCGTTGCAAGCGCTTGATCCAGCCTTGCGTGTTCCATCGTGCCAACAGCTTCGTGGCTTGCCGCCGCTCCATCTGCAGTGTGGTCGTCACATCCTCAACCGAGATGATCTCTCCCGCGCTCTGCAAGACTTGGCTCAGCTGTCCCCGGCCCTTTGGAATCGGCTGAAGTTCATCCATTTGGGTATATTACAAACGCATGAAGTCCCTGTAAAGGGTATTAACAGACATCGTAATATACCTTTTCGGCCCAAGCCTAGAAGTCCGTCACCCGTCCGTTTCGCAGGCCTGAAGCGACCGCCGCATTTAAAAAAAATAGGCTGCTTTTCCCAAATCGAAGTCCCTCCCTGCCCCAACGACCAGACGAAAATCGCCGATCAACTTCTCCGATTCGGTGTTCTTAGCCGAAGTCTTCTTCCTTTCATTTTTTTCCCCACTCAACCCGCGCTTTTGAAAACCGGCGTTACTCCAGCGGTGCTCCCTGTCAAGGGTCTTCGATGAACGCGGACAAACCGCGCCCTTGACTGGTCCGCGCCGCTGAACGCCTCAAAACCGTCGCGGATTTCGCGAAGAAAAAAATTGGTTTTGAAGGAGAATACAATGCAAAACACCACCGAAAGAAAAGACGTTTACAGCCGAATCACCACGCAGATTGTGGAGCATCTGGAAAAGGGTGTTCGTCCGTGGATACGTCCCTGGAATGCCGAACATGCCGCAGGTCGAATCACGCGTCCTTTGCGTCACAACGGCCAGCCCTACTCCGGTATCAATATTCTGTCGCTTTGGATGTCCGCGTTAGCGCAGAATTTTGCCGCTCCCATCTGGATGACATATCGTCAGGCGAGCGAACTAAACGCCCACGTCAAGAAAGGCGAGAAAGGTTCGCTTGTCGTCTACGCCAATGCCATCACACGCTCCGAGCGTGACGACAAGACCGGCCAGGATGTCGAGCGCGAAATTCCGTACATGAAGGGCTATGCCGTTTTCAACGTCGAGCAGATCGAAGGCTTGCCCGAAATCTACTACGCAAAAGCCGTCCCGACGCTGGACCCTGTAGCTCGCATTGACCATGCCGAGAAGTTTTTTGCGAAGACGGGAGCGACGATCAAACACGGTGGAAATCGAGCTTACTATGCTCAGGAATTAGACTACGTGCAGATGCCGCCCTTTGAAGCCTTCCGCGACGCGGAGTCCTATTATTCCACCCTCGCCCACGAACTGGCGCACTGGACGAAACACCCGCAGCGCCTCGACCGTGATCTTGGCCGCAAGAGCTGGGGCGATGAAGGTTACAGCCGGGAGGAACTCGTTGCGGAATTAGGGTCTGCTTTCCTGTGCGCCGATCTCGAACTGCACCAGGATGCTAGCGAAGACAACGCAGCGTATATCGCAACATGGCTCGAAGTTCTCAAGCACGACAACCGCGCCATCTTTGCGGCAGCCGCTCACGCCCAACGTGCAACCGATTACCTCAACGAAAAAGCAGCCGCCGCGCAGGTCCCAGAGACCTGCGCGACTTGATCCATTCCTCCAGTCAATTGCCGTGTCAAAGTGGACGCCAATGCAGGAGAGGCTCACCGCCTGCATTCTCTTTCAGATGCCCTTGTAGTTGAGCACCGGTCGTAGCGTGCGGATAACCTTCACCAGTTCTCGTTGCGCCTTGAGGACCGCACGAATGTCCTTGTACGCAGCGGGTGCCTCGTCTCTGAGTTTTGCCGTCAGCCGGTAGTCGTACCAGACGCCTTCCATTTGACGCCGGAGTTCACGGTCGCTGAACTTGCTCCGCGCCGCGCCCCGGCTCAAGGCTCTGCCGGCGCCGTGAGCGCTCGAACAGAGCGCCTCTTCGCAACCGCGCCCCTCCACATGGAAGCTGGAACTACCCATCGACCCAGGCAAGACTCCGGGCTGTCCTTGTTGGGCGGACATTGCGCCCTTGCGATGCACCCACAACTCGCGCTCGCCATGACGCTCAAGCGCGACATGATTGTGATCGATTGCGATCATCGTCTCCCAACTGATGCTGCGCTTCAAGATTCGTGTCAGCACCTTGCCGGTTTCCTCTGCCATCGCCTTGCGAGAAGCCGCGGCGAATTGCCTGGCCCACAAGACATCGTGAAGGTACTCTTTGCCAATATCCGATTCCGCATCGAGCGCACGCAGTCGTCCCTCGACCAGTTGCGCGCGCGCCAGATGATGGTCGCGGATCACCTGCCCGAGCGCTCGCGATCCGCTATGCACCATTAGCCAGAGCCGGTCCTCTTCGTCCGCCTGCATCTCAAGGAAGTGGTTTCCACTGCGGAGAGTCGCGAACTCAATCTCGCCCTCCTTTTGGCGAATTGCCTCTAGGCGGGCATGACTGAGCGGATCGCTTGCTATCTCAGCAGGTTGAGGAATTACCGCGTTCCGGTTGTGTCGGCGCGAGGGTACCGCACGCCCGATCTCGTTCAGCAACTGGGCGGCAGTCTTCGGATTCTTCAGCGCGGAGGCCTCCACGTCAACCGCGACCGCCAGCATGCCGCATCCGATGTCGCCTCCCACTGCCTGGGGATAGATCAGGTGAGAAGTCGCGACAACAACACCGATGCACACCTCAGCGGCGAGGTGTACGTCGGGCATCACCGCGACTTGTTGAACATCTGGGGCGCACCGGATTCGCTCAAGGGCCTCCGACACGTCTCGATCCAGTGGAGCAGCTAGCCAGCTTCTGATTATCCGGTTGCTTCAGCAAGCCCCAATGGGTAGCGTATAAGGGTGGCCC